>JANREX010000070.1:0-9623 GCA_030758115.1 Paracoccaceae bacterium | reverse complement strand
CCGTCAAACTGGCCCGTCAGACCGGTCCATCAGAACGGAATATCATCCGCCCCGGTAATGAAGCGCGCGACGACCTTTTTCGCGCCTGCTTTCTCAAAGTCGATCTCCAGCTTGTCGCCTTCGATCCCGATGATGATGCCATAGCCGAATTTCTGGTGAAACACCCGCTCGCCCATCGTATGCGCACTGACGGCCTGCATGTCGATCACGGTATCGCGCGTCTCGCGCGGCTGGCTGATCGGGCGCTGTGCGCTGCGGCTTTGCAGGCGTTTCCATCCGGGCGAGTTGTAGACATTCGCCTCGGCCACGCGATCCTCGATACCAGACCGCGCGCCACCCCCGAAATCGCCGCCCATGCCCGCCGCACCGAAACCGCCGCCGTAAAGGCCGGGCGGCGTCAGCACCTCGACATGATCTTCGGGCAATTCGTCGATGAAACGCGAGGGCAGCGCCGATTGCCACTGCCCGAAGACGCGCCGGTTGCCCGCAAAGGAAATCGTGCAGACCTCCTCGGCCCGCGTGATGCCCACATAGGCCAGCCGCCGCTCCTCCTCGACCCCCTTGGTGCCGCTTTCGTCCATCGACCGCTGGGACGGAAACAGCCCGTCCTCCCATCCCGGCAGGAAGACGGCGGGAAATTCCAGCCCCTTGGCGGCATGCAGCGTCATGATGCTGACCTTGGCACCCTCTTCCGAGGATTCGTTGTCCATGATCAGGCTGACATGCTCCAGGAACCCTTGCAGGTTCTCGAACTGCTCCAGCGCCTTGACCAGTTCCTTGAGGTTCTCCAGCCGCCCCGGCCCCTCGGGCGTCTTGTCGGCCTGCCACATGGCGGTATAGCCGC
This sequence comes from Paracoccaceae bacterium, assembly GCA_030758115.1. Lineage (GTDB taxonomy): Bacteria > Pseudomonadota > Alphaproteobacteria > Rhodobacterales > Rhodobacteraceae > Seohaeicola. The sequence continues at coordinate 8,779 of JANREX010000070.1, read as the reverse complement.
TCTCGTCCAGGATCATCTCGGCCAGTTCGACATGGCTGATGTCGGGATCACCCGCCATCCGGCCCCAGCGGGCGATATCGGTGACAAGCTGGCCCAGCGCGGCGCCACCCTTGCCGGTGATGACCTTGTCGCCCACGGCGATCTGCGCGCCCTGCACCAGGGGCACGCCATTCTCGCGCGCGATGCGCTGGATTGTCTGCTGCGCCTTGTCGCCAAGCCCGCGCTTGGGCGTGTTCACGATCCTCTCGAAGGCCAGATCGTCGGCGGGGCTGGTGACCACCCGGAAATAGGCCATCGCATCGCGGATCTCGAGCCGTTCATAGAAGCGCGGCCCGCCGATCACCCGGTACGGCAGACCGATGGTCAGGAAACGATCCTCGAAGGCGCGCATCTGGTGGCTGGCGCGCACCAGAATCGCCATCTCGTCCAGCGAAAACTGGCGCATCCCGCGCGTGCCGCGTTGCAGCGCCTCGATCTCCTCGCCGATCCAGCGGGCCTCTTCCTCGCCATCCCAATGGCCGATCAGGCGAACCTTCTCGCCCTCCTGTTCCTGCGTCCAGAGCGTCTTGCCCAAGCGCCCCCGGTTGCCCGCGATCACGCCCGAGGCGGCCGCCAGGATATGCGGGGTCGAGCGGTAGTTCTGCTCCAGCCGCACCACGACGGCACCGGGAAAATCCGTCTCGAACCGCAGGATGTTGCCCACTTCGGCCCCGCGCCAGCCGTAAATTGACTGATCATCATCGCCGACACAGCAAATGTTGCGATGCCCGCCCGCCAGAAGACGCAGCCAGAGGTATTGGGCGACGTTCGTATCCTGATACTCGTCCACCAGGATATAGCGGAAACGGCTGCGATACTGGTCCAGCACATCGTCATGGGTCTGGAAGATATGGACCATATGCAGCAGCAGATCGCCGAAATCGACGGCGTTCAATTCGCGCAGCCGGGTCTGGTAGGCGGCGTAAAGCTCCATCCCGCGATTGTTATAGGCCCCCGCCTCTGCGGCAGGCACCTTTTCAGGGGTCCAGGCGCGGTTTTTCCAGCCGTCGATGATCCCCGCCAGCATCCGCGCGGGCCAGCGCTTGTCGTCGATGGAACTGGCCGCGATCAACTGTTTGAGCAGCCTGATCTGGTCATCCGTATCCAGAATCGTGAAATTCGACTTGAGCCCGACCAGTTCGGCATGGCGGCGCAGCAGCTTGACGCAGACCGAATGAAAAGTGCCCAGCCAAGGCATCCCCTCGACCTGCTGGCCCAGCATGGTGCCCACGCGGTTCTTCATCTCGCGCGCGGCCTTGTTGGTGAAGGTCACGGCCAGGATCTGGTCGGGCCGCGCCTTTCCCATCGCCATCAGATGCACGATACGCGCGGTCAGCGCCTTGGTCTTGCCGGTGCCCGCGCCCGCCAGCATCAGAACGGGGCCATCCAACGCCTCGACCGCCGCGCGCTGCGCGGGGTTCAGCCCCTCAAGGTAGGGGGCAGCAGGCCGCGCGGCCATGGCGCGGGCCGAAAGCGGGACAGCGGGTGTGGCGGGCATGTCGTCAAAATGGCTCATGCGCGCGATCCTAGCGCGCCACAGCGCCAAGGGGAAGTGAAGTTCTTGTTCTGTTCTGCGGATATTTTCCCGACAACCGGGTTTGCCGAAACTGGGATATGGACAAATCAGACGACGCCGAGACAAATGCGCGCCATGGATCTGTTTCAACGCTACCCCGCCCTTTCCGACCTCAAGGCACAGGCCCGCCGCCGCATGCCCTGGTTCGTGTTCGAATATCTCGACAGCGCCACGGGCAGCGAATCCGTGCTGCGCCGCAACCGCGCGGATCTGGACAGCGTGCTGCTGATGCCCTCGATCCTGCATGGCGAGTTTCAGCCCGACATGTCGGTCACCCTCTTCGGCAAGACCCATGCCCTGCCCTTCGGCGTCAGCCCCGTGGGCATGTCGGGCCTGTTCTGGCCCGATGCGGAACGGATCCTTGCACGCAATGCCACCGCCGCCGGCCTGCCCTATGGCCTGTCCACCGTGGCCAGCCGCACGCCCGAGGAGGTCGGCCCCCATCTGGACGGCAATGGCTGGTTCCAGATCTATCCCCCCCGTGATCCGGGCATTCGCGCCGACATGCTGAAACGCGCCCGCGACGCGGGCTTTTCGGCACTGGTGCTGACCGTGGATGTGCCCGTGGCCAGCCGCCGCGAACGCCAGACCCGTTCGGGCCTGACCTCGCCGCCGCGCCTGACCCCGCGCCTTCTGGCGCAGGTCGCGCGCTGCCCCGCATGGGCGCTTGGCACGGCGCGGCTGGGCATGCCCCGGATGCGGCTGATCGACGGCTATGCCGGGCAGTTGACCGGCCTCAGTTCCACCGAACACGCGGGCTACATGCTGCGCACCTCGCCGGATATGGAGTATCTCAAGGCGCTGCGTGATGCATGGGACGGCCCCCTGATCGTCAAGGGCGTGCTGGATGCGCGCGATGTGCCGATGCTGGAGCAGGCGGGCGCCGATGCGATCTGGGTCAGCAACCATGCCGGTCGGCAATTCGACGGCGCGCCTTCGACCATTTCGATGCTGCCCGCGATCCGGGCCGCGACCGCGCTGCCCTTGATCTTCGACAGCGGGATCGAGGGCGGTCTGGACATCCTGCGCGCCATCGCACTGGGCGCCGATTTCGTCATGATGGGCCGCCCCTGGCATTACGCGCTGGGGGCCCTGGGCGAGGCAGGTCCCGCCCATCTGATCGAGATGCTGAAAAAGGATATCGCGTCCAACATGGGCCAGCTTGGCACCCATGCGCTGCGCGACCTGCCGGGACGCCTGATGCCCGCCTAGTTTCCGATAGGTCACCTTGTCGCTTTCGGGCAAGGCGGAAATCTTGCAGATTGTTACAGTCGCGCCAAGCCTGCACTTGCGCTGCACTGCAGCATGAGGCTACGCATAGGCGCATTCAAGGTGACCGGGCCACCGGAACGACACGTCAGCAAGGAGCAGGCCATGGCCGAGTTCAAGAAAATCCTCATTGCCAACCGGGGCGAGATCGCCATTCGCGTCATGCGCGCCGCCAACGAGCTGGGCAAGCGCACCGTCGCCGTCTTCGCTGAAGAAGATAAACTCAGCCTGCACCGCTTCAAGGCCGACGAGGCTTATCGCATCGGCGAAGGGCTGGGCCCGGTCGCGGCCTACCTCAGCATCGACGAGATCATCCGCGTGGCCAAGCAATCGGGCGCGGACGCGATCCACCCCGGCTACGGTCTTCTGTCCGAAAACCCCGATTTCGTGGATGCCTGCACCGCCAACGGCATCACCTTCATCGGCCCCAAGGCCGAAACCATGCGCGCCTTGGGCGACAAGGCCAGCGCCCGCAAGGTGGCGATGGCCGCAGGCGTGCCCGTGATCCCCGCGACCGAGGTGCTGGGCAATGACATGGACAAGATCCGCGCCGAGGCCGCCGGGATCGGCTATCCCCTGATGCTCAAGGCCAGCTGGGGCGGCGGCGGGCGCGGGATGCGACCGATCAACAGCGAAAAGGAACTGGCCGAAAAGGTCATGGAAGGCCGGCGCGAGGCCGAGGCCGCCTTTGGCAATGGCGAGGGCTATCTGGAAAAGATGATCCTCAAGGCGCGGCACGTCGAGGTGCAGATCCTGGGCGACAGCCACGGCGAGATTTACCATCTGTGGGAACGCGACTGCTCGGTCCAGCGCCGCAACCAGAAGGTCGTGGAACGCGCCCCCGCCCCCTATCTCACGCAAGAACAGCGCGAGGAACTGTGCGAACTGGGCCGCCGCATCTGCGCGCATGTGAATTACGAATGCGCGGGCACCGTCGAATTCCTGATGGATATGGCCGATGACAAGTTCTACTTCATCGAAGTGAACCCCCGCGTGCAGGTCGAACATACCGTGACCGAGGCGGTGACCGGCATCGACATCGTGCAGGCCCAGATCAGGATCGCCGAGGGCAAGACCCTGGCCGAGGCCACGGGCAAGGCATCACAGGCCGATATCCATCTGAACGGCCATGCCCTGCAGACCCGGATCACCACCGAGGACCCGCAGAACAACTTCATCCCCGATTATGGCCGCATCACCGCCTATCGTGGTGCCACCGGCATGGGCATCCGTCTGGATGGCGGCACCGCCTATTCCGGTGCTGTCATCACGCGCTTCTATGACAGCCTGCTGGAAAAGGTCACCGCCTGGGCGCAGACGCCCGAGGCGGCGATCGCCCGGATGGACCGCGCCCTGCGCGAATTCCGCATCCGTGGCGTCAGCACCAACATCGCCTTCGTCGAGAACCTGCTCAAGCACCCGACCTTCCTGAACAACGAATACCACACCAAGTTCATCGACGAGACCCCGGCGCTGTTCCAGTTCCACAAGCGCCGCGACCGGGCGACCAAGATCCTGACCTATATCGCGGATATCACCGTGAACGGGCATCCCGAAACCGCGGGCCGGCCGAAACCGCCCGCCGAGGCGCGCCAGCCGCGCCCGCCCAAATCCGCGCCCGGCGCGCTGCGCGAAGGCACCAAGACCCTGCTGGAACGCGAGGGGCCCAAGGCCGTGGCCGACTGGATGCTGGCGCAGCAGCGCCTCTTGCTGACCGACACCACCATGCGCGACGGGCATCAATCCTTGCTGGCCACCCGCATGCGGTCCATCGACATGATCCGCGTGGCCCCCAGCTATGCCGCCAACCTGCCCGAGTTGTTCAGCGTCGAATGCTGGGGCGGCGCCACCTTCGACGTGGCCTACCGCTTCTTGCAGGAATGCCCGTGGCAGCGCCTGCGCGACCTGCGCCGGGCCATGCCGAACCTGCTGACCCAGATGCTGCTGCGCGCCTCGAACGGGGTGGGCTATACCAATTACCCCGACAACGTGGTGCGCGAATTCGTGCGGCAGGCGTCGGAAACCGGCGTCGATGTGTTCCGCGTCTTCGACAGCCTCAACTGGACCGAGAACATGCGCGTCGCCATGGATGCGGTGCTGGAAAACGAACGCATCTGCGAAGGCACGATCTGCTATACCGGCGACATCCTTGACCCGGACCGCGCCAAGTATGACCTGAAATACTATGTCGCCATGGCGAAAGAGCTGGAAGCCGCGGGCGCGCATGTCCTTGGCCTCAAGGATATGGCGGGCCTGCTGAAACCCGCCGCCGCGCGCATTCTGGTCAAGGCGCTCAAGGACGAGCTGACGATCCCGGTGCATTTCCACACCCATGACACCAGCGGCATTGCCGGGGCCTCGATCCTCGCGGCCGCCGATGCGGGTGTCGATGCGGTGGATGCGGCGATGGATGCGTTTTCGGGCGGCACCTCGCAGGCCTGCCTTGGCTCGGTCGTCGAGGCGCTGCGCCACACCCCGCGCGACACGGGTCTGCACATCGACCGCGTGCGCGAGATCAGCGATTACTGGGAACAGGTCCGCGCGCAATATGTGGCCTTCGAGGCCGGTCTTCAGGCCCCCGCCTCCGAGGTCTATCTGCACGAGATGCCGGGCGGGCAGTTCACCAACCTCAAGGCGCAGGCCCGCAGCCTGGGGCTTGAGGAAAAATGGCCCGAGGTCGCCCGCACCTATGCCGACGTGAACCAGATGTTCGGCGATATCGTGAAGGTCACGCCCTCGTCCAAGGTGGTGGGCGACATGGCGCTGATGATGGTCAGCCAGGGCCTGACCCGCGCCCAGGTCGAAGACCCGGCAACCGAGGTGGCCTTTCCGGATTCGGTCATCGACATGATGCGCGGCAACCTGGGCCAGCCGCCGGGCGGCTTCCCCGCCTCGATCCTGGCCAAGGTTCTGAAAGGCGAGACACCCAATACGGAACGCCCCGGCAAGCACCTGCCCCCCGTCGATCTGGAAGCGGCCCGCGCCGATCTGGAAGCGCAGCTTGAGGGCAAGAAGGTCGATGACGAGGATCTGAACGGATACCTGATGTATCCCAAGGTCTTCCTTGATTACATGGGCCGCCACCGGGTCTATGGCCCCGTGCGCACCCTGCCCACGCGCACCTATCTCTATGGGATGGAGCCGGGCGAGGAGATCACCGCCGAGATCGATCCCGGCAAGACGCTGGAAATCCGCCTGCAAGCCGTGGGCGAGACCTCGGATGATGGCGAGGTCAAGGTCTTCTTCGAACTGAACGGCCAGCCCCGCGTGATCCGTGTGCCCAACCGGCTGGTCAAATCCCAGACCGCCGCGCGGCCCAAGGCCGAAACCGGCAACCCCGCCCATATCGGCGCGCCGATGCCGGGCGTCGTCGCCAGTGTCGCGGCCACGCCGGGCGCCAAGGTCAAGGCGGGCGATCTGCTGCTGACCATCGAGGCGATGAAGATGGAAACCGGCATCCATGCCGATCATGACGCCACCATCAAGGCGGTGCATGTGACGCCCGGCGCTTCCATCGACGCCAAGGACCTGCTGGTGGAGTTCGAAGCATGATTCCCCAGATCACGGCGCTTTACGCGGGCCTTCTGGCGCTGGTCTACGTGATCATCAGCGGCTGGGTGATCCGGGTGCGGGTGCAGCAAAAGGTCTTTGCGGGCGACAAGGGCGATCCGGTCATGGCCAATGCCATGCGGGTGCATGCCAATTTCGCGGAATACGTGCCGCTGGCGCTGATCCTGCTGTTTCTGGCCGAAATGCAGGGCGCCCCTGCCCTGGCCTTGCACGCCATCGGGGCAATGCTGCTGCTGGCGCGGATCATGCATGCGCTGGGGATGGCGTCCCTGCCGCACAAGTCCCCCCTGCGCGGCGGCGGTGCGGTGCTGACCTTTGTGGTGCTTCTGGTGGGCGGGGCGGCGAATATCGCCCATGCGCTGCTCTGATCGGCCTTGTTTTATTGGTGTTTTGGGTTGCGGTGAAAAGTTTTTGCGCAAAGCCGCAATTTTCCTCTTGCGGGTCCCGCGCAGAATTTATATCTCACGCCTCACCCAAGGAAGCGGGCGTAGCTCAGGGGTAGAGCATAACCTTGCCAAGGTTAGGGTCGGGCGTTCGAATCGCCTCGCCCGCTCCAAATATCAAAAAAGCCGGTCCTCGTGGCCGGCTTTTTTGTTTGTGCCTGAAGAGGTGAATGTAACGCTCATCCACGCAGTGACCACGCGCGGAAACAAGGCGCGGCACGCACCGCCGCGCGATCGCCGACCCTGCGGCCTGTGCCCCCTTCAGAACGCCTTGAAGGTCAGCGTGGTCAGCGACCGTTCGATTCCCGGAATATCCAGCAGGTGATCGTTGATGAACTTGCCCACATCCTGCCCCTCGGGGATGTAGAGCTTCATCAGCAGGTCATATTCGCCGCTTGTCGAATGCAGCTCTGAATGGATTTCGCGCAGGGCGATGTCCTCGGCGACCTGGTAGGTCTTGCCGGGTTTGCAGCGCAACTGGATGAAGACGCAGGTGCTCATGGGATGCCTCGCTCTGGTCGTGTCGCCCGAAGCTGGCACAGGCGCGCCACAGGGGCAATGGGCATCGTGCCCTCGCCTCTTCCCCCGCGCGCCCCATGCGCCTATAAGCGGCCCGACGACAGCAGGAGCCAGACACATGCGGACCGCCACCATCACGCGCAAGACGGCCGAGACCGATATCACCGTCCAGATCGATCTGGACGGAACCGGCCGTTATGACAACCAGACCGGCGTGGGGTTCTTCGACCACATGCTGGACCAGTTGTCGCGCCACGCGCTGATCGACATGACCATCCGGGCCACGGGCGATCTGCATATCGACGATCACCACACGGTCGAGGATGTGGGCATCGCCCTGGGCCAGGCCCTGACACAGGCGCTGGGTGACAAGCGCGGCATCCGCCGCTATGGCAGTTGCCTGCTGCCCATGGATGACGCACAGGTGCGCGCGGCCCTCGATCTGTCGGGGCGGCCTTTCCTTGTGTGGAACCTCGACATGCCCACCGCCAAGATCGGCGCATTCGACACCGAACTGGTGCGCGAATTCTTCCAGGCCTTCGCGACCCATGGCGGCATCACCCTGCATGTGGACAAGCTGCATGGCTTCAACAGCCACCACATCGCCGAGGCCGCGTTCAAGGCCGTGGCCCGCGCCCTGCGCGAGGCGGTCGAACCCGATCCGCGCCGCGCGGATGCCATCCCCTCGACCAAGGGGACGCTGTAGGCCGGCATGAGCACTGTCATCATCGATTACGAAAGCGGAAACCTGCATTCCGCCGAAAAGGCCTTTCAGCGCATGGCCGACGAGGTGGGCGCGGGTCAGGTCATCGTGACCTCGGACCCCGACACCGTGCGTCGCGCCGACCGGATCGTGCTGCCGGGCGACGGGGCCTATCCCGCCTGCCGTCAGGCCCTCTTCGATCACCGCGGCCTGTTCGAGGCGATGGAAGAGGCCGTGATCACCCAGGCCCGTCCCTTTCTGGGGATCTGCATCGGGATGCAGATGCTGGCGACGCGCGGGCTGGAATACACCCCCACCCCAGGCTTTGACTGGATCCCCGGTCAGGTCGAGCGCATCACGCCCGCCGATCCCGCGCTGAAAGTGCCGCATATGGGCTGGAACGATCTGGTGATCGACCTGCCCCACCCGGTCTTCGACGGGATCAAGACGGGCGATCACGCCTATTTCGTGCACAGCTACCACATGCATGTGGCCGATCCCGCGCATCTGCTGGCGCATGTGGATTATGCCGGGCCGATCACCGCCATCGTCGGCCGCGACAATATCCTCGGCATGCAGTTCCACCCCGAGAAAAGCCAGAGGGTGGGCCTGCGGATGATCGGCAATTTCCTGGCATGGCGGCCCTGATCCGGGCCGCCT
>JANREX010000069.1:43797-88338 GCA_030758115.1 Paracoccaceae bacterium | reverse complement strand
TTCCGATCAACGGCGCGATAAAGATAGCACCAATTCCCGCGCACCTTCACATAGGCCTCGTCCAGGCGCCAGGATGGTGCTGTTCGAGCCTTGCGCCGTTGCGCCACAGCGGCCGGCGCCGAGGCGTATTTCACGACCCGGCGGTTCAGGTCGCATGGTCGACGCGGACGCCACGCTCAGCCAGAATCTCTTCGAGGTCACGATAGGACACGGCGTACCTGACGTAGAAGAAGACTGCATGCAGGATCACATCCCGCGGGAACTGCGCGCCTTTGAACGAAACCATCGGCTCAACCTCATCGACAAAATGGCCAACTCGATACATCATCTGCTCGAAAGTTGCGACAGAACCGCCGATAGGCGTCGAGGCAGGATTTCGAAACGTCGATCCCTACGTTGCAATCAGTCATCTTCTCCATGTCCTGTCCTTGTCATGCGTGATGCAAACACGCGTATCCGTTCAGGCCCAAGGCGAAGGCGACGGCTGACCAGACTCAGAAACGGTCCCGAAGACCACGAACGGGGCGGACCAGCCGTCGCCGCTGCCAGCCATAAATGGCGTGGCAGGCAGCGGCTTCTGATAGCTCAAAAGCCACCATTTCCATAAGACAAGAACCGGGTCTCCCCCTAGGACCCGGCGGGGAAACCCGCCGGGTTCAGTCGATATCCCGGGGAAACGTGACCAAAATCGAAGGGCTGGGCCGAATATTCGACACTAATCTGGGCGGATTGCAGCTCATCTATCAAATTCAGACGTGTCCATGCCGAAATCGTCGACGAGCGCTTGGACTTCTTGGGAATTAAGCACGCCGGGATGCTTTTTGTGGGCGACGTAGACCCCCTCTAGGGCAAGATCCCATTCCCCGACATAGAAGAACTCTCGATCACCCGACATGTCGATGCCGGCTCGTTCGAGGATTTTGATCTGCTTTTCAAGGAGGTCGATTGCTTCTTTGTCGTCCATGACTGTCCTAGTTCCTTCTCACTCCGGGCCCTGATACCGGATAGCCCGTTCGCACTTCGCCGTTGGGCTGCACGACAACTTTGATCGTGACGCCATTTACCTCGCCGACGATCACCAGATCGCCATCGCGATGCGCTGGTCGATCAACAGTACCAGTCCCCGCAACTTGCCTTATAGCCTCCAGAATATCATCGTCGGACCAACTTGCGGGAAATTCCGTCTTGCCTGGTATACCTGTTCCGTATCGATGCCCTCCACTGCGCCCCTCGCCATCCAGAATATGCCGCGCGCGATCTTCGGGGATAGAGATGTTGTCGATCGAATGCGGGTTCTCCATGGTCACGACGTTCGGACCCGCCGCGTCCAGGATCGGCGTGGAGATGATGTTGCCAGTGAGGTCTTCGACGGCGGGCGATCCTGTGTGGTTCGGCAGGCCAAGAACCTCGGCCGGGTAGGTTTCCAGCCATTGCTCGATGCGTTCGGGCGTAAAACCCGGAAGCTGCCCGAGGCGTCGCTCATCTTCGGTCAGCCCCGGAAAGACCTCGACCCAACCCTGCGAAAGAGAACCTTCGTCGATGACAAGGCGACCGGCGTCCAGTGCGGCGAGTGCATCCACGGCGAGGCGGCGTGCGAAATTGACTGCGTCACCGGCGTTCTCGTTGGGCAACGTGAACAGACCGGGCCGGTACATCTCGTACAAGCCTGTGACCTCGGCTATCACCCGCGCCCGTTCGCCACGTTCCGGGGAACCTGAAAGGAGGCCATTTGCTAGCCTGCGTACGATCCCGCCGCTGTTCGGAAAACTGTCTGCCGTCGGTGCAAACTCTGCAAGGATCACATCATTCCGAGATCCCAGCGTAACCGGCTCAGCATAGCAGAGACAATTGTGCGCCTGCCCCGGATGGCCACCTGCGGGTGGCTCGTCCCAGCGAAACACCTGATCGTCGTGTTCGGCGTGGCTGTCGCGCACTTTCGCGTCGTCTTGGGAGCGCCAGATGTATCGCTCGATGCCAAGGTCCTGCTGCCGAAGCTGGTTGATCAGGCCTGCGAAGGCCCGCAGCAGGCGTTCTTCCATGGCGGTTCGCAGGGGGCGAAGGCGCTGCGGATGGGTCTCGTATTTCTCGAAGATGGCCGTCAAGCGCACATCCCACTGGCGCAGCGCTTCCTCCTTCGCATCCGAAACGTCGCGCAGGTCGGATTCTGTCACCCAAGGCACGTTGTCCGGTTGCGTCAGCGCATTCAGTAGCATCCGGGTGTTGTCAGCAATCACGCGGTCGAGTTGGTCGGCAAAATCGGCCCACAGGTCGGTATAGCCGGGGAAAAGCAACTTGATCGAAATGCCCGCGCGGTGGTTTGTCTTGCCAATGAGTTAAAGAGCGATCAACCGACCGTACGTTGCCTCGATCAGGGGGCATGCTCGCGGTCGGCAGCATCCGAAAGATCACCAGAGTAAGAGGAGTGCCGGTTTCCCGGTGACGGGTTGAGGGCTGGGAGAGTGGCTTCCGGCGCCTGTCACGGGAGAAAGCCGATGGGCGTTGTGGAAGTTCTGGATCCGGTCGCACCGGCGCGGTCGGGTGGCTGGAAAGTGGATGTGAGCCGGGGTGAGCGGAATGGGCGGGTGTCGTCCGAATGGTTCAACCGGCCCGATGACGAGCGGTATCTGTCGCTCGATAATCTCTGGGCAGCGGTGAATGGTCGCTCCGAGCGCAGTCGCAGCCGTGTGGTGCAGACGGCGGACATTCGCGTCGAGGCCACGCGCGATAGCGCCGAGCGGCTGCACCTAGTCCTGCCGAAAGCGCAAGAACCGGTGGCGCCCACGCATTGGGCCTTCGGCCAGCTTGCCAGCATCGTCGGCGCCCCGGCTTCCTACCTTCGGCAGCTGCCCGCGCCGCTGGCGGGGATCAACCTGCAATACGGCCTGACGAACCACCGCGCCGAGCAGGTGAAGACCTTCGAGACCGAAGATGGCCGCACCGAACTGCGCGCGGTGACCGGCCCCGACTATGGCCGCATCCATGACCACGAGCTGGTCGAGGCGGTGCAGCGCATCGCGGGCAATGGCACCGGCGACACGCGCTGGAAGGTGCCGGGCGTGCTCGACTGGTCGACCGGGGTCTACAACCCCGATGTCGAGATCAGCCGCGACACGACCACGCTCTATGCCTCGGACCGCGACGTCTTCCTGTTCCTGGTCGACGATCACAACCCGATCGAGGCGGGCCGTCTGCCCGACGGCTCCCCCGATCTCTACTTCCGGGGCTTCTACTGCTGGAATTCCGAGGTCGGCGCCAAGACCCTCGGCATGGCGAGCTTCTACCTGCGGGCGGTGTGCCAGAACCGCAACCTCTGGGGTGTCGAGGATTTCCAGGAAATCACCATCCGCCACTCGAAATACGCGGCCTCCCGCTTTGCCCACGAGGCGGCACCGGCGCTGACGCGGTTCGCCAACTCCTCGCCGCAGGGCTTCGTGAACGGCATCAAGGCCGCGCGGCAGCAGATCGTCGCGCGGACGGACGAGGACCGGGATGACTTCCTGAGGAAACGCGGCTTCTCTAGGCCCGAGTCCGGCAAGATCATCGAGAAGGTGCTGATGGAAGAGGGCCGCCCGCCCGAGAGCATCTTCGACTTCGTGCAGGGCATCACGCGGCTTGCGCGCGACAAGACCCAGCAGGACGCCCGCCTCGACATGGAAGGGCGCGCGAAGATGCTCCTCGACCGGGTCGGTTGACGCTCAGTGGGGCGCCCCTCTAGCGCCTCATTGAGATCGGTGCGATGCGCCCAGAGCGAGCGGTCAGGGACGAAATCAACACGCAAGATGTGTTGATGCCAATCCAGCAGCGCTAGGCGGGCTGTTCGTCGACCCTCTCGGACAGATGCAGCCCCGTGACCCCTGCCGCCCGCAATGCTTCGGCCAAATCGTCAGACACGAAGGTGCCCACCAGATACTTGTCGTGCCACAAGTGATGACCCTCAACAGCCTGACGCGACAGAACAAGCCTGTTGTCTGGGCTCCCATAGGGTTTGTAAAACCCGCGTTCATTGATCGGATAGGTCAGGCTGCGGTTCATCATGTCCATCCGTTTGCAGATATTGACGGCGTAGCGGCGATTGACCACGTCGCGGTCAATGGACACCTCGAGCAGCAGGAACTGGTGGATGTCGGGCTCGAAGCATTCGATGATGGATTTGACCTCGTCATCCACCAAAAGGCTGCCATAGAACTGATCCACCTGCAGATGCGGAAAAGTCTTGAGGCTGCCGCCGACCCGTTTGGCTTTGGTCGGGAAATGTTCGGTATGGATCGGACGCCCGCTGAGTGATTTTGTAATCAAGCCGCCCCCATCCGGGGTCGGATCAACACCCTCTTCCGTCCCCGCCGCTATCGTCTCACCGCCGCTTCATACCGCCACGCACGGGCTGACGCCTTCAGTCTGTGGGACGACTATGCGCTCGAGATGACTGCGTAATTGGCAACGCCCCGCCCAATCGCCCCCACGCTCAGATAGCTTGGAAATGCCCATTGGACGATTTTGGATGAGAAAGTGGTGCCGCTGAAGGGACTCGAACCCCCGACCCCATCATTACGAATGACGTGCTCTACCAGCTGAGCTACAGCGGCCTGTGAGGCGGGGCTATAGCACCCCGCCCATGGATGGAAAAGACTTATTTTCGGGCAATATCCCCATCCGTCGCAAGCGCATCTATCGGACGATGCAAGGTTTCTTCATCAGGAAGAAGTTCGGCATCCGGGACATCGTCATCCGGTGATGTGGTCTGATCCTGGATCGAACCGACAATCATCGGAAGCATTTCCGACCCGGCCTGGGGCGACGCCGCGCTAGCGGGCGGCGAGATCCAGGCTAGCGTGTCGAAGGATTTGCAATTCTCGCAGATAGGCACCCATTCGGCATGTATGTTGTGACATTTCTCGCAGACCCACTGCGGGCCACGCGGGGCTGTCAGCGCCCTGGCCAGCCAGCCTTTGACCACAACATCCGACGCGCCTTCGCCACGTGCGATGGCGGCCATGACGGTCATGACGCGGGCATCCGGTGCCGTTTCCACAAGGTCGCCCAGCGCGCGCCGCGCCTCGGGGAAATCTTCGTTCGCAATATTCAATTCCGCCAGCAAGAGGCGCGATTCCACGTGATCCGGATGCTGGGCGATAAGTGGCTTGAACCGTTTCAACCGTGCTGCCGGTGTTTCGTCAGGCACGATCGCCGCAAAAGCGGAGGCAAGATCAGGATGCGGCTGTGCGGCCCAGGCCTTCTTGATCACGCGCGTCGCATATTTCGCGTTGCCCTGTTCGATGTAACCGCGGGCGGCAAAGGCCGCTGCAGGGATCAGATCGGGCGAAAGCTTGTTCGCTTCGATCGAGGCCTCGCGTGCGGTGATGTCATTCCCTTCTGCCAGAACGTCTTTTGCCTCTGACAGGGCCAGAACGGCATCGCGACGTTTGTGCACGTCCTTCGGAAGGCTGCCATACTTGAGTTTCGCACCAAGCGTACGGCGCGCGCCGGCCCAGTCATGCGCGCTTGCCTGAAGACGCAAGAGAACGTCCTGCGTCTCTTCATGCTTGGGATGCAGGTCCAACGCCTTTTCGGCCAGTTTCAGGGCTGTCGCGGTGTCACCATCCGCCAGTTTCTGCTTCATGATCCCGCGCACCGCGACAAAGCGGGTGGAATCGTTTTTCAGAAGACGTTTGTACACTTCTTCCGCCTTGCGCCGGTCGCCACACATCTCGGCGGCCTGGGCTGTCAGAAGGTTGGTCAGTTCCGGCTTGTGAAGATAGCGCTCCGCCTTGCTGGCCTTGGCCATGGCCAGACGCCCCTCGCCTGCCGCCAGCGCCAGCATGCCTTCGGACAAGGCCTGATAGCCTTTGCGTTCCCGATTGCGATTGAAATAGCGGCTGAGCGCCGTTTCATCCCCGTTGATGAATTTCAGCACCGCCACCAGCAAGGCCAGCAGTCGCAGCGTCAGCCAGACAAGGAAGACAAGGGCGATCAGAAGGATCACGGCATAGAGCGGTGTCAGGTTGATCTCGTACCCGGCGGCGGCGATGCGAACACCGCCATCCAGTTCCATCAGATACACGGCCCCCATCGCTGCAGCGGCAACCAGAACAACGAAAAGGATAATCTTGATGAGCGACCAGAGCATTCCGTTATCCTTCAGTTCGTGTTCAGAGATTGGGCAAGGCTACGCGCGGCATCGGTCAAGGTGACGCGCATCTGAGCCTGGGCCTGCCAATCGGCCAATACCGTCGCCGCCTCTTCCGGCAAGCGCGCGATTTCGTCCAGTGTTTCGGAGAGCCGCCCATCGCGCAGCGCCGCTTCGGCCCGCGAAAGGATCGCATCCGGGTCATCCCCTTCACGCGGCTGCAATGACCTGAGGCCAAGCTGAGTTTCGAAAAACCCGCCAATGCCACCCGGGTTCTGTGCCTGCCGCGCCGCACGCAACGCATCACGGGCAAGATCGGGAAAGTCGGCCTGCAAGGCGGCGAGTGTCGGTGCGCCGGTCTCTGCCTGTTCCAGCAGGGCCGCCGGAATTTCGACATTCGCGGCAGTCAGATCGTTCAGCGCCTCTGTATAGCCCGTCCCGGCATCAAGGGCCGTGACGATGCGCGTCACGGCCGCACGCGTCATCGCAGCCTGCGCCGATAGCTGCGCCTGCGCTTCGGCTTGCGCAGCCTCATCCGTAAGCGTTGCAATCTGCGCCTGTTGCGCGGCAAGAGCGGTCCGGATCTGATCCAGTTCGGCGCGCGCATCGGCAAGGGCGGCCTGCGCCTGCGGGTCGACAGCGCCGCCTTCCGCAACCGGTCTGGCTTCCAACATGTCGATCCGGCCAGCCAGAACGCCGATCTGCGTTGTCAGATCCTCGATCGCAGGGCCAAGATCGGGCATCTCGGGCAAGGCTTGCGGCTGGGGAGCCGCTTCCAGCACGGCGAGGCGCGCCTGAAGGTCCGATACCACCGTCTGCTGTGCGGCTGTCCTCTGGTCGATCTCTGACAAGAGGCTCTGTCCAGCCTCGAGGCCCGGCAGTGGCATTCCTTCAAGAACACCGCTTCTTGCCAGGCCAAAGCCGATGGCCGCCGCCGCGACACCGCCCAGCAACATCGGTATAAAACCGCCCTTTCTGATCACGACCTGTTCGGTCGGGACCGGCTTTTCGGTTTTTACCTCGTCCGGCGCGCCAACATCTGCGGGGTGTGTTTCGGTATCAGGAGTTTCCTGCTCTGCCGGGGCGGACTCGGCCTGCTGATCAGAAGATGCCTCTGCCGCATCATCCTTCACGGGATCTTCTTGCGATATCTCTTCTTCTTGCTGTGAAGGAGGGTTTTCAGCCTCTGCTTCATCCCCGGCCGCGGCCTTGGAGGGCTGGTCACGATCATCTGCTGGATCGTTCAGGATGACGGCATCTTCGATTTCATCACTGGGCCGTTCCTGGTTCGGGGAGTTCTTTTTCTTTTCCGGCACCGGCAGCAACCCTTTCGAATCTGATATCACGCATACTTGCATCACCCGAAAGCCTACTGTGCCGGGCTTTCTGCCTCAAGCCATGCATGCCCTTATAATGGCATCTGTTTGTCCCAAGGGGTGGTGTCAAGAAGATCGGCGACAACCTTCGCCATGCTTTCGAAATCAGGATGGCTGGCGATATGCATCTGTTCAACGTCAAACCGCAGGGCGTTGGCGGTGGCATCGCTCATCGCGACGGCATAAACCTTGGCACTGACGGGCGCAGACCCCATCAATGCAGCACTTCTTGGTGAAAAAAGTGGCAGGATCACCGGTCTGTCCCCATCCAGAAGCGCTTTTGCCTCTTCCGTCAGGGTCAGGGCATTCTGGTGATAGACGATCGCATGGGCCACCGGAATCCCGACTGCGCCAAGTCTTTCCGGGATGTCGCCACGGGCATGCGCACCCCGCACATGCAGCATGGGGACAGCCGGATTGTCCTGCTTGATGCGCGCAATCAGGGCATCGGCATCGCCTCCCGCAGATGTTGCCTGCAGGCCCGCGGCCATGGCGGCGCGTGCCGTTGCATCACCGACGGTGTAACAGGGAAGGGACTTGGGTCCATGTGCCGCGACATAGGCCGCAACACCATTGGCAGAGGTGAAGATCAGTGTCCTGATGCCCTCAAGGCTTGGCAATCGGGGATCAAGAACGATCTCCATCAGAGGGGAAATGCAAACGTCCAAGCGGTCACCGAATGCAACAGCCAACAGCTTCGCCATCCTGTGCGATGACGCTTCGGGACGGGTCAACAAGATGACAGGCCGTATCATGATTGCGCCGGGATTGTTTGCATCCTTGTCTGGTGTTACCTCGCAACACAGGGTCTTGCAACGTTCAGGGCCGATAGTGGCAGGATTGAACGACCAATGGCCAAGGCGCTGACGATACTGGGTCTGGAAAGCAGCTGCGATGATACCGCGGCAGCCGTCGTGCGGCAACGCGGCTCTGATCCGGCGGAAATCATGTCTTCCATCGTGCTGGGACAAGCCGATCTGCATGCGGCATTTGGCGGTGTCGTACCCGAGATCGCAGCCCGGGCCCACGCCGAGAAAATCGACATTTGCGTGAAACAGGCACTGATGCGCGCAGGTGTGGCCCTTTCCGATGTGGATGCCATCGCGGTGACCGCAGGGCCCGGCCTGATCGGCGGCGTTCTGGCGGGGGTCATGTGCGCCAAGGGCCTTGCCGTCGGCACCGGTCTGCCCCTGATCGGGGTGAACCACCTTGCAGGCCACGCCCTGACACCACGGCTGACGGATCAGATCGATTATCCCTACCTGATGCTGCTGGTCTCGGGCGGGCATTGCCAGTTTCTTCTGGTGCAGGGCACCGACAGTTTCACGCGGTTGGGCGGCACCATAGACGACGCACCCGGAGAGGCATTCGACAAGACGGCCCGCCTTCTTGGTCTGCCGCAACCGGGTGGCCCTTCGGTCGAAGCCGAAGCCCGCAGTGGCGATGCAGCCCGGTATGCGTTTCCCCGGCCCCTGCTGGATCGCGAGGGTTGCGACATGTCCTTTTCCGGCTTGAAGACCGCGCTTCTGCGGATGCGTGACCGGGTCGTGGCGGAAAAGGGCGGCCTGACCCCCGCCGACAGGGCCGATCTTTGCGCGGGCTTCCAGATGGCGGTCGCCGATGTGCTGGCCGAAAAAACGCGCAGGGCGCTGCGCCTGTACCTGGCGCATCAACCGGCAGCCCCTGTCCTTGCCGTGGCTGGCGGGGTCGCGGCCAACAGTCTTATCCGCAACAAACTCGAGTCTGTTGCGGCAGAAAATGGTGTGCGCTTCATCGCGCCGCCCTTGTCGCTATGCACCGATAACGCGGCGATGATCGCTTATGTCGGGCTGGAGAGGTATCGCGCGGGATTGCGCGACGACCTGACCCTGATCGCGCGGCCGCGTTGGCCATTGGACAGCGCAAGCCCTGCGCTTCTGGGAAGTGGAAAGAAAGGGGCAAAGGCATGATCACAGTCATGGGCGCAGGCGCCTTCGGCACGGCACTTGCCATCTCGCTGACCGAGGCAGGGCATGCGGTAACGCTGTGGTCGCGGGACCAGGCGCAGGTATCCGCCATGCAATTGTCCCGCGAGAACGCGCAGCGTCTGCCAGGCATCCCGCTGCCGGAGTCTCTGACCATTCAGGCCGACATTCCGGCCGGCACAGGTCCTGTCCTGCTGGCCGTTCCAATGCAAAGGATGCGCGATGTGATCGACGAACATCGCACGGTGCTTGACGGGCGCGACCTGGTTGCATGCTGCAAGGGGATCGAGTTGAGCACGACAATGGGACCGGTGGCGATATTGCGGCAAATGCTGCCACGGAGCGTCGCGGCCATCCTGACCGGTCCCAGTTTCGCCCGCGATATTGCAAAGGGCTTGCCCACGGCACTGACCCTTGCCTGCGCCGATCCGGACAAGGGTGCAAGCCTGCAACAGTCTCTGACAACGCGGAATCTGCGGATTTACCGCACAACGGATACTGTCGGCGCCGAGCTTGGCGGTGCCCTGAAGAACGTGATCGCGATAGCCGCAGGCGCTGTCACGGGCGCCGGGCTGGGTGACAGCGCACGTGCCGCCTTGATGACACGGGGCTATGCCGAAATGCAGCGTTTGGCGCTGACCCTTGGGGCCAGGCCGGAAACCCTGTCGGGCCTTTCCGGGTTCGGTGACCTGGTGCTGACCTGCACAAGCCCGCAAAGCCGGAACATGCAGTTCGGCATGGCGATGGGCAAGAATGAGGCATTTGATCCGTCGATTACAGTTGAAGGCGCTGCGACCGCCCGCGCCGCCTTGCAACGCGCCGCGGAGCAAGGCGTAGAGATGCCGATCACCGCAGCGGTCGTGGCCCTGCTTGACGGAAAGATTCATCTGCGCCAAGCCATGGACATGCTACTGTCGCGTCCCCTGAAGGAGGAATGAATGCTGATCGCCCTTATCGCACGGGACAAACCCGGCGCCCTAGAGACACGTCTGGCCACTCGCGCCGCACATCTGGACTACGTGACGCAAACAGGCGTGGTGCGGCAGGCCGGGCCCTTGCTGGACCAGGATGAACAGATGATCGGTTCACTTTTGATCCTTGAGGTGGAGGACATGGAAGCGGCGCGGCGCTGGGCGGCGGGGGATCCCTATTCCAAGGCCGGCCTTTTCCAGGATGTCGAACTGATCGCCTGGAAAAAGGTCATCGGCTGATGCGCTATTGGTTGTTCAAGTCAGAGCCTTCGGTCTGGGGCTGGAATGACCAGGCTGCAAAAGGTGAAGACGGCGAGGAATGGAACGGTGTGCGCAACTACCAGGCACGCAACTTCATGCGCGAGATGGAAGTCGGAGACCTTGGTTTTTTCTACCACTCACAGGACGAGAAGGCCGTTGTCGGCATCGTCGAGGTGATAAATCCCGCACACCCGGACAGCACGACGGATGATCCGCGTTGGGAATGCGTCGATATCAAGGCCGTCAAACCTGTGAAGACACCCGTGACACTGGAACAGATCAAGGCCGATCCGCGACTGACCGAAATGGTGCTGGTGCGAAATTCGCGCCTGTCCGTACAGCCGGTCACGGCAGAGGAATGGCGGATCGTCTGCGGTCTTGCCGGTTTGGACGGGTGATTTCCAAAATACGGGGGGCGCAGGCCAAGGCCAGAACCCCCCGTCACCCCACGTGCTCCCTACACACCACACGTGATCACTGGATTAGGTTCCGGCCGTACTGACCCGACACGTCAACATTAGCCACAGACCAGCGGCTGCGCAAATTCCAAGTGCCGAAAATTCTTCTCAACAGCGAGCGGCCCGCAAGACATGCGGGTCGCCCACTGTCAGGCAATCGCCTGATTACTTGTAGACTGCTTCCTTGCCGAAATGCTTGGTCAGCATGTAGTAGACGACGACGCGGTACTTGTTCCGCTCGGATTTGCCGTAGGTTTCGACGACAGAATTGATCGCCTCCATCAACTTGGGGCTGTCGGGCAATCCCAGTTTCTTGATGAGGAAATTATTCTTCACGGTCTCCAGCTCGCTTTCCTGCGAGGAGGCCACCGTTTCGGCATCTGCGTTGTAAATCGCCGGGCCGCAGCCGATCGTGACCTTTGTCAGCAGGGCCATGTCAGGCTCCATGCCACATTTGTTCTTCAGATCGCTTGCATACTTCGCAATCAGATCGTCACGCTTTCCCATTCCTAGCTCCCTTACCAGTCAATATTTTTGGTACCACGGCCAATGCGTCCCATCGGTCCGACGGGAAGGTTAGCGAGTCTTCACCAACACTCAACGATTTTATCGAAAGTTGGAAAGCAAAACGGCCCGCACAGTGGCGGGCCGTTGCATCGAAACCGATGTTTGCGATCAGTAGCGATAGTGTTCCGGCTTGAAGGGGCCTTCCGGTGTCACGCCGATATAGGACGCCTGGTCGGGATCAAGCTTGGTCAGTTTCACGCCAATGCGGTCCAGATGCAGGCGGGCCACTTTTTCATCCAGCGCCTTGGGCAGGATGTAGACGCCGGGCTTGTATTCATCGCCCTTGGTCCAGAGTTCGATCTGCGCCAGAACCTGGTTGGTGAAGCTGGCGGACATCACGAAGGATGGGTGACCCGTCGCGTTGCCAAGGTTCAGCAGCCGGCCCTCGGACAGAAGAATGATACGGTTGCCCGAGGGCATCTCGATCATATCGACCTGGTCCTTGATGTTGGTCCACTTGTGGTTCTTCAGGGCAGCGACCTGAATCTCGTTGTCGAAATGGCCGATGTTGCCAACGATCGCCATGTCCTTCATCGCGCGCATGTGGTCGATGCGGATCACGTCCTTGTTGCCGGTCGTGGTGATGAAGATATCGGCGCTGGCGACGACATCCTCCAGCAAGACAACTTCGAACCCGTCCATGGCGGCTTGCAGCGCGCAGATCGGATCGACTTCGGTGACCTTGACGCGTGCGCCTGCGCCGCGCAGCGAAGCGGCCGAGCCTTTGCCCACATCGCCATAGCCACAAACAACGGCCACCTTGCCGGCCATCATCGTGTCGGTCGCACGGCGGATGCCGTCAACCAGCGATTCCTTGCAGCCATACTTGTTGTCGAACTTCGACTTGGTGACCGAGTCGTTCACGTTGATCGCGGGGAACGGCAGCAAGCCCTTCTTGTGCAGGTCATAAAGGCGGTGAACGCCGGTCGTCGTTTCCTCGGACACGCCCTTGATCGCGTCGCGCGTCTTGGTGAACCAGCCGGGGCTTGCGGCCATGCGCTTCTTGATCTGCGCCTTGATGACTTCCTCTTCCTCGGACTGGGGAACCGGAATGATGTCTTCGCCGGCTTCCGCGCGGGCGCCCAGCAGGACGTAGAGTGTCGCATCGCCGCCATCGTCCAGGATCATGTTCGCGCCTTCCGGGAACAGGAAGGACTTGTCGAGGTAATCCCAATGCTCTTCCAGTGTCTGGCCCTTGATCGCGAAAACGGGCGTACCGCCTGCAGCGATCGCCGCGGCCGCGTGATCCTGCGTCGAGAAGATGTTGCAGGACGCCCAGCGCACATCGGCACCAAGTGCCACCAGCGTTTCGATCAGGACGGCTGTCTGGATCGTCATGTGCAGCGAACCGACGATCCGTGCGCCTTTCAGAGGCTTGCTTTCACCGTATTCGGCGCGGCAGGCCATCAGGCCCGGCATTTCGGTTTCTGCGATATCAAGCTCCTTGCGACCGAAAGCAGCAAGCGCGATATCCTTGACGATGTAATCGTTGGCCATTTGGGCACCCTTCATGAATACTATTTTGGCGCAGCGCGTATCATTGTTTGATCTTCGCCACAACGCTGTATCAAACTAGCCCGGCATCGGAAATTGTCATGCCGGCCGACGCAAGCTTGCACCGACCCCTGCAAGCTGTTCAAAAGACCATGATTGATCTTCGGAGGTGTCATGTCGAAATCGCCCCGCGCATGGCAAAGGATGTTGTCAGGCCGCCGTCTTGACCTGCTGGATCCTACCCCCGTCGATATCGAGATCGAGGATATCGCCCACGGTCTTGCTTTCGTGGCGCGCTGGAACGGGCAGACGCGTGGCGATCACGCCTATTCCGTGGCCGAGCATTCCCTGCTGGTGGAAACTCTGTTCAGCCGGATGGCGCCGGGCATCGCACCGAAATGGCAACTGGCGGCCCTGCTGCACGATGCGCCGGAATACGTGATCGGCGACATGATCAGCCCGGTCAAATCGGCCGTTGGTCCCGGTTACGAAGAGCTGGACAGCCGGCTGACAGCCGCGATCCATATCCGTTTCGGCCTTCCGGCCGCGATTCCGGCTGCGATCAAGAAACAGATCAAGCAGGCGGATCGGATCAGTGCCTGGATGGAAGCCATCGAAATCGCAGGCTTCAGCAACGGTGAGGCCGACAAGCTGTTTGGCAAGCCGGATCAGACACTGATCCGTGGCCTTTCCATCCGTTTGCGCCCGCCGGTCGAGGTGCGCGCCGATTACACGGCACGCCACCACGCGCTTCTTTCGCAGACAAGCTGACGGGGGCCTCAGGGGCCTGTCAGATCAGAAACTCGGCCAGTGTCTCGTCGTTGGTAATGTCGCGATAGGTAAAACCGGCCTTGTTCAGCTTGAAAAGCAGGGATGTGAAATTCTCGGGCCGGGTCGTTTCGATCCCGATCAGGACAGAGCCGAAGTTGCGCGCCGATTTCTTGAGGTATTCGAACCGCGCGATATCGTCTTCGGGGCCAAGGATGTTCAGAAACTCCTTCAGCGCACCGGGTCGCTGCGGCATCCGCAGGATGAAGTATTTCTTTACGCCGGAATAACGCTGCGCTCTTTCCTTCACCTCGGGCAGGCGTTCGAAATCGAAATTTCCGCCGGATGTGATGCAGACCACGGTCTTGCCCTTGATCCTATCGGCAACATCGACCAGTGCATCCACGGCCAGAGCACCGGCAGGCTCCAGCACGATGCCTTCGACATTCAACATCTCGAGGATGGTTGTGCAGATCCTGTCCTCGGGCGCTGTCACGACATCATGCAACGATACATCCTTGAGACGCGCGAATGTCTGTGTCCCGATGCAGGCGACCGCCGCGCCATCGACAAAGGTGTTCACCTTGTCCAGCATCACCGGCCGACCGACGGACAGGGCTGCCTGCAGGCTGGCACCGCCCAGCGGTTCGACGAATGTATAGGCCGGTTCAGTGCCGAAAAAGCTGCGAACACCCGCAGACAGCCCCCCACCGCCGACAGGCAGCAGGATATGGTCGGGAACCTGCCCCATCTCGTCCATCATCTCGACCGCGACAGAGGCCTGACCTTCGATCACATCGGCATCATCGAAAGGCGACAGGAAATGCCCGCCCTCCTTGGCGCAGAAAGCCTGTGCAGAGGCCAGCGTATCGTCGAAGTAATCGCCCTTCAGCTTGATCTCGACCGCATCCCCGCCAAACATGCCGGTTTTCTGGATTTTCTGCTGCGGTGTCGTCACCGGCATGAAGATCACACCCTTGACCCCGAAATGCCGGCACATGAAGGCAACGCCCTGCGCGTGATTGCCGGCAGAGGCACAGACGAACAGCCGCCGCCCCGGATCGGCAGCCAGAACCTTGCGCATCGCGTTGAACGCGCCGCGCAGCTTGTAGGACCGCACCGGCGACAGGTCTTCGCGCTTCAGCCAGATATCGGCCTCGAACCGCTCGGACAGATGCGCGTTGCGCAGCAGGGGTGTGGCGGGGAAAACCTCGCGCATGGCGCGTTCGGCCGCGCGTGCCTGATCTTGAAACTGGGTCATTCCCGATCTCTGGCCCAGCTTGATCCCTCACGCAAGCCAAAGCTGGTGCACGGCGGCCTCCTTGCCCTGCGGCACAAAACCCGGTAATCGCCGCAAAACGCATTCACTGGGGAAAAACACATGTCCGCGCCCAAGAAAGTCGTGCTGGCCTATTCAGGCGGCCTTGATACCTCGATCATCCTGAAATGGCTGCAAACCGAATACGGTTGCGAGGTGGTGACCTTCACCGCCGATCTGGGCCAGGGCGAGGAGTTGGAGCCCGCCCGCGCCAAGGCAGAGCTGCTGGGGATCAAGGCCGAGAACATCTATATCGAAGATGTGCGCGAAGAATTCGTGCGCGATTTCGTGTTCCCGATGTTCCGCGCCAACGCGCTGTATGAGGGGCTTTACCTGCTGGGCACGTCGATCGCGCGGCCGCTGATTTCCAAGCGTCTGGTCGAGATTGCCGCCGAAACCGGCGCGGATGCCGTGGCGCATGGCGCGACCGGGAAGGGGAATGACCAGGTACGCTTTGAGCTGTCCGCCTATGCGCTGAACCCCGAGATCAAGGTGATCGCCCCCTGGCGCATCTGGGATCTGACCAGCCGTACCAAGCTGATCGAATTTGCCGAAAAGAACCAGATTCCGATCGCAAAGGACAAGCGCGGCGAGGCACCGTTCAGCGTGGACGCAAACCTGCTGCACACCTCGTCCGAGGGCAAGGCGCTGGAAAACCCGGCCGAGCAGGCGCCCGAATATGTCTACCAGCGCACCGTTTCACCCGAGGACGCGCCCGATACGCCCGAGTATATCGAAGTGACCTTCGAGCGCGGCGATGCCGTGGCGATCAATGGCGAGGCCATGAGCCCTGCCACGATCCTGACGAAGCTGAACGAACTGGGCGGCAAGCACGGGATCGGACGTCTGGATTTCGTGGAGAACCGCTTTGTCGGCATGAAGTCGCGCGGGATCTATGAAACGCCCGGCGGCACTGTTCTGCTTGAGGCGCATCGCGGGATCGAACAGATCACGCTGGACGCAGGTGCTGGCCACCTGAAGGACAGCATCATGCCGCGCTATGCCGAACTGATCTACAACGGGTTCTGGTTCAGCCCCGAACGCGAGATGCTGCAAGCCCTGATCGACAAGAGCCAGGAACATGTGACCGGCACCGTGCGGCTGAAGCTTTACAAAGGTCTGGCCACCTGCGTCGGGCGGTGGTCGGATCACAGCCTTTATTCCGAGGCGCATGTGACCTTCGAGGACGACGCGGGCGCCTATGATCAGAAGGATGCACAGGGCTTCATCCGCCTGAACGCGCTGCGTCTGAAACTGATTGCGACCCGCAACCGTCGCATCAAGGGCTGATCATCAAGCAATCTGGATAGTGAAAGGGCGGCACCCCTACAGGTGCCGCCCTTTTCCTTTTTCGATCCGAACTTGCGGTTCAGAGCCTGAAATTACTTCGCGGTGATCATCGTCATCACAAGCTTGCCATCCACGCGAATGGGGCCGTCTTCCTTGGCACCCAAGGTATATTCAAATATGCCCGTCCGTGTGCCGCCCTCTTCGGCATGGATCATCAGCATCAGCATGTCGCCCGACTTGACCTCTTCGGTCAGGATGGCCGCCACATCCGAGGTTTCCCCCTTGCGAAGCGGCGCATGACCGACGACGGGGCCCGGCTTCATCTCTGCGTTCGTGCGATGCACAACCAGCCAACCGTTCACGTCAGCCACGACCTTCGATGCGGTCACGGTGCCGCCGGACACGTCCTGATCCATGGCTTCGACCATCTGGGGCATGCCATCGGCGGCCATCGCCATGCTGGAAGCTGCGCTGAATGCTGCGGCCAAAACAAGTTTCATCATTGGAACCTCTCCTTGTGTGCGGTCTCGGGGGATGTCACCCCTCGGAAGAAGCCACGCATCAAGGCCCGGAAAAGTTTCAGGCCGGTTCGCTTTTCTAAAGTTTTTTCGCGCTCAGCGCTTCGTAATGCGGCAAGGCCTGCCTTGCCAGTTCGGCCGCGGCACCTGAAAGTGCGGGCAATGGCCCCTCGGCCGGGGCAAAACCGGTCGACGCATGCACCGCACCGTACCAATGGCTTGCCCAGATCCCATCGGACCGATGCCCGCCTTGCGGCCAGGACAGCATCGCGGGGTCGAAGGGAAGGCCCAGCGCCTCGCAAAGCCGGTTCAACATGGTCGATGGGTCGCGCCTGATATCGGCGGAATCGATCACCAAAGGGTCCAGGCCCTGCGCCAAAAGCTGATGGTAGATCTCGGTCTGCTGGGTAAATCCGATATCCGCCAGCGTGGGATTGTCGTATTTCGCCCCGAAACTGGCCACGACGCGCGCCGGATGACGGATCAGGAACACATGCCGTACCTGCGCAAACCAGTCGCGCGGCATTTGCGCGATCATGTGCTGGGTCATGTGCTTCTGATAGAAATGCGGCTTTGCTTCGGGGATCGGGCCGGTCAGCATCGCGGCAACCGCATCAGGATCCAGGGATTGCGATTGCAGGATCTGGTCGCGCATCGGATGATCCAGCCCGGTGCGTTGCAGGTAGGCCGCATAAAAAGGTTCGTCCACCACGGCGAAATCGGCCCGCGCCCCAAAGGAATACATCATCGCCGTCGACAGGTTGCGCGGCCCGGACCACATGGCGATCCGCATGATCAAGCCGTTTCCCGCTGGATCAGTGCCTGATAGAGCATCCTGATATGTTTGGTGACCGGCCCCATCTGACCCTCGCCGATCTGGCGCCCGTCGATATTTCCAACCGGCGTCTGCGCGCCGAATGTCCCGGTCAGAAACGCCTCATCCGCGCCATAGGTGTCGACAAGGGAATAGTTGCGCTCGAACACCGGGATCCCGTTTTCGCGGCACAGGTCGATCACCTTCTGTCGGGTGATCCCGTTCATGCAATAGTCGCCCGTGCTGGTCCAGACCTGGCCCTTGCGGACGATGAAGAAGTTGCAGGCATTGGTCGTGTTCACAAAACCATGCACATCCAGCATCAGGGCCTCGTCGGCGCCGGCTTTTTCGGCAGCGATACAGGCAAGGATACAGTTCAGCTTGGAATGGCTGTTCAGCTTTGGATCCTGGGTCATGGGAAGACCGCGCAGATGCGGCACGGTTGCCAGGCGGATCGGTCGCGGAATGCTGGGCTTGGAATGCTCCATGATGATCGCGATCGTCGGGCCCTGTCTGGACAAGGAGGGATGCTGGAAAGGCCGCGTCTTCACGCCACGCGTCACCATCAGGCGCGCATGGGCGTCTTCGGTCATCTGATTGGCGGCCTGCGTATCCAGTACGGCCTGCACGACCTGATCGCGGCTTAGCCCGATATCAAGGTCAATGGCTTTGGCTGCCTCGAAAAGGCGGTCCATATGTTCGTCCAGAAACGCCCATTTCCCGTTATAGAGCCTGATACCTTCCCAAACGCCATCGCCCAGCATGAAGCCGCTGTCATAGACGCTGACCATGGCTTGGGCCTTGGGCACGATCTTTCCGTTGAGCCAGATCTTGATCGTCTCGTTGCGGGCGTCTTCCGCCGCCTGATGGGTTGTCACGTGATCCGTCATCCGGCCCTCCTGTTTTCGGGCGCAGGCTAGACCGGAACAGATCCCGCGAAAAGCGGCATTACCGGGGGCGATCCATCTGTTCGATCTCAAGCAGGTCGGGGATCACATCGGCGGTGCCAACCCGTGTCACCATCAGGGCCGCCGCCTTGGTCGCCAGGGCGATGGCCTGCTCCATCGGTTGCCCGCGATCCAGGCCCGCCAGCAGGAAACCGGTAAATGTGTCGCCCGCCCCCGTTGTATCAACAGGCGTGACGGGAAGGGCGGGAAAATCCCTGATCTGCCCGGTTTCGGCATGAAACCAACGGCATCCATCGCCACCCAGAGTCACAACAACATCCGCGACACCCAGATCATCCGGCGCCTTGCCAAGTGCCTGCTGCAATTGCGCGGCTTCGACAGCATTCAGGATCAGCATATCCATAAACGGCAGCAGAACCCTGACGGCTTCCGCGTCGAAAGGCGCGGCCGCATAGATGACGCGCAGCCCAAGATCAGACCCTGTTCTGGCGCAAAACGCCTGATGTGTTGTCTCATTCTGCATCAACAGGATGTCACCCGGTGACGCTTCTGCCAGCGCAAGACCGATCTGTTGCTCTGTCAGAGCGTGGTTTGCACCGGGGATGATCACGATCGTGTTTTCGCCGGCAGGGTCCAACAGAATGATCGCATGCCCGGTCGCGCCATCCACAACAGCGATGTGTCGCGTATCCACGCCATATTCGGTCAGAAGATCCCGTGCCCAGCGCCCATCCTGACCAACCGCACCAATGTGAACGACATGTGATGCCCCACGCGCAGCGGCCACGGACATGTTGGCCCCCTTGCCGCCCAGGCCGCGCCGAACACCGGTTGCAGCAAGCGTTTCGCCCGGTCCGGGCAAATGGGGGACGGAATAGAGAAGATCGGCATTGATAGAGCCGAGGTTGTAGATCGCCATTCAGTCCCCCGCTATCTGCAATCAGCCCACTTTGCAGGCCGCCAGCATCGCCATGTTCAGAATGTCGTTGGCGGTCGAACTGGTCGAACAGATCTGGATTGACTGATCGACACCCGACAGGATGGGACCGATCACCGTAGCACCGGCCATTTCCTGCATCAGCTTGACCGAAATCGAGGCAGAGTGCCGCGCCGGGACCACAAGGATATTCGCGGGCCCCGTCAAACGCTGGAACGGATATGTTGCCTGGGCCTTGGGATTCAGGGCCACATCAACGGTCATCTCGCCTTCGAATTCGAAATCCACACCGCGCGTTTCCAGAACACGGGGCGCGCGATGCATCTTCTCGGCCCGCTCGGAGCGCGGATAGCCGAAGGTCGAAAAGCTGACAAAGGCGACGCGGGGCTCCATCCCCAGATCCCGCGCAACGCCTGCGGCCCGCTGGGCGATCGTGGCAAGATCATTCTCGTCCGGCCATTCATGCACCAGGGTATCCGCGATCAGCACGATCCGGCCCTTGTGAAGCAGCGCGGTCACGCCCGCAGCACCATGCGCCGCATCGGCGTCGAAGACATGATTGATCAACTCCATCACATGTGCGGCCTTGCGGGTGGCACCAGTCACAAGACCGTCGCCATGCCCATGCGCCAGCATCAGAGCCGAAAACACATGCCGGTCACGTGCCGCCAACCTGTGAATGTCATGACGGTCGAAACCCTTGCGCTGCAGGCGCTGATAAAGAAGATCCTTGTACATCTCCAGATGCGGGGTGTTGGCCGCATTCACGACCTCCAGCTCGGCCACGGCATCGGCCATGCCCGCCGCTTCCAGCTTGGCCTTCACATCGTAGTCGCGCCCGACGACAAGGGCCTTGCCCAAACCGGACCGCTGATAGGTCACCGCCGCGCGCAGGACGCGCGGATCGTCACCCTCGGCAAAGATCATCCGCGCCTGGTTCGCGCGCGCACGCGCATGGATCCCACGCAGGATGTTCGCGGTCGGATCCATCCGGCCTTTCAGGCCGACCTCATAGGCATCCATGTCGATGATCGGGCGGCGTGCCGCGCCTGTTTTCATGCCGGCGCGCGCAACCGCGGGCGGAATGCGATAGATCAGGCGCGGGTCAAACGGCGTTGGAATGATGTAATCGCGCCCGAAGCTGAGGTTGCGGCCATAGGCCATGGCAACTTCATCAGGGACATCCTCGCGTGCAAGTTCGGCCAGGGCCTCGGCACAGGCGATCTTCATCTCGTCATTGATGGCACGGGCATGGATATCCAGCGCACCGCGGAACAGGTAGGGAAAGCCCAACACGTTGTTCACCTGGTTCGGATAGTCGGATCGCCCTGTCGCGACGATGGCATCGGGACGCACGGCATGCGCCTCTTCCGGTGTGATCTCGGGATCGGGGTTGGCCATGGCAAAGATGACCGGGTCGGGCGCCATGGATTCGACCATGGCCTGCGTGACGGCACCCTTGGCGGACACACCCAGGAACACATCCGCATCCTTCATCGCCTCTTCCAGCGTGCGCAGATCGGTGCGCGCGGCATGGGCCGATTTCCACTGGTTCATGCCATCGGTGCGGCCTTGATAGATCACACCCTTCGTATCGCACATGATGCAATTGTCGTGTTTCGCGCCCATCGACTTGAGCAGTTCAAGACACGCAATACCTGCCGCCCCTGCCCCGTTCAGAACGATCCGCACATCTTCGATCTTCTTGCCGGACAGATGCAACGCATTGATCAAACCGGCGGCACAGATCACGGCCGTACCGTGCTGATCGTCATGAAAGACGGGGATATCCATCACCTCTTTCAGGCGCTGCTCGATGATGAAGCACTCTGGCGCCTTGATATCCTCGAGGTTGATGCCGCCAAAGGTCGGACCCATCAGACGAACAGCATTGATGAAGGCCTCGGGATCTTCGGTATCCAGTTCGATGTCGATGCTGTTCACATCGGCAAAGCGTTTGAACAGAACCGATTTGCCTTCCATCACCGGCTTCGAGGCCAGCGCGCCAAGGTTGCCCAGACCAAGAACCGCAGTTCCGTTCGAGATAACGGCCACAAGGTTACCCTTGTTGGTGTAATCATACGCTGTCTCGGGCGCGGCCGCGATTTCCTCGCAGGGGACCGCGACACCGGGCGAATAAGCCAGGCTCAGATCGCGCTGCGTGGCCATGGGCACGGTTGCGGTGATCTCGAACTTGCCGGGTGTCGGCTCCATATGGAAGGCAAGAGCCTCTTCGCGGGTCAGTCTGGTCTTTGTCATGCGCTGCGGCCTGTTCTTTCTGAGGGTCATAGCGTCTTAGCCTGCCGCAGCCTGCGCCTCAACGCTTTTGCGTTTTCGCCTTTTACCAAAGAGGCGAGATTTGTAAGGTCTGCCGAGAAAACGAGGGGATACCGTGTCAGCAGAACAAGCCGCCACGCCAATGATGGCACAATATCTCGGGATCAAGTCACAATATCCCGGCGCACTTCTGTTTTACCGGATGGGCGACTTCTACGAGATGTTCTTCGAGGATGCCGTAGCGGCGTCTCAGGCATTGGATATTGCGCTTACGAAACGCGGGCAGCATGACGGACAAGACATTCCCATGTGCGGCGTGCCTGTTCATTCGGCCGAAGGCTACCTGCTGACCCTGATCCGCAAAGGGTTTCGCGTTGCTGTGTGCGAGCAACTGGAGGACCCGGCAGAAGCCAAGAAACGCGGGTCGAAGTCCGTCGTGAAGCGGGATGTTGTCCGATTGGTGACGCCCGGCACATTGACCGAGGAGTCCCTGCTGGAAGCACGGCGGAACAACTATCTTTGCGCCTATGCGATGGTACGGGACGAAGCAGCATTGGCTTGGGTCGATATCTCGACCGGCGAATGCCATGTCATGCCGATTTCGCCGGTAAGGCTGGGTCCGGAACTGGCGCGGCTGATGCCGGCAGAGGTTGTCATATCGGAAGCGGCAGAGGCCGATCTGGCAGGAATCGTGACTGATTCCGGTGCGGCCCTCACACCGCTTGGCAGGGCCGCGTTTGACAGTACCGCCGCGGAAAAGCGTCTGTGTGCCCTCTACGGAATAGGGTCGCTTGATGCTTACGGCACGTTCAACCGTGCCGAGGTGTCAGCCTTGGGCGCATTGGTCGAGTATCTGGACATCACCCAGAAAGGAAACCTGCCCCTGCTGCGCCCACCCCTGCGCGAGGCCGAGGCCGGGGTGATGCAGATCGACGCCGCAACGCGTCGCAATCTGGAGTTGACCCATGCGCTGACCGGTGGGCGGGCGGGGTCCCTTCTGTCCGCAATTGACCGCACAGCCACGGCAGGTGGCGCGCGACTGCTGGAGCGGCGGCTGTCCAGCCCGGCCCGTGATCTGGAAACGCTGAATAGCAGGCTCGATTCCGTTGAATTCATGCATGACAACGGGCGTCTGGGTGACGATCTGCGTGAGGCGCTGCGCAAGGTTCCTGACCTGGATCGCGCCCTGTCGCGTCTTGCCCTGGATCGCGGTGGGCCCCGCGACCTTGCGGCAATCCGCAACGGTCTTGAGCAGGCCAACAGGATTGCCACCATCTTGGAGACCGGCGATCTTCCTGCGTTGCTGAAGGAATCCGCTTCGGCGCTTTTGGGTCATGACGCGTTGATGGATCTGCTGGGGCAGGCACTTGTCGCTGAACCGCCGCTTCTGGTGCGGGATGGTGGGTTTATCGCGGCGGGCTATGACGCCGAACTGGACGAGATGCGCGCCCTGCGGGACGAGGGGCGTTCGGTCATCGCAAGGATGCAGACCGATTATGCCAGCCAGACGGGCATTCAATCGCTGAAGATCAAACACAACAACGTTCTGGGCTATTTCATCGAGGTCACGGCGACGCATGCGGAACGGATGCTGTCAGAACCCCTTTCCGATATCTTCCGCCACCGGCAGACAACGGCGAACCAGCTGCGCTTTACCACACCTGACCTGACCGAAATGGAGACGCGTATCCTGAACGCCGGCGGTCACGCGCTTGAGATCGAAAAGCGGCTCTATTCCACTTTGAAAGAGAATATTCTGAACGCCGCAGCCCATATCGGTGCAACCGCCCGGGCTCTTGCGGAACTGGACCTGTCCAGCGCCCTTGCAGACCTGGCGCGGGGCGAAAACTGGACACGGCCAAAGATCGATAACTCGCGGCGCCTGCTGATCGAAGGCGGGCGACACCCTGTCGTGGAACAGTCGTTGCGCCGGCAAGGCGGCACCCCTTTTGTTGCCAATGATTGCGACCTGGGCGACGGCACAGACATCTGGCTGTTGACCGGCCCGAACATGGCGGGGAAGTCCACATTTCTGCGCCAAACGGCGCTGATTGCCCTCATGGCGCAGATCGGCAGTTTCGTGCCAGCAAGACGCGCAGAGATCGGGCTGGTGAGCCAGTTGTTCAGTCGCGTGGGCGCCTCGGATGATCTGGCGCGGGGGCGGTCGACCTTCATGGTCGAAATGGTCGAAACTGCTGCGATCCTCAATCAGGCTGATGACCATGCATTGGTGATTCTCGATGAAATCGGTCGCGGCACCGCCACCTATGACGGGCTTTCCATCGCATGGGCAACGCTTGAGCATCTGCATGACATCAACAGGTGCCGCGCACTTTTTGCGACCCACTACCATGAACTGACGGCACTGGCCGGAAAGCTGGACCGCGTGGATAACGCAACGGTCACCGTCAAGGAGTTCGAGGGCGACGTCATTTTCCTGCATGAGGTGCGCAAGGGCGCGGCAGATCGGTCCTATGGCGTGCAGGTGGCAAAGCTGGCCGGACTTCCCGATGCGGTCGTCAGCCGTGCCCGTGTCGTGCTGGATGCGCTGGAGAAGGGCGAACGCGAGGGCGCAGGCAAGCAAAAGGCAATCGTTGACGATCTGCCCTTGTTTTCAATGGCGGCGCCACCGCCACCGGCACCAACAAAAAAGCCATCTGTTCTGGAAGACCGTTTGCGGTCGATCCATCCTGACGAACTGAGTCCGCGCGAGGCATTGCAGCTGATCTATGAATTGAAAGAGGCGTCGCAAACCTGATTGCGACGCCCTTTTCTCTCGATCGTCCGGACTGGTCTATGTCAGCTTGCAGGCATGGACGAGACGCCGACCTGCGCCGGGCGCAGAAGGCGGTCATGCAGCATGAAACCATCGCCTGACACCTGGATGATGTCGCCCGCCTTGGTGCCGGGCACGGGGGCTTCAAACATGGCTTGATGCAGCTGCGGATCGAAACGGTCACCAACCTGCGGGCTGATGACTGTGATCCCATGTTTGCCAAACACGCTGAGCAATTCGCGCAGGGTCAACTCTACCCCTTCCAGAAGGGGACCAAAGGTCGCGCGCTGCTCATCCGTGGCAACCTCAAGGGCGCGCTTGAGGTTGTCGTGCACGGGCAACAGGTCACGGGCAAGCTTGGATCCGCCATATTGCTCTGCCTCGCGACGATCCTTTTCGGACCGTTTGCGCGCATTCTCGGCATCGGCGAGCGCGCGCATGAACCGATCCTTCAGCTCATCGCGTTCCGCCCGCAGGGTATCCAGCTCAATTGCCTCTGCGCTATACTCGATCGAGTCCTCAGCATATTCTTCCGCTTCTGCGGCTTCGATATCATCAAGGAAATCGTCTTTTTTCGGCTCTGCCATAACTCACCTCTAGCTCCGGTCGGATATCATTCGTCCAACCAGTTGTGCCGTGTAGTCCACGATCGGCACAATCCGTCCATAGTTCAGGCGCGTGGGTCCGATGACCCCAACCGCACCGATGATCTTCCGATCAGCGTTCATATATGGACTGACCACCAAAGAGGAACCCGAAAGTGAGAAAAGTTTGTTCTCCGAGCCGATAAAAATGCGCACACCCTCGCCTTGCTGTGCAAGGTCCAGAAACTCGGCGATGTCCTTTTTCCTTTCGAGATCATCGAAGAGGTGGCGGATCCGGTCCAACTCCTCGTCCCCGCCTGCAACGCTCAGAAGGTTTGAGCGCCCCCTGACGATCAGGCGCTCTGGCGCGTCGCCGTCTCCGGCCCACACGGCGATGCCACTTTCCACAAGGGCGTGGGCCAGACCGTCGATTTCCTGACGGCGCGAGTCGATCTCGCGGCGGATGGCTGTCTGAAGATCCGACAGGGTCTTGCCCTCGATCAGCGCATTCAGGAAATTCGCGGCCTCACGCATGGATGAGGGGGTTTGACCCGGAGGCGGCGTGAACAACCGGTTTTCGACATGCCCATCCGCAAAGACCAGAACGACCAGCGCGCGTTCATGGCCCAGGTTCACGAACTCCACATGCTTGATCGGCGCCTCATGCTTGGGGGCAAGCACCAGCGATGCGCCGCGCGTGACGCCTGACAAGGCCGTGCTGATCCTGTCCAGCATTCCGGTCATGTCGGAGGTGTTGCTGCCAAGCGTTTCGTCGATCTTGATGCGATCCTGTTCGTTCAGGTCGCTCACCTCCAGCAGGCCATCCACGAACATCCGCAATCCGCGCTGCGTGGGGATACGGCCCGCACTGACATGGGGGCTTCCCAGCAACCCGAGGTATTCAAGGTCCTGCATCACGTTGCGGATCGTCGCCGCGCTGACCTTTTCCGACATCGTCCGTGTCAGGGTACGACTTCCGACAGGATCGCCACTTTCAAGATAGCCTTCGACAACGCGGCGAAATACTTCGCGCGAGCGGTCGTTCATCTCATCGAGGATGGATTTTCCTTCGGTCATCGCGGCTTTCCTGATGGAGCACCATTAAAGAGCATGCGTGGAAAAGGTCAATCAGGCTTGCGTTTCGGGCTGTCACGACTGTATCCCCGGAAATAACTCAGGAAAGGTCCAGACATGCGCC
The DNA here is from genome assembly GCA_030758115.1 of Paracoccaceae bacterium. Taxonomy (GTDB): domain Bacteria; phylum Pseudomonadota; class Alphaproteobacteria; order Rhodobacterales; family Rhodobacteraceae; genus Seohaeicola. The sequence continues at coordinate 61,735 of JANREX010000069.1, read as the reverse complement.
CCTCAGGCAGAAAACTAAGCGAAATGCGCCCGATTTCAATTGAAACCGGCGTGACCAAACACGCCGAAGGGTCATGCATGATCCGGATGGGGGATACGCATGTCTTGTGCACTGCAACGATCGAGGATCGCGTGCCTCCTTTCATCAAGGGAAGCGGCCTTGGCTGGGTGACCGCGGAATACGGGATGCTTCCCAGGTCCACCACCAGCCGGATGCGCCGCGAGGCGGCAAGCGGCAAGCAAGGCGGCCGTACCGTCGAGATCCAGCGCCTGATCGGTCGCTCGTTGCGGGCCGGGGTCGATCGCGTGGCCCTGGGCGAGCGGCAGATCACCGTCGATTGCGATGTGATCCAGGCAGATGGGGGCACACGCTGCGCTTCGATCACCGGCGGTTGGGTGGCGCTACGGTTGGCTGTGGACAAGCTGATGAAGACCGGCGCGGTGACCACCGATCCGCTGATCGAGCCTGTTGCGGCGGTTTCTTGCGGAATCTATGCCGGACAGGCCGTTCTGGACCTCGACTATCCCGAGGATAGCGAAGCTGGCGTGGATGGTAATTTCATCATGCTGGCCAGCGGCAAGCTGATCGAAGTTCAGATGTCCGCAGAGGGCGCCACATATTCCCGCGCGCAGATGAACGAGCTTCTGGATCTGGCCGAGCTTGGCGTAAAGGGTCTTGTGGCGGCACAGAGGGCAGCGGTCGATGCGTAAATTCGCCGGCGAACGTCTTCTGGTTGCGACCCATAACAAGGGCAAGCTTGAAGAGATCGCCGATCTTCTTGCGCCATTCGGGGTTTCGGTTGTCGGCGCTGCCGAATTGAACCTGCCAGAACCGGACGAGACAGAGACGACATTCATCGGAAACGCCCGGATCAAGGCCCATGCCGCGGCGCAGGCGACCGGCCTGCCCGCGCTGGCGGACGATTCAGGCATAGCCATCGATGCGCTGGACGGGGCACCGGGCGTCTATACGGCGGATTGGGCGGAAACCCCTGAAGGGCGTGACTTCGTCATGGCCATGACCCGCGCTCATGACGAACTCGAGGCGGCCAATGCGCCGCACCCACGCACCGCCCGCTTCTGTTGCACCCTTGTTCTGGCATGGCCCGATGGGCATGACGAAGTCTTCGAAGGCGTGATGCCCGGCAAGGTCGTCTGGCCCATGCGGGGCGATCAGGGGCATGGCTACGATCCGATCTTTCAGCCCGATGGCTACCTTCAGACCTTCGGTGAAATGGATCGTTGGGAGAAGAACCGGATCAGCCACCGCGCCGACGCCTTCAGGAAACTGGTTGCAGGCTGCTTTGGCTGAGGATTGGCAACAGGGCGGCTTCGCCATCTACCTGCATTGGCCCTTCTGTCAGGCCAAGTGCCCTTATTGCGACTTCAACAGCCACGTGGCACGGCAGATTGATCAAGACCGCTGGTTAGCCGCCTATCAGCGCGAAATTGATCGTTACGCACTGGAAACACCGGGACGCGTTCTGACATCGATCTTCTTCGGCGGGGGTACACCCAGCCTGATGAACCCCGATGTCGTCGCTGGGGTTCTGGAGCGGATCAGGCAGCATTGGCCACAGGCGAATGATCTGGAAGTGACGCTGGAAGCAAACCCCGGATCGGTTGAGGCCGGACGCTTCAAAGCCTATTCCCAGGCGGGCGTTAACAGAATTTCCATGGGAATTCAGGCACTTAATGATAGAGACCTGCAAAGATTGGGCCGCATTCACTCGACGACCGAGGCGATGGCCGCCTTTGACATCGCGCGAAGCCACTTTGACCGGGTCAGCTTCGATCTGATCTACGCACGCCAGGACCAGACGCTTCAGGACTGGAAAACCGAGTTGAAACAAGCACTTGGTATGGCTGTCGATCATCTGTCCCTCTACCAGTTGACGATCGAGGACGGCACCGCCTTTGGCGATCGTTATGCGCGGGGCAAGCTGAAGGGCCTTCCGCCGGACGATCTGTCCGCAGACATGTATCAGGCAACCCAGGATATCTGCGAAGATGCGGGCTTTCTGACCTATGAAGTCTCGAACCACGCGCGTATTGGGGCCGAATCCCGCCATAACAGGGTCTATTGGCGCTATGGCGACTATATCGGAATCGGTCCGGGCGCTCATGGGCGGTTGACCCTGAATGGCCAGCGCCATGCAACCGAGGCCTGGAGCAATCCACAGAAATGGCTGGATACGACAGAGGGTGCACTTGGCGAGAAGGAACGCGTGGCCCTGTCAGGCGATGATCAGGCCAGCGAGTTCCTGATGATGGGTCTTCGCCTGGCAGAGGGGATAGATCCCGCACGCTACCGGGCGCTTGCCGGCAGGGGTTTGCCACAAGACAGGCTTGATCAACTCTCAGAGCTTGGCATGATCAAGGGTAACAGCGATCGTATCACCGTCACGCGCCAAGGCCGCATGGTGCTTAACGCGATACTCTCGGAACTGCTGACGAACTAGAGCGTCAGGACCCAAGCTTCTGGCACAGATCGTCAAGCTGCTCCAACGAGTCATAGCGGATCGAGATCACACCCGACTCCTGCCCATTGTCGTGTTGAATCGAGACTTTCATACCAAGATTCGCCGACAAATCGCCCTCAAGGGCGCGTGTGTCTGCGTCCTTTTCGGGCGCGCTGCGCTTCTTGGTGGGCGAATCCGCGCCACCCGCAGGCATATCCGCCGCCTTCGCCAGGCGTTCGGTTTCACGAACCGAAAGACCGCCCTGGATCACCTTACGCGCCAGCGCCGCAGGATCTTTCGCCGTGATCAAGGCCCGGGCATGGCCGGCGGACAGCTTTCCTTCACGAAGATAGGTTTGAACCTCTTCCGGAAGCTGGAGCAAGCGAACAAGGTTCGCGATATAGCTGCGGCTTTTTCCAAGAACGCTAGATAGCTTATCTTGTGTATGACCGAACTTCTCCATCAACTGCTTGTAGCCAACAGCCTCTTCGACCGGGTTCAGGTCTGCGCGCTGAATGTTTTCGATAATCGCGATTTCCAGCACTTCGACATCATCGAAATCACGAACCAAAACAGGCAACTCGTGAAGCTGCGCCATCTGCGCTGCGCGCCAGCGGCGTTCACCGGCCACGATCTCGAAGGTTCCTTCCTCCTGTACCCGCCGGCGGACGATCAGGGGCTGAATGACACCCTTCTCTCGCACGGAAGCGGCAAGGTCTTCCAGTTGCTCGGCGACGAAATTCCGTCGCGGCTGCTGCGGGTTCGGAAAAACCTTTTCAATCGGCACAAGCAGATCGGGGCGGCGCGCCTGTCCGGTGTCGCTGGCGCGATCCTCCTGAACAGAGACATCGGCCATCAGCGCAGACAGACCACGGCCCAAACCACGGGTTTTCGGCTTCTTGTCGTTCATGTTGCTGCACCCTCGCTAACGGCCGTACGGCCATGGTTTTTCAGAAGCTCTTTTGCCAGATCCATGTATGCCCGCGCGCCTTTGGATTCGGGGTCATAGTCCAGAACGGATTTCGCGAAAGACGGCGCCTCGGACAGGCGCACATTGCGCGGAATCACGGTTTTGAACACCAGCTCTCCAAGGTTCTCACGCGCGTCAGCCTCGACCTGCTGGGACAAGTTGTTGCGGATGTCATACATGGTCAGCACAACACCTTCGATGCGCAACCCCTCATTCGCGGTTTGGCGAACCTCGCGGATCGTCAGCATGAGTTGCGACAAACCCTCCAGCGCAAAGAATTCCGACTGCAACGGCACCAGAACCGAATGCGCGGCCACCATCGCATTCACGGTCAACAGGTTCAGCGAAGGCGGACAATCGATCAGCACATAGTCAAAGGCCAGATCATCCATCGCAAACTGGCGCAATGCGTCGTGCAACAGAAAGCTCCGCTTCTCGTTCGAGACCAGTTCGACATCAGCCGAACTGAGGTCAACTGTGGCCGGCACGATAAACAACCCCTCGTTCGCTGTTGGCTTGATCACATCGGAAAGACCGACATCATCTAGCAAAAGCTCATAGGTCGTGTATTCGCGATCATCCGCTTCGATCCCGAGGCCAGTCGAGGCGTTTCCCTGTGGATCAAGATCAACGACCAGAACCTTCACACCCAATTTCGCCAGCGCGGCACCCAGGTTGATCGTGGTTGTTGTCTTGCCAACACCACCCTTCTGATTCGCGATTGCAATGATTCGAGGCCCAGGCGGACGAAGCGGGTCAGACACGTGCGATATCTCCGATTTTCAGGATCACCGATCCTTTTTCCGTCTCACTCTCAAGGGCTTCGCAGGAAAATGACCATTCCTGGCGCGCCGCTTCAACCTCTTTTTCCCAAGTTGCGCCTTTTGAGAAAAGAGCGACACCCGTGGGCGACAGATGCCTGACCGCAAACCCAAGAAGCGTAGGGAGATCCGCAAGCGCGCGAGCTGACAGCACATCCGCGCCTTGAGGTGCAAGGGCCTCGATTCTTTCGCAGATCACGCTTCCCGGCACAGCGGTCTCCCGCAGGGCGGTACGCAGGAAAGCGGCCTTTCTTCCGTCGCTTTCCACCAGCCTGACCATTTTTTGCGCCGGCGATTCTGCGGCCATAATCGCCACAACCACGCCAGGCAATCCCCCGCCACTACCAAGGTCAACCCAACTATCGAAGGCTTCAGGCCCAGCCCTGTATACTTGAAGCGAGTCGCGGATATGTCGCGACCAGATCAGAGGAATGGTGGATCTTGCAATCAGATTGATCTTGAGCGTCCACTTCTCAAGAAGCGCAGCATAGCACTGGAGCCTCTCGAATGTTTCACGTGAAACATCGAGATCCTCTGTGGGAAAAGAACTCACGCAAGCCTCTCTCTGCGGGCCTGGCGCAACTTCGCCAGTATCAGCGTCAGCGCGGCTGGTGTCATCCCGTCGATCTTTGCGGCCTGGTGCAGGTTGGCAGGGCGCGCACGACCCAACTTCATCTTCAGCTCATTCGACAAGCCATCGATCCCGGAAAACGCGAAATCCGCCGGAATCTCCTGCATCTCGTCCCGCCGCATTGCATCTACATCACGCTGCTGCCGTTCAATATATGTGGCGTAGAGCGCATCCTTGGCCAATTGATCCTGGATATCCGGATCTATCCCCTCAAGCGTCGGATCCAACTGGACCAGATGCGCGAAGGTCACATCCGGATATGCCAAGAGCTGAAACGCGGATCGACGCGCACCGTCCTGGTTCAAGTTCAGCCCCAAAGAGATAAGGGACTTTGGCGTATGGCTGCTTTGGTCCAGCAATGTGCGGCCGGCACTCAAGGCCTCGACCTTCCGAGAGAACGCATCCTCCCGTGCAGCACCAACGCAGCCGATCGCCAAAGCCTTGGGCGTCAAGCGCTGATCGGCATTGTCTGCACGCAGCGACAACCGGAACTCGGCGCGAGAGGTGAACATCCTGTACGGCTCGGTCACACCGCGAGAGACAAGATCGTCAATCATCACCCCGATATAGCTGTCGGCACGACTAAAGGTCACAGGATCACGCCCCAAAGCCTCGGAAGCGGCGTTCAAACCGGCCACAAGGCCCTGGGCGGCAGCCTCCTCATAACCAGTGGTGCCGTTGATCTGCCCGGCAAGGTAAAGCCCGGGAACATCACGCACCGCCAATCGCAAATCAAGCGCCCGCGGATCAACATAATCATATTCGATGGCATAACCCGGTTGCAGGATCACCGCATCTTCAAGGCCCAGAATCGAATGGACATAATCGTGCTGAACGTCCTCTGGCAGAGACGTGGATATACCATTGGGATAGACCGTGTGATCATCAAGGCCTTCAGGTTCCAGGAAAATCTGATGCGAGGTCTTGTCTGCAAAGCGGACAACCTTGTCTTCTATCGAAGGACAGTAACGGGGACCGACGCCCTCGATATGGCCACCATACATGGCAGATCGCTGCAGGTTTTTCTGGATAATTTCATGTGTCTGCTCGTTTGTATGCGTGATACCGCAAGACACCTGCCGCAAGGGGGGCGCTTTTGACAGGAAGGAGAACAGCACCGGATCATCGTCACCGGGCTGGGTTTCCAGACGATCCCACGCAATCGTGCGCCCATCAAGGCGCGGTGGCGTCCCTGTTTTCAAACGACCAAGTGGCAACCCGAAACTGTCGATGCGATGCGCCAAGGGTATGGACGGCTTGTCACCCATCCGGCCACCCGGACGCGAAACATTTCCGATGTGGATGACACCCCGCAAAAAAGTGCCAGTAGTCAGGACCACGGCGCTTGCGTTCAGGTCGACGCCATCCGCCAACCTCACGCCGCGAACCCGGTCGTGATCCATGATGAAATCGGTCACTTCGCCTTCAACAATCACCAGGTTTTCAAGCAAACCCAGCTCTTTTTGCATCTCTTCGCGATAGACCTTGCGATCCGACTGCGCGCGCGGGCCCTGCACGGCGGGGCCTTTCCTGCGGTTCAACAAACGGAACTGGATGCCGGAACGATCTGCCACGCGACCCATCACGCCATCCATGGCATCGATCTCGCGCACGAGGTGGCCTTTTCCAAGGCCACCAATGGCCGGGTTGCAGGACATCACCCCAATACTGTCGCGCCGCAATGTCACCAGGGCCGTACGGACACCCATGCGCGCCGCAGCATGCGCCGCCTCAGCGCCGGCATGGCCACCGCCAACCACGATCACATCGAAATCAGAGTGTTTCACGTGAAACATTTCTCACTTCCCGACACAGAAGCTGGAGAAAATCTCATCCAGCAGATTTTCCACATCCACACGCCCCACAAGCGATTCAAGCGCTCGCACGGCCTGCCGCACCTCCTCGGCCGCAAGATCGTAAAGATCAGGACCAAGCTCAAGCTTCTCGGCTGCCAAGCCCAGCGCGACAACGGCGCGCTGCATGGCAACCCTATGACGTTCCCGTGTGGCAACCCCAAGAGAACCCAGCCTGACCGAAAGCTTGCTGCTGATGCTCTCTATCAGAGATTCGATCCCTTCGCCACTGATCCCGGAAACCGCGCCTGCCTTGTCGCTCAAAAGATCCGCCTTTGCCTGCAGGACGATATCATCAGGCTCAGGGGCCATATCCGGCGCTGCGTCACCTTCAACAAGGAACACACGCAGATCCGCCATCGCGGCCCGTTCCCGCGCGCGGCGGATTCCGATTTCCTCGATCACATCCGTGGTTTCGCGCAGACCGGCAGTATCAAGAAGCGTCACGGGAATGCCACCGATATCCATTCGGACTTCGATCACGTCACGGGTTGTCCCCGCGTATTCGGAGGTTATCGCAGCCTCACGACCAGCCAGCGCATTCAGCAGCGTGGATTTTCCCACATTGGGTGCCCCGACGATGGCTACTTCAAATCCTGATCGGATACGCTCGGCCGTTTTGACGCCTTCGCTCTCGCGCGCCAGGGCATTCCTGACGCCAGCCAGAAGCTCTGAAACCTCGGGGGTCACGTCAACCGGGACTTCTTCGTCAGCAAAATCAATCGTGGCTTCCAGAAGTGCGGCGGCGCGGATCAAATCCCGGCGCCACCCTTCTGCCAATCGGCCGAGGTCACCAGACAAAACGCGCAGCGCCTGACGGCGCTGCGCCTCTGTTTCTGCGTCTATCAGATCCGCCAGGCCTTCTACCTGGGCCAAATCCAGTCGACCATTCTCAAGCGCGCGGCGGGTAAATTCACCAGCTTCCGCAGCCCGCAATCCAGGTATTGACGAAAGCGTCTGCAGAACCGCCGCTATAACCGCGATACTGCCGTGCAAGTGAAGCTCGACAACCTTCTCGCCGGTAAAGCTGGCGCCTTCCTCGAACACAAGAACAAGTGCCTCGTCCAAACGGACACCAGCAGCGTCGACAAGAACCCTCACAGAGGCGAGACGCAGAGGCGGCACATCACCACAAAGACCGCGACACGCATCATGGGCCAAAGGGCCAGAAATGCGAACAACCGCCACCCCCGCCCTACCTTGCGCGGTGGCAAGAGCGAAAATCGTGTCCATGCTTTGTGTAACCTTTTGTTTTTAAATAAAAAGTTACGAGTTCATGGAATCGAAGAACTCGCCGTTTGTCTTTGTCTGCTTCAGCTTCGAAATCAGGAATTCGATTGCGTCCGTGGTGCCCATCGGGTTCAGGATCCTGCGCAGGACAAAGGTCTTGTGAAGATCCTTCGCATCGACCAGCAGATCCTCTTTCCGCGTGCCGGACTTGAGGATATCCATGGCCGGGAACACGCGCTTGTCGGCAACCTTCCGATCCAGAACGATCTCGGAGTTGCCGGTGCCCTTGAATTCTTCGAAGATCACCTCGTCCATGCGGCTACCCGTGTCGACCAGGGCCGTGGCGATGATCGTCAGCGATCCACCTTCTTCCACATTGCGTGCGGCGCCGAAAAAGCGCTTGGGGCGCTGCAGGGCGTTGGCATCGACACCACCGGTCAGGACCTTGCCGGAGGACGGAACCACCGTGTTGAACGCGCGGCCCAGGCGCGTGATGCTGTCCAGCAGGATGACCACATCCCGCTTGTGCTCGACCAGTCGCTTGGCTTTCTCGATCACCATCTCCGACACGGCGACATGTCGGGTTGCCGGCTCATCGAAGGTCGAGGAAATCACCTCGCCCTTGACCGAGCGCTGCATGTCCGTCACCTCTTCCGGCCGCTCGTCGATCAGCAGAACGATCAGATAGCATTCAGGATGGTTCCGTTCGATCGAATGCGCGATGTTCTGAAGCAGAACCGTCTTGCCCGTACGCGGCGGCGCCACGATCAGTGACCGCTGACCTTTACCGATGGGTGCCACCAGATCAATGATCCGTGCAGAACGGTCCTTGATCGTGGGATCCTCGATTTCCATCTTGAGACGCTCATCCGGATAAAGCGGCGTCAGGTTCTCGAAGGCGATCTTGTGACGCGCCTTTTCAGGATCCTCGAAATTGATGGAGTTCACACTGGTCAGCGCGAAATAGCGCTCGTTTTCTTCGGGTGCCTTCATGACACCCTCGATCGAGTCGCCCGTGCGCAGGGCGTATTGGCGGATCATCTCGGGCGAGACGTAAATGTCATCGGGACCGGGAAGATAGTTCGCCTCGGGCGAGCGAAGGAAACCGAAACCGTCCTGAAGCACTTCCAGAACACCGTCGCCCCCGATCTCCCAGCCTTCTTCCGCCATCTCCTTGAGGATGGCGAACATCATGTCGCCTTTGCGCATCGTCGATGCGTTCTCGATCTCGAGATCCTCGGCCATCGCCAGAAGATCCTTGGGGCTTTTTGCCTTCAGATCGGACAGGTTCAGGCGTTCAATGGTTTGGGTGACATCGTCGTTCATGGAAATATCCTGGAGACCGGGCGCAAGCGCGGCACGTGGTCTTTTTTCAAGTGGAGACATCCGCCCGGACGGGCGGCTTGATCGGTCTTTAGGTAAAACCCGGCCTCAAGTCAATTCTGATCAGAATTTCACGACGACGGCGAGGACGATGACGATCATCAGGATCGTGGGCACCTCGTTCATGATCCGGTAGTTCCGCCCCGACAGGACATTGGCGCCAGCGGCGAATTCCTTGCGCCGTTTTCCCAGCCACATGTGAAACCACGTCATTGCGACAACAGCGCCAGCCTTGGCCCAGGGCCAGATCGCCGACCAGTCCACGATGCCGGGCGTCAAGACAAGCAACAGCCCAAAGAACCAGACAACGATCATCGAAGGGTTCATGATGTAGCGGTACAGCTTGAACTCCATCACCGTGAATATCTGATCGCGGCTGTCACCGGGTTTCGACTGCTCGGCGTGATAGACGAACAAGCGGGGAAGATAGAAGATCCCCGCCATCCATGTAATCACTGCCATGATGTGGATCGACTTGATCCATGGGTAGGCCAGGGCCAGAAGATCGGTCATGCGTTCCTCGTCTGCGATGAACCCTCTTAAAAAATAAATATATAAGAGAAAAGGATGATGTTTTTGTAGGTAGCACCCTGGCCTGTGGATTACAGCATTACCCATACCGATGTTCCCATCTGCCGGAGGCTGTGGATTACTCTGGGACAACAGCACTAAGCGTTTGAAAATATCAGAATTTATTTTTTATTATCAGATACTTGATTACCATAAACAGGTCGCCTGTCCGGTGGATGGATTGCTGGACAATGGTTGGAAGGCACAGGTTCTCCACAGTTGGCGATTCATCCATTCCCCAACGGGAAAAAAACCGTGGCGCATGCGGGTTATCCAGCCTCGGTCACCGCCTTGCATCCAAGACGTAAAATGCCCAGTAATCATCCCTAACAAATCCTTAAACTCCTCCACCGGGTTATACACATGCCGCAACAGCTGATCCTTGCATCCGGCTCTCCGATCCGGGCCCAGTTGCTTCGGCAGGCAGGCATGACGTTCGAGGTCATTCGCCCCGCCGTGGATGAAGAGATGCTGCGCGATGCCATGCTGTCAGAGGGCGCAAGCCCCCGTGACCTTGCGGATGCGCTGGCCGAGATGAAAGCCCTGCGCATCAGTGAAAAGCGCCCCGAGGCTTTGGTCATCGGTTGTGATCAGGTTCTGGATCTGGGCGGCCAGGTCCTGACCAAGCCGTCAACCCGCGAAGAGGCCGCGGCGCAACTTATCGCGCTGCGGGGCAAGCGTCACAGCCTGCTTTCTGCCGTCGTGATCTGCGATGCCGGTAAACCGATCTGGCGTCACATCGGGCAGGTCCGATTGATGGTGCGAGATTTCAGCGACGACTGGCTTGAGGGTTACCTGGACAGAAACTGGCCCGACATTGCCGAATCCGTGGGCGCATACAAACTTGAAAAAGAGGGTGTGCGCCTGTTTTCGCGGGTTGAGGGGGATTATTTCACCGTCTTGGGGCTGCCTTTGCTGGACCTTCTGTCTTATCTTTCTCTCAGGGGGGATATTGAAACATGACGACAGATGCGAACGTTTTGCCGCGTATCCCGCTGGCCGGGGTCATCGGATCGCCGATTGCACATTCGAAATCACCCGCGCTGCATGGTCACTGGCTGAAGACCTACGGCATCCGCGGTTACTATATTCCCATGGAGGTCAGCGCCGACAACCTGGCCGAGGTTCTGCGCGCCCTGCCCAAGGCCGGTTTCGTCGGTGTGAATGTCACCGTCCCCCATAAAGAGGCCGTGTTGGAAATCGCGGATCTGGTGACTGATCGCGCCACGTTGATCGGTGCCGCCAATACCCTGATTTTCCGCAAGGATGGCAAGATACATGCCGACAATACCGACGGCTACGGTTTCATCGAAAACCTGCGCCAGAACGCGCCCGAATGGAATCCGGCAGCTGGTCCCGCCGCGATCCTCGGCGCTGGTGGTGCAGCGCGTGCGGTGGTTGCATCCCTTATTGATGTTGGTGTGCCTGAAATCCTGATCTCGAACAGGACACGCATCCGGGCAGAGGCCTTGCAGCATGATTTCGGCAAACGCCTGCGGGTCGTTGACTGGGTGCAGGCCGGGAACATGCTGGAAGAAGCCGCGACCGTGGTCAACACGACCTCACTGGGGATGTTGGGGAAGCCTGAACTGCGGGTGCCGCTGGATGGTCTGCAAAAAGGTGCATTGGTGACCGATCTTGTCTATGCGCCACTGCAAACGCGCCTTCTGCGTGTTGCCCAGGAAATGGGATGCGTGACGGTGGATGGCCTTGGCATGCTGCTGCACCAGGCGGTCCCCGGTTTCGAGCGTTGGTTCGGACATCGTCCCACGGTAGATGCCTCGATCCGGGCGGCCGTGTTGAAATGACATTCCTGATCGGTCTGACAGGTTCCATCGGGATGGGGAAATCCACGACCGCGCGACAGTTCGAAGCAGAAGGATGCGCGGTCTGGGATGCCGATGCAGCGGTGCACCGCCTCTATGCGAAAGGTGGCGCAGCAGTGGCGCCGATGGCTGACGCATTCCCGACCGCGGTGATTGACGGGGCCGTGTCCCGCGATGCACTCAAGTCGATCATCAGCCAGGATCCCCAGGCCCTGCGCAGGATCGAACAGATCGTTCACCCGCTGGTGGGCCGGGATCGCGCCGCCTTCATCGCCGCAACCGATGCCCGGATCGTTGTGTTGGACATCCCGCTTCTGTTCGAAACCGGCGGCGACACGCGTGTCGATGCCACTGTCTGCGTGTCGGTCGATGCCGAAACCCAGAAAAAGCGGGTGATGTCACGAGGAACGATGTCGGAAGAACAGTTTGGCGCCATTCTTGCAAAGCAGATGCCAGACGCGGAAAAGCGTGCGCGTGCCGATTACGTGATCACGACGGATACACCCGAAAACGCGGCGCGACAGGTTCGCGCGGTTCTGGCGGACATAAGGAGGCGAATGACCCATGCGTGAAATCGTGCTGGATACGGAAACCACCGGGTTTGAACCGTCCGAAGGTGACCGGATCGTCGAGATCGGCGCCGTCGAGCTGTATAACCACATGCCGACAGGGCGGACCTTTCACGAATATATCAACCCGCAAAGGGCGATGCCCCAAGCCGCATTCGAAGTGCATGGTTTGGGCGATGATTTCCTGCGGGACAAACCCGTCTTTGCCCAGATCGGGCCGAAGTTCCTTGAATTTGTCGGTGACGCCAAGCTGGTCATCCACAATGCAGCCTTCGACATGAAGTTTCTGAACGCCGAACTGGGATGGATGAAGCTGCCGCTGCTGCCGATGGAACAGGCCATCGACACGCTGATGATCGCGCGCAAGAAGTTTCCCGGCTCGCCCGCGTCTCTGGACGCGCTGTGTCGCCGTTTCGGGATCGAGACCGAGCGGACGTTGCATGGCGCTTTGCTGGACAGCCAGATTCTGGCCGAAGTCTATCTGGAACTGATCGGCGGCCGGCAGCCCGATTTCGGATTGTCCACCACCACCACGACCGAAATCAGCGTCTCATCGGCCCAGAACTGGAGGCCCAAACCGCGGCCTACCCCGCTGCCAAGCCTCATCACGCAAGAAGAAGCCGCCGCCCATGAAGCCTTTGTCAAGGCGTTGGGCGACGGCGCTTTGTGGATCAAACAGGGTTGATCAGGCGTTAGGGACTGCGGCCTGCTCTGCCTGACGGCGTGCCAACTCGGAACGATAAAGCTGCACGAAGTCGATGATATCCATGTTCAGTGGCGGGAAGCCGCCGTCGCGTGTGACATCCGACACGATGCGCCGCACGAAGGGGAACAGCAGACGCGGGCATTCGATCAGCAGGAAAGGATGCATCTGATCAGCCGGCACGCCCTCGATATGGAAAATGCCTGCATATTCCAACTCAAGCAGGAAAAGCTTTGACGTGCTGTCCTTGACCGAGCTGTCGACGATCAGCTTCATGGTCACTTCGAACTGGTTTTCCGCAGTCCGTTTCTTGGCGTCCAGATTGACCTGGACCTTGACGTCGGGCTGAACCTCTCCGCTGACGCCTTTCTGGGCCAGCACGTTCTCAAAGGACATATCCTTGATGAACTGGTTGAGGATGCTCATTTTCAGCTGCGGCGCCTGGGCCTGTGCGGCAGGCTGGGCGGGCGTATCGGCTGCGCCGTTTTCGGCCATTTGGGATCTCCGGATCAGTGTTTGTTCCGATGTTGTCTAGCAGCACAGGTGCGAAGCCTCAATGCTTCGTCCAGCCCGATGGCCGATGTGTGGGCCGCTTTGCCGGATCAACCTCGTGAAATTCACCATCGATGACGTCCGGCCGATGGGAACCTCTGGCCGGATGACGGAATGGATCCTGCCCATGATCCCCAAATCTGGAGGATTGCCCCATCTGGAAATGGGCAACCTTGATCCGGGCTCGCAGGAAATTGAACACGGCGGACCGGACGCCAGGCACCAGAAGCGCAAACCCCAGCGCATCCGTGAAAAATCCGGGCGTCAGCAACAGGACACCGGCAACAAGCACCATGGCCCCATGGGCCAGCGGCATGGTCGGATCATCAAGGCGCGAAAAGGCGCGCTGCAGTTCCATAAGGGCAATGCGCCCCTGTGCGCGCACCAGCAGGGTTCCCAGAATGGCCGTCAATACCACGATACCGAGTGTCGGCCACAAGCCGATCCAGCCGCCGACCTGGATGAACAGGGCGATCTCGATGATCGGAATTGCCACGAACGCCGCGAAAAGCCACATGGGCTTGCTCCTTTCCTTCGATGGTGTAGTGGACTTGGCCCACCCCCTCACCTACATAAGACCGGTCTAGTTCGCTTTCCATGCCCTGACCCCATGAGAGGTTTAAATGAATTCGCCCATCCTTCAGCTTTTGGTTCTGGCAGGCATTGCAATATTCCTGATCCTGCGCCTGAAAAATGTGCTTGGCACGCGGGACGGGTTCGAAAAGCCTGCCGTTCCCCGGGAAGCACCTGCAAACACGGATCGCCGCCGCGGGTTCGAAGTGATCGAGGGCGGGCCCGATCACGACATTACCGACAACGTCGAGGCGGATAGCAACGCTGCAAAGACACTTGCCGCCATGAAGCGGGTCGAGCCGTCCTTTTCGGTGGCCGAGTTTCTGCAGGGCGCGCGCTATGCCTATGAGATGATCCTCATGGGGTTCGAGCGTGGCGACATGAACAGCATCAAGCCGTTTCTGGCGGATGATGTCTATGAAACCTTCGCCGAAGTGGTGGCCGCCCGCGAAGAGCAGGGCCTGACCGTCGAGGCGGAATTCATCGGCATCCGCGAAATGACCCTGAGCAACGCAACCTTCGACAAGGACAGCAACCTTGCCGAAGTGACGGTACGCTTCACCGGCGAGATGACCTCGGTGGTGCGCGACGCGACAGGCGAGGTGGTCGAAGGCAAGCCCAATGAAGTGAAGCGCCAAAAGGATGTCTGGACCTTTGCCCGCGTTCTGGGCACCGACGATCCGAACTGGCAGCTTGTCGCAACGGGCGAATGATCAGGGCGCTGGCAGCCCTGACCCTGGGTTGGTTCGCGATGACAGCAGATACAGCGCAGTCAGAACCAACCTACCGGGTCCTTGAGTTCAGCCAACTTGACGGCTGGCTTGAGGATGACCATGCATCCGCCTTTCGCACTTTCCTGAATACCTGTGCCGACATGAAGGGCCCTGACTGGTCCAGCCTGTGTGCTGTGGCCCAGACAGAGGCGCGTTTGCAAACAAGCGCCAGGTCCTTTTTCGAGCTGTTCTTCCGCCCGATCCTGATCGAAGACGGCGCACCCGGGCTTTTCACGGGCTATTTCGAACCCGAACTGAACGGATCGCTTGCGCCATCGTCGCGCTACCGCTTTCCGGTTTATCGCATGCCGCCAGAGGCGCGGGCCAATCAGCCCTGGTTTTCGCGATCAGAGATCGAAATCAACGGCATCCTGTCGGGGCGCGGCCTTGAAATCGCCTGGGTCGATGATCCGGTCGAACTGTTCTTTCTGCAGATCCAGGGGTCCGGTCGTATCAAGCTGTCGAACGGGCGAAACATTCGGGTGGGCTATGCCGGGGCAAATGGCCACGAATATCGGTCCATCGGTGCCGAATTGATCCGACGCGGGACATTTGAGTCCCATCAGGTGTCTGCCGAGGTGATCAAGAACTGGGTCCGCCGCAACCCGCAGGAGGGCCTTGACCTCTTGCGGCACAACCCATCCTTCGTCTTCTTCCGCGAAGTCAGCCATGTGCCTGCCGACAGGGGACCCTTGGGTGCGATGAACCGGTCGGTGACAGACCTGCGCACCATTGCCGTTGATCCAGCCTTTACGCCGCTCGGTGCCCCGGTTTGGATCGAAAAGGACGGCGAAAACCCGATGCGTCGCCTGATGATCGCGCAAGACACCGGATCGGCGATCAAGGGTGCCCAGCGCGCTGACATCTTTTTCGGCACCGGGGATGAGGCGGGACGCGCTGCGGGCCGCCTGAAGGATCCGGGCCGCCTGGTCGTGCTTTTGCCGATTCAGCGGGCCTATGCCATGGCCACGCCGGATCTACTGGAATGACACGGCGCCGGCTGCGGCCTGACGAGATCGAACTGTGGCGCAAGATTGCCGACAGCACCGAGAGACTTCATCCCGAGCGTCCGGTGTCGGAGGCTGCGCGCGCTGATGACGCGCCGCAGCGGCCAAAGCCCAAGCCGCACAAGACACCGAAGCCGCGGTTGCCGGAATTTCGGGTGGGCGACAGGTCAAGAGGGTCGGAACCACCACATGATCTGATGCCGCCGCTTGTCGACAGATTGCGTGGCGCGCCTGTGAACATGGACAGCAAGGCTTACCTGCGGATGAAGCGTGGCAAGCTGATCCCGGAGGGGCGTATCGACCTGCACGGGATGACGATCGACAAGGCACATCCGGCGTTGACCTCGTTCATCCTGCGGGCACAGGCCAGCGGCAAGCGGTTGGTCCTGGTGATTACCGGCAAGGGGCGTGACAGGGACGAAGGCGGCCCCATCCCCGTGCCGCGCGGAATCCTCAAGCATCAGGTGCCCAACTGGCTGTCGACACCGCCGCTGGCGCAAGCGGTCCTCCAGATTACCGAGGCCCATGTGTCGCACGGTGGCGGGGGCGCCTATTACGTCTATCTGCGTCGCCACAGATAGGTGAAGCCGCCTTGCGCCGCTGAAGGACAAGCCGGGTTTACAGCACGTAGCGGCTGAGGTCGGTGGACCGCATCAGTTCGCCCAGGTTCTTATCGACAAAGGCGGCATCCACGGTCACGCTTTGGCCTGCGCGATCCGGCGCGGTAAAGGACAGCTCCTCGAACACACGCTCCATGACGGTATAAAGCCGCCGCGCGCCGATATTCTCGACCGTGTGGTTCACTTCCGCGGCGATCCTTGCCAGTGCCGCGATGCCGTCATCGGTAAATGTCACACCAACCTCTTCCGTCGCCATCAGGGCGGAATATTGCCGCGTCAGGGCATTCTCGGTTTCGGTCAGGATGCGGACGAAATCGTCTTCGGTCAGCGCACGCAATTCGACCCGGATCGGCAAACGCCCCTGCAGTTCCGGCAGAAGGTCGGACGGCTTGGCGATATGAAAGGCACCCGAGGCGATGAACAGGACATGATCCGTCTTTACGGGTCCGTATTTCGTGCTGACGGTGGTGCCTTCGATCAGCGGCAGCAAGTCGCGCTGCACGCCTTCACGGCTGACATCGGCCCCGCGCGCGTCCGACCGGGCACAAACCTTGTCGATTTCATCCAGAAAGACGATTCCGTTCTGTTCGACCGATTGCAGCGCCGCGCGGTTCACCGTTTCATCGTCCAGCAGCTTGTCGGCCTCTTCCCCGATCAGGATCTCATAGCTTTCCGCAACACTCAGCCGCTTGCGCTGCTTGCGTTGGCCGAAGGCTTTGCCGAACAGATCACCAAGGTTCATCATGCCCATCTGGTTGCCGGGCTGTCCGGGAATATCCATCATCGGAAACGGCCCCCCGGTGTCAGCCACATCCAGTTCGATCAGCGTATCGTCCAGCTCTCCGGCCTTGAGTTTCTTGCGGAACATCTCGCGCGTGCCTTCGCGCGCATCTTCGCCGGCAATCGCCGTGATGACCCGCTCCTCGGCGGCCAGATGGGCCTTGGCGCGCACATCGTCGCGCATCTGCTCGCGCGTCATGGCAATCGCGATGTCCACAAGATCCCGGATGATCTGTTCCACATCGCGGCCGACATATCCGACCTCGGTGAACTTGGTCGCCTCGACCTTGATAAAGGGGGCACGGGCCAATTTCGCCAGCCGTCGGCTGATCTCGGTCTTGCCGACGCCGGTCGGTCCGATCATCAGGATGTTCTTCGGATAAACCTCGTCACGCAGATCATCCCCCAACTGCTTGCGCCGCCAGCGGTTGCGCAGGGCCACGGCCACGGCGCGTTTGGCGTCTTTCTGGCCGATGATGAAGCGGTCCAGTTCGGACACGATCTCGCGGGGGGTCAGGTCTGTCATGTTCGTTTCTCCCGGGGTGTCCCGTTACGTGCCGCCCGTTACGTGGCGCCCGTTACTTGCCGATCGTCTCGACCGTCAGGTTGCCATTGG
>JANREX010000069.1:0-43697 GCA_030758115.1 Paracoccaceae bacterium | reverse complement strand
GTGTAGACACAGATATCCGCAGCGATGGCCATGGCCTTGCGGGCGATGGCCTCGGCGTCAAGATCGCTGTCCATGAGGGCGCGCGCGGCGGCAAGCGCATAGTTGCCGCCCGATCCGATCGCGGTCACGTCATGTTCGGGCTCCAGCACATCGCCTGCGCCCGTGATGACGAAGATGTCGCGACCATCGCTGACGATCAGCATGGCCTCGAGCTTTTGCAGATATTTGTCCGTACGCCAGTCCTTGGCCAGCTCGACCGAGGCGCGCGCCAGCTGGCCGGGCGTGGCTTCTAGCTTGGCTTCAAGGCGCTCAAGAAGGGTAAATGCGTCGGCGGTCGATCCGGCAAAACCTGCGACCACATCAAAACCACCGGGCGACAGCCGGCGGACCTTGCGCGCGCTTCCCTTGATGACGGTCTGGCCAAGACTGACTTGCCCATCCCCCGCAATGACCACCTTGCCATCTTTCTTGACGCCGATGATCGTGGTGCCGTGCCAGCCGGGAAAGTCTTTGTCTGCCATGGGGCCCTCCGTTCTTCAGTCGATATATGGAACGTGACGCCTTGAGGCACAAGGGCGGGCCTTGTCCTGTGGTCTGGCAATACTTAGCTTTGAATCCATGACGAGTGCGCGGACCGTGACCTTTTATCTTGATGACGGCCTGCGCGAAAGCGCCGAGGCGGGCCAGCATAATTTCATCGCAAAGGTCTCTACGGTACTGCGAAATGCGGGCTTCGATGTCGTCTATCGCGCGAACTCGCAGGCGGCGCGCTTGTCATCGGCCTTGCGGCCCGGATACGCGATGTTCCACATGGACCAGCCAACGCACCCCCGCGCCCTGACGATGCGCCGGGTCTATCACTATCCCTTCTGGCAGATAGAAACGACGACCGAGCGATGGAACTGGAATGTGGCGAAAACCCCGTTCGACCCCGAAACAGTCGACCCGCAAGAGGCGCGCCGCTTTCATGGATTCTGGCGCCGACGTTTGTTTCCAGATGCGCCGCCCGTCAGCCGGGAAGGCTATGTCTATGTGCCGTTGCAGGGCCGGCTGACGGAGTGCCGATCATTTCAGGCAGCAAGCCCTGTCGAGATGGTGGAGGCCGTTCTTCATCACGATCCCGACCGGCTTGTGATTGCAACATTCCACCCCCGCGAGACCTATGGCGACGCAGAACGCCAGGCGATCTATTCCCTGGCGGAACGTCACCCAAGGCTGAGCGTGAAGACAGGGTCGATGGAAAGGCTTCTGCCGGGTTGCGACTACATCGTAAGCCAGAACTCATCCGCCGCATTCAACGGAATCCTGTTCGAAAAGCCTTTCATCCTGTTCGGGAAATCCGACTTTCACCACATTGCGGCCAATGTGCAGGCGCTGGGCCAGGCAGAAGCCTTTCGCGCCGTGACAGCGCTTGTGCCGGATTACGCGGCCTACCTGTGGTGGTTCTGGCAGGACATGTCGATAAACGCGGGCCGCGACGGGGTTGAGGCAAAGATCGCTGCCGCCTTTGCCCGCGGGGGCTGGCCGATCTGAGGTGCCGATCCTGCAAAGAAAAAAGGGCGCCGCATATGGGCGCCCTTTCGTGTTCTGATCCGGGGTGGTTCAGATCGCGCTTTCGATCCAGCTTTGCAGCGCGGCCTTGGGTGCAGCACCTGCGCGGTTCGATACGATCTGGCCGTTCTTGAAGATGAACAGCGCCGGGATGCCCCGCACGCCCATGGCGGCTGCGGCATTCGGGTTGCTGTCGACATCGACCTTGGCGATCTTCACGCGACCTTCAAATTCGGCCGACAGCTCTTCGAGAGCGGGCCCGATCTGCTTGCAGGGGCCGCACCACTCTGCCCAGAAGTCTACGACAACGGGGATATCGGAATTCTTGACTTCGGCGTCGAACGTCTCGTCTGTGACAGCAACAGTCGCCATTGGCTTTCTCCTGTGGGAATGGTTGGCGGCAAACCTATGGACCTCATGCGTCAGCGTCAAGGGAGGCTGCTGCGTCGCAGCGCCCCCATCACGAGATCGTTCGACAGGGGCATCAACTGCGCCCTGCGGGTCCAGAGGATTGCCGTGTCGATCTTGCGATCCGGGTAGATCAGGCGCAGCGCTGCCGCATAGGCGCCCATCTGCCGCAAAATACCCTCGGGGCAGTCATCGGCTGTTTCGGGAACCACGCCGTTGGTCTTGAAATCCACTGCCAGAACGCGATCTGGCTGAATGATCAGCCGGTCGATCAATCCGTGAATGCGTTGCCCCCCAAGTTCCGCCAGGGTGGCCGAAACCGGTATTTCGGCCAGCGTTCCCTTGGCGAACAGGAAAGAAAGGTCGGGCTTGGACAAGACAGCCGTTGCTTCGGCCAGCAAGGCGGGAATGTCTGCGGCGTCAGCCGCCAGATCGCCGCCCGACAAAATGCCCTTGGCGCGTGACGCCCAGTCCGACGGATCGACCGACGGCAGGATCTCGAGCAGCAGATGGATTTGCGAGCCGCGCAGCTTTGCGGCATCCTCGCTCATTCCCGCTTCCCCCGGTAGCGCCTTGGCACCGCCAAGATCTGACGGGCTCAGCGTTTCTGGTGAAGGCGCCAGCTCTGGCGCCGGTCGGGAATACAGCCCTTCAAGAACCGGCATGGATTTGGTTTCAGCCTTGTCCGTGTCTGCTTCGGGCAAAGCCCAGTCACCGCTTTCAAGACGGACACCCTGCCCGAAGTCAAAGCCGTGATCGACCCCGCCACAGGCCCGCATGGCGGCTTCGACCCGGTGGAACCAACTGTTGCCGTCCTTCCCCAGATCGCCCGCAGCGGCCACGATCAGCCACTTCTCGGCGCGGGTCATCGCGACATAGAGCAGGCGATCGCGTTCGGCTTCCTGCGCCTCCAACTGGGCCTGCAGCGCGGCGCTCACGGTTGCGGGCGCGTCATCGCCGGCGGTTTTCCACAACGCCTTTCCCTCGTGCACAAGCATCATGTCCCGGATGCTGTTATCCCGACGACCGGCATCCGGCAGTATGACAATCGGCGCTTCAAGACCCTTGGCGCCATGCACCGTCATGACCCGGATCCGGTTGCCGGCCGCATCCATCTGCCGTTTGATTTCCAGTTCATCCGTCTCCATCCAGGCCAGAAACCCGATCAGGCTGGGGATGTTGCCCCGTTCATAGGCCAGGGCCTGTGCCAGAAACGCATCGATCCCGTCGTCCGCTTCCTGCCCAAGCCGGCCCAGGATACGCCGCCGTCCGTCATGGCGTGTCAGGATCCGTTCGATCAATTCATAAGGTCGCAGGAAATCGGTTTGATCCCGTAGATCATTCAGGATTGCCAGCGTATCCGGATGCGTGTCCGCCTGGTTGCGCAAGGCCTCCCAAAGATAGCCTTTTCGACCCTGTGCCAGCGTGAAAAGCTGCTGTTCGCTCCAGCCGAACAGGGGTGATTTCAAAGCCACCGCCAGCGAAAGATCATCCTCAGGCGTCGCCAGGAAAGACAGAAGCGCCGCAAGATCGCGCACCGCCAGCTCGGCCCCGACCTTGAGCCGGTCCGCACCGGCAACCTCAAGGCCCTTGTCCTTGCAGGCGCGGATCACCTCGCGGAACAGCGATGACCGTCGCTGAACAAGGATCAGCACGTCGCCTTCGCGCAGGGGTCGCATCCGGTAGGTGCCGGTATTCTCGATCTCCACCGGGATCAGCACGCGTTGATCCACCATGCGCCGGATTTCGGATGCGATCCGATCAGCCAGCAGAACCATGTGATCGCTTTCGCTGCGTCGATCCACAGGATCGTGCCAGGCAACCTTTTCCGGCGCTGCGGGTTTTTCGATCGGCGGCCACAGATCGACACGCCCGGGCATGGCGCCCTTGAACGCCAGGTGTTTCGAGCTGGAAAATCCTGCGCTGTCGCGGCCCGTGAAGGTTTGATCCACCAGGCGCAGAACCGCATCGGCCGAGCGGAAGGAATATTCAAGCTCCATTGCCGACAGGGGCCGGTTTGTCGACACAAGCCGCTTTGCAAACTCGGCCTGCATCCTGTCGAACTCTCGTGGATCGGCACCCTGGAAGGAATAGATCGACTGTTTCTTGTCGCCCACGACGAAGATGGTGCGCGGCACGTCGGCCCTTGCCCCTGCCCCGCTGGTGAATTCCTGTGCCAGCCGTTCGATGACCTGCCATTGCACCGGGCTGGTGTCCTGCGCCTCGTCCACAAGGATATGGTCGATCCCGCCGTCCAGGCGGTACAGCACCCAGGCCGCCACGGCCGGATCGGTCAGCAGATCCCGCGCCTTGACGATGAGATCGTCAAAATCCAGCCAGCCGCGCAATGTTTTCTGACGCTCATAGGCGGGCAGAAAGATGCGTGCAAAGCGGTGAAGAACCAGGGTCTTTTCAGCCGCCGCCAAGGCCAGGCGCGCTTCGCGGGCCTGTTCCACGCGGGTCATCCAGGCGTTGAGTGAATCCAGGATATCCGGGATCGCCTCGCGACAGCCCTTTGATGGAAAAGACCCTATCTTGGCCCCAAAAGGGCTTTTTGTTTTCGCCCCAAAAAGGAAAAGGCTTTCCAGCTCAGGCAGCTCGGACAGATCCTGCCCTGTCAGCAAGGCCAGCCGCGAGGCTTGCTTGCTGTCAGTCGTGCCGCCAGCCAGCATCGCCGGAACCAGTTGGCGCAGAATCTCTGGCTCATCCCCGGTAAAGATGGCCGCGCGCAGCGCTTTGGCATCATACCCGGGCGCAAGACCGAACCAGTCCAGAACCTGATCGCGCGTCACATCGCCCTGAAACGCATCGCGCTGGGCCGTCAGGACGCGGGTCAGGTCATCAAAGTCGCTGCCGGAATAGATGGTCGCCATGTCCTCGACCACTGGTGCATCCTTGCCCTCGGCCAGGCGCTGAAGGATCTCGGCCCGCAATTGCCGGGCAGAGTGGTCATCCATCTCGGTGAACTGCGGGGTAACCCGCGCCTCAAGTGGAAAGCGACGCAAGAGCGATGCACAAAAGGAATGGATCGTCTGGATCTTGAGGCCGCCCGGTGTCTCGATCGCGCGGGCAAACAAGGTGCGCGCCTGGCGCAGCGCATCGGACTGTATGGGCCCGTCGATACCAAGCTCGCGCAGCGCTTCGCGCAATGCCGTGTCGGTTCGCATGGCCCATCCGCCCAGCCGTTTGAAAAGGCGGTTCTGCATCTCGCTTGCGGCGGCCTTGGTATAGGTCAGGCACAGGATGTGCTGTGGCTCGACCCCGGACAGAAGCAGCCTTGCCACACGGTCGGTCAGAACCCGCGTTTTTCCCGATCCGGCATTGGCCGACAGCCAGGTGGACCCATCGGGGCGCGCGGCCTGAACCTGCCGCTCTGTTGCGTCATCCCGTGTCATGTCAGGTCCTCGGGTGTGGCATCCTGGGTTGCATCCCATTCCCCGAACCGGGCCAGCAGGTCATAGTCGCCGGTGTCGCCTTCCTTGAACATGGCGCGGCGCGCGGTATAGCCCTGATCGGGCTGCAGATAGGCCGATATCAGCGCAACCAGCTCGTGCCAGACTTTTTCGGGCGTCTCTTCATCCAGCGGGGCGGGTTGTTCCTTGCGCGCGCTTCCGACGCCGATATAGGCCGCCTTGGCGACGGTGGCGGGCGGGATATCCTTGAACGCACCGCGCGTCGCCAGCGCCGCCTCAAGCAGAAGCTGCTTGTCGAAGAACTTCTGTTCATCCAGCGAGGGCAATGCGCCGGTCTTGTAGTCATAGATGTGAAGCGCGCCTGAGTCATCGCGGTCGATCCGGTCTGCCTTGACCGTCAGGGTGAATCCCAGACCAGCAAGGTCAGCCGCCCCCTTGCGCTCGAAGGCGATGGGCATGGCCTGCGCGCGCCGCGCCTTTTCGCTGTTGACGAACCAATCCGCAGCCCGGGCGATCCGGGCTTTCCACAGCACGCGCACATCGGGCCAGGGCACGTTTTTGGCCAGAACAGTCTCTGTGAGCTGCATCAGATGGTCCTGGGTCAGCGTTTCGGGTGCATCCGTCAAACCCTTGACGAAAGCCTCGAGGATGTCGTGCGTCACGATCCCCCGCAGCAGGGCATCGGGCGCCTGCATCAGGCTGTTGAGCGGGCGCAGCTTCAGCACGTGGCGCGCATAGATCGCGTATGGATCACGGATCAACCGCTTGATCTCGGTCACCGACATCTGCTTCGGCCTTGCAGCGACCGGGGGGCGCGGTGAGGGTCTGAAGGCTGGTGCTACAGGTGTGGGCGTTTCAAGCAGCACGACCTTGTCCAGCCAGGCATCGCCCCTGTCCCGCATGCGCCTGAGTACATCTGGACCCTGTTGTTCCGGCAGGCCATCCAGCAGGTTGACCATACGGTTCACCCAGCGCGACGCGACCGTTTGCGCATCGTCCGACCGGATCGACCGTGTCAGCCAGACCTCGCTTGCGGCAATGGCCTGTTGGAAATCATGGGCTGACAGACCAATGCGGCGTTCAGGCAGCAACAGACCCGCATCATGACGCATTTTGCGGTTCAACCAGGGATCAGGGCCTGGCATCTCCGGCCAGCTGCCTTCGTTGAGACCGCCAAGAATGACAAGGTCGGCCCCTTGCACCCGCGCTTCCAGCGTTCCCCAGATCAGGATGTTCGGATGGGGCGCGTCCCGATCGCGTACCTCGGCCCCGGACAGGATCGCACCGAACAGATCGGAATAGTCATTGGCGTCCATGGCGCCACCATGGCCGGCCTCATTGGTCAGCATCTCGACCAGCGCCAGCGCCTCGCGTCCTGCCTTTTCCAGCCAGAGGCCGCCGCTTCCCTGGCCGGTGCTTCCCTGCGCGATCCTTGTGGCAAGCTCCAGATGCGCGGTCAGGCGTTCGGACAATGCCAGCTCACCTGGCAGGGTCTTTGCGGTGAAGCAGGAAATCACCCACGCCACCCAGGTCTGCGCTTCGGGTTGCTTTTGTTTGTCCGCCCAGGCCTGCAGGTCGGCACCATCCGGAAAGGGCGGGCCGTTCTGCCTGATATGCAGCTCAAGCTCCCGGCTCAGGCGCAGATGCAGACCGCGATCCGCGCCAGAATGTGTCAGCGGGTGCGACAGTAGCGTGATCAGCGCCTCGGCGGTCAGTTTGCGCTGGAACAGTGCCGCAACATGCCGCAGGAACCGGCCGGGTGGTGACAGGTTCAGCGGTTGACCGGCACTGTCATCGGGCAGGATGTTCCATCTGTCCAGCGCAGCCGTCACCTGCCGCGTCAGCATCCTGTCCGGCGTGATCAGGGCGGCCGTTATCCCATCCTCTGCGGCTTGCCGCAGCCGCATCGCGATTGCCATCGCTTCGGCCCTGAGCGATGGCGCCTCGACCAGCGTCACATTTGCCATGGCCTCATCAAGCTGCTTCAGGTGCGGACCTTCCGACAGCCATTGATCCGTAACCGGCGCGGGCCGCAGCGCCAGCGAGACCAGCGCGTTGCGCGGCGGGCAGGGCGCTGGGCTGTCCGACCAGGCAAGAACATCGCCAGGTTCCAACCCAAGGTCATGCATCAGAAGGCGAAACCGGAATTGGGGGTGATCTTCGGCCAGCAGCGCATCGTTCAGATCGGTCCAGGCCGGCGCGGGCATGTCGAAATCGAAACCCGGCAACACGATTGCGCCCTGCGGCAACTGCGCCACCGCCCTCATCAACAGGCGTGTCGTGCCCCGTGACCCTGTAGACCCTGCGATGATGACGGGATGTGCGGGCGGCTCTGCCTGCCAGCGCGCAATCAGGCTTTCGATCACGCGCCTTTGCCGCGTCTCCCGATCCGGGGCTTCGCCTGCGCCGTCAAAGAAGTGCTGCACGATCCCCAGGAACTGCTGCGCGCGCGCCCAATGCCCTGACTGGTCCGATACATCCAGCTGCCGGATTGCTTCGGGTCCGACTCCTTCGCCCTGCATCTCGTCCAGCAAGCCCGCAAGGCTGTCCGACAGATCATAGAGAGAGGCGCGTGGCGCCAGATCCGGCTGACTGTCCAGCAGCCTTGCGACCAACTGCGAGATTTCCAGCCTGCGCCGCAGCGGGGACACCGGTGGGTCCATGGTGGCAAGATCCGCGTGTTCGCCAAGGTCGGTCACCAGCCTGATTGCAGGCAGAAGAAGCGCGGGCCCCTTGTCGAACAGGTCGCGGATGCGTCGCGCCATGCGTCTGGTGTTCACGATCAGCTGCACCTGGGCCAGCGCCTCGGGCGGTTTGTCCGCAAAACGGCTCTGCAGGCCCCGCACCAGTGCTGCCGGGAAATCCGCGCCAGGCGGCAGCCCGAACAGACGAGGTTTTTCGCCGGGATCAAACATCATGCTGTCCAATCAGGTTTTCGGCCAAGGCTATGCCTTCAGGCCGCCCAACGTCGCACCATTGTCCGGGATAGCGCAGTCCGAACAGGCGCCCCTGCGCCTGCATCCGGTCCCACAGAAGGTTCAACGAAAAGGCGCGGTCGGGTATGGTGTTCAGCGCTTCTGTCCGAATGATCTGCGCACCACCATAGACCCATCCTGGCCCCCGTGACAGGTGCCCCGCCTCATCAATGACGAAATCGCCCTTGCCCGCGTGACCCACAGCCATATCCGGGCTGATGCAGACCAGAAGCGCATCCATCCGCGCCGGATCCCAGGCCTGCATGGCAAGGCTGAGGGGGTTTGGTCCTTTCCAGATGGCATCCGTATTCAATGTGAACACAGGACCTTCGCCCAGCAACGGCATGGCCTGGCGCAAGCCGCCACCGGTTTCAAGGATGTCAGGTGTCTCGACCGAGATCAGCACATCCCTACCCGCAAGGTGCTTCTCCAGCATCTCGGCCCGGTAATGCAGGTTGGCAACCTTGCGCGCGATGCCCGCATCACCGACCAGCGCAAGCGCATGATCGATCAACGCCCGTCCGGCGACGTGAACCAGCGGCTTGGGGCGGTCTGCGGTCAACGCACCCATGCGCGTGCCGAAACCTGCCGCAAACAGCATTACGGCTTGGGGGCGGTCGCGCATCTTGCCTTTATCCTTCCAAGGATATCCGTGGTTGGCGTCGGCAGCGCCCCCCTGATCAGGTTGGCCACCGGGGCAAGGGCCGGATGTTCCAGATCCCGCATCAGAAGATCCCAGACCCTTGGGATCAGGTCCACGTAATGCGGTTTGCCGTTCAGCAGGCAAAGCCTGCCGAAGACGCCAAGTATGCGCAGATTGCGCTGCGCCCCCAGAACAGCATAGGCGGCGCGGAACGCGGCCTCATCCTGCCCGGTGGCTGCGACATATCGTGCGATCATCCGGTCCTCGATCGCAGGCGGCACATCGCGGCGGGCATCCTGCAGCACAGATACAAGATCATAGGCCGGGTGACCCTTCATCGCATCCTGAAAATCCAGCAGGCCCACGCGCGCCGGTCCGGTCCTTTCGGGCAGCCAGATCAGGTTTTCGGCATGATAGTCGCGTTGGATCAGAACGGGGGTTTCACCGGCATGGCGGGCAAGTATCGGCGCGAAAGCAAGGCGGAATGCCTGTTCCGATGCGGGATCCTCTGCCATGGCGCTGCCCAGATACCAGCGCCAGGCAAGCGCCGCCATGTCCAGCATGATCTGCGGATCATAGGCCCGCAGATCAGCGGGCGGGGGTGCGCGATGCAGATGCACCAGAACATCGGTTGCTGCTTGGTAAAGCGGTTCCTCAAGGCCTGGGTTCCGCGGAATGACACGGGCGAACAGGTCATCGCCCAGGTCTTCCAGAAGCAGGAAGCCGTGGCGTTCATCCACCGCCAGGATCTGTGGCGCGCTCAATCCCAGGGCGGACAGGTGGCGCGCTATACGCACAAAAGGGCGAATATCCTCGCCCTTGTCGGTCGGGGCATCCATCAGGACGGCACTGTTTCCGCGCAGATGCAAACGCTCGTAGCGTCTGTTTGATGCATCCCCGGCCAGCGGTTTCCGGCTGGCACCGGCCCAGTCGGTGCCGGCCACAAAAGCATCTGCCAGATCCCCCCGGTCAGTCATCGAAAGCTCCCTTCAGGCGCTCTGCCCATTTGCCGCAGGTCCATGTCAACGCAACCTCCCGCTCGTTCTCTTGCTTGCCTTGTGTGAACGCCAGCCGCAAGGCATCGGCGGGTGTCAGACTGCCAAG
Source organism: Paracoccaceae bacterium (assembly GCA_030758115.1). Taxonomy (GTDB): domain Bacteria; phylum Pseudomonadota; class Alphaproteobacteria; order Rhodobacterales; family Rhodobacteraceae; genus Seohaeicola. The sequence continues at coordinate 33,603 of JANREX010000069.1, read as the reverse complement.
GCGATCGGGCCATTCGACAAGGCATATCGCGTTGTCGAATGCCTCGGTCAGGCCAAGCTCTACAACTTCGTCAGGCATCGACAGGCGGTACAGGTCCGCATGCCAGATCTCGCAGGCATCGGTTTCATACATCTGCACAAGGGTGAAGGTCGGTGATGGCACATCCTCGGGATGTTCCATCCGGGACTGGATCAGGCTGCGCGCGAAATGCGTCTTGCCAGCACCAATCGGACCATCCAGCAGCAAAACGTCGCCGGGTTGCAGGTGCGCGCCAAGACGCGCCGCGAATGCGGTTGTCTGTTCGGGCGACGACAGTGTGATCCGGGCGGCAAGAGGCGACATTCGCGCAGAGTAGCGCGCCTGAAACTGCCTGCAAGTCTGATCGGCAGGCGGATCATGACACGCTTGGCAAAAGCTCTCTCGTGTTCGAGGCGATGCATTTCTCGAAGGGCATGAACTGCACCATGGTCGCGCCCCCGGGCATGGGTGCGACATGGCAGGCAACCGTGCGTCCGTCGCGCAATGTGACTTCGGCCTGCCAGTCGGATCTGTCGCCGAACTGGTTCACGAAATCCCGCAGATCGCCCCATACAGGTGTCGGGAAGCTGTGTGATTGCCAGTGCCGCGATGCGTCGATCACCGTGACCTCGGCAAAGCCGCTGTCAGTATCGATGTGCCACATCTTGCGATAGGCCGTGTTGGAAAAGGCCAGAACGCCCGTTGCGGAAAATACCGCGATCGACTGCTCCATGGCGTTCAGGGCCGATTGCCCCAGTTCTAGTTGGGACCGAAACTGCCGTGTCAGCGAGATCTCGGCGCTGATGTCCTCGAACAGGAAGGCCACCGCGCCGTCGGGGTGTGGTCGGCCGCTGATGCGGTAGGTCAGCCCTGATGGCAGGGACCAAGTCTCGAGGTAAAGACCGTTGTCCGCGGCTGCCACCAGATCGGTGATCTGATCCCTCCATGATCTGTAGTTCTTGGGCTCGGGCATCATCTGCCGGTCCCGCAGGCGATCGAAGAAAGACAGCAGGTTTGGCCGCGCGCTCAGGAATTCCGCAGGCAGGGAGGTCAGGTCGATCAAGGCCGGGTTGAACAGTGCCAGTTGCCGCTGCCGGTCGAAAATCGCCAGCCCGATGGATAGCTGCGCGAAAGTCTTGGTCAGGGTCTGCACGAAGTTGCGCTGGGCGATTTCAGCGTTGACGACGGCGTTCACATCCGTGGCATAGTTCATCCATCCCGACGGTATTCGCAGGCATCGAATATCGAACCAATAAGGCTGTACGGACCCGGACGGGACAATCGACAAGCGGTACGAGGCGTTGTCGCAATCTGTCTGCAGCGGCACATCGAACATCACGGGAAAGCCGTCTGCCCCGCGCATGTCTTCGGGGCAGAGCCGCGCGAACCGGGTGACCAGATCCGTGTAAGCGGTGTTCGCCCAGAGAACCCGCCCATCCCTTGCCGTTTGCCATATCGGATAGGGCGCGGCCGTGACGGCCAAACGGAGCCAGCCAGCCTCTTCAGACAGGTCGGCTTCGGGCGTCGCATGCTCAGGATCATGCTCTTGTTCGACAAGGTAAAGCCGAACCCAGCCATCCCACCAATCCACGATGATATACTCCGACCCGCCTGCGCCCAGAACGGACTCCAGCGTGATCTGGCCGCTTTCGCCAGAGGATACCCTGAATTGCGAGGGATCATCGGGAAGACCGGGAAAGCGTGGCCTTAGGGCGCAAAGCGCAAGCCCCCAATCATCAAGACCCTGCCTATCGACCGGGTCATCGGTTGTGGCTGGCTGCAAAAGTTGTGTGGCCCTGTCGCTTGCCTGCAAGAGCATGCGGCCCTCGAAGAGGAAGGCGGCGGCAGCACCGTCGCTGCCGGAGTCGGGTGGTGCGCCCCGACCGGCGTCCACGGAACCGATCCGATCATATCGGGCCAGCAAGACAAGGATCGCCCCACCCAAAAGCAGCCCCAAGGTCACCGGCACAATGAATTGAAACAGATTGAGCAGAGCCATCCCCGACTCTCCCGTCTGGAAACGTGACCTGCAGCTTTGACGCGAAATGCTTAATGCATGGTTAACGCTTGGGAGCTGTTGATCCGAAATCCGGACTCCCGGATCAGGTATCGAGCAGGCGGTTCTGCCCCATGGGCGTGGCATTCGCCGGGTGGCGTGCGTCGATCTTTGGGCGCGGCCAGACAACCTCGACGATGGCGCCGCATTTCTGGGGTTGTTCCGTGCTGGCAAGATAGGGGTCTCGCCCATTGGCAAAGCTGAGTTCGGCCCCTGAGCGTTCAAGAAGCGTCTTGGCGATGAACAGCCCCAGCCCCATGCCTTCGTACTCCGGGCGCTGGGCGCGTTCCGGTTCGCTTCTGCGCAGCCGCATGAACGGGTCGCCGATCCGTCCCATGATATTGGCCGGATAGCCCATGCCGTCATCCATGATGCGCACCGAAACGGTTTCATCATCCCAGCGGGTTTCGACCCAGACATTCGCCCGCGCAAAATCAACCCCGTTCTGCAGCAGGTTGCGCAGCCCATGCACCAGGTCGGGACGGCGCAACACCATCGGCTGGCTCTGGCTGTCCTCCTCCGTCAGACCGTCCTGAAAATGGATGTCCTTGCCGCGGTTCATATGCGGGGCCGCAGCCTCGCGCACCAGCGTGCCCAAGGGCGCCTGACGCAGCATGAGATCATCCTTGCCCGCCCGCCCCATGGAGCGCAGGATATCCCTGCATCGGTCTGCCTGTTCACGGATCAGGCGCGCATCGTCCTGAAGCTCGGGGAAATCATCAAGCTCCTCGATCAGTTCGGCACTGGTCAGCTTGATCGTGGCCAACGGCGTGCCCAATTCGTGGGCCGCCGCTGCAACCACGCCACCCAGATCGGTCAGCTTCTGCTCGCGCGCCAAGGCCATCTGCGTCGCTTGCAGGGCGTCGGACATCGAATGCATTTCCTGCGTGACACGCCGGGAGTAGAAGCTGAGGAAGATCACCGCGATGGTGATGGCCACCCAATTGCCGAAAACGAAAATGTCCGGCACCCGCAGAAGAAACCCCTGTTCCGTTCTCAGGGGCAGGTGGAACTCTGCCAGAAGGGTCACGGCCAGGATGGCGGTGATCCCGAGAAACACGGTCGAGCGCAGCGTGAGAACCAAGGCCGAAACAGTCACCGGCCCCAGGATCAGGATGTAGAACGGGTTGTGCAGACCACCTGTCAGGTAAAGCAGCAGCGCCAGTTGCAGAAGATCGAAAAGAACCATCAACAGGTTCTCGGTCTCTGACAGGCGCTTGTTTTCCGGGAAAATGAACATCGCGATCAGGTTGCCCATGACCGATACGCTGACGACCAGAAGGCACAGGCCCATCTCGATCTGCAGCTTGTAGGCTTCTTGAGCGACGAAGAGGGCGATCAGCTGTCCGATGACAGCTGCCCAGCGCAACAGGATGATCGTGCGCAGACGGACCCAGTTCCCGCGTTCGCGCCCCTTTAGAACGCCAAGCTGCATATCACTCATATGTGCCCATTCGTCCCGTTGCATGTCAGGCCCAAGTGGTAAATATGCACCCCGGCTGACCCAATAACCAGTCCTGCCAGAAAAAGGAGAACGTGATGTCGCGTATTTATGCCATCGCCGCGGTTTGTCTTGTCATTGCGATGACCGCAGGTGTTTTCGTCTATACAAGGCTCGCGGGAACACCGGACAAATACGCCCAATGCCGCACGACAAGCATTGCCGGAGGTGCCTCGCAGATCGGGGGGCCGTTCACACTTGTGGATGAGACAGGCAAGACGGTGACGGATGCCGATGTGATCGATCAGCCAAGCCTGATCTATTTCGGCTATACCTTTTGCCCTGATGTCTGCCCCCTGGATACCGCCCGGAATGCAGAGGCGATTGATATCCTTGAGGAACGCGGCCTGATGGTGAAGCCTGTTTTCATCTCGATCGATCCGGAACGCGATACGCCCGAAGTCGTCGATGCATTCACGGCAAACCTGCACGAGCGGATGCTGGGTCTGACCGGGTCGCCCGAGCAGGTGCGCGCGGCCAGCCGTGCCTACCGCACCTTCTACCAGAAACAGGAAGGCGACGATGAATACTATCTCGTGGATCATTCCACGATGAGCTATCTCGTCTTTCCCGGGGATGGGTTCGTCGAAGTCTTTCAGCGTTCGTTGCGCGCGGAAGACGTGGCAGATCGTATCCAGTGCTTTCTGGAAGCCCGCTGACAGTCTGCTTTGACATCACGAGAATGACAGGTTGGTTTGACGCCTGACAGCGCGCGCTATAATAGATTTGAACAGCGTTGGCTGGATCAGGAGGCACAGGCGTGGCGGAAGACCTGCACGACATCGGAGAAGACAGAACACTTCTTCTGGTCGACGACGATGAGGCGTTTCTGAAGCGGCTGGCCAAAGCCATGGAAAAGCGTGGCTTCGATGTGGAAACCGCCGGTTCGGTCGCCGCAGGCAAGGCGATCGCGACGGCTCGGCCTCCTGCCTATGCCGTGTGTGACCTGCGGCTTGAGGATGGCAACGGGCTCGATGTGGTCGAGGTTTTGCGCGGCAAGCGTCCGGATTGCCGCATTGTCGTGCTGACCGGGTATGGTGCGATTGCAACCGCAGTCGCGGCGGTCAAGATCGGTGCCACGGATTACCTGAGCAAACCGGCTGATGCCACCGACATCACCCATGCCCTTCTGGCGACCGGGGCTGACCTTCCGCCTCCACCCGAAAACCCCATGAGCGCGGATCGCGTGCGTTGGGAACATATCCAGCGTGTATACGAGCTGTGCGATCGCAATGTTTCAGAGACCGCGCGTCGCCTGAACATGCATCGCCGGACGCTTCAGCGTATCCTGGCCAAACGGTCACCCCGCTGAGGTCTGCACGGCAAGGCGCGACTCGTACTCTGTCAGGAACGCCAGTCTTGACTGTTCATAGGTCGCAACAAGCGCGGTGATGTCGAACCTGTCGCCCTGCCCGGTTGACGCCAGGCTTTCACCCTCTGCGCAAAGGTTCGAGACTGCAACGAACCCGAGGTTGAGTACGCCGCCCTTGAGAAAATGCAGATCAACCGCCAGGCGCGAGGGATCGCGATTGTCGCGCAGGCGGGCCACGACGTCGCCTGCTTCGGCAAGGAAAAGGTTGACCACCTCGTCAAAACAATCAGGTCCGATTTCATCCTGCAGCTCTTCAACACGTGTCCAGTCGATCATGTCCCTCTCCTGCCGCGACATGCTTTGCAGGATAGGGGAAAGGAACTTAACATACTGTAAATAGGATTAATTCTAACGTTCAGGTGACGTTAGGAATTGCGCTTTAGACGGGTTTCTCACGTCAAGAAGGCAGCAATCCTTGTCCGCGCAAGCACAGCAACCCCAGAAGCCAGGCCCGAACGCAACCGTCGTGCGCAATGCGCCTTTGCATGCGCTTGTTGTCGATGACAGCGATCTGCAAAGACGTATCCTTTCGTCCTTTCTGACCCGGTGGGGCTTCAGGGTATCCGAAGCCGCCAGCGGGCACGAAGCCCTTGCGCTTTGTACAGTCGAAACGCCCGATCTTGTGCTCAGCGACTGGATGATGCCCGGCATGGACGGGCTTGCCTTCTGTCGCGCCTTCCGCGATCTGCCACGGGAAACCTATGGCTATTTCATCCTTCTGACCTCGAAAAGCGGCAAGGAAGCCGTGGCGCTTGGTCTTGATTGCGGGGCCGATGATTTTCTGACCAAGCCGGTCAATCCCGCAGAACTGCGCGCCCGGATAAATGCGGGTACGCGGATCATCGACATGCAGCGGCAATTGTCGGACAAGAACCGCCTGATCACCAGCACCCTGGCCGAGCTTCAGGCGCTCTACGATGCGCTGGACACCGACCTGGCCGAGGCGAAAAAGCTGCAACAGTCGCTCGTGCGGGAAAGATCGCATGATTTTGGCGCGGCGCAGGTCTGTCTGCTGTTGCGATCCTCGGGGCATGTGGGTGGCGATCTGGTCGGGTTCTACCCCGCCGGCGATACGCATGCGGGGCTGTTTGCGCTGGATGTGTCCGGCCATGGGATCAGTTCCGCGATGATGACGGCGCGACTGGCAAGCTACATGTCATCCTCGGCGCCGGAACATAACATCGCCTTGTCGCGCGATGTGGACGGTGCGCTGATCCATCTGCCGCCTGAACAGGTTGTCGGATCCTTGAACCGTCTTGTCCTGCAGGAGGTGCAGACCGATCACTACCTTACCCTGTTCCTGGCCGATGTGGATCTGCAGACCGGGCGTGTCGTCATGGTGCAGGCGGGGCATCCGAATCCCATGGTTCAGCGGCACGACGGAACACTTGAAATCCTGGGTGAGGGCGGTCTGCCGGTTGGCCTGTTCGATTGCGCAGACTACCAACAGTTCGACTGCGTTCTTGGGCCGGGTGATCGGCTGATCGTGCTGTCGGACGGCATCCTGGAATGTCCCGACCCGCAAGAGCGGCTGTTGGGCACCGAAGGGGCTGCCAGCATGCTGGGGGATTTGCGCCATCTGGCCGGAACCGCTTTTCTTGAAGCCATCATCTGGAACCTGACCGAATACGCAGGGGGTGGCGACTTCCCGGATGACATTTCTGCCATCCTGTTCGAATACAAGGGTGCTTCGCAGTCAGAGGCGCCGAAGGCTGGATAGCAAACTGCTGACGAAATGCCTGTCCCCGGCATTTCCGAGTTTGTCGGCCGCAATCTCGGGGGGCATCCACAGCGCGGTATGCCCTGCCTCGCTGGGCGGGCCGATCCGGCGCACCGGCCTTGCCAGGTAGATCATGCAGAGCTTCTCGGCCCAGAGGTCGTATTCGGGCATATAGGTAAAGCGGCGGAATGTGCCGATGCGGCGCGGGGCTGCGATGCTCCAGCCTGTTTCCTCGAAAACCTCGCGGTGCAGGGCGGCAAGGGGTGACTCGCCGGGATCGATCCCGCCGCCAGGCAGCTGGAACTCGGGCCATGGATCGGCCTGATGGGTCAGCAGGATGTCCGCGCCGCGCAAAAGGATCGCATAGGCGCCCGGTCTGCGCCTGTAGCTTTGCCCCGCACGGGGCGATTCACCAAACCGTCTGATCATCCTGTCGCCTTTTGCACAAGCCCTGCGCGCAACGGGTGGCAGCCATTCCCTTGGTGCCCGCCTTGCCCCGCCTATATACAAGCGGTATGCCAAGAGACGGCTCGTAAGGAAACCCCATGACACTTGGATCAAAAATCGCCTGGGACGATACGGTATTGCCGTTCCAGCTGGACAACTCGGATATCAGGGGCCGTGTCGCACGGCTGGACGGGGTGCTTGACGGTATCCTGAAGCAGCATGACTACCCTCCTGTGGTCGAGGCGCTGGTGGCAGAAATGGCCCTGCTGACCGCGCTGATCGGCCAGACGGTCAAGCTGCGCTGGAAATTGCAGCTTCAGGTCCAGTCCAAGGGGCCTGTCAGGATGATCGCCACGGATTACTATGGCCCTTCCGAGGAAGGCGAGCCGGCGCGTATCCGGGCCTATGCAAGCTATGATGCGGATCGTCTGACGGATGGGGCGCCCTTCGACCAGATCGGCACGGGTTATTTCGCGATCATGATCGACCAGGGCCAGGGCATGACCCCCTATCAGGGCATTACCCCGCTTGCCGGCGGATCGCTTGCCTCCTGCGCCGAGGCGTATTTTGCCCAGTCAGAGCAGTTGCCGACCCGCTTTGCCCTGAGTTTCGGCAAATCGACCGAGCGCGGGGTAAAGGAATACTGGCGCGCGGGGGGTGTGATGTTGCAGCACATGCCAAAGGCGTCGCCTTTCGCCAAAGGCGCAGAGGCGACAGGCGAGGAGGGCTTGTTGCACGCGCGCGACCTTGTGGACGGCGAGGAGGGCGAGAACTGGAACCGTGCCAATCTTCTTCTGGACACGGTCGAGGATCTGGAACTTGTCGGGCCGCGCGTGTCGCCGACCGATTTGCTGATCCGCCTTTTCCACGAAGAGGCGCCGCGTGTCTTCGACGCGCAGCCCGTGCGTTTCGGCTGCACCTGTTCCGAGGATCGCGTGCGGCAAAGCCTGTCGATCTATTCCTCCAAGGACATCGAAAAGATGACCACGGACGACGGGCGCGTGACGGCCGATTGCCAGTTCTGCGGCGCCCATTACGACCTTGATCCCAAGATGCTGGGATTCGAGGCCAAAGGGACGGACGGGGATGCGGACTGATCCGCTGGATCGGGTGCGCGACGCTTTGCGCCTCGCGGGGCGGCCCTCTTCCGATTTCGATCTGAACCCGGATGTCGTCCTGCCGGAGGGTCGGCCGCTGCGCGCGGCCGGCGTTCTGGTGCCGCTGATCGAGCGGCCCTTCGGCATGCAGGTGATCCTGACCAAACGGTCATCCGCTCTCAAGCATCATCCTGGTCAGATTGCCTTTCCGGGCGGCAAGCAGGACGAGGGCGATGCCGATGTCATCGCCGCTGCCCTGCGCGAGGCAGAGGAGGAAATCGCGCTCGACCGCGCCAATGTCGAGGTTCTGGGAACCATGCCCGCGCATGAGACCGTGACGGGCTTCATCGTGACGCCGGTTCTGGCGCGCGTCATTGCGCCCTTCCATCCCCGCCCCGAACCCGGCGAAGTGGCCGAGGTGTTCGAAGCACCGCTGTCCCACGTCACGGACCCTGCCCGCTTCATCATCCAGTCGCGGCGCTGGCGTGGGCAAAGGCGGCACTATTTCACCGTGCCTTATGGTCCCTATTACATCTGGGGTGCGACAGCACGCATTCTGCGCGCATTGGCTGACAGGATGCAGGGCTGATGCGGATCGCGGCAGAGTGGATCACGGCAGATCACACGCAGGCCGTCTGCGCGATGCTGACACAGGCCGGTTACAAGGCGCTTTTTGTCGGTGGTTGCGTCCGCAATGCCATCATCGGTGCGCCAGTCACCGACATCGACATCGCGACGGATGCCCGCCCCGAAGTGGTGATGGAACTGGCCAAGGATGCCGGTCTTCGTCCCGTTCCGACCGGGATCGAGCACGGCACGATCACGGTGATCGCCGGTGGAATACCGCATGAGGTCACGACCTTTCGTCGCGATGTCGAAACCGATGGCCGCCGCGCTGTCGTGGCCTATGCGACCCGGGTCGAGGATGATGCGCGCCGCCGGGATTTCACCATGAACGCGCTTTATGCCGATCCCTCGGGTGCCGTTCTTGATCCGCTTGGCGGCTTGCCGGATCTGATGGCGCGACGTGTCCGGTTCATCGAGGATGCAGCCGCGCGCATCGCAGAGGATTATCTGCGTATCCTGCGCTTTTTCCGGTTTCACGCCTGGTATGGTGACGATGCTGATGGGCCGGATCAGAACGCCCTGTCGGCAATCGCCGAGGCCACTGAAGGATTGGCGCAACTGTCGCGTGAGCGTGTGGGCAGCGAGATGCGAAAGCTGCTGTCCGCGCCCGATCCCGCGCCATCGGTTGCAGCCATGCGCGCCTGCGGCGTGCTGACACGCATCCTGCCCGGTGCGGACGATCGCAGCCTCGCTCCGCTTGTGCATCTTGAACAGCAAGCGCATCTTGCACCTGACTGGTTGGCGCGGCTTGCGTCGATGACAGGCCCCGAGGCCGCCGGGCGCCTGCGGTTGAGCCGCGCAGAGGAAATCAGGCTTTGCCTTCTGCGCGACGGGTTGGGCGCGGGCCGGGAAGCAGGCGAACTGGGCTTTCGTCATGGGATCGAGGACGCACGCGCCATCCTGTTGCTGCGCGCAGCCGTGATGAGCCAACCCCTTGACCCTGACAGCTTTGTGAAGGCCGCAGAGGGCGCCGCGGCGGTGTTTCCCCTGCGCGCTGCGGATCTGATGCCTGAATTCGAAGGCCCTGCCCTTGGCCGTGAACTGGAACGCTTGAGACAGCGCTGGATCCTCTCGGGTTTCCAGCTGACGCGCGAAGACCTGCTGAATCGCGGTTGATCCTTCTTCTTGCCTTGCGGCCCATCGCGATTGCAGGTTTCTTGACCGCTGACCCTGCGGGCTAGGTTCTTCCCTGAACCCAATGACTGAAAGACCCATGATGCAATCCGCAACCCGTATCGACCCTTTCCTGCCTGCCGAAGGCCCGCCGCCACAGGCGCTGGGCGCGTTCTTTCGCTGGGCGCTGTCGGGGTCGTGGCCGGCACTGTGGGTCGCTGCGGGATTATCGGCGCTGTCCGGCGCGCTTGAGGCCGGGACCGCCCTGATCCTCGGGATGGTGATCGATGGCGCGATTGCCAGCGGGCCGGACACGTTCTTTGGCGCGTCCAACCTGGCCATGATCCTGGGGGCTGTCGGATTCTTCCTGATCCTGCGACCGTTGGCTTTTGGTCTGTCCTCGGCGGCCAATTCGATCATCGTTCAGCCGAATGTGAATCCGCTGGTCCTCAGCCGTTTGCACCGCTGGACACTGGGCCAATCGGTCAAGTTCTTCGACGATGATTTCGCCGGCCGCATCGCCCAGAAGCAGATGCAGACGGCGCGCGCGATCACCGATGTCGCGGTCGAGATGATCAACGTCGTCGCCTTTGCCCTGGCCTCGTTGATCGGGTCGGTTTTCCTGCTTCTGGCCATCGACGTGCGGGTTGCGCTGGTTTTTGTCATCTGGCTGGCGGCCTATTTCCTGCTGATCCGCTGGTTCCTGCCGCGGATCCGCGAACGCGCCGGTAAGCGGGCGGGCGCGCGTGCGATGGTCTCGGGCCAGGTGGTGGACACGATCACCAACATCAAGACGGTCAAGCTGTTCGCCCATGCCGATCACGAGGATCGCGCCGCGCTGGGCGCGATGCAGCGGTTCCGCGACACCTCGCTGCATTTCGGCAAGCTGTCGGCTGTGTTCCGGGTCGCTCTCATGACGCTGGCGGGGATCCTGCCTGTCCTGCTGATCGGCGGCACCTTGATCTTCTGGTCGCAGGGTACCGCGAGCGAGGGCGATATCGTCGCTGCCGGTGCGGTTTCGATCCGCATCGCGCAGATGACCGGTTGGGTCAGTTTCACCCTGATGGCGATCTATTCGAACATCGGCGAAATCGAAGACGGTATCCATACCCTGACGCCCCGCACGCGTCTGGATGACGACGCCACCGCAAGCGAATTGCAGGTGCCGGAGGGACGCATTCGCTTTGACGGTCTTGGCTTTGCCTATGGCCGGGACGCCGGCGGCATCAGTGACATCGCGCTTGAGGTTCAGCCGGGCGAAAAGCTGGGGATTGTCGGTGCCTCTGGCGCGGGCAAGTCGACCCTCGTGGCGCTGCTGCTCAGGCTTTATGACCCGGAGCAGGGGCGCATTCTGATCGACGGGCAGGATATCCGCGACGTGACACAGGAAAGCCTGCGGCGCAGGATCGGGATGGTCACGCAGGAAACCGCGATGTTCAACCGTTCGGCCCGCGACAACATCCTGTATGGCCGCCCAGACGCGACCGAAGCCGAAGTGATCGCCGCTGCCAAGAAGGCCGAGGCGCATGATTTCATCAAGGATCTGCAGGATCACAAGGGGCGGCGCGGCTACGAAGCCCATCTGGGCGAACGTGGCGTCAAACTGTCCGGCGGGCAGCGCCAGCGGATCGCGCTGGCGCGCGCGATCCTCAAGGATGCGCCGATCCTTGTTCTGGACGAGGCGACAAGCGCGTTGGACAGCGAGGTCGAAGCCTCGATCCAGACCGCACTTGAGCGTGTGATGATCGGCAAGACGGTGCTGGCCGTGGCGCATCGGCTGTCGACGATCAGCCAGATGGACAGGATCGTGGTACTGGATGCCGGCCGGATCGTGGAACAGGGCACGCATGATGATCTGCTGGCGGCGGGCGGACTTTATGCGCGTTACTGGAACCGCCAGTCGGGTGGCTTCATCGGGCTGCGGGATGCCGCCGAATAGGGCTTTATGCACAGCCCGCGCCGGGGTATCCCGCGCCCTATGACAGAATATCGCATCATCCGCCTGGGGCATCAGGGCGACGGGATCGCCCAAGGCCCTGTTTTCGCCTCGATGACCCTGCCCGGCGAGGTCGTGACCGGCACATTGACCGGTGACAGGCTGACGGATGTGCGGATCGTCACGCCATCGTCGAACCGTGTGGCGGCACCTTGCCGGCATTACAAGGCCTGTGGCGGCTGTCAGGTCATGCATGCATCCGATGATTTCGTGGCCAGCTGGAAAACCGATGTCGTGCGCGCGGCCCTGTTCGCGCAGGGGATCGAAGCAGATTTTCGCCCGATCCTCACATCGCCACCCCGGTCGCGTCGGCGCGCGGCCATATCGGCCCGACGCACCAAGAAAGGCGCGCTGGCAGGTTTTCACGCCCGTGCCTCGGACACGCTGATCGAGATTCCGGATTGCCAGTTGCTGCTGCCAGCCTTGCTGGACGCCTTGCCGCTGTCCGAGGCGCTGGCGATCACAGGTGGCAGCCGCAAGGGCGAGTTGACCGTTCAGGTCACGCAGAGCGAAGGTGGTCTGGACGTGATGGTCACGGGCGGCAAGCCCCTTGACGGGCCCCTGCGGGTCGCCCTGGCGGCCGAGGTGGAGCGTTTCAAGCTGGCCCGACTTGTCTGGGATGACGAACTGGTGGGCATGCGCATACCTCCGGTGCAGCGCTTTGGTGCGGCGCGGGTTACCCCGCCGCCGGGTGCCTTCCTGCAAGCGACAGCCGAAGGCGAAGCGGCGCTGCTCGCGTCTGTTGCCGAAGCGGTGGGGGGTGCTGCACGGGTCGTCGATCTGTTTGCCGGTTGTGGCACTTTCGCGCTTCCGCTTGCGGCGCAGGCCGAGGTGCACGCCGTTGAGGGTGATGCCGCGATGGTCAAGGCGCTGGATCAGGGTTGGCGGCAGGCCGAAGGCTTGAAGCGTGTGACGGCCGAAGCGCGCGACCTGTTTCGCCGCCCCCTGCTGCCGGATGAGTTGAAACGCTTCGACGCGGCCGTCATAGATCCGCCACGCGCGGGCGCCGAGGCACAGGTGAGCGAACTGGCGCAATCGCAGATCGGGCGGATCGCCTTTGTGTCCTGCAACCCGGTGACCTTCGCGCGTGATGCAAAAATCCTGCTGTCAGCAGGTTATCGCCTTGAATGGGTGCAAGTCGTGGATCAATTCCGCTGGTCGACCCATGTAGAGCTTGCGGCGGCCTTCAAGGCCCCACATATCTGACGCCGCGCAAGAGCATTTCCTACCGGAGCAAGTGATGACTTTTCGGACGAAACTGGCTGATTGGCTGGCCCTACCTGTAGTGACCAATTTCGTGATCGCCGTCATTCTGGTGAACGCGGTCACCCTGGGGCTGGAAACCTCCGATACGGCCATGGCCGCCGCAGGGCCACTGATCCTGACGATTGACCGGGTCTGCCTGTCGATTTTCGTGATCGAAATCGTCCTCAAGCTGATCGCCCACGGGCGCAACTTTTTCCGCTCGGCCTGGAACCTGTTCGATTTCGTGATCGTGGGTATCGCGCTGGTGCCGAATGCGCAGGGCATGTCTGTCCTGCGGGCGCTGCGGATCCTGCGGGTGTTGCGTGTCATCTCGGTCGCGCCGCGTCTGCGTCGCGTGGTCGAGGGGTTCATCACCGCCTTGCCCGGCATGGGCAGCGTTTTTCTATTGATGGCGATCATCTTCTACATCGGCTCTGTCATGGCGACAAAGCTGTTCGGCGACAGTTTTCCCGAATGGTTCGGCACGCTGGGGCGCAGCGCCTATTCGCTGTTCCAGATCATGACGCTGGAAAGCTGGTCCATGGGGATCGTGCGCCCCGTCATGGAGGCCTATCCTTACGCATGGGCCTTTTTCGTGCCATTTATCCTTGTCACGACCTTCGCCGTCGTGAACCTTCTGGTGGGTCTTGTCGTGAACTCGATGCAGGATGCACATCAGGAAGAAAGCAACGAAAAAACAGACGCCTATCGTGACGAGGTGCTGACACGGCTCAGGGCGATCGAGGACAGAATGAACGCCCGCGACAAGGGGTAACGCTTTCGCCAACAAGCCGATTTAGCCTATCTGCAGGTCATGTTTCCGTGTATCAGTTTGCCAAAAAAGAAGATCGAGCAGATATGTTGGACAGGCGTTTTTTCCTTCTGGCGCTACCCTTCGGGCTGTCAGCCTGTGCTGGCGGCCAATCGAAGTTCAAGGTCTACAAAGGCCCGCCCGTGACGCGTATTCTTGTGTTCAAGCAGGCGCGGCGCATGCATTTGATGCATTTCGACCGGCCCTTGGCATCCTATGACATTCACCTTGGTTTTGCGCCGGTCGGACACAAGCAGTTCGAAGGCGATGGGCGTACGCCCGAAGGCGAATACATGATCGACAGGCGCAACCCCAACAGCCGGTTCCATCTGTCTTTGGGCATTTCCTACCCGAACAAGGCGGATATCGCCCGCGCCAAGGCCGCTGGCCGGGATCCGGGGGGCGACATCTTCATTCACGGCCGCCCGAAACGCTGGCAGAACGGCCAGAACGATTGGACCTGGGGCTGTATCGCCGTCACTGACGAGGAAATGGAAATCATCTATTCCATGGTCCAGGACGGCACACCGATCTCGATCTTTCCGTGACGCGGCGCATCTGAAAAACAAGAAACCCCGAACAATGTCCGGGGTTTTCCTGTCGCGATCCTGCGGTTTGGCCGGAACCGATGTCTCAGTTCCCCATCACCAAGGTCCACCAGATCTTGCCGTTCGCTTCCTGGTGCCAGAAAAAACCCATGTTGCGCGCCTCAGGTTCCAGGATGACGCGGCGCGTGTCCGGTGCGTCCATCCATGCGGCAAGGGTTTCCAGCTCTGTTTCGTAGGTTTCCGAGATCGTCTCGCCCAGCAGTTGGCCGGGATAACCCGCGCGCCTGACCCGGTCGATCGGTGATGACCCGTCAGATCCAAAGTGCCAGGGCCGGTTCTGGACCGCCATGTCACGGGAATGGGTTGCCGCTGCGGCCGTCAACTCCGAACTCAGCTGCACAGGGGCGGCACCGGCTGCCTGGCGCAGTGCATTGACGGAATCAAGCATGCGGAACTGTATTTCAGCCGCATCCCCGGCCGAGATCCGGTAGACACGCGGCAAGGGGCGCCCGTCCGGCCCAAGAGTGGGCGGCGGCGGGGCTGCACAAGCGGCCAGAAAAAGCGAAGTCGTGGCAAAAATGACGGCAAGTCTGAGCATGTGTAGTTTCCCGCGCTAACCTTCCTGCTTTATCCCGCCGAAACCGCATATTAAACCCACTTCGGCGTGACTGCGCCAAATGACGCCGGTTTGATTTGCGACTGCGTCTTTCACGCAATAAGATCGCGGCGTCGACAGTGTGTCTGTCTTGGAGTTTTTTGGATGACTGATAACCGCGGAACAGCCTTCAACAGGCGCGTCTTTCTTGCTGGAAGCGCGTCGCTTCTTGCAACGCCGGCCCTGGCCCAGAATGTGAATGGCGCCGATACGGTCGAGGTGGAGCGTGATCTGTCGCAAGTCGTACGTCGGAACGCCTCAAGCTTCCGTACACTGGACTGGCGGCCCTACTTCTCGGATCTGCGCAACGGTGCCGTGCTGGTCGATATCGATTCGCGCGCGCTGCATTTCTGGGACGAGGATGGGGCAACCTACAAACTTTACCCGTCCAGCGTGCCTCTGTCCGAGGATCTGACGCGGCGCGGCCGCACCTCCGTGATTCGCAAGGTAGAGGGCCCAAGCTGGGCGCCGACCCCGTCGATGAAAAAGCGGAATCCCGAATGGCCCGATTTCGTGCCACCCGGTCCTGACAACCCGCTGGGCACACATGCGCTGTACCTCAGCTGGACCTATTACCGCATTCATGGAACCCATGATACGCGCAAAATCGGGCGGCGATCCTCCAACGGATGCATTGGTCTTTACAATGAACATATCGCTGAATTGTATGAAATGACCAAAGTTGGAACACAGGTGTTGCTAATTTGACGACATTCTCTGGCAGCACCGAAAACAGGTGCGTGCAGA
This sequence comes from Paracoccaceae bacterium, assembly GCA_030758115.1. Lineage (GTDB taxonomy): Bacteria > Pseudomonadota > Alphaproteobacteria > Rhodobacterales > Rhodobacteraceae > Seohaeicola. Next base: position 17,650 of record JANREX010000069.1, on the reverse strand, counting down.
TTTGCAATTGCCTTGGATTACTGCTTTAGACAATAATACGAGGTACGTCTTGGGTGCTTGGTGTGCTTTGCACGCCAGCCGATTATCTGGAGGTTAACATGAAGAAACTCGTTCTCGCGGCCGCTGTTACCGCTGCCGCTTCCACCGCATATGCTGGCAACATGGCTGAGCCCGTTATGGAAGCACCGGTTGTTGTTGAAGAAACCGCAGGCTCGTCGGGCGGCGGCGTTCTGGTTCCGCTGCTGATCCTGGCAGTGGTTGCAGCAGCAGTCGCAAGCTGATTTCAGCTCTCTACTGACAAAGAAAAAGGCGGTGTTTTACACCGCCTTTTTTTATTTGCCTCGGGATCTGCCGCGCGCGCCGCAGATCAATCAAGCCAGCCCTTGAGGTTGTCCTCGATCACCGCACTCAGCGCCGCAATATGCGCATCGTCGTCGTTGAGGCAGGGGATATAGGTGAAGTGATCGCCGCCAGCCTCTTCGAAGCTTTCCTTGATCTCTTCGTTGATCTCTTCAAGCGTTTCGATGCAGTCAGCCGAAAACGCGGGCGCAATAACCGCGATCCGTTTCTTGCCGTCTTCCTTGGCAAGGCGGGCCACTTCTTCGACCGTATAGGGCTTGAGCCACTCTTCCGGTCCGAACCGCGACTGGAAGGTCGTCACGATCTGCGTCTTGTCCCAGCCCAGCCGCTCCATCAAGAGCCGCGTCGTCTTCTGGCACTGGCAATGGTAGGGATCACCCTCCATCAGGTAGCGTTTCGGAACGCCATGATACGAACAGACCAGCACTTCGGGTTTGTGCTCTTCCTGGGCATAGGCGCGTTCCACCGATTGCGCCAAGGCTTCGATATAGAGGGGATGCTCGTAATACGGATCCACGACACGTGCGGTCGGCTGCCATTTTTCCTCCATCAGCGCGCGGAAGAACTGATCGTTCGCGGTGGCCGACGTTGCGCCCGCATAATGCGGATAAAGCGGAAAAAACAGGATCTTGCGGCAACCGGCATCGACCATGGCCCGCACCTTCGACTTGGTCGAGGGGTTGCCATAGCGCATGCAGAAATCGACCATGACATTGTCACCATAGCGCGCCTTCATCGTCTCGGTGATCTTGGCGGTCTGGTCCTTGGTGATCGTCATCAGAGGGCTTTCGCCCTGGTCATGGTTCCAGATGGATTCGTAGTTCTTGCCGCTGCTGAAAGGCCGCTTGCTGAGGATGATGAGCTGCAGGAGCGGCTGCCAGAGCCACGGGCTGTAGTCGATCACCCGCCGGTCCGACAGGAATTCATTCAGGTAGCGTCGCATGGACCAGTAATCGTAGTTGTCCGGCGTGCCCAGGTTGGCCACCAGGATACCAACTTTACCCATCGCCACCTTCGGGTGGTCGGCGGGCGACATTGGCGGCCTTACGGCGTGGGTCTGTGTCGTTTCGGTCGAAGTGGCATCCAGCATCTGGGCCCTCGTTCATCTTGAATTTTGAATAGGTCAGCAGGGGACATAAAGGTTCTTGGCGGATCGTCAATCTTGCAGCTTCGATTCGATGCTTCCGAGGGCGTCTGCAAGCCGCGTCTGCGCACTTCCCGGGCGCAATGGTTTGGGTTGGCTGTCATCCGGCGCCCAACCGCTGAGGAATATCATTTCGAAGGTCGCGGGGATGCGACCGTCGCCATCGGCATGCTGGTCGACATAGATGCTTGCCGCTGCCTCGAGAACCGCGCGGCGGGTGGGGCGGCGCAGGCGCGCCTCCAATGCATTTCCTTCACCCATCGCCCGCAGATCCCGCATCAGGGCATAGGGATCCGAATAGCTGACCGTCAGGCTCACGCTATCCGCAACAGGCAGGGCAAGGCCGGCGCGTTGCAGCAAGCCGCCAAGATCGCGGATCTCGGCCATGGGCAGGATGCGCGGCGACAAACCACCGGTGATACGCGCCTCGGCCTCGGCAAGGGCGCTGCGCAATTCATGCAGGGTCAGGCCGCCGAAGAGGGACACAAGGCACAGCCCGTCCGGGCGCAGCGCGCGCCTGGCCTGGATCAGTTGACCCACAGGATCGCTGGCCCAGTGCAGGGACAGCGCATGGATCACCAGATCATGCGCGCCTTCAGCCAGCTCAAGGACATCATCATCTGCGACGATTCGCGCATCCGGCATGATGGATTGCCAAAGCGGCGGAAGACCGGTCACGACAGCGGGGGACGTAAATGACCTGTTAACCAGTTCCAGGCGATCCTTGATCTCGGCGGCGGCCTCTTCCTGCAGGAACAGGGCAGGGTTCCGCCCGGCACGGTTGCGGTTGCGGGTCAGGGCGCTGCGATCGGTCAGTCTGGGTGTCTGGATCATCAGCGGGATATAGGCGGATGGCGGGTAAGTTTCAAACGGCCTTGCGCCTTGTCTACCCGCCGCGCTGCCTGTGTTGCGGCGGCATGGTCGAAAGCGATTTCGGGCTTTGCACCGCGTGCTGGCGCGACACGGCCTTTATCGGCGGATTGGTCTGCGATCTTTGCGGTGTGCCGCTTCCCGGCACGGCGGATTCAACGGACGCCGTTCACTGTGACGACTGCATGTCGATTGCCCGTCCCTGGGCGCGTGGCCGGTCCGCGCTTTTGTACCGCGATGCCGCCCGCAGGATGGTTCTGGCGCTCAAGCATGGTGACAGGCATGACATTGTCCAGCCTGCCGCCGGATGGATGATCCAGGCGGCGCAGCCCATCCTGTTGCCGAACCTCCTGTTTGCGCCGGTCCCGCTGCATTGGACGCGCATGCTGCGGCGCAGGTACAATCAGGCTGCACTTTTGTCGACGGCCATCGCGGCAAAGCTGGATCAGTCCCACTGTCCGGACCTGCTGACGCGCCATCGCCGCACGGCGTCACTGGACAAGACCAGCCGCGAATCCCGTTTTGCAACCCTTGCTTCCGCCATTTCGGTCACAAGGGGCAGGCGGCACAGGATCGTGGGCAGAACGGTGGTTCTGGTCGATGATGTAATGACATCCGGCGCGACACTTGCCGCCTGCAGCGAGGCTTGCCTTGCTGCGGGTGCTGCGCAAGTTTTCGTGCTCACACTGGCGCGCGTTGCAAAGGACGCTTAAATCACGGACAAGTTGAACGTGACCAAAGGACAGTCTTCGACATGCAAACCGTTGAAATCTACACTTCACCGCTCTGCGGGTATTGCCACGCCGCCAAGCGTCTGCTGTCCCAGAAGGGCGTGACCTTTTCCGAGATTGACGTGCTGGCCCACCCCGACCGCAAGCCCGAGATGATCAAGCGGGCGAATGGCAGTCGGACTGTGCCGCAGATCTTCGTGGGCACCACCCATGTGGGTGGCTGCGATGACCTGTACGCGCTGGAAAACGCGGGCAGACTTGACGTGCTCTTGAAGGGTTGAACCTGAATGAAAGCCGCGCTGCTGCAACTGACGTCAGGCGATGATCCGCCAGCGAACATCGTGATGGTGCGGGACATGATGCGACAGGCGGCGGATCAGGGCGCGGGCTTTGTGCTGACCCCCGAGGTAACCAATTGCGTGTCGACCAGCAGGGCGCACCAAGCCATGGTGCTTGTGGACCAGGACAATGATCCAACCCTTGCGGCCCTTCGCGCCGAAGCGGCGGAACTGGGCGTCTGGCTGTTGATCGGATCGCTGGCCCTCAAGACGCAGGACGCGGATGGGCGTTTTGCCAACCGCTCGTTCCTGATTGCCCCGGATGGGTCGATCCGTGCCTGGTACGACAAGATCCACATGTTCGATGTTCAGGTCTCGGAAACCGAGACATACCGCGAATCCGCTGGTTTCCGCCCGGGTGATCGTGCGGTTCTGGCCGATGCCGGGTTCGCGCAAATCGGCATGACGGTCTGCTACGACATCCGCTTTCCCCACCTGCACCGCGCGCTGGCCCAGGCGGGGGCGCAGATCCTGACCATACCTGCGGCTTTTTCCCCCGTTACCGGCGCCGCGCATTGGGAACCCTTGCTGCGCGCGCGCGCGATCGAGACGGGATGCCATGTGCTGGCCCCGGCGCAGACCGGGCTTCACCCCTCGTCCACAGGCGGCATGCGCCGCACTTATGGGCACAGCATGGCGATTTCGCCCTGGGGCGAGGTTCTGGCCGATGCGGGGACGGATCCGGGAGTCACCGTTGTTGATCTTGCGATGGGCGACGTGGCACAAGCGAGGAAGCGTGTTCCCGCCTTGACCCACGACCGAAAGTTTGCCGCACCCGATGCCTGACAATAGCAACTCCCTTGCCGTTGCCTTGTTCAGCGAGATTCTGACAGCCGATCAGCTGGTCAGGAACCGGCTGTCAAAAGTGCTGCCGAAGGGGATGGAAATCTCGCATTTCTCGGTGCTCAACCACCTTGCGCGGTCAGGTTCCGAACGCACCCCTGCGCAATTGGCGAAAAGTTTTCACGTCACGCGCGGCGCGATGACCAATACCCTGGGCAAGCTGGAATGGGCCGGTTACATCCATATCAGGCCGGATTGGGATGATGCACGCCGCAAGTTGGTGGCGATCAGCCCGGCCGGGCGACGCGCCCGCGATGCGGCGCTTGACGCCATATCACCCATGATCACCGAACTGATCTCGGAGCTTGGCGACGAAAAGGTGCGCGCCGCCATCCCCATCCTGCGAGAGCTGCGCCTGAAGCTGGAAGAAGACTGACAGGTTCAGGCGGGTTTCAGGCTGGCCGTCACGTAGTTGACGCTCAGATCCCGATCCGAGATGGACCAACCCCAGGTGATCGGGTTGAAGACGAAACCCTTGCGATCCACTGGATCAAGCCCCGCTTTGCGCAACAGGTCGAACAATTCGTCCGGAGTGATGAACTTGTTCCACTCATGCGTGCCCTTGGGCAGCCAGCGCATCACGTATTCCGCACCGACGATGGCCATGGCAAAGCTTTTGGGATTGCGGTTGATGGTCGAACAGATCTGCAGACCACCGGGTTTCAGCAGTTGCTGGCAAGCGGTCAGATAGGCCAGCGGGTCGGATACATGCTCGACCACTTCCATGTTCAGCACGACGTCGAACTGTTCCCCCGCTGCGGCCATGTCCTCGGCCGTGGTATGGCGATAATCGATGGTCAGGCCGGATTGTTCCGCATGGATCTGCGCCACGGGGATGTTGCGCGGCGCCGCATCGGCCCCCACGACATCCGCGCCCAGCCGCGCCATCGGTTCAGACAGCAGCCCGCCGCCACAGCCGATATCCAGAATGCGCAGTCCCTTGAAGGGATCCGGCCCGCTCAGGTCGCGACCGAATTCACCCGCAATCTGACGCGTGATGTAATCCAGTCGGCAGGGATTCAGCATGTGCAGCGGTTTGAACTTGCCCTTCGGGTCCCACCATTCCGCGGCCATCGCTTCGAATTTGGCGACTTCGGCGGGATCAACTGTGGTCTGTCCGGCTTGCATTCTGCTCTCCATGTGCTCTTTTACTCTCAGGCGTTATATAGGACGACCATGGACAAATACTCGGGCCAAAAAAGCGCAGTCCACTATCTGCATCCGCCGGTCGATCCATTCGATCAGCGCATGATCGACGTGGGCGATGGCCATACCGTCTATATGGAGCAGTCGGGCAATCCTCAAGGAATGCCGGTTGTCGTCTTGCACGGCGGGCCGGGTGGCGGCTGTAGCCCCGCGATGCGGCGCTACTTCGATCCCAGGATTTACCGTGTGATCCTTTTCGATCAGCGCGGGTGCGGACGCTCGCGCCCCCATGCATCCGTCAAGGACAACACGACCTGGCACCTTGTGCGCGACATCGAGAGGATCAGGACCGATCTGGATATCGGGCAATGGATCGTCTTTGGCGGCAGTTGGGGGGCAACCCTTGCCCTGATCTATGCCCAGACCCATCCTGACCGTGTGTCTGGCCTTGTGTTGCGGGGTGTCTTTCTGGCAACGCAGGCCGAGCTTGACTGGTTCTATGGCGGCGGGGCAGGGCGGTTCTGGCCCGAAACATGGGCGCGCTTCGTCGATCTGATTCCCGAAGATGAACGCGGCGATCTGATCGCAGCCTATCACAAACGGCTGTTTTCCGGCGATTTGATGGTCGAGACGAAATATGGCCGCGCCTGGTCGGCCTGGGAAAACGCGCTGGCCTCGTTCCATTCCAACGGGATCGGTGGGGAAAGCCCCGGTGAATACGCGCGTGCCTTTGCCCGGCTGGAAAACCACTATTTCATGAATGGCGCCTTTCTGGACTATGACGGCCAGATCCTGGACCAGGTGGACCGGATCGCACATATCCCGGGCGCCATCGTCCAGGGGCGCTATGACATGATCTGCCCGCCGCAATCGGCCTGGGATCTGGCCGCGCGCTGGCCGAATGTGGAACTGCACATGGTGCGCAACGCAGGGCACGCCCTGTCAGAACCCGGCATCAGCGCGGAACTGGTCCGCGTGATGGACCGCATCGGAGAAGGCTGAGGCCGATCACCCCTTGCAGACTCGGGTCTTGCGGCGTATATGCCCTTCAACAGCGGCGCGTTGGGGTCCACTCCCACCGCTCCACCGGGAAAGATCAACGGGCCGCGCGCCCGTTTTTTTGTGCCTGAAAGGCAAGCCTGACCAATGACCAACGACCTGATCGCCAAAGCCGCCATCGACAGACGCCTGGCCGAGATCGTCACTCCGGTGATCGAGGATCTGGGATTCGAACTCGTGCGCATCCGGCTGATGGGCGGCAAGACATCGACACTGCAGATCATGGCGGAACGTCCCGAAGGCGGGATTTCCGTCGACGAATGCGCCGAGATCAGCACGGCTGTCAGCGCTGTTCTGGACGTGGAAGACCCGATCGTGGATGAATATACGCTCGAGGTATCCAGCCCGGGGATCGATCGCCCCCTGACACGCCTCAAGGATTTCGAGACGTTTGAAGGTTACGAGGCGCGGATCGAAACCGATGAATTGATCGACGGCCGCCGCCGCTTCAAGGGCATGCTGGCCGGCGTCGAGGGTGATGAAGTTCTCGTCAACATCGAAGAAGGCACTGTCGGTCTGAAATTCGACTGGCTGTCCGACGCCAAGCTGATCCTGACCGACGAGCTGATCCGCGAGATGCTGCGCCAGCGCAAGGCGGCGGGCATCATCGATGAAGACGAATTTGACGACATAGAAACAGATAACGACACCGGTTCCGAGGAGGACTGAGACCATGGCAATCACTTCCGCCAACCAGCTGGAGCTTTTGCAGACCGCAGAGGCCGTCGCCCGTGAAAAGATGATCGACCCCGGTCTGGTGGTCGAGGCGATGGAGGAATCCCTCGCGCGGGCGGCCAAGTCCCGCTACGGCTCCGAGATGGACATCCGCGTCAAGATCGACCGCAAGACCGGCCGCGCCACCTTCACCCGCGTGCGGACCGTCGTGGCCGAGGACGAGCTCGAGAATTATCAGGCCGAGATGACGGTCGATCAGGCCAAGCAGTACCTGGAGAACCCGCAGATCGGCGATACGTTCGTCGAAGAAGTGCCGCCCGTGGACATGGGCCGCATCGCGGCGCAATCCGCCAAGCAGGTGATCCTGCAAAAGGTGCGCGAAGCAGAGCGTGACCGCCAGTTCGAGGAATTCAAGGATCGCAAGGGCACCATCATCAACGGTGTGGTCAAGCGCGAGGAATATGGCAACGTCATCGTCGACGTGGGCCGCGGCGAAGCGATCCTGCGCCGCAACGAAAAGATCGGCCGCGAATCGTATCGCCCGAACGACCGCATCCGCTGCTACATCAAGGACGTGCGCCGCGAGCAGCGTGGCCCGCAGATCTTCCTGAGCCGGACCGATCCGCAGTTCATGGCGGAACTGTTCAAGATGGAAGTGCCCGAGATCTATGACGGCATCATCGAGATCAAGGCCGTGGCCCGCGACCCCGGTTCGCGCGCCAAGATCGCCGTCATCTCGTATGACAATTCGATCGATCCCGTGGGCGCTTGCGTCGGTATGCGTGGCAGCCGCGTGCAGGCCGTCGTGAACGAACTGCAGGGTGAAAAGATCGACATCATCCCGTGGAACGAGGATCAGGCGACGTTCCTTGTGAACGCGCTGCAGCCCGCCGAGGTGACCAAGGTCGTGATCGACGAGGAAGCGGGCAAGATCGAAGTCGTGGTGCCCGACGAACAGCTGTCGCTGGCCATCGGCCGCCGCGGTCAGAACGTGCGGCTTGCCAGCCAGCTGACCGGCCTGGACATCGACATCCTGACGGAAGCCGAGGAATCCTCGCGTCGCCAGAAGGAATTCGAAGAGCGTACGCGCCTGTTCATGGATACTCTGGATCTTGACGAATTCTTTGCCCAGCTGCTGGTGGCCGAAGGCTTCACCAACCTGGAAGAAGTGGCCTATGTGGATCGTGACGAGCTTCTGGTGATCGACGGTGTTGACGAAAGCACCGCCGAAGAGCTGCAGATGCGTGCCCGCGAATATATCGAGGCCGCCGCCAAGGCCGCGCTGGAGCATGCGCGCGAACTGGGCGTCGAGGACAGCCTGGTTGAATTCGAGGGTCTGACACCCCAGATGATCGAAGCCCTTGCAGAAGATGGCGTGAAAACGCTGGAAGACTTCGCGACATGTGCGGATTGGGAACTGGCCGGCGGCTGGACCACAGTGAACGGCGAGCGCGTCAAGGACGAAGGCTTGCTGGAGAAATTCGATGTCTCCCTCGATGAGGCGCAAAACCTCATCATGACCGCCCGCGTCATGCTTGGCTGGGTTGATCCCGCCGATCTGGCCGGCGACGAGGATGACCTCGACGAAGAGGAGGCAGAAGCCTGATTTCAGGCCTCTGGTTGACTGTATGACACGTGGCGGGCAAACAAGGGACCGGCAGGACGGACCCGAGCGGAAATGTATCGCCACGGGCGAGGTGCAGCCGAAGTTCGGGCTGATCCGTTTCGTGATCGGTCCTGATGGCCAGGTTGTGCCGGACATCATGGGCAAGTTGCCCGGCCGTGGCATATGGGTGTCGGCAGAGCGCGCCGCCCTCGAAAAGGCCGTGAAGAAGGGCCTTTTCGCCCGTGCCGCGAAACAGGCCGTGATCGTGCCGGATGATCTGATCGCTCAGGTCGAGGCGCAACTGGTCCGTCGTGTTGTCGAGCTGATCAGTCTGGCCCGCAAGGGCGGAGAGGCTGTCAGTGGATACGAAAAGGTCAAGGACTGGCTGATCAAGGATTATGCCGAGGTGCTGATCCAGGCCAGTGATGGGTCCGAGCGCGGCAAGTCGAAGCTGAGCACGCCGTCGGATGGAACTTTCATCGGATGGCTCACGGCAGACGAGCTGGGTTTGGCCTTTGGACGACAAACTGTAATACACGTTGTGCTTGCCGCTGGAGGTTTGGCCCCGCGTGTTGTAGAGGAAGCGGCAAGACTGAAAGGTCTGCGCGCCCCGGAAGGCGGCAAGACCGTCAAAAAGGATAGAAGAGCCATATGAACGACAACGACGGTAAGAAGACACTGGGCGTACGTGGCCCCGGCGCGCGTCCGGGAAATGTGAAGCAGAGCTTCAGCCATGGACGGACCAAGAATGTCGTCGTGGAAACCAAGCGCAAACGTGTTGTGGTACCCAAGCCTGCTGCCGGTAAGGCGGCCGCTGGCGGCGCTGTACCGAACCCGGCGCTGGGCGATCCGGCAAAACGTCCCGCAGGTATCTCGGACGCAGAAATGGAACGCCGCCTGAAGGCGCTTCAGGCTGCCAAGGCCCGCGAAGGCGAGGAAGCCGCGCAGCGCGAAGCCGAGGAGAAGGCCCGCGAGGAAGAGCGTCAGCGCCGCCGCGAGGAAGCCGAGGCCAAGGAGCGCGAAGAGCGTGAGCGCGAAGAGGCGCTGAAAGCCAAGGCGGAAGAAGAACAACGCAAGGCGCGCGAAACCGAAGAGGCCGCGAAGCGCGCGGCCGCCGCTGCTGCCGCGCCCGAAGAAGATGCGCCCGCTGGTCGCCCCGCCTCCAAGGCTGTGGCACCCGCACCGCGCAAGAAAGAGCGTGAGTCCGAAGCGCAAGAGCGTGACGCCCGCGCCGCGAAGGTCCGCGAAGACAATCGCCGTTCCGGCAAGCTGACGTTGAACCAGGCCCTGGCCGGTGGCGAAGGCGGCCGCACGAAATCCATGGCGGCCATGAAGCGCAAGCAGGAGCGTGCGCGTCAGAAGGCCATGGGCGGCAATGTCGAACGCGAGAAGATCGTGCGTGACGTGCAGTTGCCCGAAGCCATCATGGTGTCGGAACTGGCCAACCGTATGGCCGAGCGCGTCGGTGCCGTGGTCAAGGCACTCATGCAGAACGGCATGATGGTCACACAGAACCAGACCATTGATGCGGATACCGCCGAACTGATCATCGAGGAATTCGGCCACCGCGCGATCCGCGTCTCCGACGCCGATGTCGAGGATGTGATCGCATCGGTCGAAGACAAGCCCGAAGACCTCAAGCCGCGTCCGCCGGTCGTGACCATCATGGGCCACGTCGACCACGGCAAGACCAGCCTTCTGGATGCGATCCGCAATGCCAAGGTCGTGGCCTCCGAGGCGGGTGGCATCACCCAGCACATCGGTGCCTATCAGGTGACGACCGACAAGGGTTCTGTGCTGACATTCCTGGATACGCCGGGACACGCGGCTTTCACCTCGATGCGCGCGCGTGGTGCCCATGTCACCGACATCGTGGTTCTTGTCGTGGCGGCTGATGATGCCGTGATGCCCCAGACCGTCGAGGCGATCAACCACGCCAAGGCCGCCAAGGTGCCGATGATCGTGGCGATCAACAAGATCGACAAACCAGAGGCGAACCCCACCAAGGTGCGGACAGACCTGCTGCAGCACGAAGTCGTCGTCGAAGCGATGTCTGGCGATGTGCAGGATGTCGAGGTTTCGGCCCTGACCGGTCTGGGTCTTGATGAACTGCTCGAAGCCATCGCGCTTCAGGCAGAGATCCTGGAGCTCAAGGCCAATCCGAACCGTTTTGCCGAAGGCGCGGTGATCGAGGCCAAGCTTGACGTGGGCCGTGGCCCCGTGGCGACCGTTCTGGTGCAGAAGGGTACGCTGAAGCAGGGCGATATCTTCGTTGTCGGCGAACAGTGGGGCAAGGTGCGCGCCCTGATCGACGACAAGGGCGAGCGTATCGCTGAAGCCGGTCCTTCCGTCCCTGTCGAGGTGCTTGGCCTGAATGGTACGCCCGAAGCGGGCGACGTTCTGAACGTGGTCGAGACCGAAGCGCAGGCGCGCGAGATCGCGGAATACCGCGAAAACGCAGCCAAGGAAAAGCGCGCGGCGGTTGGTGCGGCAACGACGCTTGATCAGCTGATGGCCAAGGCCAAGGCGGATGAAACGGTGGCGGAGCTGCCGATTCTGGTAAAAGCCGACGTGCAAGGTTCCGCCGAAGCGATCGTTCAGGCGATGGAAAAGATCGGCAACGACGAGGTGCGCGTCCGCGTGCTGCACTCTGGCGTCGGTGCGATCACCGAAACCGATGTGGGTCTTGCGGAAGCCTCGGGCGCACCGATCATGGGCTTCAACGTCCGGGCCAACGCCTCTGCGCGCAACACTGCAAACCAGAAGGGCGTCGAGATCCGCTATTACTCGGTCATCTACGATCTGGTGGATGATGTGAAGAAGGCCGCAAGCGGTCTGCTGAGCGCCGAGATCCGCGAAAAGTTCATCGGCTATGCGCAGATCAAGGAAGTCTTCAAGGTGTCCGGCGTTGGCAAGGTTGCCGGCTGCCTTGTCACCGAAGGTGTGGCCCGCCGTTCGGCTGGCGTTCGCCTGCTGCGCGACGATGTTGTGGTCCACGAAGGCAACCTCAAGACGCTCAAGCGCTTCAAGGACGAGGTCAAGGAAGTGACTTCGGGCCAGGAATGCGGCATGGCCTTCGAGAATTACGACGATATCCGCCCCGGCGACGTCATCGAGATCTTCGAGCGCGAGGAAGTCGAGCGCAAGCTGGCGTGATCCGTTCGATCTGCAAATGAAGAAGGGGCAGCTTGCGCTGCCCCTTTTTTGTTGCCCGCCATCAGGCGGCTTTCTGGATCACCGGTTGGCCGATGAATTCGCGTGATCCCACGCGCACCAGCACCCGACCATCTGCCAGGGTACGGACATAAGTCCCCTGTACAGAAACGCAGCTTCCCAACATGATCGTTCTCAGCATCCACATCCTCCCAAGAATGCACAGAAAACATTAGATCACTTTCATCGACAAAGAGTCGAAAAATCTGAACACTGTTCGCCTCTCCAGGTCAAAAAATACGAAAATATGGCCTTGATCGGCCTTGGTCCGCAGGGTTTCACGCCTGTCGAACCCCGATGAACCGTCAGATCAGAGCCAATCGCGGAGAATCGGTATGAGCGGGATATCCGCGGGTGGCATCGGGTAGGACTTGAGGTCACCGGGACGCACCCACTTGAGCGTCTGGCCTTCACGGGGCGTGACGATGCCCTGCCATTTGCGGCAGGCGAACAATGGCATCAGAAGATGGAAGTCATCGTAGCCATGGCTGGCGAATGTCAGGGGTGCCAGGCAGCTTTCCCAGGTGTCGATTCCCAACTCCTCGTGCAGCTCGCGGATCAGGGCGGCTTCGGGGGTTTCACCCGCCTCGACCTTGCCGCCGGGAAACTCCCACAGCCCGGCCATGGACTTGCCTTCAGGGCGCTGCGCCAGCAGCACCCGCCCATCGGTATCGATCAAGGCCACAGCCGAAACGAGAATGACTTTCACGGCCGCCACCCGTCAGGACCGATAGTCGGCGTTGATTTCGATATAGCCATGCGTCAGGTCGCAGGTCCACACGGTACACTTGCCTTGCCCAAGCCCAAGATCGACCCCGATCCGCAAGTATTCGCCTTTCATGTAGGCCGCGGCGTCGGCCTCCTTGTAAGAGGGAGACACCCAACCGTTTTCGGCCACCAGAAGATCGCCAAAGCGGATGGTCAGCAGATCACGATCCGCTGCGGCGCCCGACTTGCCGATCGCCATCACCACGCGGCCCCAGTTCGGATCCTCGCCCGCGATCGCGGTCTTGATCAGCGGGGAATTGGCGATTGCCATGGCATGGGTCTTTGCATCTGCATCGCTGGCTGCGCCCGTTACGGCCACTTCGACGAATTTCGTGGCACCTTCGCCGTCGCGGACCACCTGATGCGCCAGATCCAGCATCACCCCGTGCAGCGCCTCGCGGAACGCTGTTGTCTTTCCATCGACCTTTACGCCTGACGCTCCGGTTGCCGCCAAGAGCAACGTGTCCGAGGTCGAGGTGTCGCTGTCCACGGTGATGCAGTTGAAGGTCACATCGGTCAGTTCCGACAGCATCGCCTGCAGGTCGGACCGTTCCGCTGCCGCATCGGTGAAGATATAGACCAGCATCGTGGCCATATCGGGCGCGATCATACCCGATCCCTTCGCGATACCCGCGATCTTCACCGGCTTGCCGTCGATACTGATCTCAGCAGCGGCACCTTTGGGGAAGGTGTCGGTCGTCATGATCGCGCGCGCTGCTGCGGCAATCGCGCCCTTGTCCAGGGTTTGCGCCAGTTCGCTCAGCTTTGCGGTGATCCGCTCATGCGGCAGGGGCTCTCCGATCACCCCGGTCGAGGATGAAAACACCCGCGTTTCGGGAAGGCCCAGCGTCTCGGCGGCGGCTGTTGTCACGGCGCGGGTGGACACGACACCGTTCTTGCCGGTGAACGCGTTGGAATTGCCCGAGTTGACGATGATCGCAGCACCTTCTGCACTGTCCAGACCGATCTTGGCCTGGCAATCCAGCACGGGTGCGGACCGCGTCGCAGAGCGCGTGAAAACGCCTGCCATGGCCGTACCCGGCGCCAGTCGCGCCATCATCACATCGGTCCGCCCCTGATAGCGAACGCCGGCCTGGGCCGCAGAAAATGCGACCCCGTCGATCACCGGAAGGTCAGGAAAAGCTTCGGGTGCAAGCGGCGAAACCTTGGTGATCTTTCCCATTCATCAGTTCTCCAGAAGATCGAGGTTCTTGATCAGCGCAGGATCGATCCCTGCACCGGGGCGTTCGACCGTTGCGGCGGCTGTCAATTCGTCCAGACGCGCCTGGACCGCTGCACGCTCGACCTGCGGGCGCAGTTCATCGGCCACCTGTTCAAGGGTGGGAATTTCGCGCAGGCGGGTTTCGTTCAGCTTGACCACGTGCCAGCCGAACTGCGTTTGCACCGGGGCCGATACAGCCCCAACCTCCAGCGCGACGACCGCAGCCTCGAAATCGGGAACCATCATGCCGGATTCGAACCAACCCAGTTGACCACCGCTTGCAGCGGACGAGTCGCTGGATGCCTCTTGCGCAAGGGCTGCGAATTCTTCGCCCGCGTTCAGCCGGGTGATCAGGGCTGCGGCTTCTTCTTCGGTCTCGACCAGAATGTGGGATGCATTCCACTCACGGGTCGGTTCGGCATTGGCAAAAGCCTCGTCATAGGCCTTCTGCAGCGCCTCGTCGGTCACGGCATCCTTGAGGATGTCATCGACGACTGCAGCGGCCAGAAGGGCGCGACGTTCATTCTCAAGTGCGATCTGCACGCTGCGCGGTGCATCCTCGCCAACCGTCTGGGCCAGAACGGATTGCTGGATAAGCTGATCGAGGATTCCGTTGAACAGAACCTCGTCCGGCAAAGACAGATACTGCTGCGGCAAGGTCGTGCGGGCCATGATCATCTGGCCCAGGGTGATCTCGGTCCCGTTGACCGTGGCGATCACGCTATCCGCGTCCGCTGTGTCCTGCGCCAGCACAGGTGCCGCGGCCCATACCGCGAAAACGGCGGCTGACAAGGATGTGAAGGCATTTCGATGAAGTTTCTGCATGGATTCGTCCTTTGTATCGGGCGCATCCGGCCCCCGGCGTTGACAGTCATGAAGCCGCCCCTTACATCGCCCTGAGGCCAGGTTTGGCTGTCTTTTCCCGCCTCTTCATATGTGCTGCGGAAAGAGCGGGCAAGCAGATGGCTTGCACAACTCTGTCAACGAGCGGAACGGAACAGATATGCTGGGACTCGGAACTCTTGCCAAGAAGGTGTTCGGCACCCCCAACGACCGCAAGATCAAATCGGTTCGTCCGCTTGTCGAAAAGATCAACGCGCTGGAGCCCGAATTCCAGGCCCTGTCGGATCAGGGGCTGATCGACAAGACAGCAGAACTCAAGGCGCGCCTGCAGAATGGCGAAACCCTTGATGCGGTCCTGCCCGAAGCCTTCGCCAACTGCCGCGAAGGCGCGCGTCGTGCCTTGGGCCTTCGCGCCTTTGATACGCAGTTGATGGGCGGCATCTTCCTGCACCAGGGCAACATCGCCGAGATGAAGACGGGCGAGGGCAAGACCCTTGTCGCGACCTTCCCCGCCTATCTGAACGCCTTGATGGGCAAGGGCGTGCATGTCGTGACCGTCAACGATTACCTGGCGCGACGCGATGCGGAATGGATGGGCAAGGTTTATGCCGCCCTTGGGATGACCACGGGCGTCGTCTATCCGCAACAGCCCGAAAGCGAGAAGAAGATCGCATACGGCGCCGACATCACCTATGCCACCAACAACGAACTTGGCTTCGACTATCTGCGCGACAACATGAAATCCAGCCTGGAGCAGATGAACCAGCGCGACCATTTCTTTGCAATTGTCGACGAGGTGGACAGCATCCTGATCGATGAGGCGCGTACGCCGCTGATCATCTCGGGACCCTCGCAGGACCGCTCGGATCTTTATCAGGCGATCGACAAGCTGATCCCGGAACTGAACGAAGAAGACTTCACGCTGGATGAAAAGACCCGCAACGTGACCTTCACCGACGAAGGCAACGAAGCGCTGGAAAAGATGTTGCATGACCGCGGCATCCTGCCCGCGGATCAATCGCTGTACGATCCCGAGAGCACGACCATCGTACATCACGTGAACCAGGGCCTGCGGGCGCACAAACTGTTCACCAAGGACAAGGACTACATCGTTCGCGATAACGAGGTTGTCCTGATCGACGAATTCACCGGCCGCATGATGGCAGGCCGCCGCCTTTCGGATGGCCTTCACCAGGCGATCGAGGCCAAGGAAGGCTGCAAGATCCAGCCCGAGAACGTGACTCTGGCGCAGGTGACCTTCCAGAACTATTTCCGGCTCTACGACAAGCTTGCCGGCATGACCGGTACCGCCGTGACCGAGGCCGAGGAATTCTCGGAGATCTATGGCCTGGGTGTCGTCGAAGTGCCGACCAACCGGCCTATCGCCCGTCTTGACGAGGACGATGCCGTCTATCGGACAGCACGCGAAAAATACGATGCCATTGTCGAAACCATTCGCGAGGCGCATGCAAAGGGTCAGCCCGTTCTGGTTGGCACCACCTCGATCGAGAAATCGGAATTCCTGTCCAGTCTTCTGACCCAGGCGGATATTCCGCATAACGTGCTGAACGCACGTCAGCACGAAAAAGAAGCCCAGATCGTGGCGGACGCAGGCAAGTTCGGGGCGGTGACGATCGCAACCAACATGGCTGGCCGCGGTACCGACATCAAGTTGGGCGGCAACGTGGATTTCAAGGTGATGGAAGCCCTTGCCGCCAACCCGGAGGCCCATCCCGACGAATTGCGCGCGCGCATCGAGGCAGAGCATGCTGCAGAAGAAACCCGCGTGAAAGAGGCGGGCGGCCTGTTCGTTCTGGCCACCGAACGGCACGAAAGCCGCCGGATCGACAACCAGTTGCGCGGCCGTTCGGGCCGCCAGGGTGATCCGGGCCGTTCGGCTTTCTTCCTCAGCCTCGAAGATGATCTGATGCGTATTTTCGGTTCCGAACGTCTGGACAAGGTGCTGTCCAGCCTCGGTATGAAAGAAGGCGAAGCGATCGTGCACCCTTGGGTGAACAAGTCGCTGGAACGCGCGCAGGCCAAGGTCGAAGGCCGCAACTTCGACATCCGCAAGCAATTGCTGAAATTCGACGACGTGATGAACGAGCAGCGCAAGGTCATCTTTGGCCAGCGCCGCGAGATCATGGAAGCGCAGGATCTGTCTGACACGATCTCGGACATGCGCAGCCAGGTGATTGACGACCTTGTCGAACAATACATGCCCCCCAAGACCTATGCGGATCAGTGGGACACCGAAGGCCTGTATCGTGAGTGTATCGAGAAACTGGGGATCGACGTGCCCGTGGTCGATTGGGCCGCAGAAGAGGGCGTGGACGACGAACAGATCACCGAGCGCCTTGAAGAAGCTGCATCGAAATACATGGACGAGAAGGTTGCGGCTTTCGGCCCGGACAACATGCGCCAGATCGAAAAGCAGCTTCTGTTGCAGACCATCGATGCCAAGTGGCGCGAACATCTTCTGATGCTTGAGCATCTGCGATCGGTCGTCAGTTTCCGGGGTTATGCCCAGCGCGACCCTCTGAATGAATACAAGAACGAGGCATTCCAGCTTTTTGAATCGATGCTCGACGGCCTGCGGGAAGACGTGACCCGCAAACTGGCACAGATCCGACCGCTGACCGAGGAAGAACAGCAGGAAATGGTCCGCCAGTATGCAGCACAGCAAGCAGCCCTGGCCGCGCAGATGCAGGCAGCCCAGGACGCCGCGTCCGGCGGGCAGGGCTCTGCAGCCGGTTCAGAGGGTGCGGTTGATGGCTTTGACGAGAACGATCCCACCACATGGGGCAATCCGGGTCGGAATGACCCTTGCCC
>JANREX010000068.1:15058-26470 GCA_030758115.1 Paracoccaceae bacterium | reverse complement strand
AAACGCCCCCGCAGTTTCCCGCGGGGGCGTTTCTCATTCCATCACGCCCGGATCACGCGGCGGCGGCAACAGCCCGCTTTGTCATGACACCGACCAGATGCGCGCGGTATTCCTTGGAGCCGTGCAGGTCGCCGATCATGCCGTCGGCGGGAACGGTCAGGCCGTTGATCGCCTCGGGGGTGAAGTTGGCGCTGAGCGCCTCTTCAGCCTCGGTCCAGCGGAAAACGCCTTCCTCGGAGGCACCCGTGACGGCCACGCGGACGCCATCGGCGTATTTGGCCACGAACACGCCCACCAGCGCGAAGCGCGAGGCGGGTTGTTCGAACTTCTGGTAGTTGGCCTTTTCCGGCACCGGAAAGCGCACTTCGGTGATGATCTCACCGTCATGCAGGGCGGTGGTGAACATCCCCTGGAAATAGTCATCCGCCGCGATCTGGCGCGTGTTGGTCACCACGGTCGCCCCAGACCCCAGCACCGCCGAAGGATAGCAGGCGGAGGGGTCGTTGTTGGCAAGGCTGCCGCCGATGGTCCCACGGTTGCGCACCGCCGGATCGCCGATATGGCTGGCAAGGCCTGCCAGCGCCGGATAGTGCGCCGCCACTTCGGCCGCCACCACCGCATGGGGGGTGGCCCCCCCGATGCAGATGGCCCCGTCATCGGCCTTGCAGACGCCCTGCATCTCGGGGATGCCGGTCAGGCTGACCAGCGTCTCGGGGCTGGCCAGGCGCTGCTTCATGGTGGGCAGAAGGGTCTGCCCCCCGCCCAGCGCCTGCGCGCCCTCGTGACCGAGGGCCGCCACCGCATCCGCGATCGTCTCGGGACGAACAAATTCGAAATTGTACATGGCGTTTTCTCCTCAGGCGTTCATCGCCGCCCACACCCGTGCGGGTGACAGCGGCATATCGATATGGGTCACGTTCTTGCCGGCCGATTGCAGCGCGTCGATCACGGCGTTGACCACGGCGGGTGGCGATCCGATGGCCCCGGCCTCGCCACAGCCCTTCACGCCCAGCGGGTTATGGGTGCAAGGCGTGACGCAGGAATGGTCCACCGTGTAGAACGGCACATCCGAGGCGCGCGGCATCGCGTAATCCATGTAGGACCCGGTCAGCAGCTGGCCGTTGTCGTCATAGACGCAGCCCTCCAGCAGCGCCTGGCCGATGCCCTGCCCGATCCCGCCATGCACCTGGCCCGACACGATCATCGGGTTGATGATATTGCCGAAATCATCCGCCGCGCTGAAACGTTCGATGGTGACACGGCCGGTGTCGGGATCGACCTCGACCTCGCAGCAATAGGCGCCCGAGGGGTAGGTGAAGTTCGACGGATCGTAGAAGGCGGTTTCCTCGAGCCCCGGTTCGATATCTTCCAGCGGGTAGTTATGCGGCACGTAGGCGGCAAGGGTCACATCGCCCCAAGCCACGGATTTGTCGGTGCCCGCCACGTGGAACTTGCCATCCTTGACCTCGATATCCGCGTCCGAGGCTTCCATCAGGTGGGCCGCGATCTTCTTGGCCTTGTTGATGATCTTCTCGGTCGCGCGGACCATGGCACTGCCACCGACGGCCAGCGAACGCGAGCCATAGGTGCCCATGCCCATCGGGCCCTTGGCGGTGTCGCCATGGACGATCTCGATCATGCTCTCGTCGATGCCCAGCATTTCCGCGATCACCTGCGGGAAGGCGGTTTCATGCCCCTGCCCGTGGCTGTGGCTGCCGGTCATGACGCTGATCGAGCCGGTGGCATTGACCCGCACCGTGGCGCTTTCGTAAAGCCCCGCGCGCGCGCCAAGCTGGCCCACGAGGTTGGAGGGCGCGATGCCGCAAGCCTCGATATAGCAGTTCACGCCCAGACCACGCAGCTTGCCCTTGGCCTCGGAGGCCTTGCGGCGCGCCTCGAAACCGGACAGATCCGCGATCTCTTCCAGCTTGTCCATGGTGGCCACGTAATCGCCGGTGTCATATTCCACCGCCACCGGGGTGGCATAGGGGAATTGCGTGATGAAGTTCTGCCGGCGCAGCTTGATCGGATCCACGCCCAGTTCGCGCGCGGCCTTGTCGATCACGCGCTCCAGCTGATAGGTCGCCTCGGGGCGGCCCGCGCCGCGATAGGCATCCACCGGCACGGTGTTGGTGAAGACCGCCTTGACGTTCACATAGATCAGCGGCGTGCGATAGTTGCCCGCCATCAGCGTGCCATGCAGCCATGTCGGCACCGAAGGCGCGAAGGTGGACAGGTATGCGCCCATGTTCGCATAGGTTTCGGTGCGCAGGGCGACAAAGTTGTTGTCCTTGTCCAGCGCCAGTTCGATCTTGGTCACGTGGTCGCGGCCATGCGCGTCGGACATGAAGGCCTCGGACCGCGAGGAGGTCCATTTGACCGGGCGCTTCAACTGGCGCGCGGCGAAGGTGCAGAAGGCCTCTTCGGCATAGTGGAAGATCTTGGTGCCGAAACCGCCACCCACATCCGGGGCCACGACGCGCAGCTTGTGCTCGGGGATGCCCAGCACGAAGGCGCCCATCAGCAGGCGGATCACATGCGGGTTCTGGCTGGTGGTGTAGAGCGTCGATTCATCGGTCGAGCGGTTGTAGTCGCCCACCGCCACGCGCGGCTCCATCGGGTTGGCGACAAGGCGGTTGTTGACCAGTTCCAGCGTGGTGACATGCGCGGCGGATTTGAACGCCTCATCCGTGGCGGCCTTGTTTTCTTCGACAAAGCCCCAGTCATAGCACAGGTTCGAGGTCAGATCGTCATGCACCAATGGTGCGCCATCCTGCACGGCGGCCTTCATGTCGATGACGGCGGGCAGTTCCTCGATATCCAGCACGATCGCCTCGGCGGCGTCGCGCGCCTGTTCATAGGTTTCGGCCACGATCGCGGCGATGGGATCGCCCACATGGCGCACCTTGCCCTGTGCCAGAACCGGGTGGCCGGGTTCCTGCATCGGCTGGCCATGCTTGTCGGTGACCTGCCAGCCGCAGGGCAGACCGCCCACGCCGGCGAAATCCGCACCGGTGAAGATACGCACCACGCCGGGCATGCCTGCCGCGTCCGCGGTGTCGACCTTGTTCAGCCGCCCATGCGCCACGTCCGAGCGCAGGAAATGCACGTAAAGCTGGCCATAGAGGTTGATGTCGTCAGTGTAATTGCCGGTTCCCGTCAGAAACCGAAGATCCTCGCGCCGCTTCGGGCTGGCGCCAATTCCATGATCCTTGGGCATGGTGTTCCTCTCCCTGAGTGGAAGACGCCCTCCTCCTCGGGGGCTGTGCCTTCCGTTATCCTAGGTAATGCGAAGACAGCGCCGCCGGGGCGCATCCCTCGATCTTATTCGGCCGCGATATTGCTCACGTCCTGACCGGCTGCGGCCATGATCGCCTTGACGATGTTGTGATAGCCGGTGCAGCGGCAGATATTGCCTTCCAGGTAGGCGCGGATCTCGGCCTCGGTCGGGTTGGGGTTCTCGGCCAGCAGGGCCGATGCGGACATCACCATGCCGGGCGTGCAGAAGCCGCACTGAAGCCCGTGGTGATCCTGAAACGCCTGCTGCACGGTGTTCAGCGACCCGTCGGCATTGGCCATGCCTTCGATGGTGCGGACCTCGGCGCCCTCGGCCTCGGCCGCAAGCATGGTGCAGGCTTTCACGGCCTTTCCGTTCACATGCACGACGCAAGCCCCGCACTGCGAGGTATCGCAGCCCACATGCGTGCCCGTCAGGTGCAGGTTTTCACGCAAAAATTGTACCAGTAGTGTACGGCCTTCCACGTCGCCCGACGCGGCCTTGCCATTCACGGTCATCGAGACCTGTGCCATGACGCTCCTCCCAGAGTCTGTTTTTTGTCTTTCACGGCACCAGTCTAAACATGGCCTCAGCCATATGAGAAGCACGAATTTCTCAGCCCCTCGCAAGGATGTGACTTGCTATCGTTTTGACAGGCGCGGCTGGGGCCTCAGCCCTCGGTTCCGGTGCCCGCGGCACCTTTTCGCCCAGCGCGCGGCATCGGGCGCGAGGGGATTTCCTTCAGCAAGCCGCCGATTCCCATGCCCGCGATATCCTGCGCGCTGACCGCAAGGCCACAGGCCAGCCGCGACAGGACCCAATCGGCCCCGTTCAGCGCGGGCGAGCGGGCGCAGCCCGGCAGGCCCAGCACCGGCCGCGCCCCCAGCTTCCCCAGAAACAGCAGGTTGCCGGGATCGACAGGCATGCCGAACCGGTCCACCTGCCCCCCCGCCTGCCGCAGCGCCGATGGCCCCACATCGTCGATATCCGACGTGGCCGATCCCGTCAGGATCAGCACCATGTCGCTCTGCGTCCCCGCGATGGCCCGCGCCAGATCTTCGGTGCGATGCGGCACCGTCACGACATGTTCCAAGGCCATGCCCAGCGCCGTCAGCCGCGCGGCAATGGCCGCGCGCCCCTTGTCGGGGGTGACGGCCTCGGTGCTGTCCAGCCCGCCGCCGATCTCGGTCACGATCAGCGTGGCCCCGCGCAACACGGGTCGCGCCAGCCGGATCGTGCCCGCGCCAGCCCCCCGCGCCAGCGCGCAGGCCTGTTCCAGATCCGTCCCCGCCACACCATAAGAGATGATCTTGACCGTCGCGACCATGCCACCCGTCGCCATCTGGTGGAAGGCGGGCACGGTGGCCAGCGTGATCATCGGATCAACCGCGTTCAGCGCCGTCAGCGCCGGCACATCCAGCACCGCGACACCCGGCCCTTCGGCCATCAGGTTCACCCGGCCGGTGAAGGGCGCGGTCAGGCGCAGACCGGCGGCTGCCGGATCAGGCACCAGCGCCGCGGCAAGGGCGGCGGCGGCCGCATCCTCATGCACATCGCCCGCCTCCAGCCGCGCCACGATCACCCGGTCATGGCCCGCCGCCCCCAGCGCCGCGACATGCCCCGCCTCCAGCGTCACGCCCTTGCGCAGCCGCTTGCCGCCCAGATCGACGGAATGGGCCAGGATCGCGCCTGTCGCCTGCGCCAGCGGGACGGGTCCGAATTTCATCCCCGCCTCAGCACTTGCGTGCATTCCGCAAGGATCGACAGCGCGATCTCGGCAGGTCCCGCCGCCCCGATGTCCAGGCCAACAGGACCATGTATGAGGGCGATCCGGTCGGGTGCCACACCCTTTGCCGCAAGGCGTTCCACACGCGCGGCATGGGTGCGTTTCGATCCCAGCGCACCGATGTAGAACACGTCCGAGGCCATGGCCGCCTCGATCGCGGGATCGTCCAGCTTGGGATCATGGGTCAGCAGCACCAGTGCGGTGCGCGCATCCAGCCCCAGCGTGGCAATCGCATCATCGGGCCAGTCGTTCAGGATCGTCTCGCCGGGAAAGCGCGCCTGCGATCCGAAGGCGTCACGCGGATCGACGATCACCGGATCATAGCCGACGATCCGCGCCATCGGCACCAGCGCCTGCGCGATATGCACCGCACCCACCACGATCATCCTGAGCGGCGGGTTGTGGACGGCCACGAAAACGCGCCCTTCATCCTCGAAACCTGAACGGTCCATGCGGAACCGTTCACTGTAGCCATCCGTGGTCAGATGCCGTGCGCCACTGTCCAGATCGGCCACATAGGCCACCGCGCGCCGCGCCGCGCGTGCCGCCACCAGTGCGGCCAGCAGATCCTCGGTCAGCTCTGCCCCCACGGGTTCGACCAGCACGCGGATCGTACCGCCGCAGGCCAGGCCCACGGCAAAGGCGTCGCCATCGCTCACGCCATATTCCAGCAGGCGCGCGCGCCCCTCCTCCAAGGCTTCCAGCGCCTCGGTCACCACCGCGCCCTCGACGCAACCGCCCGAGACCGAACCCTCGATCTCGCCCCTGCCGGATATCACAAGCTGGCTGCCCACCCGGCGCGGGGCCGAGCCCCATGTCTCGACCACTGTCGCAAGGGCCGCGCCGCGCCCGTCGCGATGCCAGTCCAGCGCGATCTCGGGGATGCGGTCATATCTGTCGGTCATGTCATAGCCCTCCCTTGGCCCTGACGGGCCGCATCGGTCATCCCGACCGCAGCGCCGCCATCAGCCGCGTCTTCTCGCCCGTATCATCCTGCTTCGAGATGGCCGCCGCAAGCGCCTCGAGGCTGTCGATGGAATGGCCCGCGCGGAAACTGTCCACATGCGGCAGCATCGCGGCGATCCCGCGCGCCTTGGGGGCAAAGCCATCCCAGCGCAAAAGCGGGTTCAGCCAGATCAGGCGGCGCGAGGACAGGTGCAGCCGTTCCATCTCGCGCCCCAGATCGGCGGCGCTGTCGCGGTCCAGACCGTCGGTGATCAGCAGCACGACCGCCCCCTGCCCCATGACCCGGCGCGACCAGTCGCGGTTGAAGGCATGCAGGCAGGTGCCGATCCGGGTGCCGCCCTCCCAGTCCTGCGCCTCGGCGCCGGCCGCTTTCAGCGCCTGATCCACATCGCGGGTCGCCAGATGGCGGGTGATATTGGTCAGTCGCGTGCCGAAGGTGAAGGCATGGACGCGCGCCCAGCCTGCGCCCTTCTCGTTCGCCACCGCATGGAGGAAATGCAAAACCATCCGGCTGTACTGGCTCATCGAGCCGGAAATGTCGCAAAGCACCACAAGGTTCGGCCAGCGCGGGCGCGGCGATTTCAGCGACAGCGCCTGCATCTCGCCGCCGCGCCGCATTGCTCCCCGCATCGTGCGCCGCCAGTCGATGCGGTGACCGGTCAGGCTGGGCTGGCCGCGCCGCGAGGGGATGGGCTTCACCGGCAGGCTCATCCGCGCCAGCATCCGCTTGGCGGCGGCGATCTCGGCGGTGCTCATCTGTTCGAAATCCAGCGTCTTGAGCCGCTCCTCGGTCGAGATGGTCATCGAGGCGTCGACCTCGATCATCGTCTCCTCCTCGCGCGGGTTTTCCTGCTCCACGGGCCGGTTCGCACCATCAAGCAGCGCCTCTGCGGCGCGCTTTTCGGCGGCCTGCGCGCTGCGTTCCTCCTGCACGCCGCGAATGGCGGGCAGCATCATCGACATCATGTGTTCAAGGTATCGCGGATCGCGCCAGTAAAGCCGGAAGATCTGCGAAAATACCGCCCGATGTTCGGGCCGGTTCACGAAACAGGCATGCAGCACCCAGAAGAAATCGCGCTTGTCGGTAAATCCCGCCGCCTGCACCGCGCGGATCGCGTCGATCACGCGGCCGGTGCCGATGGGCAGCCCCGCCTTGCGCAGGGCGCGGGCGAAATGGGTAATGTTCTCGGCCAGCCGGGGATTGTCGGGCAGCTCGAGGGGGATGTATTCAGCCACGCCCTATCCCTGTTTCTTCTTGCGGCAAATATCCTTGGGGGGTGCGGGGGGCAAACAGCCCCCCGCCTGCACCGGCGCCACCATCACGCAGGCTCCAATGAGGCGCGCGCCTCGTCCAGCAGGCGTTTCGCCTCGCTGCCCTGCAGCTTCGCGATATCGTCCTGGTATTTCAGGATCGCGCCCAGCGTATCGGCGATCACCTCGGGGCTGAGGCTGATCACATCCAGCGCCAGAAGGCATTTGGCCCAGTCGATGGTTTCGGCCACACCCGGCTTCTTGAACAGATCCTCGGTGCGCAGGCGCTGCACGAAGGCCACCACCTCGCGGCTCAGCGCCTCGGACGCCTCGGGCGCGCGGGCTTGCAGGATCTCGATCTCGCGCTCGAAGGTCGGGTAGTCGACCCAATGATAGAGGCAGCGGCGCTTGAGCGCGTCATGCACCTCGCGCGTGCGGTTCGAGGTCAGGATCACGATCGGCGGCTCGGGCGCGCGGATCGTGCCCAGTTCGGGGATCGTGACCTGGAAATCCGACAGCGCCTCAAGCAGGAAGGCCTCGAAGGGCTCGTCGGTGCGGTCCAGCTCGTCGATCAGCAGCACCGGCGCGCCACCCGCCTGCGGCCGCATCGCCTGCAAGAGAGGCCGTTCGATCAGGTAATCCTCGGTGAAAAGCTCGGATTTCAACGCGTCGCGGTCTGCGCCGCCCGTCGCCTCGGCGGTGCGGATCGCGATCATCTGCTCGGCGAAATTCCATTCATAGACCGCGCTGGAGGCATCCAGCCCCTCGTAGCATTGCAGCCGGATCAGGCGGCGGCCCAGCGCCGCGGCGATGGCCTTGGCGATCTCGGTCTTGCCGGTGCCGGCCTCGCCCTCCAGGAACAGCGGACGTCCCAGCTTCAGCGACAGGAACGTGACCGTGGCAAGCGCCCGGCCGCAGACATAATCCTGCCCGGCCAAGAGGCCTTGCACCTCGTCGATGGATTGCGGCAACGGCATGTGTGATCCTCCCTTTGGCCCGAACCCTGCAACTGGGTTCGGTCGCCGTCAAGGCAAGACGACGTGGCGCGAATGCCCGAAAGTTGCAGAAAAATCATCGAAAGATTGACGGATTCGGCCGGACCTGCGATGTTTTCGCGAAAGAATAACCTGCCACAATGGCGGGCCATCGGGCGGGATCAACCCGTCCAGGGCAGAAGACGGGCAATGGTGTCATGAGTGAACGGGACAGGGGCCTGCAGGCGGGCCTGCACGAGGACGGGCAATCGGGCCTGCGCATCACGGCGGTGACCTGCGTCAAGAACGAAGGGCCCTTCCTGCTGGAATGGATCGCCTTCAACCGCGTGATCGGGGTGACCGATTTCCTTTTTTATTCAAACGACTGCACGGATGGCACGGATCATCTGCTGGATGCGCTGGCCGCGCGCGGCCTGCTGCGCCACCTTCCCAACCCCGCCGAGGGGCGCAACTACCAGATGGAGGCGCTCAAACACGCCACCACCCAGGACATCGTGACCGGGGCCGACTGGGTCTGGATCGCGGATGTGGACGAATTCCTGAACATCCACACCGGCGATCACACGATCCCTGCCCTGATCAAAGCCTGCGGCGATCCGCAGGCGATCAGCCTCAGCTTCCAGTTCTTTGCCAATGCCGGGATCGACGCCTTCGACGACCGCCCGGTGATCGCGCAATTCACCCGCAGCCATAACCCCGACATCTGGTGCGGCGAAACCGCGATCGAGGTCAAGTCGCTGATCCGGCAAGACTTTCCCTTGCAGTACTACGGCGCGCACCGCCCCTTCTTCAAGGCAAAGCTGCCGCCCCGCAAACATCCGCGCTGGACCGATGGCGCCGGGCGCGCGGTGCCGCACAAGTTCCTTGTCGCCGCCAACCCGCGCCGCATCCGCAAGTTTCCGGCCATGGGCGCGCGGGTGCATGCCACGCTGAACCACTACGCGCTGCGCAGCCTCGACAGCTATCTGGTCAAGAACGACCGGGGCGACGTGAACCGCGAGAACCGCGCCTTCGACGACACCTACTGGCGCGAACGCAACGATCCCGCGATCGAGGATACCAGCATCCATCGCTACCTTCCCGCGCTCGAGGCCGAGTTGGCCCGCCTGCGCGCCGACCCCGAGATCGACGCCCTGCACCTTGACTGCGTGGCCCTGCACCGCGCGCGCCGCGACGCGCTGCTGGCGCAGCCCGCCTATCGGGACATGCAGGCGCAGCTCCGCGCCGCCTCGACCCTGCCCCCGCAGGAGGAGGCGCTCTTGCGTGAGCTGGGCCTGTGGGAGGATGCCGCATGACCCAGGCCGCCCCCCGCATCCGCATCGTCAACCTTGGCCTGCCCAAGACCGGCACCACGACGCTGGCCCATGCGCTGAAGCTGACGGGTCTGAAAGTGGCCGATTTCCGCATCCGGCGGCGGCAGACCACGGACAGCGGGCTGCATGGCGCCTATGTGGCGCGGCGGCTCTATGACGGGTATTTCAACACCGGCGATCCCTTGTCCGGGCTGGACGGTTTCGACGCCTTCACCGAGATCAGCAGCCTGCGCGCGGGTCAATCGCTCTGGCCGCAGATGGATTGGGGCCTGATCCAGGCCATCCGCACCCATCATCCCGGCGTGCGGTTCCTGGCCAGCTGGCGCGAACCGCGCGCCCTGTCGGACAGCATGTTGCGCTGGTCCGACCTGGGGACCGAGCGTTTGCCGGGCAGCGACATTCCCGGCCTGCCGCGCGGCTTTGGCGGCACCACCGCCGAAAGGATCCGCTGGATCGAGGGGCATTACGCCCATCTGGACGCGCTGTTTCAGGGCGATCCGGCCTTCCTGCGCTATGATCTGTCCGATCCCGAGGCGCCTGCGCGCATCGGTGCCCATATCGGGCGACGCCTGACATGGTGGGGCCGCGCCAACCGCAACCCCAACCCGGCCCGGATCACCGAAGGACAGGCGGCATGAGCGTCATTCATCTGCATATCGGTCTGGATGCGCAGGCCACGGCGCGCCTGCAGTCGGTCATGGCCGACAAGCGCGAACAGATGCTGTCAAAGGGCATCCTGTTTCCGCGCGCGGCCGGTGCGCGCAACCATACCCGGCTGTTCATGGCGGTGACCGACCCCGATCATGTCGATACGCTGCGGTTCAACCGCGGCCATGCCGATCCCGCGAAACAGGCCGGCCTGCGCGCCGAACTGGCCACGACACTGGCGCGCGACATCGCCACGCATCAGCCCCGCGCGGTGATCCTGTCGGCCAGCCATCTGGGCCAGTCCCTGGCCCGCCGGTCCGAGCTTGAGCGTCTGCGCGACCTGCTGGCCCCGCTGGGCGACGAAATCCGCCTGCATGCCCATGTCGACACACCCGCCCGGATGCTGGCGCGGCACTATGCGGCGCAGGTGATGGAAGGGCGCAGCCGCCCCCTGACCATGGAACAGGGGCTGGACGCGGGACAATGGTGGGACAAGGCCCTGGCCGAGGCGCCCGCGATCGACCCGGCGAAGGGCCGGTTCTTCGAGGCGCAGACCCCGCCCTTCTGGCTGGACCTGCCGCGTCTGGTGCAGCATTGGGAGGGGGTTTTCGGCGCAGGCAGCCTGACCCTGCGGCGCAGCGATGCCCCCAGGATCTACGGCGAAGACACGACGGAGGAGATCCGCGCGACCTTCGGGATCGAAGAGACCTTGGGCCGGGCCACGCCCGCCACCCCGGCCGGGCAACCTGCGGCGGCCTGGATTGCCCGGGTGCGCCAGTTGAACGCGCTGCTGTACCGCTTGCAGGATGTGACCGGTCAGATCGTGCCGCGCGCGCTGTGGCAGAAGTTTATTCAAGAAATCAAGGTCGACGGCGATCCCATTGATCCCGCATCGCTTTCCGGGATCGTGGCGCCGCTTGAGGTCGGTCTGAAAGGGCTGATCGACGCCCAGCCAGCGCTGGCGGGCCTGCTGCCGGACCAGCCGAAGGCGCGCAAGACCAAGGCGGGGGCCAAGGCCGCCGCCCCCCTTCCCGAGGCCGATCCCGGCCAGGGCTTTCGCGCCAGCCAGTACCTTCTGGCCTTCCGCGGGCGGATCGACCGGGCGCAACGCCTCGCCGCGAGGGACGCAGGCGAGGCGGCGGGCAAGGATCAGCCCCCCGCCCCGACAGCCGCCGC
>JANREX010000068.1:0-14958 GCA_030758115.1 Paracoccaceae bacterium | reverse complement strand
GCCCCGGTCGCGCCGCCACAAGGGACAACGCGAGGCAAGACGCCCGCCGCCACGCTCAGCGATGTGGCCGCCCGGATCATGCCGCCGCTGGCGGTCGAGAATTTCCACAAGCTGCACGCCTCGCCCTTCCGGCCGCACAACCGGCTGGGCATGGTCAACGAGGAAGAATTGGCCGGCGCCTATGCACCGCGCGCACCGCGCGATCTGCCGCCGGGCTCGACCGGCCGCGTCATCGTGGGCTGCATGAAGAACGAGGCCCCCTATATCGCGGAATGGGTCGCCTATCACCGCGCCATCGGGGTCGACAATTTCCTGATCTACACCAACGACTGCACCGACGGCACCAGTGAGATACTGGACCGGATGCAGCAGATGGGGCTGCTGCAGCACCGCAACAACGATGGCTGGAAAGGCAACTCGCCCCAGCAATCCGCGCTGAACAAGGCGCTGAAGGAGCCGCTGATCCGCGATGCCGAATGGATCATCCATATCGATGTGGACGAGTTCATCAACGTGCGCTGCGGCAATGGCACGCTGGACGATTTCTTTGACCGCGTGCCGGATGCCACCAATGTCGCGATGACCTGGCGGCTGTTCGGCCATGGCGGCGTGACCGGCCTGTCGGACGGGTTCGTGATCGACCAGTTCGAATGGTGCGCCCCGCGTTTCTGCCCCAAGCCGCATACGGTCTGGGGCTTCAAGACCATGTTCCGCAACATGGGCGCCTATGCCAAGCTGAGCTGTCACCGCCCCAACAAGCTGCGCGACGATCTGCGCGAGCAGGTGCGCTGGGTCAACGGATCGGGCCAGGACATGACGCGCGAGGCCGCTGAAAAGGGCTGGCGCAATTCGGTCAAGTCGATCGGATACGATTTGCTGCAGCTGAACCACTATGCCCTGCGATCCGCCGAAAGCTTCCTGATCAAGCGCCAGCGCGGGCGCGCGCTGCATGTGGACCGCTCCATCGGGCTGAACTACTGGATCCGCATGGACTGGTGCGATGTGCGCGACATCACGATCAAGCGCAACACGCCCCGGATGCGCGCGGAATTCGACGCCATGATGCGCGACGACACCCTGCGCGCCTTGCACGAACAGGGGCTGGACTGGCACCGCGCCAAGGCCGCCGAGTTGCAGGCCATGCCCGAGTTTCAGGACCTCTTCCAGCAGGCGCTGGAGGTCAAGCTGACCGCGCAGGAACGCGTGGCCTATGCGCTGGCGCTGGACATGGAAAGCTGATGCGCGCCCTGGCGATCCTGACCCAGCGCAACGAGGGGGCGTTCCTGCTGGAATGGCTGGCCCATCACCGCGCCGTGGGCTTCACGGATTTCCTGGTGCTGTCGAACGATTGCCAGGACGGATCGGACCGGATGCTGGACCGTCTTGCGCAGATGGGCGTGCTGGCGCATGAACATAACCCGCCCCCCTATGACAAGGCCGGCATCCAGTTTGCGGGCCTCAAGCGGGCGGCGGATCACCCGCTCATGCGGCAGGCGGACTGGATCCTGCCGCTGGATATTGACGAATTCGTCAATATCCATGTGGGCGACCGCAGCCTTGCGGCGCTACTGGCCGCCCTGCCCGATGCGACCGCGATCACCCTGACCTGGCGGCTGTTCGGCAATGCCGGCATCCTGGCCTTCAAGGATGAACCGGTGACCGCGCAATTCACCCGCGCGGCGCCTGCGGTGATCCACTGGCCCTGGCGCGCCGCGATGTTCAAGACGCTTTACCGCAACGACGGCACCTATGGAAAACCCGGCATCCACCGCCCCCGCGCGCCCGCGCCCGACCGGGTCGACATGGCGCGCTGGTGCGATGGCGAGGGGCGCGAACTGCCCGCGCGCTATCGCCGCACGGGCCTGTTTTCCCCCTTCGGACGGCCCAATCACGGGCTTGTCCAGCTCAACCATTATCCGCTGGGCGCGATGCAAAGCTATGTCCTCAAGGCTGACAGGGGCCGCGCGGTGCATGCGGATGACCGCCTTGGCCTGGACTACTGGGTCGAGCGCAATTTCTGCGAGGACGAGGACCGCTCGATCCTGGCGCTGGCCCCCCGGATGCGGGCCGAGCTTGACCGCCTGATGGCCGATCCGGTCCTGGCCGGGCTGCACCGCGAGGCCGTGGCCTGGCGGCACGCCCGCTTTGACGTGCTGATGCAGAACGAGGAGATGCGCGCCCTGATGGGGCGGCTGCTGATGACGCCTGCCTCGCGCGCCCTGACCCAGGCCCAGGCCGCGCCGCTCCTTGCGCATGCGATGGCCGCGATGGCCGCCCGCGCGCAGGGCTGAGATCAATCGCCACGCGCATGGCCGGGCTATTGCCCTGCAATAGCCTTGAAGTGGTTTCAATTCTCCCAAATTTCGCCCAAAATGACCGCTATTCCAGATTGAAAGGATACCTGTCACACAAGGCAGGCCAATGAGGACGTGCAGTCATGCCCGAAGCCGAGATCTTGCCGAACCGGTCCCTGTCCGGCCTGAAAAAGCGTGAATGGATCACGCAACTCTCTGACATTGCAGAGGAATTCGGCAGCTTTGAAGACCTTGGCGGGCGGCACTTCGCCACCCGCATCGACGGGGACGAGACGCTTCTGGTCAGCTTCGAGACCGTGCAGGGAATCCAGCTGCATTCCGATATCGGCCAACCCCTGGGCTGGGAGATGGTACGCGACAAGGGCTGGTCGCATCTGTGCCTGATCAGCGACGGGGACACATGGTTCCGCGATCCGCAGGTCTTTGCGCTGTTCGACCGGCTGACCGACGAGGGCTATTTCGAGGAATACGAGCGCGTGATCTTCTACGGCGCGGGCCCCTGCGGCTATGCGGCGGCGGCCTTCTCGGTGGCCTCGCCCGGCGCCATCGTGCTGGCGGTGCAGCCGCAGGCCACGCTGGATCCGCGCGTGACCGAATGGGACAACCGCTTTGCCCATATGCGGCGCACCAGTTTCACCGACCGCTACGGCTATGCGCCCGACATGATGGATGCGGCGCATCAGGGCTATGTGCTCTATGATCCGGCCGAGGAACTGGACGCGATGCATGCAGCCCTGTTCACCCGCCCCAATGTCACCAAGCTGCGCCTGCGCTACATGGGCGACGCGCTGCAGGGCGATCTGGTCGAGATGGAAATCCTGGCCCCGTTGCTGACACTTGCCGCCGAGGGCGGTCTGACCGGCGCGGCCTTCGCGCGCCTCGCCCGCGCCCGGCGCGAACATCCGGCCTATCTGCGCGGCCTCCTTGGTCATCTGGACGCGCATCACCGGCCCTATCTTGCGCTGCTGCTCTGCCGCAACGTGGTCGAACGGATGCATGCGCCCCGAATCCGTCGCCGCCTCGACGGTCTGGAAAAGTCGGCCGCCGCGGGCGAATTCACCCCGCCCCCGCCTGCGCGCAACGGCAATGGCGCTGCGGCGGCGCAAAAGGCCTGAAATCCGCCCGCCGCCCGCGCTTTTTGCCGCCCGTACCACTAGCCCCTTGCGCGCGTATTGTGTAAGCGACGGGCATGAGCACATCGATCACGATCCGCCGCCCCGACGACTGGCACCTGCATCTGCGCGATGGCGCGATGCTGCGCGCGGTCCTTCCCGAAACCGCCCGGCACTTTGCGCGTGCGATCATCATGCCCAACCTGGTGCCGCCCGTGGTCACCGGGGCACAGGCCGCAAGCTATCGCGACCGGATCATGGCCGCCCTGCCCGAAGGCATGCGCTTTGACCCGCTGATGACCCTCTACCTGACCGAGGACACGGACCCCGATGATGTGGCAGCAAGCCATGCCAGCGGCCTGATCCGGGCGGTCAAGCTCTATCCGGCGGGCGCCACGACCAACTCGGCCTCGGGGGTCAAGAATTTCGACCATGTGCGCGCCGTGCTGGAGCGGATGGCCGAGATCGGCCTGCCGCTTTGCGTGCATGGCGAGGTGACGGATCACGAGGTCGATATCTTCGACCGCGAGGCCGTGTTCATCGACCGTGTGCTGGACCCGATCCGCCGCGCCACGCCCGGCCTGCGCGTGGTGATGGAACATATCACCACCTCGGACGGGGTCGAATACGTCAAAAGCGCGCCCGCCGATCTGGGCGCCACGATCACCACGCATCACCTGATCATCAACCGCAACCACATCCTGGTCGGCGGGATCAAGCCGCATTACTACTGCCTGCCCGTGGCCAAGCGCGAAAGCCACCGCCTGGCGCTGCGCGCCGCCGCCACCTCGGGCGATGCGCGGTTCTTCCTGGGCACGGATTCGGCCCCGCATGTGGATGCGCTGAAGGAACATGCCTGCGGCTGCGCCGGGTGCTTCACGGCCACCAACACGATGTCGATCCTGGCCCATGTCTTCGAGGAGGAAGGCGCGCTTGACCGGCTGGAAGGCTTCACCTCGATCAACGGGCCGACCTATTACCGGCTGCCCGTGAACGAGGACCGGATCACCCTGACCAAGGGTGCATCCCCCGTCGCCTATCCGGCCAAGATCGATGGCGGCGACGGGCCGGTCACGGTCTTTGACCCCGGCTTCCCGCTTTACTGGAACGTGACCGCCTGATGGTCACCGTTCTGCAAATACTCGATTGCAACCGTCCCGCCCGGGGCCACCTCGCAATTTGAGTATTTGGGGAACGATGAAGACGACACCGCATTGAAAAGGACGCATGCATGATCCCCTCCTCCTATCCTCCCGCGCAGGAAATGGCGCGCCTGACCGCGCGGATGCTGCTGGAAATCAAGGCCGTGCATTTCAATTCGGACGAGCCTTTCATCTTCGCAAGCGGCCTGCCCTCGCCGGTCTATATCGATTGCCGCAAGCTGATCTCCTACCCGCGCATCCGCGCGACGCTGATGGATTTCCTGACGGTGACGGTCATGCGCAACGCGGGCTTCGAGGCCTTCGACAATATCGCGGGCGGCGAGACGGCCGGCATCCCCTTTGCAGCCCTCGTGGCCGAACGCATGGCCCTGCCCATGACCTATGTGCGCAAGAAGCCCAAGGGCTACGGCCGCAACGCCCGGATCGAAGGCGCGATGACGGAAGGCCAGCGCGTGCTGCTGGTCGAGGACCTGACCACCGACGGCGGCTCCAAGCTCAGCTTTGTCGATGCGATTCGCGAAACCGGCGCCTCCTGCGGGCATACGGCGGTGATCTTCTACTACGGGATCTTCCCGCAGACCGAAAAGGTGCTGGCCGATCACGGTGTCGCGCTGCACTACCTGTGCACCTGGTGGGATGTCCTGGCCGAGGCGCGTGCCTCTGGCGCATTCGACGAGGCCACGATGTCCGAGGTCGAATCCTTCCTGACCGCGCCGGATGCCTGGCGCGCGGCGCGCGCCGGAAAATAACGCATTCAGCCTGCACGGCGGGCAGCGGGAAACCGCCGCCCGCGGCCGCAGGCCACGTGTTTTGCCCACCACCATCATCAACATGTTGACCCGCGCCCCCCGCAGGCCGCATGATGCGGTATGCTGACGGGTCCGATCCGGGGATATGCACAGCCTATCCCCAGAAACATACAATTTGCCCTCGGCCCCCGCGCTTTCTATGACACAGGCCTGGGATGACAGGGACGAGCATGAACACGATTACCGCATTCAACCCGACGGGCACCGTTGTCCAGGACCCCGACACGATGCCCCATTCGATCGAGGCCGAGCAGCAATTGCTGGGCGCGATCCTGACCAACAACGATGTCTATGACCGTGTTGCGCAGATCATCGGGGCGCAGCATTTCTTCGATCCCGTGCATGCGCGGATCTTCGAGGTGGCGGCGGCGCGGATCGCCAAGAACAACCTTGCCTCGCCCGTCACGCTCAAGGCGTTTTTCGACGGCGATTCCGGGCTGGAGGAACTGGGCGGGCCGGCCTACCTGGTGCGTCTGGCGGGGGCGGCCATCTCGGCCTATGCGGTGCGCGACTATGCGCAGATGATCTATGACCTGGCGATCCGGCGCGAGCTGATCGGTCTGGGCCGCGACATCGTGGCCAAGGCCGCCAAGGTCGACATCGCCTCGGAGCCGCGCGAACAGATCGTCGAGGCGGAACAGGCGCTCTACAAGCTCAGCGAACAGGGCAAGGCGGATTCGGGCTTTGTCTCTTTCCTGCGCGCGGTCACCGATGCGGTGAACGTGGCCAACGCCGCCTATCAGCGTGAAGGCGGGCTGGCGGGCATCTCGACGGGCCTGATCGACATGGACAAGAAGCTGGGCGGTCTGCACAAGTCCGACCTTCTGATCCTTGCGGGCCGTCCGTCGATGGGCAAGACATCGCTGGCCACCAACATCGCCTTCAACGTCGCCAAGGCCTACAAGCGCGGCATTCTGCCCGATGGCAATGAGGGCACCGTCGAAGGCGGCGTCGTGGGCTTCTACAGCCTGGAAATGAGCGCCGAACAGCTGGCCGCGCGGATCCTGTCGGAGGCCGCCGAAGTCCCCAGCGAACAGATCCGGCGCGGCGACATGACCGAGGGCGAATTCCGCCGCTTCGTCGAGGCCGCCAAATCGCTCGAGGCCTGCCCGCTCTATATCGACGACACGCCCGCCCTGCCGATCAGCCAGCTGGCCGCGCGCGCCCGCCGCCTCAAGCGGACCCATGGTCTGGACCTGCTGATCGTCGACTATCTGCAGCTGGTGCGCGGCGCCGGCAAATCCGAGAACCGCGTGAACGAGATTTCCGAGATCACGATGGGCCTCAAGGCCATCGCCAAGGAGCTGAACATCCCCGTCATCGCGCTGTCGCAGCTCAGCCGCCAGGTCGAAAACCGCGAGGACAAGCGCCCGCAACTGAGCGACCTGCGCGAATCCGGCTCGATCGAACAGGATGCCGACGTGGTGATGTTCGTGTTCCGCGAGGAATACTACAAGGAACGCGAGAAGCCGGGCGATCACGAACTGGAAAAGATGGCCACCTGGCAGGCCGAGATGGAGCGCCTGCACGGCAAGGCCGAGGTCGTGATCGGCAAGCAGCGCCACGGCCCCATCGGCACGGTGGAACTCAGCTTCGAGGGCCGCTTCACCCGCTTCGGCAACCTGGTCAAACCCTGGCAGCAGGGCGGCGGCGAAGACGTGGGTTTCTGATCGGAGGCCGGAGGGGGGCTGTCTGCCCCCCGTCCCTGCGGGACTCCCCCCGAGGATATTTGACGCAAGAAGATGCAAGCAGCGCCATGTGGCTTCTTCTTGCCAAAAATATCCATTCGCGCCCCATGCCGCGCGCGCGCGGTCCGATTTGGCCTTGACCTTCGAACCGGGCATGCCACAACGACCCCATGACCGCAGCCAGCCTGACCATTGATCTTGACGCGCTGACCGCCAATTGGCGGGCGCTGGATGCCGCCTCGGGGGCGGGTGTCGAAACCGCCGCCGTGATCAAGGCAGGCGCCTATGGTCTTGGCGCGGGTCGCGTGGGGCGTGCGCTGGCGCGCGCTGGTGCGCGGCGCTTTTTCGTGGCCGTCACCGAAGAGGCGGCAGAGCTGCGCGAAGCTCTCGGGCCCGGCCCCGAGATCAATGTCTTTTCCGGTCACATGGCGGGCGACACCGACCGCATCCATGATCTGCATCTGACGCCGATGATCAATTCCATCGACCAGATGCTGCGCCATGTCGAGGCGCTGCCGGGTCATCCTTTCGGGGTGCAGCTGGACAGCGGCATGAACCGACTGGGGATGGAACCCGTCGAATGGGCCGCGCTGCGCGACATCGCGCTGGAGCAGAACATCACCCTGCTCATGTCGCATCTGGCCTGCGCGGACGAACCGGATCATCCGATGAACGCGGCCCAACTGGCCACGTTCCGCGCGATGACCGACGGGCTGGACGTGCCACGCTCGCTGTCGGCCACGGGCGGCATCCTGCTGGGGCCCGCCTATCATTTCGACCTGACCCGCCCCGGCATCGGCCTTTATGGCGGCGCGCCCTTCGCACAGGCGCAGCCCGTGGCCCATGTCAGCCTGCCCGTGATCCAGACCCGCGTGGTCGAGGCCGGCGAGACCGTGGGCTATGGCAATGCCTGGACCGCGACCGCGCCGATCCGCCTGGCAACCGTCGCCGCCGGATATGCCGATGGCATCCACCGCGCGCTGTCACGGGGCCTGCATCTTTACGCGGGCGACACCCCCTGCCCGGTGCGCGGGCGCGTCTCGATGGATCTGATCACCGTCGACATCACCCATCTGCCCGAGGTGCCCACGGCGCTGGACCTGCTGAACCATGTGCAGACCGTCGACACGCTGGCCGACCTGGCCGGCACCATCGGCTACGAGATCCTGACCTCCCTGGGGCGGCGTTACCTGCGCCGCTATACCGGCGCATGAGGCTGCTTGCGCCCATCGGCAGGCTGGGGCGTGCGACCCTGGCGCTTCTGGCCGCCATCGGGCGTCTGGCCATCTTCACGGCGCAGACCATCAGCCACCTGGTGCGTCCCCCCTTCTATCCGCGCGAATTCGGCAATGCGCTGATGCAGATCGGCTATTTCTCCCTGCCCGTGGTCGGTCTGACCGCGCTTTTCACGGGCGGGGCGCTTGCCTTGCAGAT
The DNA here is from genome assembly GCA_030758115.1 of Paracoccaceae bacterium. Taxonomy (GTDB): domain Bacteria; phylum Pseudomonadota; class Alphaproteobacteria; order Rhodobacterales; family Rhodobacteraceae; genus Seohaeicola. The sequence continues at coordinate 6,437 of JANREX010000068.1, read as the reverse complement.
CTACGCGGGCGGATCGCGCTTTTCGGCCGAGGCCGTGGTGCCGCAGATCGTGGCCATCGGCATGGTGCGCGAACTGGGTCCGGTGCTGGTGGGCCTGATGATCGCGGCGCGGGTGACATCGAGCATCGCGGCCGAGATCGCGACGATGAAGGTGACCGAACAGATCGACGCGCTGGTGACCCTGTCCACCCATCCGATGAAATACCTCACCCTGCCCCGCGTTCTGGCGGCGACGCTGGTGATGCCCTTGCTGGTCGGTGTGGGCGACGTGATCGGGATTTACGGCGGCTTTCTTGTGGGCACCGAAAGGCTGGGCTTCAACGCGACGACCTATCTCAAGAATACCGCCGATTTCCTCGAGATGCGCGATATCGTGTCGTCCCTGGCCAAGGGCGCGGTGTTCGGCTTCATCGCGGCGCTGATGGGCTGCTATTACGGGATGAATTCCGCACGCGGCGCGATGGGCGTGGGCCGCGCGACCAAGGGATCGGTCGTGGCGGCCGCGATCCTGATCCTGGCTGCGAATTTCATCCTGACGGAGGCGTTCTTCTCGGCATGATCCGGTTGACTGATGTTCACAAGGCGTTCGGATCGAACCGCGTGTTGCGCGGGGTCAATCTGCATGTGCCCAAGGGCACATCGATGGTGATCATCGGCGGGTCGGGCACCGGCAAGTCGGTCGCGCTGAAATGCGTCCTGGGGCTGGTGACGCCTGATGCCGGGTTGATCGAGGTGGATGGCAAGGACGTGCGCAGTGGCGACCGCGATGCCTTTCTCGCGCGGTTCGGGATGCTGTTCCAGGGCGGCGCGCTGTTCGATTCCCTGCCCGTCTGGCAGAACGTGGCCTTCCGCTTGATGCGCGGCGCGCTGAAGCGGCCCAAGGCCGAGGCGCGCGAGATCGCCATCGAGAAGCTGCGCCGCGTGGGTCTGAAACCCGATGTGGCCGACAAGCTGCCGGCCGAGTTGTCGGGCGGCATGCAAAAGCGCGTGGGCCTGGCGCGCGCCATCGCGGCCGAGCCCGAGATCATCTTTTTCGACGAACCCACGACCGGGCTGGACCCGATCATGGCGGGTGTGATCAACGAGTTGATCCGCGAGATCGTGACCGAGATGGGCGCGACCGCCATGACCATCACCCATGACATGTCATCGGTGCGCGCCATCGCCGACAATGTCGCCATGCTGCATGAGGGCGTGATCAAGTGGACCGGGCCGGTGGCGCAGATGGATGCCTCGGGCGATCCTTACGTGGATCAGTTCATCCACGGTCGCGCAGAGGGGCCGATCGAGGCGGTGCGTTGAGCACGCTTTTCGAGCCGAGCCCGGTGCTGCTGGCCTTTATCGCGTTCAAGGCGTCGGTCTACCTGCCTGTCGTGCTGCTGCTGGCGCTGCTGCGCTCTGTGCTGGGGCGTGGGCCATCGCGCCTGTGGGCGATCGCGGCGGCCGTGATCGCGGCGCTGGGGATTGCGGCGCGGTTCGCTCCGCCCTTGCTGGGATTGACCGGTGGGCGCGTGGCGCAGATTGCCCATGACATCGTCAATGCGGGGGGTGGAATGGTGATCTTGCTGGCCGCATCAGCCCCGTTGATCCTGTCGCGATCCGTGCCGGGGTGGCGCTGGCGGGGGATTGACGCGCTGCATGGCGTCTTGATGGCGGCGCTGGCCGTGCTGTGGTATCTGGCGCAATGACACTGCCCCGGACGCACCCGCGCGCGCATCCCGCGCTGGTCTGGTCCAATCTGGCGCTGTTGATCCTGTTTCCGCTGGCCTGGTTTGCCCCCCTGATGCGGGCGCAGCTTTTGCCGTTTTTCGGGGCGGATGACATCTCGGTCATCTCGGGTCTGCTGACCCTGTGGGAGGAGGATGTGCTGCTGGCGCTGATCGTGGCGGTTTTTGCGCTGATTGCTCCCATTCTCAAGACCGTCGCTCTGGCGCTGATCCATCTGGGCCGCTTGCCTGCGCGGTTGCGGCCCGGCGTCAGCCTGCTGGGCAAGCTGGCGATGGCGGATATTTTCCTGATCGCGCTATACATCGTGATCGCCAAAGGTATGGGTGTGGGGCGGCTCGAGGTGGCCTGGGGCCTTTACCTCTTTACGGGCTGCGTCCTGGCCTCGTTGATCATTTCGCGGATTGAATCGAAACACTGATCCCGAAACTTGTTGTTTGTTTCCAAATCGGAAACAATGACCGTATCTGCCCCCCAGCCGGAACCGGGTTTGCGGGGCAAAACAGAGAATCCGCTTTGGGATTGCCGTCAGATCAGTCTACCGTGACCCTGTTGATGAGTTCGGTGTTTCTGGGGGAAACATGCTGTCTTCTGTTCGGTCCGTGACCCGGTCAGCCCAGGTCATTCTGCAAACCCTGTCCTTCGGCCTTGTCCTGATTTCGGCGATCGGTCTGTGCATCCTGACCCTCGGGGCGGCTGCCGGCCTGCTGCCCTGGCTTGATTTTTCCGTGCAGATCGGCGACCGGATGCATGAGAATGCGGGCCGGATCGCACAGATCGGGGGCACGGCGTTCTGCGTGATGCTGGCGGGGTTCCTGCCCATGCATGCCCGGATCATGGCGCTGGAGACATCGCACCGGCATTTCAGCCTTGGCATGCAGGATGTGACACATGCTTATGTGCAGGCCCATGCGGCGGACCGCGCGGGCATTTTCCAGCTGAGTTCCGAATTCGATTCCATGCGCGAAAGACTGGCCTACATGCGGCGGCATCCCGATCTGGCCGATCTTGAGCCTGATCTTCTGGAACTGGCCGCGCAGATGTCGCATGTCAGCCGTGCGCTGGCCGATACCTATTCCGATGCCAATGTGGGGCGCGCCAAGATGTTCCTGCGCCAGCGCCAGCAGGAGATTGCGCGCTTCAAGGGGCGGCTGGTCAAGGCCAAGGCCGTCACGAAGGAGTTGCGCCACTGGATGCAGCAGGTCGAACAGGAAGAGGCCGGCGCGGCGGCGCAACTGTCGCGCCTGCGCGCGGAACTGGCCGACCTGATGCCCGAGGCCATGGGCCTTGAAAACCGCGCGCAGTTGCGCCGCCGTCAGGCGCAAAGGCCCGCGACGGACGCGGCGCCCGCCAATCTGGCCAGTGCGGCCGAGTAGATGCACCCAATCCCGCCCCTGCCCCCGCATTGAGGGTTTGACCGCCCCGCGCGGCTGGGGCATCACTGGCGCATGGCAAAATCCAACAGTTTCTCGTGCAACGCCTGCGGCGCATCCTTCAACAAATGGTCCGGGCGGTGTGACGCCTGCGGGGCCTGGAACACCATCGTGGAAGAGGCGCCGCTATCGGCGGGCCCGGCCTCGAAATCATTGGGGGGACGGCGCGGATCGCCGATCCGCCTGACCGATCTGGCGACCGAAGAGGCCCCGCCGCCACGCACCAATTCCGGCATATCCGAACTGGACCGCGTTCTGGGCGGCGGGCTGGTCCCGTCCAGCGCCATCCTGGTGGGCGGCGATCCGGGCATCGGCAAATCGACGCTGCTGCTGCAGGCCGCCGCGCGCTTTGCGCAGGCGGGCCTCAAGACCATCTATGTCTCGGGCGAGGAAGCCTCGGCCCAGGTGCGCATGCGCGCGCAACGCCTTGGCCTGGCGGATGCCCCCGTGCAACTGGCCGCCGCCACCAACCTGCGCGACATCCTGACCACGCTCGAGGCGGAAAAGCCGCAACTGGCGGTGATCGATTCGATCCAGACCATGTGGGCCGACAATGTCGAAAGCGCGCCCGGCTCGGTCAGCCAGGTGCGTGCCGCCGCGCATGAGCTGACGACCTTTGCCAAGACGCGCAACATGTCGGTGATCCTGGTGGGCCATGTCACCAAGGACGGCCAGATCGCGGGCCCCCGCGTGGTCGAACACATGGTCGATACCGTGCTTTATTTCGAGGGCGAGCGCGGCCACCAGTTCCGCATCCTGCGCGCGGTCAAGAACCGCTTTGGCCCGGCTGATGAAATCGGCGTCTTCGAGATGACGGGCGGGGGCCTGGCCGAGGTCATGAACCCATCCGCGCTGTTTCTGTCCGAACGCGGCCAGCCCAGCCCCGGATCGGTGGTTTTCGCCGGGGTCGAGGGCACGCGGCCGCTGCTGGTCGAATTTCAGGCGCTGGTCGCCCCTTCGCCGCATTCGCAACCGCGCCGGTCCGTCGTGGGTTGGGATGGCGGGCGCTTGGCGATGATCCTGGCGGTGCTGGAAGCACGCTGCGGCATCCCTTTCACGGGGCTGGATGTCTATCTGAACGTGGCGGGGGGCATGAAAGTGACCGAACCCGCCGCCGATCTGGCGGTCGCGGCGGCCCTGCTCAGTGCGCGGGAAGACGCCGCCTTGCCCGCGGAAACGGTCATTTTCGGTGAAATCAGCCTGTCGGGGGCGCTGCGCCCGGTCAGTCAGACTGAAAACAGGTTGAAAGAGGCGCAAAAACTTGGTTTCACAGCAGCCATCGCGCCGGCGGGCGGCAAGCCCGGCGCGGACAGTGGTTTGACGTTGACCCGCATGGGCGATCTGACGGCCTTTGTGGGTGAAGTATTCGGCGCCGGTTAAGCGTCGCAGGGCAAGGAACGGGACGACATGGAAGGCTTTACCATCATCGACGGCGTGGTCGCCGCGGTCATCGTGGTCTCGGCGCTGCTGGCCTATAGCCGCGGCTTCGTGCGCGAGGCGCTGGCGATCGTCGGCTGGGTCGTGGCGGCTTTCCTGGCCTTCATGTTCGCCCCGCAGGTGCAGCCGCTGGTCAAGGAAATCCCCGTCGTGGGCGCGATGATCGCCGACAGCTGCGAATTGTCCATCATCGCGGCCTTCGGTGCGGTCTTTGCGCTGGCCCTTGTCGTCACATCCCTGTTCACCCCGCTGTTTTCCAGCCTTGTGCAACGGTCCGTCCTTGGCGGGCTGGATCAGGGCGCGGGGTTCCTGTTCGGCGTGTTGCGCGGGATCCTTCTGGTGGCGGTGGCCTTCTTTGCCTATGAAACCGTGGTCTCCGCGCAAGAGATCGCGATGATCGACGACAGCCGGTCGGCCCGGGTCTTTGCCAACCTGACCGGCCAGATCGGGGAACGGAACCCCGATCAGGCGCTGGGATGGATCGCACAGCAATACGAAACCCTGGTGGGCGTCTGCGAAACACCGCGGTAAGATCGCGCGGTTTGCCGGCTTTTGACCCGATGCGGGACATGTGATCCTTTTGCCAGTGTGATCCTTTCGTGACACTGCCGCGCGGACCCCTTATGAGGGGGCTGTGCCACGCCCTTCGGATTCGGAGCCTGCCTTGTCCAAACAGATGCCTCCCGCCCATCCTTTCGATTTCGATGCCTATGGCAACGATGGCGATGACAAGCTTCACGAAGAATGCGGCGTCTTCGGCGTGCTGGGCGTCACCGATGCGGCCAATTTCGTGGCCCTCGGCCTGCATGCGCTGCAACACCGCGGACAGGAGGCGGGCGGAATCGTCTGCCACCATCCCGAACATGGCTTCAACTCGGCCCACCGCTTTGGCTATGTGCGCGACAGCTTCACCTCGCAGACGCTGATGCAGACGCTGCCCGGCCCGCTGGCCATCGGGCATGTGCGCTATTCCACCGCCGGATCGAAAGGCGCCGTCATCCGCGATGTGCAGCCCTTCTTCGGCGAGTTTTCCGTGGGTGGTGCCGCCATCGCCCATAACGGCAACATCACCAATGCCGACGCCCTGCGCCGCGAGCTGATCGAGCGCGGCTCGATCTTCCAGTCCAGCTCTGACAGCGAATGCATCATTCACCTGATGGCGCGGTCCTTGCAGCGCAATATCGCCGAACGCATGGAAGACGCGCTGCGCCGGGTCGAAGGCGCCTTTTCCGTCGTCGCCATGACCCGCACCAAGCTGATCGGTGTGCGCGACCCGCTGGGCGTGCGCCCGCTGGTGCTGGGCCGGATCGGCGATGGCTGGGTGCTGTCGTCGGAGACCTGCGCGCTGGACATCATCGGCGCCGAATTCATCCGCGAGATCGAGCCCGGCGAGATGGTCGTGATCGACCAGAAGAACGGGCTGGAAAGCCGCTTTCCCTTCCGCAAGCAAAGCCCGCGTTTCTGCATCTTCGAACATGTCTATTTCTCGCGCCCCGACAGCATCATCGGCGGGCGTTCGGTCTATGAAACGCGCCGCCAGATCGGTGTGGAACTGGCCCGCGAAGCGCCGCAGGATGCGGATCTGGTCTGCCCGGTGCCCGACAGCGGCACGCCCGCGGCGATCGGCTTTGCCCATGAAAGCGGCATTCCCTACGGCATGGGCATCATCCGCAACCAGTACATGGGCCGGACCTTCATCGAACCCACCGAGAGCATCCGCAACATGGGTGTGCGGCTGAAGCTGAACGTCAACCGCGCCCTGATCCGGGGCAAGCGGGTGATCCTGGTCGATGACTCGGTCGTGCGCGGCACCACCAGCCGCAAGATCAAGGAAATGATCCT
>JANREX010000067.1:22546-27281 GCA_030758115.1 Paracoccaceae bacterium | reverse complement strand
ACCTTCCTGCCCCTTGCGGGTTGAGGCCCTGCCGTTCTGCGCCTAGGGTCGCAGCAGCAGAGTGACCAACCCGAAGGAAGACTGTCATGACATGGAACGTGTATCTCTCAGGCGAAATCCACACCGATTGGCGTGAGCAGATCATCAATGGCGCGCAGGGTCTTGATATCGCGTTCCATTCCCCGGTCACCGATCATGCGGCCAGCGACGATTGCGGCGTCACCATCCTGGGGGCGGAGCCCGACAAGTACTGGCACGACCACAAGGGCGCGATGGTCAATGCCATCCGCACCCGCAAGGGGATCGCCGATGCCGATGTGGTGGTGGTGCGCTTTGGCGATCAGTACAAGCAATGGAACGCGGCCTTCGACGCGGGCTATGCGGCGGCCCTGGGCAAGTCGCTGATCATCCTGCACGGCCCTGATCACCAGCACGCCCTCAAGGAAGTGGATGCCGCGGCCCTGGCCGTGGCGCAGACACCCGATCAGGTCGTGGCGATCCTGCGCTATGTTCTTCACGGAAAGCTCTGACCGGATGACCGCAGCCGACATGGGCACGCGCAGCGCGGCCGAGATCATCGCACATCTGCGCCTGATCCCCCATCCCGAGGGCGGCCATTACCGCCAGACATGGATCGACGGGGCCGAGGGTGCGGCACGCGCCAGCGGCACCTGCATCTATTTCCTTCTGGCGGCGGGCGAGCGCAGCCATTGGCACAAGGTGGACGCGGCCGAGATCTGGCATTTCTACGCGGGCGCCCCGCTGATCCTGTCGCTGGCCGCAACCGAGGCGGGCCCCGCGCGCGATCACCGGCTGGGCCCGGATCTTCTGGCGGGCGAGGCCCCCCAGATCATCGTGCCGCCGCATCACTGGCAGGCGGCGCGCAGCACCGGGGACTGGACGCTGGTCGGCTGCACCGTCAGCCCCGCCTTCCGGTTCGAGGGCTTCACCCTGGCGCCTGCGGGCTTCGACATTCCCCGCGCCGATTGATCCACGGCATCAGTTCCGTTCCGGCGCGGCCTGTCCCCGCAGATGCGCCAGCGTCACCTCGCAGGGCTGTCCGTCATGGAAGGTCGTCAGGATCGCGTCGAACACCGCGCGGGTCTGGGCATCCTGCGCCGCCTCGCGAAACAGCGTGGCCGAGGACCTGAGCTTGAGCGCATCGACCGGCCCCATGATCTGCGTGGCGCTGCGGTCCGGATGTGACAGAACCGCCCGCGCCACCGCGATCAGACCGGGCCCCAGATCGGCATCGGCCAGGTAGGCACGCGCCTCGGCCAGGTCCGCGATCCCGAAATGCCGTGCCGTGGCAGACCGGCCCAGCACCTTGAGCTGGGGAAAGATGAACCACATCCAATGGGTCTGCTTGCGCCCCTGCATCAGCTCGGCCAGGGCCGTGTCGTAGGTGTCGCGCTGGGCAATGCCGAACCGTGTCAGATCGCTCATGATCACTCCGGCGTCCGGGGCCTGTCCTTGATCTCGATCTCCAGGAATTCGACCACTGCGCCGGACAGGTTCTGCACGTCATGCTCGACACCCGCAGGCCGGGCATAGGGAACACCCGCGCTGATCGGGTTCACCACGGTGCTGCCGTCGGGCAGTTGCAGCGTCAGATCACCCGGAATCGTCGGCACTACGACATAATCCTTGTCATGCCGATGCCAGCCGGTGGCCGTGTTCGGCGCGAAAGTCCAGCGCGTCACGATGCAGAAGGCCGTGTCGATCTCGACCGTGGCTTTTGCCTGTTCCATGTTCAAGGCTCCCTCTTGCGGCCGCCCCTGCCCCGATGGCGGGCGCCCCGTGCAGCATAGCCGCGCCAGGACCCTGCCGACAATGCGCGCGCGGACCCGCCCTTGGCATCCCCTTCCGCCCGGCCTAAGAAGAGGTATCCCGACGCAGCGACGCAAGGCACCCATCCTGACCCGCGCATTCATCCTGACCACGATCATCGTGCTGGCCACCGGTGCGGCAGGCGGCCTTCTGGCCAGCTACACGCTGCTGCCGCTGCCCTATATGCTGGGCAGCCTGATCGCCACGGCGGTCCTGTCCAGCGTGACGGGACACCGCTTTCCGCAAGACTACAAGTTTCCCCAAAGCATCCGCCTGATCTTCCTGGCCGTGATCGGTGTGATGATCGGCGCGCAGGTCACGCCCGGCATGGTGGCGATGCTGCCCTCATTGGCGGTCAGCTTCGCGGCGCTGACCCTGTTCGTGCCGCTGGCCCATGCGGGCAATTACGCGATCTTCCGGCGGCTTGGCGGCTATGATCGTCCGACCGCCTTCTACAGCGGCACACCCGGCGGGCTGATGGAAAGCATCGCCATGGGCGAAGAGGCCGGGGCCAACCTGGCGATCCTGACCATGCAGCAATTCCTGCGCATCGTTCTGGTGATCACGATCCTGCCCATCGGCCTCTCGCTCTGGCTGGGGGCGCCCGTGGGCAGTGCGGGCGGCATGACGCTGGCGCGCCCCGATGTGGATCTGACGCTGCTGCCCGTGGTGATCGCCGTGGGCGCGCTTGGGCTGGGTGTCGGGAAATGGCTGCACCTGCCTGCCGGGCAACTGACCGGGCCGCTGTTCGTGGCGGCGGCCGTCAGCCTGACCGGGATCGTGCCCCTGGACATGCCGCAATGGCTGATCAACGAGGCGCAGATCGTCATCGGCGCCAGCCTGGGGATGCGCTTCGGCGGACTGAAGGGCCGTGCCCTGGCGCGGGGGATCGGCCTGGGCCTGATCTCGGCCTGCCTGATGATGGCGATCGCAGTGGTGCTTGTCGTGATCGTCCATGACATCACCGGCGCACCCTTCGACATGCTGCTGATCAGCTTCGCGCCCGGCGGCGTGACCGAGATGGCGCTGATCGCGCTCAGCCTGCAGGCCAATCCGGCATTGGTGACAGCGCATCACATCTATCGCATCATCCTGACGGTGATCGAGATGTCGGTGATCGCGCGCTTGAAGGCGCGCCGCCCCTGACAGGTTCCGTTGCGCTTTGACAAGCGGCACCGGGTGGGAGTAACTGAACTGACGTTCAATTCTAAGGGAAGAGGGTTCACATGCTGATGCAAGATACGGCTGCCGTCATCACGGGCGGCGCGTCCGGCCTGGGCGAGGCCACCGCGCGACTGTTCCGCGCCTCGGGCGCTGAGGTCACCATCCTTGATCGCGACGCCGCGCGCGGTCAGGCCGTGGCCGACGAGATCGGCGCGCATTTCGCGCAGACCGACGTGACCAGCGAGGATTCGGTCAAGGCCGCGATCGCCCTTGCCATGGACAAGATGGGCAAGATCAACGCCGCGATCAATTGCGCCGGTGTGGGCACGGCCGAAAAGACACTGGGTCGCGAGGGGCCGCACAGCCTGGACCATTACAACCGCGTGATCGGGATCAACCTTGTGGGCACCTTCAACGTGGCCCGTCTGGCCGCCGCCGAAATGGCCAGGAACGCGCCCACCGAGGATGGCCAGCGCGGCGTGATCGTCAATACCGCCTCGGTCGCGGCCTTTGACGGGCAGAAGGGCCAGGTGGCCTATGCCTCGTCCAAGGCGGGCATCGCGGGCATGTCGCTGCCGATGGCGCGGGATCTGTCGCGCGAGGGGATTCGCGTCATGGCGATCGCGCCCGGCATCTTCCTGACGCCGATGCTGATGGGCCTGCCGCAGGAAGTGCAGGACCAGCTTGCCGCCGATGTGACCTGCCCGCGCCGCCTGGGCCGGCCCGAGGAATATGCATCCCTCGCGCGGTTCATCGTCGAATCGGGCTATCTGAACGGCGAGACGATCCGCATCGACGGCGCCCTGCGCATGCGTTGAGCATTGCCGCGCAACCTGTTGTGAACAAAAGAAACGGCGGGCAAGTCCCGCCGTTTCCTCATGCCTCAGCCATCGCTGTCGCGCCGCATCCGCGCGGCCATGACATCAAGCCCCCGCGCCGCGAACGAGGACACGACACCCGCATGATCCACCGCCTCGCGGTTCTGGCTCAGCTTCGCCTTGGCCGCGATCCCGGTGATGTCGATGCGGAAGGCCACGATGGCGGCCAGCATCCCCTCCATGTAGTCGCGCGGCGCATCCGCCATGCGCCAGGCGGCATCCCCGTTCATCCGCGTCTCATGATCGCGGGTCAGGCGACCGACGACGGCGCGCTTGGCCTTGTCATCATGCTGGAAGGTGATCGCGCCCGCCACATGCACCACCTGGTAATTCCACGTGGGCACATGCCGGTGATGGTCCTGCTTGGTCGGGTAGAGATTGGGCGAGACATAGCCATCCTGCCCGCGAAAGATCGCCAGAACCGGGGTGCCGTCGGGGATGATCCGGTGCATGTCATTGTTCAGGGCCACGTGGCCGACAAGGGCGGCATCGCCCTCGCGCATCACCGGCAGATGATTGGCCACAAGACCTGCAGGGGTCTGCGCCACGATCGCGGCCAGCGGAAAGGCCTCGATCAGCCCAGCCACCTCATCAGGATGGGTTTCGCGAAAATGCTCAGGCATATACATAGGCTTGCACCTCTCTCCTGAAGTATCACGTCAACCTTCGGCCTTGGCCTCCAGGGTCATCCATTCTTCCTCTGCCGCAGCCAGGGCATCCTGCCGCTGCACCAGCGCCTCGGTCGCCTTGCGGAACTTGACCGGCTCCTTGGTAAAGAGGTCGGGCGCGGCAAGATAGTCCTCAAGCTTGGCGATCTCGGCCTCCAGCGCCTCGATCACGCCGGGCAGCGCCTCAAGCCGGTG
>JANREX010000067.1:0-22446 GCA_030758115.1 Paracoccaceae bacterium | reverse complement strand
TGGCGATCTCGGCCTCCAGCGCCTCGATCACGCCGGGCAGCGCCTCAAGCCGGTGCTTTTCCGTAAAGGAAAGCTTTGATTTCGCGGCACTTTTGGCAGGTGTCGCGGCAGGTGCCGCAGCGGGTGCCTCGGGCGCCTTGCGCTTGCCGTCATAGCTGACCGAATTCCAGCCCGGCGTACCGCCCCCCTCGCCGCGCTGGGCCTGGTAATCGGTCCAGCCGCCGGCATAGACCGTGGCGCGCCCGTCGCCTTCCATCGCGATGGTGGTCGCGGCGACCCGGTCAAGAAAGTCGCGGTCATGGCTGACCAGCAGCACGGTGCCGTCGTAATCGTCCAGCAACTCCTGCAACAGGTCCAGCGTCTCGATGTCCAGATCGTTGGTCGGTTCGTCCAGCACCAGCAGGTTGCTTTCCTTGGCCATCAGCTTGGCCAGCAAAAGCCGCGCCTTTTCGCCGCCCGACAGGCTGCGCACCGGCGCCCGCGCCTGACGTTCGTCGAACAGGAAATCCTTCAGATAGCCCACCACATGCCGTGGCTGGCCGCGCACCAAGACCTGATCGGCCTTGCCCGACACCCGCATCTCGGGATCGCCGGTCAGGCTGTCCCAGAGGCTCATCTCGGGGTCCAGCTGCGCGCGCGCCTGATCGAAGATCGCGGGCATCAGGTTGGTGCCCAGCCGGATCGTGCCACTGTCCGGCGTTTCCTGACCCATCAGCATCTTGAGCAGCGTGGTCTTGCCCACGCCATTTGGCCCGACAAAGGCAACGCGGTCGCCGCGCTGGATCTTGACCGAGAAATCCCGCAAGATCACCTTGTCACCATAAGTCTTTGAAATACGGTCCGCTTCCGCTACCAGCTTGCCGGATTTCGCGCCCGCCTCAAGCGACATGGCCGCCGTGCCCTGGCGCCTGATCTGGCTTGACCGTTCCTCGCGCAGCGACGCGAGTGCGCGCAAACGGCCCTGGTTGCGCTTGCGCCGTGCGCTGATGCCCTCGACCGCCCAACGCCCCTCGGCCTTGATCTTGCGGTCCATCTTGTGGCGCTGCATGTCCTCTTCTTCCCAGACCTTGTCGCGCCAGGCCTCGAACCCGTCGAACCCGGTTTCCTGGCGGCGCACCATGCCCCGGTCGATCCAGAAGGTCGCCCGCGTCAGCGCCCGCAGAAAGGCGCGGTCGTGGCTGATCAGCACAAAGGCCGCGCGGGTCGTCGACAGCTCGGCCTCCAGCCAGGCGATCGCCTCGATGTCCAGGTGGTTGGTCGGCTCGTCCAGCAACATCAGCTCGGGCGCCTCGGCCATCAGCTTGGCCAGCGCCGCGCGCCGCCGCTCGCCGCCCGAGGCGGTGCTGACAGGGCGCGCCGGGTCGAATTTCAACCCTTCGCCCGCGATCTCGACCTTGTAGGCCTCGGACGGATCCAGACCGCTGGCGGCGTAATCGCCCAGCGTGGCGAAACCCTCCATCAGCGGGTCCTGTTCCATGTAGCCCACGGTCACACCGGGGGTGACCACGCGGGTGCCCTGATCGGCTTCGACCAGACCGGCCATCACCTTCATCAGGGTCGACTTGCCCGATCCGTTGCGCCCCACCAGCGCCAGCCGGTCGCCCGGTTGCACCACGAGGGACAGATCGGCGAAGACCGGGTCACCGCCGAAGGTCAGGGAAATGTCGGAGAGCTGAAGAAGGGGTGCGCGTGCCATCCTCGCCTGCTATCCGGGCCAAGTCGCGCCGTCAAGCGCCGCCAAAATCCGGCCGCAAGGGTCAGGCCATGACCGCGCGCAGCAGTTTCTTGCGTGCTTCGGGAATCGCACGGATTTCCAGCCCGGTGAAGACATGCAGCGTATTCATCTGCGGGTCGATCACCGCATGGTCACTGACCCATCCGCCCATCATCAGATAGGTGCGCAAGAGCGGTGGCATCACCTGCATGGCGCGGCGCTTGTCCGCCGACGGCAGCCCCTGCGCACCGAACGGATAAACCTGCGGCGCCTTGATCCCCGGCAGCCAGTCGGGCGGCGCCAGATGGTTGTCCCTGAGCAGGGCGAAAGCATCGACATAGCGGCTCTGATCGGTGCCGCGAAAGGACGAACAGCCAAACATCATCTCGATGCCCTGCGCATCCACGTGGCAGGTCAGCCCCGCCCATGCCAGCCGCAGGATATCGGGGTCATGGTGGTCGGGATGGATGCAGAAGCGCCCGATCTCGATCATGGGACCGGCAAAGCGCGTCAGGGCGGACAGATCATAGAATTGCGCGGCGTAACTGCGACCGATCTGGCGCCCGTCGGCCAGATCCAGCATGCGAAAGCAGCATACAAGCTGCCCGCTGCGCAGATCCTCGACCATGGCATGGGTGCAGATGGAATCGAAACCGTCGCGATCCAGCCCGGTTTCCCGCCCGGTGCCGGCACCGCCACCAAAAGCCAGGTAGCGCAGGCGCTGCGCGGCGATCACATCCTCTGGGCCATCCGCAAGCCGCAGCCGGTATATGCCCTTGGTGACTGGCTGCATCAGCACTCTCCGCCGCCGGTTTCATGCAAGGCTACGGTCAGCCCCGCAGCCACGCAAGATGTATCCGGCCCGCAGATGGCCGGATCGCCAGGCGCCGTCAGGCCTTAACCCAGGAAGTCCGAGGCGCGGAAACCGCCGATGCTGCCGATCAGGCGGCGGATGATCGACTCGTTCGTGCCGCTGGTACCCGTGATCCGGCGCGAGATCGGGACAACCTGCCCGTCTTCCAGGCCGAAGCGCTCGATATTCGTGACCACGCCCGCACTGTCATAGCTGATCGCCAGAACCTCGCGCTCGATCACCTCGGGCGCGCGCCAGGCGAAGTTGCGCACCCGGCTTTGCACGTAATAGGCGGCGCTTTCGGTCATCAGCCCCGATGTGGCGGGCGCGCCGATCAATTCCTCGACCGAGGCGCGCGTATCCACGCCCACGGTCACCTGCGCGAGGTCGGACTCGGTGGGCACATAGCCGTGATTGCGAAATTGCGGTGCGCAGGCCGACAGTGCCAGGATGCACAGGACCGCAATGGATTTGCCGAACCGGAAACTCTCGCCTGACATCGCTGCCCTCTTGCCTTGGCCCCTTGTGCCTTCTATCCCGCTTACAGAAGGAATGCCCCCGGTTCAAGAATGGAAGCGTCTGACCGCATGTCCCAACCCAGCGAATCCGAGACCGCCCTGCGGGTCGCCGACCTGCCGCAAAGCCGTATCACCACCTTTGACCTGCGCCCCGACGCGCCCGCAATGCGGCTGATCGCGGACGAGCTTGGCCTGCTGGGGCTGCGCAAACTGTCCTTCAAGGGCACGCTGCGCGCCGAGGGCAAGGCCGACTGGCTGCTGCAGGCCATGCTGGGCGCCACGGTCGTGCAGCCCTGCGTGGTCACGCTGGAGCCGGTGACGACCCGGCTCGATGTGCCGGTGCGCAGGCTCTACCTGGCCGATCCGGCCCCGATCCTGCCCGAGGGCGAAGAGGTCGAGATGCCCGAGGATGACACGGCCGAACCGCTGGGCGCGACCATCGACCCCCATGCCGTGATGATCGAGGCGCTGGCGCTGGCCCTGCCCGACTGGCCAAGGTCGGACGGGGCCGCATTGGGCAGCCTGACGGTGACCGAACCGGGCAAGACCGCGATCACGGACGAGGCGCTGAAACCCTTTGCGGGCCTTGCCGCCCTGCGCGACAAGCTGGGCCAATCGCCCGAGGACGAAGACTGAAATTCCGGCTTGTGCCCGGTTTTGCAAGTGCGGTCCGGCCTGCCCGGCACCCCCCTGCGCATGGCACAAAAAACCGCTTGCACCTTGAGCGATTCACAGTATTTTCCGCCGCTCAATCGAATTTAGGGTTGGACACTGCGTCGCCAAGCGAATATGTGCCCCCAGACCCATGTGAAACAGGGCCGCAAGGCCCACAGGAATTGAGGTGGCACGATGGCCGTCCAGCAAAACAAAGTCTCCAAGTCGCGCCGCAACAACCGCCGGGCGCATGACGCACTGGTTGCAGCAAACCCCAACGAATGCTCCAACTGCGGCGAGCTGAAGCGCCCGCACCATGTGTGCGCCGCTTGCGGCCATTATGGCGAACGTGAAATCGTCGCCATGACCGAAGAAGTGGATCTGGACGAAGACGCAGCCTGAGCGTCAGAGCCAGGGGGCGCCCATGTCCACGTTGTCGGACCAGTCCACGACGCGACGCGGGCGCACCATCATTTCGGTTGACGCCATGGGTGGCGATCTGGGGCCGGCAGCCGTGGTTGCCGGCATTGCCTTGTCCGCAAGGATCAACCCCGAGATCGCGTTCATCCTGCACGGACCGCGCGACCAGTTGGAACGGCTTGTCGCCAAGCGCAAGCATCTGACCGGGCGCTGCGAGATTCGCGATGCGCAAGGCGTGGTCGCGATGTCCGACAAGCCCAGCCATATCATGCGCCACGGCAAGGACACCTCGATGTGGTCCGCGCTTGATTCGGTGCGTGAGGGCGAAGCCACGGTGGCCGTCTCCTGCGGCAATACCGGCGCGCTGATGGCCCTGTCGATGGTGCGGCTGCGCAAGCTGCCGGGCGTGAACCGTCCGGCCATCGCAGTGCTCTGGCCGTCGCGCAACCCCCAGGGGTTCAACGTGATGCTGGACGTGGGCGCGGATGTGCGCGCCGACGAACAGGACCTGCTGCAATATGCGCTGATGGGCGCATCCTATGCCCGCAACGGCCTGAACCTGCCCCACCCCCGCGTCGGCCTTCTGAATGTCGGCACCGAGGAAAACAAGGGCCGGGCCGAGTTGAAGGCCGCACATGAGCTGATCGGCAACATGGCGCCGCGCGGGAATTTCGAATTCGTCGGTTTCGTCGAGGGCGGTGATATCCCCGGCGATGTCTGTGATGTGATCGTGACCGACGGGTTCACCGGCAACGTGGCGCTGAAAACAGGCGAAGGCACGGCCAAGCTGATCGGCGATCTGCTGAAGGAAGCCTTCAAGCATTCGCCCCTGTCGCGCCTTGCATCATTGCTGGCGCTGACATCCCTGCGCCGCCTCAAGCACCGGATCGACCCGCGCCGCGTCAACGGAGGTGTTTTTCTGGGGCTCAACGGCACTGTGGTGAAGTCCCACGGATCGGCCGATGCCACGGGCGTCTCGGCGGCCGTGAAACTGGCCTTCAAGCTGGCGCAATCGGGCTTTTCCGAAAAACTGGCCGCGCGGGTTGCATCTGCTGCGGCCCTCGCCCACGATACACAGACGCAACAGGAAGACAGTCAATGACCATTCGCGCCGTCGTAAAGGGCATCGGGCATTATCTGCCCGAACGGATCGTGGAAAACGCAGAATTCGAAGCGCGTCTGGACACATCCGATGAATGGATCAAGGCGCGCTCGGGGATCGAGCGGCGCCATGTCGCGGCCGAAGGGCAGACCACGTCCGACCTGGCCACACGCGCGGCGCTGGCCGCGCTGGCCGATGCGGGCATGCAGCCCGATGATCTGGATGCAATCATTCTGGCCACATCCACCGCCGATCTGACCTTTCCGGCCGCCGCCACCATGGTGCAGGCCAATCTGGGCATGACGCGCGGCTTTGCTTTCGACGTGCAGGCCGTCTGCGCCGGATTCGTCTTTGCCCTGGCCAATGCCAACGGCATGATCCTGTCGGGCCAGGCGAAACGCGTGATGGTCATCGGCGCCGAGACCTTCAGCCGCCTGATGGACTGGACCGATCGTTCCACCTGCGTCCTCTTCGGCGACGGTGCGGGGGCGCTGATCCTCGAGGCCGGGGAAGGCAGCGGCGCCAATACCGATCGGGGCGTTCTGTCCAGCGATCTGAACTCGGACGGGCGGCACCGCGATCTGCTCTATGTGGATGGCGGGGTATCGACCGGCACCACCGGGCACCTCCGGATGCAGGGGCGCGAGGTGTTTCGCCACGCGGTCGAGAAACTGGCCCAGACCGCCCATGCGGCGCTGGACAAGGTCGGCCTGACCGGCGGCGACGTGAACTGGATCGTCCCGCATCAGGCCAATCTGCGCATCATCACCGCCACGGCGCAGCGCATGCAGGTGCCGATGGAACGTGTGGTCGTGACCGTGCAGGACCATGGCAACACCTCGGCCGCCTCGATCCCATTGGCATTGTCGGTGGGCCGTGATCGCGGCCAGATCAAGCCGGGCGATCTGATCGTGACCGAGGCGATCGGCGGCGGTCTGGCCTGGGGCGCGGTCGTTCTGCGCTGGTAGGCGCCGCACCGCCAGCCAAAGCAAGGGAAAAGCGCGCTTTTCTTCGGTAAGGCACCGCTGAAAAGCCGCGCGACAAGCCATTGATATTGACTCGAAAATGACCCTGCCCCTATGGTTGACGAAATTTTGATTGGGGGGATGCAGGATGAGTGACAAGACCTTGACCCGGATGGACCTGAGCGAAGCGATCTTTCGCGAGGTGGGACTGTCGCGTAATGACAGCAGCCAATTGGTCGAAAGCGTGCTGCAGCACATGTCGGATGCCCTGGTGGCCGGCGAGCAGGTCAAGATATCCTCCTTCGGCACCTTCTCGGTGCGCGAAAAATCGGCCCGCGTGGGCCGCAACCCCAAGACCGGCGAGGAGGTTCCGATCAACCCGCGCCGCGTTCTGACCTTCCGCCCCTCGCATCTGATGAAGGACCGCGTCGCATCAGGGCCCGAGGGCTGAGAAGGAACCTGACGCATGGCAGCAAAATCCCCGGACGCCTTTCGCACGATCAGCGAAGTGGCAGACTGGCTGGATCGTCCTGCCCATGTGCTGCGATTCTGGGAAAGCAAGTTTCCGCAGGTAAAGCCGGTCAAGCGGGCGGGCGGGCGGCGCTACTACCGCCCCGATGACATGCTGCTGCTGGGCGGCATCAAGAAGCTGCTGCATGATGACGGCATGACCATCAAGGGCGTGCAGAAAATCATGCGCGAACAAGGGATTAAATACGTCAGCGGCATGTCTCAGGCGCTTGACGATGCGGCCCCTGCCAGCGAACCCGACAACGATGCGGTCGATGCCGTCGCCACCACCGCACCGCGCCCGTCGGATACCGCCCCGGCAATCGCCCCAATGCGGCCCGCAGTTGCGCCGACGGCCGAAGGGCCTGCAGACGCGCCTGACCTGAGGCTTGTCGACGATGCGCCGCCGCCGGCGGCGAAAGACCCTGTCCCGCCTCTCACGCCCGTCACGCCTGTCACGCCTGCCCCCTTGGCGCAGGACCTCTTCTCCGCACAGGAACCGGCTTTGCCGGCAGCGGCAACGCCTCTGGCCCAAACGCCTCCTGCCCCAATACCCCCTGTCGCTGACAACGCGCCTGCCGGGGAAGCCGTCCCGCAGGATGCAGCCCCCACCGACATGCCCGCGCCCCTTGGGGCCGATCTGCCGCCGCCAACAGAGACGGACACAACCCAGGTCGAACCGGGGCTGTTGGCGCTGCTGGCCGCGCGCAGCCATCCGATTCCCGCCCGCGACCGCGCTGCGCTGACACCGATTCTCGCGCAGATCGACGCGCTGGCCGCCCGCCTTGTCACCGCCCGGAAGGGTTGAGGTGAAAAGTGGGAAATACCCCTTGCCCCCACGCTGAAATCCAGTATTACAGCCAAACCGTCGGGCTATGGCGCAGCCTGGTAGCGCGTCCGTCTGGGGGACGGAAGGTCGCAGGTTCGAGTCCTGCTAGCCCGACCAAAACATTTCGACGGTTCCGCAATCGCTCGTGTGCCGAAAGGCTCCGGGCGATTTGCATATCCGGCCACAGGAAAGGCGTGACATGACCGGCGTGATCCCCAGCCAGCAGATCGAGGCGATGATCGCCGCAGGCCAGATCACCGCAAGCCCGCCCGCCCTGCCCGACCAGATCCAGCCTGCCAGCCTTGATCTGCGACTGGGCAGCGTGGCCTACAGGGTCCGGGCCTCGTTCCTTGCGGGGCATGGCCGCAGCGTGGCCGATCGTCTTGCCGAATTCGAGATGCACCGCGTCGACCTGACCGAGGGGGCCGTGCTGGAAAAGGGCTGCGTCTATGTTGTTCCGCTGATGGAACGGCTGGATCTGCCCGCCGCGATCCAGGCGGTGGCCAATGCCAAGTCATCGACCGGGCGGCTCGATCTGCTCACCCGCACCATCACCGATGGTGGCACCGAATTCGACCGAATCCCGCAGGGCTATACCGGCCCGCTCTATGCCGAGATCTGCCCACGCTCTTTTTCCGTGCTGGTGCGGCCCGGCATGCGCCTGAACCAGATCCGCTTTCGCGACGGCCAGGCCGTGCTGAACGATGCCGAACTGACAGCGCTGCATGCCGCAACCCCGCTGGTCAATGGCCAGGCGGTGATCGACGATGGCCTTGGCTTTTCCGTCGATCTGCGCCCGGCGACGGGCAATCTCGTGGGCTACCGCGCGAAACCGCATACCGGGGTCATCGACCTGGACCGGATCGGCCAGTATGACCCCGCCGAATACTGGGAAGACGTGCGCAGCGACACCGGCCAGATCATCCTCGATCCCGGCGCCTTCTATATTCTCGTCAGTCGCGAAGCCGTCTGCATTCCGCCCGCATATGCGGCCGAAATGGCCCCCTATCTGGCCATGGTGGGTGAATTCCGCGTCCATTACGCCGGTTTCTTCGATCCCGGTTTCGGCCATGATGCCGCCGGTGGCGCCGGATCGCGCGGCGTGCTCGAGGTGCGCTGCCACGAGGCGCCCTTCGTGCTGGAACATGGCCAGATCGTCGGCCGCCTGGTCTATGAACGCATGAGCGCCGAACCCGCACAGCTTTACGGGCGCGGGATCGCGTCGAATTACCAGGGCCAGGGGCTGAAACTCAGCAAGCATTTCCGCATGCGCTGACGTTCAGGGGGGACGTGCCGCCCCCTGCTTCTTCTTGCTGAAAATATCCATGACCCGGCGCATCCACCGGGCGGTCGGTCAAGGATGGGTCACATCTTGCCCATGCGCCGCGCGACGCGCGCCGCCTGACGGGCCTTGCGCACCGCCTGCTGCCCCTGTTGGGCCGCACCTGCGCTTCCCTGGCCCGCGCCGGTGCCCTTGGCCCCGCCTGCCATGCGTTTCATCCCGGCGTTGATCCCGCCGTTCACGGCCTTTCGCACGAAAAGCCGCAGGACCATGTTGATCAGTTGATTGACGTTCATCCCGCACTCCCTACCGATACCTGACTGCCTCGAACGACAAGGTAACATGAAAATGTGGAATTTTCAGGGTGGTGCGCGGAAAATTCGCGGATCAATCCTCGAACAACTCGCTCTGGCCTTCGTTGGCCTCGTCCTCGGGCTCCTCGCCCTCGCCCAGTTGCGGCATGGCGGCGGGTGAGGGCCTGTTGTCCAGCAGGCCTGCCGCGCGCAATTCCTTGAGCCCCGGCAGGTCGCGCGCGCTTTCCAGGCCGAAGTGATCCAGGAAGGCCTCGGTCACCACGAAGGTCACGGGCCGTCCCGGCGTCATCTTGCGCCGGCCGAAGCGGATCCACTCCATTTCAAGCAACTGGTCCACCGTGCCGCGACTGACCGAGACGCCGCGGATCTCTTCGATCTCGGCACGGGTGACGGGCTGGTGATAGGCGATGATGGCCAGGGTTTCGATCGCGGCCCGGCTGAGTTTGCGGGTCTCGACCGTTTCCTTCTGCATCAGAAAGCCAAGATCGGGGGCCGTGCGCATCGCCCAGGCATCGCCCACCTTGACCAGATGCACGCCGCGCCCGGCATAGCGTTTGCGCAAGTAGACCAGCGCCTCGGCCGCGTCGCAGCCATGCGGCATGCGTGCTTCCAGTTCGCGTACCGTCACGGGTTCGGCGGTGGCAAAGAGAATGGCCTCGACCATGCGTTCCTGTTCGCCCATCGGCGGGGCCTCGAACAGGCTTTGTTCCTCGGCCTCGGGAATATCGTCGGGCTCAGACATCGCGGCCCTCGCGGCGGCGCAGCTGGATCGGGGCGAATGTCTCGGACTGGCGCAATTCGGCGCGCCCTTCCTTGACCAGCTCCAGCGAGGCGGCAAAAGTCGCGGCCGTGGCCGAACGCCGCCGCACCGGATCGTTTTCCCAGCCATCGGGCAGATAGCTGGAAATATCGGTCCAGTCGCCCGCGAAACCGATCAGCCCGCGCATCCGTTCCAGCGCCTGTTCCATGGTGAAGACCGAGTCGCGATCCATCACGAAGGGGCGGAATTCGTCGCGCGTGCGGATCCGGGCATAGCCCTGCATCAGGTCCAGCAGCGTCGCGGTGTAACGCAGGGTGCGGATGCGCATCACGTCTTCGGGCACGCCGCGGGCAAAGAAATCGCGCCCCTTCTGGTCACGCGCCATCAGCCGCGCCGCCACGTCGCGCATCGCGGCCAGCCGTTCCAGCTGAAAGGCCAGATGCGCGGCCAGATCCTCGCCCGAGGGGCCCTCGTCCAGCGGATCGGGCGGCAGCAGCAGCCGGGACTTGAGAAAGGCAAGCCAGGCCGCCATCACAAGGTAATCCGCGGCCAGTTCCAGCCTGAGCGCCTTGGCGCGTTCGACAAAGGCCAGGTATTGCCGCGCCAGTTGCAGCACGCTGATCTTGCGCAGATCGACCTTTTGCGTCCGCGACAGGGTCAGCAGCAGGTCGAGCGGGCCTTCAAAGCCGTCCACATCCACGATCAGCGCCTCGGCGGCCAGCCGGTCGGCCACGGTGGCGGGACCATCGCGATGTCCCAGATCCTCGAAAATGTTGTCAGCCATGCAAGCGCCCGTCCACAAGCGCCTCAAGCTGCGCGTCCAGCGCCGCGATGTCAACCAAATCCGGCGCATGCCGCGCCGCAAGGGCGCGTTCCGCGCGCGCCTGTGCCGCCGGCGTCATCCGTCCCGAGGCCTCGGCGACCGCGCGGCGATCGTCCAGCGTGCCGTTGCACAGCAGCACCACATCGCAGCCCGCCGCCAGCGCATCGCGGCTGATCTGGCCCAGATCGCCCCGCAGCGCCTTCATCGAGATATCGTCGGTCATGATCAACCCGTCATAGCCGATCTCGTCCCGGATCAGCCGCATGACGCGCGGCGACAGGGTCGCGGGGGCGTCATCCAGCGCCTCGTAGACCAGATGCGCGGTCATCGCCATGGGCAGATCCCTGAGCGCGGCGAAAGGTGCGAAATCGCTGGCGCGCAGCGCATCAAGGCTGGCGGCGACGCGCGGCAGGTCAAGGTGGCTGTCGGCAGTGGCGCGGCCATGGCCGGGGATGTGTTTGAGAACGGGCAAAACGCCACCGTCCAGAAGACCGTCCGCAACCGCACGCCCCATCGCCGCAACACCGGCGGGGTCGGTGCCATAGCAGCGGTTGTAGAGGAAGGGATGGGTCGCAGGCCCCGCCACATCGGCCAGCGGCGCGCAATTGCTGTCGATGCCCAGGTCGCGCAGTTCCGCCGCGATGACGCGGAAGCGCAGATACATGGCCAAGGCCGCATCTTCACCCGCCGCATGCACATGGTCCAGCGCGGGCAGCCATTCGCGCCAGCGTGGCGCGCGCAGGCGCTGCACGCGCCCGCCTTCCTGGTCGATGGTGATCACCGCATCGCGGCCGACGGCCGTACGCATCTCGTCACACAGCGCGCGCACCTGATCGGGCGTGTCGATGTTGCGGGCAAACAGGATGAAGCCGAAGGGATCGGCATCCCGAAAGAACGCCTTTTCCGCAGCGCTCAGGCGCAGCCCCTCGGCATCGAGGATCGTGGCACCGAAGGCGGTCACTTGGCGGTGACCGGGATGCATTCGGCCCGTTCGGCCACAAGGGCCGAACAGAAGCGCCGCGCATCGTTGATATCGGCAAAGCCCATCGCCCGCAGGCGGTAGAAATTGCGCCCGCCACTTTCGGCCAGCTGGATCACGCGGGCCTTGCCTTCCAGGTAGTCACCGAAGCGCGCGGCGATGCGGTCCCATTCGCGTTTGGCCACCTCGGGGCTGTCATAGGCGCCCAGTTGCACAAGGCGCGTGCCCGCAGGGATCGTGTCCGGATCCACATCCAGCACCGCCGGCGCGGCGGCAGCAGGGGTGGCCATGGCCGCAGACTGCAGCGCGGCCTGACGGACCATCGCCGCAGGCCGTGCTTGCGGACGCAGCGACTGGCTGATGCCGCCCTCGACCCGTGGCACGGCAATGGCGGCCACGGTGGCCTCGGTTGCAGAGGGGGCGTCCTCGCCCTGCAGGACCTGCGCGAGGATCTGATCGACCATCGCGGCCATCGAATCCGGCTCGGCCCGTGTCATCGCGACCGTTTCGATCCGCGCCTCGCCCGCCACGCTGTCCGGCAGCGCGCCGTTATCACCGGCGAATCCATCGGAAAGTTGCGGCGCTTCGGCGGCCACCGGGGCAGCAAGGGGCTGCGGCATGGGAAATATCTGCGCCACGGCCATCAGTTCGGCCGTCGCCACATCCTCGTCATCCAGCACGACTGGGCGCGGCGCCAGCACGATGCGATCCGGTGGCGGGGCTGCGGTGCCGGTGGCGGCCACTTCGTTGACGGCAAGACCAAGGTTTTCGGCCATGCTGCCGCCCGGCGTCTCGGGCTGGATCCGCATCGGCCCTTCCATGGCGCGCACCACGGGGATGCCGTTCACATCGCGCATCACCAACCGGTACCCCCAGATGGTCACGCCGATGATCAGGGCAACGGATAGACCCGCCCCCGCAAGGTTGGCGATCCTGCCGATCGATCTGCCCGATCCACGCGCCGGGGCGCGTTCCTCTGCGAAGGTGTCTGCCATGTCCGCCTTTCACACACGGGGGATACATTGCCCCCCGCGTTTCGTTGCTCTGCCTCGGGCGCGGACCTCTTGCGCGTTTTGATCAACGCATCTCGTCCACCGCCTCGACGCCAAGAATACCAAGGCCTGCGGAAATGACAACGGCCACGGCCCGGGCAAGGGCGATTTTCGCCTGTGATGTGGCGCTGTCACCCTCCTGCACGAAGCGCAGGGCGGGTTCGTCATTGCCACGGTTCCACAGCGAGTGGAAATCGCTTGCCAGTTCATAGAGGTAGAAGGCCACGCGATGCGGCTCGTTCGTGCGCGCCGCGATCTCGACCAGGCGCGGCCATTCGGCCAGCTTGCGCGCCACGTTCAGCTCTGCCTCATGGGACAGACCAGCCAGATCGGCCGCGCGCAGCGCCGCATCGGACACGTCGATCCCCGCCTCTGCGGCCTTGCGCAGCACCGATGCCACGCGCGCATGGGCGTATTGGACATAGAAGACCGGATTGTCCTTGGACTGTTCCAGCACCTTGTCGAAATCGAAGTCCAGCGGCGCGTCGTTCTTGCGCGTCAGCATGTGAAAGCGCGTGACGCCGGGGCCGACCTGTTCGACCACGTCGCGCAGGGTCACGAAATTGCCCGCGCGCTTGGACATCTTGAAGGGCTCGCCGTTCTTCCACAGCTTGACCAGCTGGCACAGCTTGATGTCCAGCGGCACGCGGCCATCGGACAGGGCCGACACGGCCGCCTTCATCCGTTTGACATAGCCGCCGTGATCCGCGCCGAAGACGTCGATCAGCATGTCGAAGCCGCGTTCGACCTTGTCATAGTGATAGGCGATATCGGGGGCGAAATAGGTCCATCCGCCATCGGATTTCTTGACCGGGCGGTCCACGTCATCGCCATGCGCGGTCGAGCGGAACAGCGTCTGTTCGCGCGGCTCCCAATCCTCGGGCGTCTTGCCCTTGGGGGGTTCCAGCACGCCTTCATAGATCAGGCCCTTGTCATCCAGCGCCTTCAGCGCCGCCTCGATCAGCCCGGTGCCATAGAGGGATTTCTCGGAGAAAAAGACATCCATCTCGACACCAAGGGATGCCAGATCCTCGCGGATCAGGTGCATCATCGCATCCGTGGCGAAATCGCGGATCTCCTCCAGCCATTCGGCCTCCGGCTTGCCCACCAGATCGTCGCCATGCACCTCGGCCAGGGCCTGGCCCACGGGGATCAGGTAGTCGCCGGGATAGGTGCCATCGACGAATGCCACCTCCTGCCCGCGCGCCTCGAGGTAGCGCAGATAGACGGACCGCGCCAGCACATCGACCTGCGCGCCGCCATCGTTGATGTAATATTCGCGCGTCACATCATGGCCGGCATAGGCCAGCAGGCTGGCCAGCGCATCGCCGAAGACGGCACCCCGCGTGTGGCCCACATGCAGCGGCCCGGTGGGATTGGCGCTGACGTATTCGACGTTCACCCGCTTGCCCTGCCCCATGTTCGAACGGCCGAAATCGGCGCCTTCGGTCAGGGCGGTGCCGACCACACCCTGCCAGAGCGCATTCGACAGGCGCAGGTTGATGAACCCCGGCCCCGCCACATCGGCGGTCAGGATGCGCGGATCGGTGGCAAGGCGGCGGGCCAGTTCCTCGGCGATGGCGCGGGGGTTCTGGCCTGCGGGCTTGGCCAGCACCATCGCGGCATTGGTGGCCATGTCGCCATGTGCGGCATCGCGCGGCGGTTCCACCGTGACGGCGGCGGTATCGAGCCCGGCGGGCAGCAGGCCATCGGCGGTCATGGCGGCCAACGTATCCAGCACATGGGCACGCATCTGGGTGAACAGGTTCATCACATCTTCCTTATAGATCGCCCAGCGGTTTAGCACCGCCAGCGCCCGCGTCAATGCGCGGGCGGTCGCAGGACGCCCGGATCGCCTTGAAAACAGCCGTTTTCGCGCAAGTCAGACCCCCGGCGGGCGATCCGCAGGGTCCGATCCCAGCAGCCGGTTGTGTTCCTGCAGCGCGAAGCGGTCCGTCATGCCCGCGATGTAATCGGCCACGATCCGCGCCAGCGCCTGATGATCCTGCGCCTCCTCGACATCCTTGCGCCACTGTTTCGGCAGAAGCTGCGGCTCGCGCATGAACAGCGGGAAAAGGTCATTGACCACCTGCGTCACGTATTTGCGCATCGTGACGACGGCGGGCGCGCGGTACATGCGGTGGAACAGGAAGGTGCGGATCACCTTGAGGTCGGTCCAGACATCGGGCGAGAACTGCACCATCATGCGCCCCGCATCGCGAATGTCCTGCGCGCAGGACGGGTTCAGCGCGGTCAGGTTCGCGCGGCTGACGTCGATCACATCGGACACGAGGATGCCGAAGAACCGGCGCAGCGCCTCATGGCGGCGACGATAGTAGTTGAGGCCGGGATAGAGCCCGTCCACCTCGGCAAAGCAGCCCTTGAGGATCGGCAGTTCGGCCAGCTCGTCGGTCGAAAACAGCTCGGCCCGCAACCCGTCATGCAGGTCATGGTTGTTATAGGCGATGTCATCGGCCAGGGCCGCCACCTGCGCCTCGGCGCTGGCATGGGTGTGCAGTTCCAGATCGTGGCGGGCGTTGTAATCGGCCAGCGCATAGGGAATTTGACCGGTGACCGGACCATCGCCCCGGAGGGGCGTCACGGGGCCATTATGCTTGGCGATGCCTTCCAGCGTTTCCCAGGTCAGGTTCAGCCCGTCCCATTCGGCATAGTGCCGCTCCAGCGACGTCACGATGCGGATCGCCTGCGCGTTGTGATCGAAGCCGCCATAGGGGGCCATGAGCGCCTGCAGCGCATCCTCGCCCGTGTGGCCGAAGGGCGGATGCCCAAGGTCATGGGCCAGGGCCACGGCCTCGGTCAGTTCCACGTTCAGCCCCAGCGCGCCCGCCACGGTGCGCGCGACCTGCGCCACCTCGATCGAATGGGTCAGGCGGGTGCGAAAGTAATCGCCCTCATGCTCGATGAAGACCTGCGTCTTGTGCTTGAGGCGGCGAAAGGCGCTGGAGTGGATGATCCGGTCGCGGTCGCGTTGGAACGGGGTGCGGAAAACGCTTTCTTCCTCGGGCACCAGCCGCCCGCGCGTCTGTGCCGGGTCTGACGCATAGGGTTGATGGGTCACGGGCTGCCTGTCCTTTGCCTGCCTTGGCCTTGGGCGCAGTTAACCCACGCCTGCCGCTGGCCACAAGCCCGCACATCGGATTTCACCGGCTTGCGAAGAGATCGTGCAGGGGTGTGCCCTCGGCCCGCGCCCAGGCCGGAAGGTCGGGTGCCTGCCACAGACGCAGCAACACGGCATTCACGGAGGGGCGGTTCGCATAGTCGACCAGCGCCCAATCGGCCACCTGCCCCGGCGCCAGAAACGAGGAGCCGCGATAATGGTTCATCGCCACCGCCTCGGCGGTGAGGATCAGGCCCGGCTGATCCGGCGCGGCCTCGACAAGATGAGACAGATAGGCCGTCAAATCCACCACCGGCAGATCAAGCATGGCGGCGGACGCGCCGAACTTGACCGCCAAAGGCACAGTGGGGTCATCCACAAGGCGCATCATCAGCGGAAGATAGCCCGGAGCGGCGTTGCGGATCTCCTGAAAGAAGGGCTGCGCGGCGGGGGTGAAAGAAATCAGATCATCCGCCTCATGCGCCAGACCGGACATGGCAAGGGTGCGGAATTCTTCATAGGTCATGGCGACGTCCCCAGTTGCAAAGATGCCCTGCGTGAGGGCCCACCCTGCCCCCGCGGCAACGGCCAAACCGCCAAGCAGAAACGCGCGGCGCATCATTTCTTGACCTCGATCCCCGCAGCGGGTGAATTGAGGCTGTTGGTGGCAGGGCTGCTGCTGGTGCGGAAACCCCAGTCGTTTTCGACGACCGAACGGCCATCCGCCGATATCGTTTTACCCTGCATGATCACCGCTACCGTGTGCCTTGCCCCGGCCACCCGCGCACGAATCGTGGCCGGCGCGGGATAGGAGATGATCCCGACATGCCCGGTCGCATCGGAATAGGCGGCGCTGATCCCGAGGATCGACCCTGGCCTGACGGCTTCGGCACGCGCACCCTTGTAGGTGATATTGCGCCAGCCTTCGGTCTTGTCACTGGCGGAATTGTCAAATTCGGCCCAACTGCCGGCAAGATCGGGCACCGTTCTGGTCCAGAGGCCAAGTGTGAAACGCCGTGCATAGGTATAGGTCGGGGCGCTGCCATGAACCTGCTGTATCATGTCATAGACGAAGAAATTGCATTTGTTCGTATTTTTATCCATCGTCAGCGTGCCATCAAGCGATGTGATCGCCGGCGCGTAATTCCAGCGCGTGCTGCCGACCGCGCGGCGCGCCCGTTCGACAAGCGGATCGCTGCCGGTGAAGATCGCGCTGACCATGTAAGCGCCGCAGGGAAGATCCTCGAACACGATCTGGCCGGATGTGGTCTTTTCCTCGCGCATCTCGGGGCCAGTGACCCGCACGGTCACCTCGCCGCCCACGGCCACGCGGCTGTTCCGCATGTAGCTGCCCGACACATCCATGTCGTTGCCCCAGACAAGGTTGACCGTCAGCCTGCCTGCGCAGGATGCGGTGCTGCTGCTGGCGGATCGGCGAGAGCCGGGATTTGCCGGCAATCCGGTCATTCGGCAGCCTCCCGTTGCAGCGGGACGACCCCGTTGCGCGCCTGCACGGCGGTCAGAAAGTCCGCGGCCCGCCTGTCTTGCGGGATCGCCTGGTTCGACAGAAGCGCAAGATCACCCTGATCAAGCTGTCGCAGGCTTTGCCCTGCAACATAGAACCCGGCCAGCACATAGCGCAGCGCATAGTCCGAGGTGATGCCGATCTCGGACAGCGGCCCGACCTGGCGCAGCGCGGCGGCGGTCAGGACATCGCGCGCCACGCCCTTGTCGCCATAGCTGTCGCAGACCCAATCCATGGCGGCGGCACAGACCCTTTGCCTATGCGCGGCTTCGAACACCTCGATATCGCGGGCGCGCAGGCGGGGCGGCTGATCGCTGAAGGGGACAAGCCTGTGATCGGCCAGTTGCCACATGGCAAAAAGCGTCGGCGATGTTTCGAACAGGATGTCCAGCGGTGGCGCCGTGGGACCGGGCCGGAACAGCCATGACAGGGCCTGCGCATCGGCGGCATTGGCCTGCAGGTAGATGGACAGGACAGCAGGGTCCCAGTAGCGGAAGAAGCGTCGTTCCGATGTGCCCTCGAGCGCAAGCAGCATCAAGCGGGCAAGATGCCCGGCCAACGCGTCCAACGGAAAGGCGCTGCGCAGGAATATCCCCACCGACTGCCCCGGACAGGTGCGGAAGATCAACCGATGTCCGGCCGATGGCACCGCACCTGCGGCCAGTGTCAGCTCAAGCAGATGGGGCGCCGCGGCCGAAAGATCATCCTCGCAGACCAGATCTGTCAGGCACCGGGCAGGCAGCGCGACACTGTCGATATCGCGGCCTCCCGTGGCGGCGCGCCAGCGGGTTGCATCAGCCAGAAAATAGGAATGCCACCCCTGTGGAAGATCATCGAAAAGCATGGCGCGCAGGCCGGGCGCGATCCAGGGTTCATCCCAGAATGGTTTGCGCGCGGGGGCCGGAAGGGGCGGCACCTCGATCACCGTGGATGTTGCAAGGGCCGAGACCATGACCAGACCAGTTACCTACGGCCGCCTGTTGCAAGTCGCGCGACCAATCACTTGAAAACACTTGCTCTGCACGCCATATTTATGAGGCGAAAACGCAGTGTCAACGCCTGCCGTTCCCGGAGTACCCGCAATGCAACTGCCCCCAAGAGTAACCCCCCGCGCCTTTGCCCGTCTGGCCGAGATCGGCGCCGCGGATCAGGGCCAGGCCCTGCGCGTGGCGGTGGAAGGCGGCGGATGTTCCGGCTTTCAATACGAGATCAAGCTGGATCAGCCCGCATCGGATGATCTTGTGCTGGAAGGCGAAGGCGAAAGGGTCGTGGTCGATTCCGTCTCATTGCCGTTTCTGGCGGGCGCAACCATCGACTTTACCGAGGAACTGATCGGCGCGCGCTTCGTGATCGAGAACCCGAACGCCTCTTCTTCGTGTGGCTGCGGCATCTCGTTCTCAATGTAATCAAATCCTTGCGCATCGAAATTCATGCATTGCATGAATTTTGCCGCACAATCCGGCGACACCAGCGCCCTTGCATGATCCGCCCCCCTGCGGGATAGACAGGGCAGCACCAGCCCAAGCCGAGGACGCGCCGCCATGAAGATCGTCACATTCAACATCAACGGCATCAAGGCACGGATCGAGGCGCTGCCGCAGTGGCTGGACGAGGAACAGCCAGAGATCGCGATCCTGCAGGAAATCAAATCCGTCGACGAGGGTTTCCCGCGCGAAATCTTCGAGGAGCGCGGCTATAACGTCGAAACCCACGGGCAGAAATCCTTCAACGGCGTGGCGATCCTGTCGAAACTGCCGCTGGAGGACGTGACGCGCGGCTTGCCGGGCGACGATGCGGACGAACAGGCCCGCTATATCGAGGCCACCGTGGTGGGCAAGACGGCGCTGCGCATCTGCGGGCTTTATCTGCCCAACGGCAACCCCGCACCGGGGCCGAAATACGATTACAAGCTGGCCTGGATGAAACGCCTGCAGGCGCGGGCCTCGACGCTGCTGGCGGAGGAAATGCCCTTTCTGATGGCGGGCGATTACAACATCATCCCGCAGGACGAGGACGCCGCCAAGCCCGAGGCCTGGCGCAGCGACGCGCTGGCCCTGCCCGAAAGCCGCGCCGCCTATCGGCGCATCGTCAACCTGGGCCTGACCGATGCCTTTCGCGCCCGTGTGCAGGGGCCGGGGCACTATTCCTTCTGGGATTACCAGGCCGGCGCCTGGGAACGCAACAACGGCATCCGCATCGACCATCTGCTGCTGAGCCCCTCTTGCGCGGACATGCTGACCGGCGTGGGCATCGACAAACATGTGCGCGGCCGCGAGAAACCCTCGGATCACGTGCCGGTCTGGATCACGCTGGACAATTGACGCCGCCCGAGGCCCGCGTCACTCGGCGGTCACGTCGTGATCGTAAAGCCAGGAAAACTGCCGCATCATCCGATCCGGCGCGATGGCGCCGCCCAGCCGCATGACCGCATGGGCGGCCATCCGAAGCGGTGGAAATCCGATGTGATACTTCCAGGCATTTCCATTGGCCGCCGAAATCACCCGCCGCACCCGCCCTTCGCGCCGCGCCTGATAGGCCGCCAGCCCCGCCGCCAGGCTGTCACATCGCGCCAGTTCATCCGCCAGCACCCAGGCATCCTCCAGCGCCATCGAGGCCCCTTGCGCCAGAAAGGGCAGCGTCGGATGGGCCGCATCGCCCAATAGCGCCAGGTGATCCCCCTGCCAGACCTTCGCGACCGGATGGCGGAACAGCCCCCAAAGCCGCGCCTCGGTCACCCGGTCCAGCATGGCGCGCGGGCCCTTGCCGAAATCGGCGAAGGCGGCGCGCAGGTTGTCCGGATCATCGGCGTGATGCCATCCTTCGTCGGCCCAGGCCTTGCGTTCCTGCACGGCGACGATGTTCAGCGCGCTGCCGCCCCGCAAGGGATAGCTGACGATATGGCGACCGGGTCCCATATGCACCCAGGCCTCAGGGCCGCGCGCCTCGGTATTCGGCACGATCGCCCGCCAGGCCACCTGCCCGGTGAAAAAGGGCGCATCCCCCTGGTTGAGCGCGGGGCGCAGAACCGAATGAAGCCCGTCGGCCCCCACCACCAGATCGGCACAGAAAGTGGACCCATTGGCGATATGCACCACGGGTTGCGCCCCCCCGTCGACCGAGGTGACCTTTTGCAACAGCCGGATCTTCACCCCCGCGTCGCGCGCCCCATCGGCCAGCAGGTCGATCAGATCGGCGCGATGCACGAAATGATAGGACGAATCAGCCAGCCGCCCAAGGTCCAGACGCACCACCGCAGCACCCAGATGATCCTTGAGGCAGACCGCCCGCGCCTGCACCGCGCGGTCCTGCAGCGCCCGGTCAAGACCCAGGCCACGCAGCACCGCCATGCCATTGGGACTGATCTGCAGCCCGGCCCCCACTTCGGTGATCTCGGGGGCCTGTTCCAGCAGCGTGACATCCGCCCCCCGCAGGGCCAGCGCACGCGCGGCCGCCAGACCGCCGATCCCGGCCCCGATCACGACGGCCCGCATCCCCAGAAGGCTCATGAGGTTCCTTTCAAACGACAACGCCGAAGCGTCACCGCTTCGGCGTCTGTTTCGCGTTCCTGCTCAGGCCCGGCCATCAATCGTCGCGATGCACCTTTTCGCGACGCTCGTGACGCTCCTGCGCCTCCAGCGTCATCGTGGCGATCGGACGCGCAATCAAGCGCTTGAGGCTGATCGGCTCGCCCGTCATCTCGCAATAGCCGTATTCGCCATCCTCGATCCGGCGCAGGGCCGCATCGATCTTGGCGACCAGCTTGCGCTGACGATCACGGGTGCGCAGTTCCAGCGCGCGGTCCGTTTCCTCCGAGGCGCGATCGGCCACGTCGGGAATGTTGCGCGTGCCGTCCTGCAGACCCTCGATCGTGTCGCGGCTGTCTTCCAGGATTTCCGATTTCCATCTGAGCAGCGCATTCCGGAAATACTCCAGATGACGCTCGTTCATGAAGGGTTCGTCTTCGGCTGGTGTGTAGTCTGTGGAATGAAAGGATTCGGCTTTCATGTCTGCTCCCTCATAAAGGCCCACATCTGTCATCGCGTTATCCTTTGACATCTGGCGCCTCCCCTGGCGGTGCAAATAGCCCAGCCTTGCCGGATTGTCACTACCCCTTCGTGGCTGCATTGCAGGGAATGGGGCTTCGCGATAGGGTGCCGCAACACAAGCGTTCATCAGGTTGGAGATACGATGAAATTCGAAGGGACCGAAGCCTACGTGGCCACCGAGGACCTGACCGTCGCGGTCAACGCAGCCGTCACGCTGGAACGACCGCTGCTGGTCAAGGGCGAGCCGGGCACCGGCAAGACCGAACTGGCACGGCAGGTGGCGGCCGCACTGGGCCTGCGGATGATCGAATGGAACATCAAGTCCACGACGCGTGCCCAGCAGGGTCTTTACGAATATGACGCGGTCAGCCGGCTGCGCGACAGCCAGCTGGGCGACGAGCGCGTCAATGACGTCAAGAACTACATCCGCAAGGGCAAGCTGTGGCAGGCCTTCGACGCCGACGAGCGCGTCGTGCTGCTGATCGACGAGGTGGACAAGGCCGATATCGAGTTTCCCAACGACCTGTTGCAGGAACTCGACCGGATGGAATTCTTCGTCTACGAGACCGGCGAGACGATCCGCGCGCGCCAGCGCCCCATCGTCATCATCACCTCGAACAACGAGAAGGAACTGCCCGACGCCTTCCTGCGCCGCTGCTTCTTCCATTACATCCGCTTCCCGGACGAACAGACCATGCGCCGCATCGTCGAGGTGCATCACCCCGGCATCAAGGAAAAGCTGCTGACAACCGCGCTGACCCAGTTCTACGAGCTGCGCGAGACGCCGGGCCTGAAGAAGAAGCCCTCGACCTCCGAGGTGCTGGACTGGCTCAAGCTGCTGCTGGCCGAGGATCTGACGCCCGAAGACCTCAAGCGCGATGGCGCCAATGCCCTGCCCAAGCTGCACGGCGCGCTGCTGAAGAACGAACAGGACGTGCATCTGTTCGAGCGGCTGGCCTTCATGGCGCGCGCACAGCGCTGA
>JANREX010000066.1 GCA_030758115.1 Paracoccaceae bacterium | reverse complement strand
GTATAGAGCGTCGTGTTGTAGAGCAGCGCCAGATAGTTGATCCGAAATGTGAAAGGGCAAGGGTTGTCCCACAGCTTTGCGTCCAGCATGTCCGGACCGGGGTCTGTTTCCATTGTGCCGCGTTTTTCATCCCTGGCAGTCTGAGGATCTGACATTACTTCCCAATTTCCCTGGCTGACTGGTTGGAGTTCCAAATTGAACTTGACCGGTTCATTATCTACGCACATTGTGTGAAAGCAAGTTCCAAATGGAACAGCTAAATCAAAAGACGATTCCGGATGGGGTCTGTTGCCTCTTCCGCCAACGGGAAGGAACACTCATGAAACACCAGAATTTCCTTACGCCTCTCGCGTTCGCGCTGGGCATGACTGTCGCGGGTGCCGCTACGGCGCAAACGCTGACGATGGGGGTGCGTGGTGGCCCCGAATCCATGGACCCGCATTTCTCGGCGCTGGGCTCGCATGCAGAGGCTGCCAAGCACATTTTCGATACGCTTGTCTGGTCGGGCACGGATCTGCAGATCGAACCGGGACTTGCGACAAGCTGGGCGCCGGTTGATGAAGACACCTGGGAGTTCAAGCTGCGCGAGGGCGTGAAGTTTCACGACGGATCTGATTTTGACGCGGAAGATGTTAAATTCTCGATCGAGCGTATTCCGGTTGTAACCGGGCCGACAACGACGGGGATCTATGTGCGCCGGGTGGCGAGCGTGGATATCATCGACCCCTATACGATCCACATCAACACTGACGGTCAGGCGGCGACGCTGCCCAATGATTTCATCCGTCTGTTCATCGTCTCGTCCGAAGCAGCTGCCGACTATTCCACCCCAGAAACGGCCGCGGAAGGGTTCAATTCGGGTGCGGCGACCATCGGAACCGGTCCTTACAAGTACGTCAGCTGGGAGCCGAAGGGTGACCTCGTGCTGGCGCGCAACGATGATTACTGGCGTGGCCAGGGTGCCTGGGAAACCGTGATCCGCAAGGAAATCCCCAACGACAGCTCGCGTCTGGCAGCGTTGAAGGCGGGGCAGGTGGATGTGATCAACTATGTCTCCTCGGTCGACTATCTGGCGCTTCAGCAGGATGCGGACATCGACGCGGTCATCGGCGACAGCGTCTACATCATGAACCTGCAACTCGACCAGCGCGAGGACACGCCGCTGGTGCGCGCCATCGACGGGTCCGATCTGCCTGAAAACCCGTTCCGTGACCTGAAGGTGCGTCAGGCCATCGACTATGCGATCGACCGCGAAACGATGGTCGGGATCGTGCTGGAAGGTCTGGGCAAACCGGCCAACCAGATGATGCCGGTCGACTTCTTCGGGTCCAACGCGGATATCCCGATGCCGACCTATGATCCGGCCAAGGCCAAGGCTTTGCTTGCGGAAGCGGGCTATGCCGACGGGTTCGAGGTTGATCTTTATTGCACCGCCGACCGTCTGCCGGGCGATGGCGCAATCTGCCAGGGTCTGGGGCAGATGCTGACCCAGGTGGGTATCAAGACCAATGTCAACGCGATCTCCAGAACGGTTTATTTCCCCGCGCAGGCGCGGCTGGAATATTCCATGTTCATGAACGGCTGGGGCACCCTGACCGGTGAAGCGTCCTACACGCTTGGCGCACTGGCGCATTCCAACGATCCCGACAAGAAGCTGGGCGCTTTCAATCGCATCGAGTACATGAACCCTGAGGTCGATGTCCTGTTGCAGGCCGCCGCCACGGAGATGGACGAGGCCAAGCGCCGCGCCACCTATGAAGAGGCGATGGCGAAGATCATGGCGGACAAGGCCTATATCTCCATCGTGCAGCTTCAGACGGTGTGGGGCACGAAAGCGGGCGCTCTGACTTTCGATCCGCGCTTTGACGAAGACACGCTGGCCTTCTTCATCAAGCCCGCGTCCTGATAAACCCAGATGACAAGGGGCCGGGCGGTCTTTGCGCTGCCCGGCCTTTGTATATGCGGAGAGACACCTGATGCTCGGCTTCATCATCCAGCGATTCCTGCAAGCCGTCGTGGTCATGGCTGTAATGTCGGTCATCGTCTTTTGCGGCGTCTATGCCATCGGAAACCCGATCGACATCGTGATCCCACCGGAAGCCACCGAAGATATCCGGGCCGAAGCGATACGCCGTCTGGGTCTCGACCGTCCGCTCTACGAGCAATACTTCATCTTTGTCGGCAATCTGCTGCAAGGCGACCTGGGGCGTTCGTTCGTATACAACATCCCGGTCCTCGAACTGATCGGCGGCCGGTTGCCCGCCACGCTTGAACTGGTGCTCATCTCGGTCGTGTCGGCCACCGTTCTGGGGGTCAGCCTCGGGATCTATGCGGGCTATCGCCCGGATAGCTGGGTGTCCAAGACGATCATGGCCGTATCGGTTCTGGGGTTTTCAGTGCCGTCCTTCTGGGTGGGCTTGATCCTGATCCTGTTTTTCGCGGTGCATCTGGGCTGGCTGCCCGCAGGGGGGCGGGGTGACACTGTCGAGATCTGGGGTGTGGCCTGGTCCTTTCCCACGCTTGACGGGCTGTCCCACATCGTGCTGCCAGCGGCCAATCTGGCGCTGTTCAAGCTGGCGATGATGATCCGGCTGGCGCGCGCAGGGACGCGCGAAATCATGCTGACCGATACCATCAAGTTCGCCCGCGCCGCCGGCCTGTCCGAAGCCACCATATTGCGCCGGCACCTTTTGAAACTCATTTCCATCCCGATCATCACGGTGTTCGGTCTTGAACTGGGATCGACACTTGCCTTTGCCGTCGTGACAGAAACGATTTTCTCCTGGCCGGGTGTCGGCAAGCTGATCATCGACAGTATCACGGTGCTCGATCGCCCGGTGATGGTCGCGTATCTTATCATCGTCGCGTTTCTGTTCGTCACCATCAACTTCGTGATCGATCTGGTCTTTGCCCTGATCGACCCGCGTGTGCGCCACGGAGCGTCGGCATGAGCAACACGAGTACACCGCTGCGCCGCTTCTGGGCAGAGTTTCGCGAAAACAAGATCGCGGTCGTCGCTCTTGTCGTGGTGGTGGTCTTGATACTTCTTGCGCTTTTCGCGTCATTGGTATCGCCGCAAAACCCCTATGATCTGGCCAACCTGTCGCTCATGGACAGCCGCAGACCACCGGGTTTCGTCGGCACGGGCGGGTACACCCATATCCTTGGCACCGATCCGCAGGGGCGCGATCTGCTCTCGGCCATCCTTTACGGGTTGCGCATTTCCATCCAGATCGGGCTTGCCGCAGGCTTCGTCTCGCTGACCATCGGCACGACCCTTGGCATTCTTGCAGCCTATGTCGGGGGCCGGGTCGAGGCGTTGATCATGCGCCTTGTCGATCTGCAACTGTCTTTCCCGGCGATCCTGCTTGCACTGGTGATCGTCGCACTTCTGGGGCAAGGCAAGGCGCAGCTGATCGGGGCGCTGGTGGCCGCACAATATGCCTATTTTGCCCGCACCGCCTATGGCGCGGCCAAGGCGGAGCGCGGCAAGGATTACATTGAAGCAGCCCTTGCGACACCGCTCAGCGCGCGTCTGGTGGTCTGGCGGCACATGCTGCCCAATTGCACCCCGCCGCTGATCGTTGTCGCGACCGTGCAGATCGCCAATTCGATCTCGCTCGAAGCGACGCTCAGCTTTCTGGGCCTTGGCCTGCCGGTCACCGAGCCTTCGCTGGGCATGCTGATTTCGAACGGTTTTCCCTACATGATGAGCGGTCGTTACTGGATATCGGTCTATCCGGGTGTCGCGCTGATCATCCTGATCTTCGCGATCAACATCGTGGGTGACCAGGTGCGCGATCAATTCAATCCGAGGCTTCGCAAATGACCGAACCCGTTCTGAGCGTCAAAAACCTGAGCACGCATTTCTTTACCCGCGGCGGCGTCGTCAAGGCGGTTGACGGTGTGTCTTTCGATCTGGCGCGGGGCGAGATCATGGGGCTGGTCGGCGAAAGCGGGTCGGGCAAGACGGTGACGGGGTTTTCCCTGATCGGTCTGGTCGATGCGCCGGGGCGCATTGTCGAAGGTTCCGTCAAGCTTAACGGCACCGAACTCACCACCCTTTCCGAAAAGGCGATGCGGACCCGTCGGGGCAATGAGATATCCATGATCTTTCAGGACCCGATCGCGACGCTGAACCCGATGCTGACCATCGGTCAGCAGATGAAACTTGCAATCGACGCCCATGAACGGCTGAGCCCCCAAGCCGCCGAGGCGCGGTCAGCAGAATTGCTGACGCAGGTCGGGATTCCATCCGCCAAGGCAAGGCTGCGGGCTTATCCGCACGAGTTTTCGGGCGGTATGCGGCAACGTGTGGCAATTGCCATTGCGCTGTTGCACCGGCCCGCCGTGATCGTGGCGGATGAACCGACGACAGCGCTTGATGTGTCCATCCAGGCGCAAATTTTGTTCCAGATGCGCGATCTGGCGCGTGAAACGGGGACGGCGATGATCTGGATCAGTCACGATCTGGCCGTCGTCTCCAGCCTCGCCAGCAAACTGGCGGTGATGTATGCGGGCCGCATTGTCGAACAGGGGCCGACCGCCACGCTGCTACGGGACCCACGCCATCCTTATACTGCGGGTCTGATCGCCTCGCTGCCGGCGATGGCGAAACCGGGCACGCCCTTAACACAGATACCGGGCTCCACGCCCTCGCTGCTGTCGCTTCCGCCGGGGTGTCCCTTTGCGCCGCGCTGCGATCACGCCGATGACGTCTGCAAGACCGCGCCCGCGCTGACCATGCAAGGCAACCGGGGATGGCGGTGTTACCATCCCGTAGGACAAGACGCAGGGGTTCCGGCATGACCGCGTTTCTGACCATAGACAACGTCAGCCGCCTGTTCGGGCCCAATCTGACCTTGGGCGAGAAAATCGCAGCGCGGTTGGGGGCGGCTGTGGAAACAAGATCGGTCCGCGCTGTCTCGGACGTTTCCTTGACGATCCGCAAGGGGGAAACCCTGGGGCTGGTCGGTGAATCCGGTTGCGGCAAGTCCACGCTGGGGCGCCTGATCGCGGGCATCCTGCCGCCGACCACCGGCACAGTATCCCTCGAAGGGTCGCCGGTGATGGAGGGGGGAACAAAGGTCACGACCCGTGTGCAAACCGTGTTCCAGGACCCTTTTGCCAGTCTGGATCCGCGCATGAAGGTCGGCGACACGGTGTCCGAAGGCCCTATTGCCCATGGCCTGACCACCAAGTCGGAGGCCCGCCGTTATGTCGCGGGCTGGTTTGAACGTGTGGGGCTGGATCCCGTCTGGGTCGACAGGTATCCGCACCAGTTTTCGGGCGGTCAACG
>JANREX010000065.1 GCA_030758115.1 Paracoccaceae bacterium | reverse complement strand
TTGGACGCCCCTTTTTTATGCCCTATGGCCTATGGCCAGACGGCGGACGGGCAGAGAACTGCCATTCTTGGACACCGACGCAAAGAAAAAGGGCCACCCGAAGGCAGCCCTTTTCGAAAATCCGAAAGACCGTATCAGCGCTTGGAGAACTGGAAGCTCTTGCGCGCCTTGGCCTTGCCGTACTTCTTGCGTTCCACCACGCGGCTGTCGCGGGTCAGGAAACC
The DNA here is from genome assembly GCA_030758115.1 of Paracoccaceae bacterium. Lineage (GTDB taxonomy): Bacteria > Pseudomonadota > Alphaproteobacteria > Rhodobacterales > Rhodobacteraceae > Seohaeicola. The sequence continues at coordinate 90,455 of JANREX010000065.1, read as the reverse complement.
AGCGGCCTTCAGGGCGGCACGCAGGCTGGGATCGTACAGCTGCAGCGCCTTGGAGATGCCGTGCTTGACCGCACCGGCCTGGCCGGACAGGCCGCCGCCGGTCACGGTGGCCATGACGTCGAACTGATCGGTGACACCAGCGATGGTGAACGGCTGGCGCAGGATCATCTGCAGCACGGGACGCGCGAAATAGGCCGCCATTTCCTTGCCGTTGACGGTGACCTTGCCGGAACCCGGCTTGATCCAGACGCGGGCAACCGCGTCCTTCCGCTTGCCGGTCGCATAGGAACGGCCCAGCGAGTCGCGAACGGGTTCACGGGGGGCGGCAACCTCAACAGGTGCTGCGGCAGCACCGGTGGCGGCGCCCAGCTCTTCGAGGGAATTGATCTGATCAGCCATCATTACACCCGCGTATTCTTGGAGTTCATGGATTTCACATCCAGCACTTCAGGCGCTTGCGCCTCATGCGGATGGGCGGCACCGGCGTAGACACGCAGGTTGGTCATCACCTGACGCGACAGCTTGTTGCCGGGAAGCATCCGCTTGATAGCGGCGGTCACGACACGCTCGGGATGCGCGCCTTCCAGGATCTGCGCCGCGGTGCGGTGCTTGATCCCGCCGGGGTGGCCGGTGTGCCAGTAGTATTTCTTCTCGGCGCGCTTCTTGCCGGTCATCTGCACCTTGTCGGCGTTGATGATGATCACGTTGTCACCCATGTCCATATGGGGCGTGAAGGAAGGCTTGTGCTTGCCGCGCAGGCGCATGGCGACGATCGAGGCAAGACGGCCCAGAACAACGCCCTCGGCGTCGATCAGGATCCATTTCTTGTCGATATCCGCCGGAGTAGCAGAAAAGGTTTTCATTGCGGGGTTACCCTTGTTCAGTTCGGGACAGAACCGATCAGGGCCTGTCCAATGCGATTGCGGGGTTATATCCGCCCGCAACGCATAGTCAAGCGCCTCATGCCGCCATTAATAAAGCAAAATCAATGGCTTGCAAAATAGGTATCTGAATACCCCATGTTTTTACCCCTTCGGAGGGATCGAATAGGTCATCGAGGACCGCGCCACGGGTTCCGCCATCCCTTCCGAGAACAGCAACACATCCCCCACCGCCAGCACGCGCCCCAGCTTGAGCAGCCGGCATTTGGCGATCAGGTCCACCCCCGCTGCGGGTTTGCGCATGAAATCCATGCTGGAATTCGTCGTGACCGCCAGCGCCTTGGGCCCGATCATCGCCATGATCGCCAGATAGATCGCCACATCCGCAAGTCCGAACATCGACGGACCCGAGATCGTGCCGCCGGGGCGCAGATGGCGTTCGCCGACATTCAGGCGCACCGTTATCTCCATCGGGGCCACGTCGATGACGGTGAAATCCTCGGCTACCTGCGGAAACACCTCCGTGACGAAGGCCTGCAGTTCCTCACGCGTCATCTTCAACGCCATGCTTGTTCTCCCTTTACCGTTGCGCCTAGAGTTGTCCGGAACATCGCGGGAGGACAAGATGGCTTTGCTGGAACGTAACGACACGGGCGCGGTCGCGCATCTGCGGATGAACGCGCCCGAAAAGCTGAACGCGCTGTCCGACGCCATGCTGGCGGCGCTGCAATCCGAGTTCGATCAGCTGGCAGAGGATCGCAGCATCCGCGCCATCGTGCTGTCAGGCGAGGGCAAGGCCTTCTGTGCCGGTCATGACCTCAAGGAAATGACGGCAGGCCGGCAGGCCGAAGATGGCGGCCAGGCCTATTTCAAGGATCTCTTCGATCGCTGCGCCAGGATGATGACATCGATCCAGCGCCTGCCCCAGCCCGTCATCGCGCAGGTGCATGGCATCGCCACCGCGGCCGGCTGCCAACTGGTCGCCAGCTGCGACATGGCCGTGGCGGCCGAGGGCACGCGCTTTGGCGTCAACGGGGTGAACATCGGGCTTTTCTGCTCGACCCCGATGGTGGCGCTGACCCGCAACATCCCGCGCAAGCAGGCCTTCGAGATGCTGACCACCGGCCAGTTCATTCCCGCCACCCGCGCCGAAGCGCTGGGCCTTGTCAACAAGGTCGTCCCGCCCGAGGACCTGGCACAGGAAACCGCGGCCCTGGCCGGCATGGTGGCCGACAAGCTGGGCGCGGCCGTCAAGATCGGCAAGCAGGCCTTCTACAACCAGATCGGCATGCCGATCGACCAGGCCTATGACTATACGGGCGATGTGATGGTGCAGAACATGCTCTATCGCGACACGGCCGAGGGAATCAGCGCCTTCCTGGAGAAGCGCCACCCCGACTGGACGCAATAAGCCCCTTTCAGGCAGGGCTTTGCCGATGATCGGCGCGGCCCTGCCGATCAAGACGGCATTCTGGCAAATTTGGGTAAATGTTTCCCGATTGGTGCCCAATATTTTCCGCATTTGCCACTTGGCTGCCGCAATCATCGCTGATACTTCGGTCACAGATGGTGGAAACACCGTCCAACTGAAACGGGTGTGGGTCACCTCCGGCAGTTTCCCTCCAGGTCAGCCTCTCTCTGATCGCCGAAACATGAAACGGGTGACCCACTCGACCCGCCTTTTCCTTGCGACGTACCAACGCCATGCCCCTTTTCAAAAGGTGGCGCTTGGCCTAGATCAGCAGCATGGACAAAACCTTACATATCATCGGCGGCGGCATGGCCGGATCGGAAGCTGCCTGGCAGGCCGCCAACATGGGGCTGCAAGTGGTCATTCACGAAATGCGGCCCAAGGTGGGAACCTTCGCGCATCGGACCGGTCATCTGGCCGAAATGGTCTGTTCCAATTCCTTCCGGTCGGATGATGACGAACAGAATGCCGTGGGTCTGCTGCATTGGGAAATGCGCGCGGCGGGCGGCTTGATCATGCAGATGGCGCAAAAGCACCGCTTGCCCGCTGGTGGCGCCCTCGCCGTGGATCGCGACCCTTTCGCGGAATCGGTAACGGCCGCCCTGATGGCCCATCCCAATGTCAGCGTCGATTACAACGAGATCACCGCCCTGCCCGACAGCGGGCATTGGATCATCGCCACCGGCCCGCTGACCAGCGAGGGGCTGGGCCGCGCCATTGCCGCCGAAACCGGCACCGATGCGCTGGCCTTTTTCGATGCCATCGCGCCCATCGTCTATGCCGACAGCATCGACATGTCCGTGGCATGGGAGCAGTCGCGCTATGACAAGGGCGAGACCGAAGCCGAACAGAAGGCTTATATCAACTGCCCGATGACCAAGGACCAGTATGAGGCCTTCATCGACGCGCTGCTGGCCGCCGACAAGACCGAGTTCCATGAGGGCGAGACCGCCGGTTATTTCGACGGCTGCCTGCCGATCGAGGTCATGGCCGAACGCGGCCGCGAGACCCTGCGTTTCGGCCCGATGAAACCGGTGGGCCTGACCAATCCGCACCAGCCCGATCTGAAACCCTATGCCGTGGTACAGCTGCGCCGCGACAACGCGCTGGGCACGCTTTATAACATCGTGGGCTTTCAGACCAAGATGAAATACGGCGCGCAAACCGCTGTTTTCAAGATGATACCTGGCCTTCAGGATGCCAGCTTTGCGCGTCTTGGCGGCATCCATCGCAACACGTTCATCAACTCGCCCACGCTGCTGGACGACCAGATGCGCCTGCGGTCACGCCCGCATATCCGCTTTGCCGGTCAGATCACCGGGGTCGAAGGTTATGTGGAAAGTGCGGCCATGGGGCTGTTGGCCGGACGCATGGCCGCGGCCGAGATCCTGGGCCAGCCCCTGATCAGCCCGCCGCAGGACAGCGCCATGGGCGCGCTGATCCATCACATCACCGGCGGGGCCGAGGCCAAGACCTTCCAGCCGATGAACGTGAACTTTGGCCTCTTCCGCCCGATCGACGGGCTGAAAGGCGGCAGACGTGGCCGCAAGGATCGCTACAAGGCCTATACCGACCGCGCAAAGGCGGCCTGGACCGCCTGGCTTGACGGCAGCAACGCGATGGCCGCGCAGTAGCTGCCATGGCGTCCCACATCAGGAACGACCTGCAACCCCCTGAATGAAAACAAAGGTCATCACCCGCTTTGCGCCGTCGCCAACCGGCCCGCTGCATCTGGGTCATGCCTATGCCGCGATCGTCGCCCATGACATGGCCCGCGCCGCGGGCGGCGACTTCCTGCTGCGGATCGAGGATATCGACCAGACCCGCGCACGCCCCGAATGGGAGGCCCTGATCAAGGAGGACCTTCTTTGGCTGGGGCTGCGCTGGGACGGGCCGATCATGCGCCAGTCCGAGCGCTTGCCCGCCTATCGGGCGGCCCTGCAGGATCTCTGGGCGCGTGGGCTGATCTATGACTGCCACTGCACAAGGCGCGACATCGCCGAGGCCGCATCAGCCCCGCAGGAAGGTGCTACCCCCCTGATCGGCCCCGACGGCCTGATCTATCCGGGCACCTGCCGGCGCGTGCATGACGGATCGGGGCCCTTGCCGGGTGATGCCTTGCGGCTGAACATGCGCCGTGCGCTTGACAGCCTGACGCATCCGGTGTCCTTCACCGAAACAGGCGCGGGACCTGACGGGCAAAGCGGCGTGCAAGCTTTTGATCCCGAATATCTTCTTGGCAATATCGGCGATGTGGTGCTGGCCCGGCGCGACATGGGCACATCCTATCACCTGGCGGTGGTGCTGGATGATGCGGCACAACGGATCACCCATGTCACGCGCGGGGCCGACCTGTTCGAGGCCACCCCGATCCATGTCCTGCTGCAAGGGCTTCTGGGTCTTCCGACACCGCTCTATCATCATCACCGGTTGATCCGGGATGACCGGGGCAAGCGCCTTGCCAAGCGTGACGATGCGCGCGCCATCGCGACCTATCGCGCCGAAGGAAAGACACCCGACCAGGTGCGCGCCATGATCGGTGCCTGAACTTCAGCCTTCAACGCATTGGCAACACGAATATAAATGGCTCAATCAGCCATCGGCTGCATCAGTTCCACTTCGACACCGTTGCGCACCGCTGTATAGAAACAGCTGCGCCGGTTGGTGTGGCAGGCCGGCCCGACCTGGCGCACCCGCACCAGCAGGCAATCACGGTCGCAATCCAGGCGCAGATCGACCAGCTCCTGCCGGTGACCGCTGCTTTCGCCCTTGATCCAGAAGGCCTGCCGGGACCGGCTCCAATAGGTCACATGGCCGGTCTGCAATGTGCGCGCGACGGCATCGGCATTCATCCAGGCCATCATCAGGATCTCATTGGTCGCATCGTCCTGCGCAATCGCCGGGATCAGCCCTGCGTCGTTGTAAACCAGTGTTGCGGGATCGAAAGCCATGGTAAAACTCTTTGCTTTGGACGGGTTGGGGCCTATTTAGAGGCAAGAGAGCAAAAGGGAAAGCGTCGAAAGGACCATGGCATGAGCAGCGACACGGATCTGATCAAGCTGTATTCCGCGCGTATTCTGGCCCTTGCGGCCGATGTTCCGCATACCACACGGCTGGCGCACCCTGATTCCACGGTCAAGCGGCGCTCGCCGCTCTGCGGCTCGACGGTCACGGTGGATGTGGTGCTCAAGGATGGGCGGATCGCCGAATATGCACAGGATGTGAAGGCCTGCGCCCTTGGCCAGGCCGCCGCGGCCGTTGTGGGCCATGCGGTCATCGGCTGCGACCGCACCCAGATCGAAGCGGCGCTGGAAGGCCTCAAGGCGATGCTGAAATCCGATGGCCCCACACCGGGCGCACCCTTCGAAGGGCTTGAGGTGCTGCGCCCTGCGCGCGAGTACAAGAACCGTCACGCCTCGATCCTGCTGGCGCTGGAAGCGACCGCACAGGCCGTGGCCGAGGCCGAACAGGCCCACTGCGCCTGATCCCCTGTTCCCGATAAAAAAACCGCCGCACTTCCGGGTTGGAAGGCGGCGGAAAGTGGCGTGTCCTGTTTGGGCGGGGCAATACGTCAGGGCTGGGGATAGCCCTGCATTGTGTCGGAACAGGCAGTATCCGTCAGGCTGGCATCAGATTGGGACAGGGATGCCGCATGCCACCGGATCAGGACCGCAGGCAGAAACTGGAAAATCCTTTCAGGAAAAGCTGGGAAGGTGCAGGCCGACCACCAGGATCACCATCAGCGCCATGGCACCGATGGCATCCGACAGCAGCGTGTCGCGGGAACGTTCGATGACGGTTTTGATCTGTTCGAACATCTGTCTGACCTTTCAACTGGGCTATCTGGCGTCTTGTTGCTCTTTTGTTCTCATATTCTTTACGCCCTGTAAAGAACTTTATGAGAACATTTGAGAACAAAGTGGCATTTGATCCGTGAAAGGGGGTTAACCCACGGAAATCAGACGTATCGCCTGGTCCTGCTCCATCAACCACAGAAGCACCCGCGCCGCCTTGCCGCGTGCGCTGTCCAGCGTGGGATCATCCGCCATCAACTTGCGCGCATCGCTTTGCGCAACCGCCATCAGGGCCGCCTGCCGTTCCAGGTCGGCCACACGGAATCGCGGCAGGCCGGATTGCGCGGTACCGATCAGATCGCCAGCGCCGCGCATCTCCAGATCGGTTTCGGCGATGCGGAAACCGTCTTCGGTATCGCGCAGGGTCGTCAGGCGGCGTTCCGCCGTTTCTGACAGCGGCGCGCGATAAAGCAGCAGGCAGGTGGACGCGCCCGCGCCCCGGCCCACACGGCCACGCAGCTGGTGCAATTGCGCAAGGCCAAAGATCTCGGCCTGCTCGATCACCATGATCGTCGCATTGGGAACGTTGACCCCCACCTCGATCACCGTGGTGGCCACCAGAACCGCGACGCGCCCCGACTGGAATGCCGCCATGGCCGCATCCTTGTCACCCGCAGGCATCTGCCCATGGACCAGGCCGACATTCCCCTCACCCAGTACCGCGCGCAGATGCTTGAAACGCTCCTCGGCCGCGGTCAGATCGACCACTTCGCTCTCGTCCACCAGGGGGCAGACCCAATAGGCCTGCCGCCCCTCGAGGATCGCGCGCCGCAGGTGGCTGACCACCTCGTCCATCCGCGCGCTTGACACCATGGCGGTCTTGATCGGCTGACGGCCGGGCGGCTTTTCATCCAGCACCGACACATCCATGTCCCCATATTGGGCCAGTGCAAGGGATCGCGGGATCGGGGTCGCGGTCATCACCAGAACATCCGCCGCCTCGCCCTTGCGACCCAGTTCCAGCCGCTGGCGCACACCGAAGCGATGCTGTTCATCCACGACCGCCAGCCGCAGATCGGCAAATTCCACGTCCTTCTGAAAGACGGCATGTGTCCCCACGAGGATCTGGATGTGACCGCCGGCCAATGCCTCCAGCTTGCTGCGCCGGTCCGCGCCCTTGTCGCGCCCGGTCAGGATCTCAAGCGCCACGCCGGCCGCCTCGGCCATCGGGCGCAGGCTTTCCAGGTGCTGACGGGCCAGGATTTCGGTCGGGGCCATCATGACGCCCTGCCCGCCCGCTTCGACCGCGACCAGCAGCGCCAGAAAGGCCACAAGCGTCTTTCCCGCCCCCACATCGCCCTGCAGAAGCCGGTTCATGCGTTGCGCGGCGGCCATGTCGCGCGCGATCTCTTCGATGGCGCGCATCTGCGCGCCGGTCGGCGCATAGGGAAGCGACGCCAGAACGCGCTGCTGCAACTGCCCGGTTCCATGGCTTTCGCGCCCCTTGGCGCGCCGCAGACGGGCCCGCGCCAGGGCCAGCGTGATCTGATGGGCCATCATTTCATCATAGGCCAGCCTTTCGCGCGCCGGCGCCGTCGCCGCCAGATCCTCGGCCCGGGCAGGACCATGGGCCGCGCGCACCGCATCGGCCCAATCAGGCCAGCCCGCACGCTGCTTCTGGGCAGGGTCGATCCATTCCGCAAGCTCCGGAAGGCGCGTCAGGGCGGATTGCGCCGCCTTGAACATCTGCTTCTGGCTGACCCCCGATGTCAGCGGATAGACGGGCTCGAAGGCGGGGATGTCTCCGGCCTCTTCGGGGCGCAGGATATGGTCGGGATGCACCATCTGTGCGATCCCGTCAAACAGCTCGACCCGCCCGGACACAACGCGTCTTTGCCCTGTAGGCAACTGTTTTTGCAGGTAATCCCCGCGCGCATGAAAGAACACCAGCTGGAACGAGGTCGCCGCATCCTCGACCACGATCCGATAGGCCCCCGACTTGGTGCGCGCGGGCATGTGCTTGCCGATCTCCACCTCGACGGTGACGACCTGGGGCAGGACCGCATCGCGGACAGAGGCCCGGCGCGCGCGATCGACCCCGGAATGCGGCAGGGTGAAGATCAGGTCGCGCGGCCGGGTGATCTGCAGATGTTCCAGAAGTTGCGCGGTCTTGGGCCCGACACCTTCCAGCGTCTCGATCCCGGCGAAAAGCGGGAAAAGGATTTCGGGCCGCCCGCTCATGCCGCGCCGATCAGGCTCAACCAGCTGTCTTCATCCAGGGTTTCGATCCCCAGCTCCTGCGCCTTCTTCGCCTTGGATCCCGCACCCGGACCAGCCACGAGGATATCCGTCTTGGCGCTGACCGAGCCTGCCACCTTGGCGCCCAGGGCCTCGGCGCGGGCCTTGGCCTCGGCGCGTGTCATTTTTTCAAGCGTGCCGGTGAAGACAACAGTCTTGCCGGCGATGGGGCTGCCCTCGGCCAGGATGCGCCTTGCATCCTGCACCTCCAGCTGCGCGGCAAGACGGTCGATGCTGGCGCGTTCGCCTTCCGGCGAGAAGGCGGTCACAAGCGCCTTGGCCATGACCTGACCGACCCCGTCGATCGACAGCAGGTCCTCCCAGTCCGTACCCTCAAGCGGCGCCGCCCCGTCCATCGCCGACACAAAGGCGTCCCACGAAGCGTAGTGACCGGCGATCAGGTTCGAGGCCGCCTCGCCGACATGGCGGATACCAAGCGCGAAGAGCAATCGCCCGAAGGGTATTTTTCTTTTGTCTTCTATAGCCTGGAACAGATTGTTGGCGCTTTTCTCGCCCCAGCCTTCGCGGTTTTTCAGCCGGGCCAGGTTGCGCGCATCGCGCGCCTGCAGGGTGAAGATATCGGCCGGTTCGCGGATTGGCAGCAGATCGTCGTGATAGAACATCTCGACTTGCCGGGCCCCCAACCCTTCGATGTCGAAAGCACCACGGCTGACGAAATGCTTCAATTTCTCGACGGCTTGCGCGGGACACACCAGACCGCCCGTGCAGCGGCGCACGGCATCCCCCTCCTCGCGGATGGCGACGGACCCGCATTCGGGGCAATGGTCCGGAAACACGAAGGGCATGGCATCGGCGGGACGCTTGGACAGGTCCACATCGGCGATCTTGGGGATCACGTCGCCCGCGCGGTAGACCTGGACCCAATCGCCGATGCGAATGTCCTTGCCCTCGCGGATCTGGTTGCCGCGCGCATCGCGCCCGGCGATGTAATCCTCGTTATGCAGGGTCGCATTCGACACCACGACGCCCCCCACGGTCACAGGCGTCAGCCGGGCGACCGGGGACAGCGCGCCGGTGCGGCCCACCTGGATGTCGATCCCCTCAAGCCGGGTCCAGGCCAGTTCGGCCGGGAACTTGTGCGCGATGGCCCAACGCGGCGTGGTGGACCGGAACCCCAGCCGCGCCTGCAACGCGAGGTCGTTGACCTTGTAGACGACCCCGTCGATGTCATAGCCCAGCATGGCGCGCCGCGCCTCGATCGCACGGTAATGCATCAGCATCTCGTCCGGCCCCTGGCACAGCCGTGTCAGGTCATTCGTGACGAACCCCAGCCCGGCCAGCCGGTCGATCGCACCCATCTGCGTCTCGGCCAGCGGTTCGGACAGCGCCCCCCACCCATAGGCGTAGAATCGCAGCGGCCGTGCGCGGGTGATCGCGGCATCCAGTTGGCGCAGCGATCCTGCCGCGGCATTGCGCGGGTTGGCAAAGGTCTTGCCCCCGGTTTCCGCCTGCCGCGCGTTCAGCGCGGCGAAATCGGCATGGCTCATGTAGACCTCGCCGCGCACTTCCAGAAGCGCGGGCGCCCCCGTCAGCCGCGCGGGAATATCCGCGATCGTGCGGGCATTCTCGGTGACATTCTCGCCCACCTCGCCATCGCCGCGCGTCGCCGCCTGCACCAGAACACCGTTCTCGTAGCGCAGCGAAAGGCTCAAACCGTCGATTTTCGGCTCTGCTGTATAGGCCAGATCAGCCTGGCCAAGATTCAGGTACTTGCGGATGTAGTCGTCGAATTCGGTAATCTCTTCGTCTTCGAACGCATTGCCGAGCGACAGCATCCGCACCGCATGGGTGATCTTGCCAAAGCCATCGGCCAGGCGGGCGCCGACCTGGTCGCTGGGGCTGTCGGCACGCTTGAGCTGCGGAAACAACGCCTCGATCCGGGCATTGCGCTGCTTGAGACGGTCATAGGCCGCGTCCGAGATTTCGGGCGCATCCTGCTGATGATAGGCGATATTGGCGGCCCCGATCAGCGCCGCCAGACGCGCCAGCTCCGCCTCGGCCTCGGCGGCGCTCAGCTCTTCGGGCGCGCGCGTTTCGGCCGCAGTCATCCCAGTCGCGTTGCCGGTCTTGTCGGTCACCTCTGCCCCCCGTCACAAGGCTGTTGCACAGCCGAAGTGATAGGGTGGCTTGCCGTCAAGGTCCAGTCCGCGCTTGCGCCCTGCCCGCCGCATCTGCGCCCGGCGCGACTGCGCCACCCGCAAGCTGCCGGTCGTCAGGCACCGACAGCCAGCCGGTGGTCGCCCATGGTCGCCGGATCGGGATCACGCAGGACATATCCGCGCCCCCAGACCGTTTCGATGTAATTGTCCCCCCCCGTGGCCACGCCCAGCTTCTTGCGCAGCTTGCAGATGAAGACATCGATGATCTTGAGCTCGGGCTCGTCCATGCCGCCATAGAGATGGTTCAGAAACATCTCCTTGGTCAGCGTCGTGCCCTTGCGCAGGCTCAGAAGCTCAAGCATCTGGTATTCCTTGCCCGTCAGATGCACGCCCTTGCCGTTCACATCCACGGTCTTGGCATCAAGGTTGACGCTGATCTTGCCGGTGCGGATCACCGATTGCGAATGCCCCTTGGACCTGCGGATGATGGCATGGATGCGCGCGACAAGTTCCTCGCGGTGGAAGGGCTTTGTCAGGTAATCATCGGCACCGAAGCCGAAGCCCTTGATCTTGTTGTCCGTATCATCATCCCCGGACAGGATCAGGATCGGGGTTTCGACGCGCGCCAGGCGCAACTGGCGCAGCACCTCATGCCCGTGCATGTCGGGCAAACCCAGATCGAGAAGGATCAGATCGTAGTCATAGAGCTTGGCAAGATCGATCCCCTCCTCGCCCAGGTCCGTCGTATAGACGTTCAGATTGGCATGGGTCAGCATCATCTCGATGCTTTTCGACGTCGTAGGATCATCTTCAACCAGCAGCACTCGCATACATACACTCCGTCAAGGGTCTCGATAGGGACCGACCCTGACCAAAAATAGTTAATTCACGGTTACCCAACCTCTCAAATTTAACACCCCAACCTAAAGTTGTCGATATTTTTGCGTCGCGGTCGCCCGCAGCGCCGCAACACCATGATCACGGATGGCGCGCAACCAGCCGTCGAATTCGTCATCACTCAGCCCATAGCGTTCCAGCGCCTCGGCGCGGGAAATCAAACCGCAGAGCACACCGCGCACCACCGCAGCCTTGCGGCTGGCCACCCAACGCCGCGTATCGGGCGGGGGCAGATCGGCGCGCGTCATCACCGACCCGTCAGGAAGCGTCACCGCACGCGGACCATCGATCTTTTTGAGATACATGCCTGTTTTTCCTTTCATGACGCATCAATGCGCCAGAGCGTTTAACAGCCGGTGAAACAGGGGGTTGAGAGTATCTCGGATTTTCCTATATTCTCGCAGACTTTCCGGGGCAGCGCCAAATCCCCGGCCCCCTCCGCCGCGCCACACCAAGGAGGCCATGATGGCCCTCGACACCGATCATCCGCTGAACTCGCTCGGCTTTGCCAAACCGCCCTCGCAAACGCGGGTGGTGGTGGCGATGTCGGGTGGCGTGGACAGTTCCGTGGTGGCGGCGCAGCTGGCCGAAGAGGGCTATGACGTGGTCGGCGTGACCCTGCAGCTTTATGATCACGGCGCGGCATTGGCCAAGAAGGGCGCCTGCTGCGCGGGCCTTGATATCCACGACGCCCGCCGCGTGGCCGAGACCATGGGATTTCCGCATTACGTGCTGGATTATGAAAACGTCTTCAAGGACGCGGTGATCGACGAATTCGCCGACAGCTACCTTGCCGGGGCCACGCCCGTGCCCTGCATCCGCTGCAACGAGCGGGTGAAGTTCAAGGACCTGCTGGAAACCGCCCGCGACCTGGAGGCCGATTGCATGGCCACGGGCCACTATATCCAGCGCAAGATGGGCGCGGCCGGCCCCGAATTGCACGCGGCCGCAGATGCCGCTCGCGATCAAAGCTATTTCCTGTTCTCGACCACGGCAGAACAGCTGGACTACCTGCGCTTTCCGCTGGGGCATCTGACCTCGAAGGCCGAAACACGGGCGCTGGCGGCACGTTACGGCCTGCCCGTGGCCGACAAGCCCGACAGTCAGGACATCTGCTTTGTGCCCAATGGCAACTATGCCGCCGTGATCGAAAAGCTGCGCCCCGGCGCCGCCGAACCCGGCGAGATCGTGGATGTGGACGGGCGCGTTCTGGGCACGCACAAGGGTGTGATCCATTACACGATCGGCCAGCGCCGTGGTCTGGGCATCGGTGGTCTGGAAGATCCGCTCTATGTGGTCAAGCTGGACGTGGATACCAAGCGCGTCATCGTCGGCCCGAAAGAGATGCTGTCCACCCGCGTGGTGCCGCTGCGCGAGATCAACTGGCTGGGCGATACGCCCTTCGACAGCGCCGCCGAATGGCATGTGGCGGTCAAGGTCCGCTCGACCCGCCCCCCGCGCGAGGCGGTGATCCGCCCGCTTTCGGCCACCACAGCCACGGTCGAATTGCTGACACCCGAAGAAGGCGTGTCACCGGGACAGGCCTGCGTGTTCTATGACCCGGCCAGCACCCGCGTTCTGGGTGGTGGCTGGATCTGGAAAGGCTGACCATCTCGGCTCAGACGGGTCGGGAAAGCCTGTGCAGTATCGCCTGCGCCGCACGCAGCCCCGGCGGCGTGCCGCCTTTGCCCAGCCTCTCCATCGTCAGGCGCATGGCTTCCATCTGGGCATCCGGCGCACGCATTACCTTGTCCAGCGCAGCGGCGATTGCACCGGGGTTACAATTGCGGCCAAGGCATTCGGGCACGGCGCGCGTTTCGGATACCAGATTGACCAGAGTGACCGTATCGATCCTCAGCATCCGACCGATCAGAAACCGGCTGAGCGGGTTCATGTCATAGGCAATGACCATCGGCGTGTCAGCCGCCGCCAGCTCCAGCGACACGGTGCCAGAGGCGGCCAGCGCGATTTCAGCCGCACGGAAAGCTGACCTTTTTTCAGCGGCATAAGCATCGTTGTTCATGTTGCGAGGATCAAGGACGATGGGCGCAACGGGCCATTCGCCTACCAGATTCTGCACAAGGTCAGTGACATTGGGAGTGGTGGGCAGCACGATCCGCAAGTCGGGACGGGTTTGCATCACCCGCGCCAGCGCCTGACCGAACCGCGGTGCCAGCCGCGCCACCTCACCCCGCCGCGATCCGGGCAATGCCAGCAGCAGCGGTGCCTCGCCGATCCCGTGACGGGCACGGAAGGCCTGCGCCTCTGCCTCGGTCGCCTGTGGTTCGGCGACGACCGGATGGCCCACGAAATCGCAATCCATGCCTGCGGCTTCCATATAGGGCGGCTCGAAGGGCAACAGCGCCAGCACATGGTCGATCACCCGCGCCATCTTGGCCGCGCGTCCCGGTCGCCAGGCCCAGACCGAAGGGGCGACGTAATGCACGGTGCGGATATCGCTTTGGGCCTTCACCAGCTTGGCGACACGCAGGCAGAAATCGGGGCTGTCGATGGTCACCAGCACATCGGGGCGCGCCGCGATCACTGCTGCGGCCGTCTGGGCGATGCGCCGTTTCAGATGCATGTACTTGGGCAGAACCTCGGCCAGGCCCATGATGCTCAACTCGTCCATGGGAAAGAGGCTGTCCATCCCTTCGGCCTGCATCAGCGGACCGCCGACACCCGAAAAATCAGGCGTTGTCAGTTGCTTGAGGCCCGACATCAAAGCGGCCCCCAGCTTGTCGCCAGAGGCTTCGCCCGCGATCAGGAACACCCTCATGCGGCCCGCACCCAAAGGAACATCCCCTTGTCATCGAGGATCCTCAAGACCGAAGGCAGATCCAGAACAAGCACACCGCCCGCCTCGATCACGATACCGTCCAACCCGGCATCAGCGGCGCGCATCGCGGTACCGGGGCCGATGGTCGGCAGGTCGACACGCCGGTCCTGACCGGGCTTGGGCGCCTTGTAGAGGATGGCGCCACTGTGATCCGCAGCCTCGCGCCCGCCCAGCCAATCCAGCGCGCTGGTGGCGGCATCGGTGATCGCGTTGAAACCCCAGGTCAGCGGATCGGGATCCGCCGTACTGGCCGGCCCTGATCCCAGGCGCGCCAACATGGCATCGGTGCCATCCGCCCCTTCGCGGGCCAGAACATCACCGCGCCGGATGACGCAGGCCTGCCCCTGATCGGCGCGGCCCATCTCGGCGATGGTGGCCTTGCCCAGACGCGCGGGCCCCTCATGCTGCGGACCCGGACGGGCGCGTGTGGGAATGCCCTCGGACAGCAGCAGATCGGGGCAGATCTCATGCGCGGCGCGCAGGGCAAAGCCCGCCTCTTCGAACAGGGCGATCACTACCCGCAGGGCGCCATCATCGCCCTGCCCCAGCGCCTGCATCATGCGCGGCACAAGCGGCATGGTGGCCGCGTCGATCATCGCAGGATCAAGCGCAGGTCTGCCGATGGCACCGGCCATGCAGATATCGCTCACGCCCCGCGCCTTGAGATCGGCGATGAAACTGCCAAGCCGCTCCACGCGAAAGGTGATGTCGGGCGTCAGATGGTCCGGGGCAAAGCCCTCGAGCGCGGCGACCAGCACCGGCGCGCCATGGGCGGCCACGATGTGACCCGGCAATTGCCCCCGCCCTGCGATCAGCGCCAGCATCAGCCCGGCGTCAGAAAAGACCGGTCGGACCCGGCGGTCACGAAATCGACGATCTGGCGGACGTATTCGCTTTGGGTTTCATCACCAAGCCGGCGCGCACGGTCCTGAAACGCCCCCTCGCCCTGTGCCAGCATCTGGAAAGCCGCCCGCAGCGCGGTGATATCGGCGCGCGGCACGCCGCGACGCTTCAGCCCCACCAGATTGAGCCCGTCAAGAACGCCACGTGGCGCCTGCACAAGGCCGTAGGGGATGACATCATTCGTCACCATGGTCACGGCCCCGATGATGGCGCCCTGCCCGATCCGCACCCATTGATGCACGCCCGACAGCCCGCCGATGATCACGTCATCCTCGATGATGCAATGCCCGGCCAGGGCCGCGTTGTTCACCACGATCACCCGGTTGCCGATCTGCACGTCATGGGCCACATGGCTGCCGGCCATGAACAGACCGTCATCGCCGATGCGGGTGATCCCGCCACCGCCTTCGGTGCCGGTGTTCATCGTGACATGTTCCCGGATCCGGTTGCGCGCACCGATGATCAGGCGCGTCGCCTCGCCCTTGAATTTCAGATCCTGCGGAATGCCACCGATCACGGCGAAAGGATGGATCTCGGTCTTTTCACCGATCTCGGTCTGGCCCGACACCACCACATGGCTGTGCAGATGCACCCCATCGGCAAGGCGGACTTGCGCGCCGATATGGCAGAACGGCCCGATCGCGACATCCGCGCCGATCTGCGCGCCGTCCTCGATGATGGCGGAAGGGTGGATCCGGCTGGACATCGGTTACTCCTTGGGCAGATCCATCATGGCGGTGAACTCGCATTCCGCCGCCATCTCTCCGTCAACCTCGGCCACGCCCTTGAAGCGCCAGACCTTGCCGCCGGGCTTGCCGCGCAGCGTGGTCAGCGTCATGCGCAGCACATCGCCGGGCACCACCTTGCGGCGGAACTTGCAGCCGTCGATCGCCATGAAATAGACCAGCAGCTCCTTGTCGGCCATGTCCAGCGCAACGCCCACCATCACGGCCGCGGTCTGGGCCATCGCCTCGACGATGGTGACACCCGGCATGATCGGATTTCCGGGGAAATGTCCCTGGAAATGCGGCTCGTTCATGGACACGTTCTTGATCCCCACGGCCGAGGAGGTGCCGTCGATATCGACCACCTTGTCCACCAGCAAGAACGGGTAGCGATGCGGCAGGATCCGCTGGATCATCAGGATATCGGCGCTTTTCAAAGGCTCTGTCATCTGCCCCCCGGGGTCTTGCTGTCTGGTTCATCTGTTCCGGCAAGCAGGCGACCGATCCGACCCGTTCAGGCCCATGGGCCTGCCCGGCCATTCATCTCGTGTCTGTCAGTAACAATTCGCCCCCGCAGGAGCAAGCGCATCGCGGGTCAGTCGCCTTTCGGCGCGACTGGCGCCACTTGCGGGGCACCTGCGGCGTCGCTTCCATCGCCGATGCTGTCGTTGATCCTGCGGATCGCCTCATCCGTCACATCGATGGCGCTGCGGCTCATCACGACACTGCGCGGGTCGATGATCACGACGGCCCCCGCATCGATCATCAACTGCTCCAGCACCGGGCGCGCCGCCGCGATGAACTGGCGCTGCGCGTCCTCGGTGCGTTGGGCAAGGGCGCGCGCCTTGGCGGTCTGTTCCGTCCTGATCCGCTGCACCTTGGTGTCGAAGGCATCGGCCAGCGCGCGGAACGCCTCGGGGCTCATGGCGGGGCGGCGCTGGGTCAGATCCTTTTCCTCGGCCTCGAGCGCGGATTCGATCCTGCGATTCTCGACCTCAAGCAGCGCCCCGTCAGCCTGCAACGCCGCATCGAACCGCCGCCCGAAGGCCGAGGCCGCGAACATGCGGTCCTGGTCAAGCGACAGGATCGGGCTGCGGATCAGCTGGTTTTCCTGTGCCTGCGCGGGCCCGCCAAAAGGCAGGCACAGCGCAACCACCAGGGCGCAGATCGCCCTCCATCCGGCTTGGCCAGGCTCAGAAAACACCGCGCCGCGCCACCGGGGCCACATCAGAACCGCGTCGAGACGGTCAGGTTGAAGGTTTGCTCATCGTCGAAGTCTTCTTTCTCAAGCGCTTTCGAGAAGTTGAAGCGCAACGGTCCGATCACCGAATCCCAGAAGATGGAGACACCCACCACATGCCGGAGCGAGAAATCATCATAGATCGTGTTCGCATTGGTCACATCCAGATCCCAGACCGAGCCGACATCATAGAACACACCGCCACGGATCCCGTATTCCTCGGGCAGGCCCAGCGGGAATTCGGCCTCGAGCTTGGCCACGGCATAGACGTTGCCACCAAGCGCGTCATTCACCTCGACCGCGCCACCGGCGGCGGTGCGCACCTCGCGCGGACCGATCCCGTCGGGCGTGAAGCCGCGCATGATCGAACCGCCGATCAGGAAACGATCGGTCACCCGGCTGGACCCCGAGGTGAAATTCAGCATGCCGCCTTCCAGCGTGGCCCGCAGCGTCACCTCTTCATTCAGGATCGAGGTCTGCGCCTGCGCGCGCGCGGTCGTCTTGACAAAGGTGCTGTCACCGCCCAGCCCGGCAAACTCCTGCCCGAACTGCAGCAGGATGCCCGCATCGGGGTTCAGACCGCTACGGCGGTTGTCATAGCTGTAGCTATAGCCAAGCGCACTGCTCCACAGTTGCCCTTGCGCCGCTTCATCCGCGATCAGCGTACCTGTGAACTCGTAATTGCTGATCTCGACGCTTTCCACCTTGTAGAAGGCGCGCAACCGGCCGCCCGCACTGACCGGGAAGGTCAGGCCGGGGCTGAAACGCGCGACGGCCGTGTCGTAATTCGCGAAAGAGTTGTTGGTCTCGCGATAGCCAAGCTCGAAATCCAGCGCCAGGTCGCGTCCCAGAAGGGCCGGTTCGGTAAAGCGGATCTCGTAGGTCTGGTTTTCCTCGGCACCCGAGAAATCAAGCTGCAGACGCTGCCCGCGACCGAGGAAGTTGGTCTCGCTGAAGCTGGCGATCAGCGCAAAGCCGCCGTTGGTGCCATAGGCACCACCAAAGGACAGGCTGCCGGTGGGCTGTTCTTCGACTTCCACATCCACGATCACCTGGTCGGGCGCCGAGCCTTCGCGTGCATTCACGCGGGCATCGCTGAAGAATCCCAACGCGCGAATGCGCTCGGCGCTTTCGCGGATTTCACGCGGGTTGAAAGGATCGCCCTCGACCACGCGGAACTGACGCCGGACAACCTGGTCCAGGGTCGTGGCATTGCCTTCGATGTCGATGCGTTCCACGAAGATGCGCGGTCCGCGCACCATCGCGAATTCCACGTCCAGGGTCAGATCACGCTCGTTGCGCACGATCCGGGGTTCGACACGCACGAAATTCAGCCCCTTCTGGATCGCAAGACGCTCCAGCCGGGCGATATTGTCCTCGACGATCATGGGCGAATAGACACCGCCCGCCCGAACATTCAGCGCCGCGCGGAATTCATCGGGGTTCACATCGGGCAGGTCCGTCGTTGCCGTGATCTCGCCAAAGCGGAATTGCTGACCTTCCTCGACATTGAAGGTCACGAAGAAACCGTCCCGCTCACGGGCAAGTTGACTATTCACCGCCGTCGTGCGGAAATCCACGTAACCGCGCGAGAAGTAGAAATCCTGAAGCACCTGCTTGTCGAATTCGATGCGGTCCGCCACGAACGTATCCCGCTGGATCAGCGCCCGCAGCAGACCCGCCTGCTTTGTCTCCAGAACGCGACGCAGGCGCGAGTCCGAGAAGACGCGGTTGCCCACGAAACCGATCCGCTCGATCTCGACCAGACCGCCCTCGAAAATCTCGAACACCAGGTCCACGCGATTGTCCGAGCGGCGGATGATCCGGGGATTGACCGAAGCGGCCAGCCGGCCCGCCTGCGCATAGGCATCGGCAATGGCCGCGGCATCGCGTTCCGCGGTCGACGGGTTGAAGACGCGCCGCGACTGCGACTGGACCACCGTTTCCAGCACCTCGGTCTTCAGGCGGCGATTCCCCTCAAAGCTGATCTGGTTGATCGTGGGAAACTCGGTCACGCTGATCACCAGCGTATTGCCGCGCGGCTCCAGCATCACCTCTTCGAAAAGACCCGACGCGAGAATGCGCTGATAGGCGTCGTTCAGCTCTGCCGCCGACACGGTCTGACCGCGCGCAATACCCGCATAGTTGAGAATCGTTGCCGTCTCGATCCTCTGATTCCCGTCGATCTGGACGGAACTGAAGCTGAAGGACTGCGCCCATGCTGGCGCTGCGGGAAGCGTTCCCAAAGACAGACCTGCCACCAGAAGCGGCGCAATCCATCCCGAAACGCGCCCTCGCCCGGCAGTCTGCCCCTTGCGGAAAGAAACACCGTTCATGCTGCGAACGCGACGCCGCCCACCCATCTCATTGGTCATCGGTCAACCCAGTCATGCATTTATGTTGACCAAGTGAGTATCGGCATTGCAGGCGGTTGTCAAAAGCCCAGACGCCCCAAAGCGCGCGCAAATCGACCGCTTGCGCCCTTGCCCGGGACATTTCCGCAGCGGGGCGGCAAATTCAATGCCCCATCACACAAGAAAGCCGCGCGCAGCCTGCGGCCCGCGTGGCTTTGTGGTCACCCCACAATGCATCACAAGGTGGCTGTTTACAGCAGGTTCAGAAGGGCGCCGACATTCAAGGCCAGAATGATCGTACCCAGATAGAGGATACGGTCCCAGTTCAAGGACAGGATAAGACCAAGACCACGTCCGCTTTTCTGGATCATTTCCATGGGATCACACTTTCCAAACTCGTTTCACGCACCTCACTAGCCCACGATTATGGCCAGATTTTGACGCCGAAAATTATCGGAGGAAGGAATCCCCCCTGATCCAGCAGAATCAGGGGCAGAAAATATCGTTGCTCAATGCGAAGACCATCAGCGACAGGATGATGGTCAGGCCCGCAGCCATGAGCACCCGCAACACCTTGTCGCTGGGCGGTTTGCCGGCCACGGCCTCGTAGGCGTAGAACACCAGGTGCCCGCCATCCAGAACCGGGATCGGAAAGAGGTTCAGCAGGCCCACCGCCGTCGACAGGACCGCGATGAAATAGATGAAACTTTCTGTCCCCTGGCTGGCCATCGCGCCGGAAACCTCGGCAATTCCGATCGGACCGGACATGTTGCAGGTGCTGATTGCCCCCGTCACCATGTGATAAAGACCCGACAGCGACCCCCGGATGATCTCCCACATGCTGGCCACACCATTGGTGAAGGCATCCATGAAACCGGGGGTTTCTGTCATCGGATCGAAGAACAGCCCGCCGATGATGCCGATCCGCCAGTTCGTCTCGAACCCGCCGCCATCCTGCGGCTCGTCCACGCGGCGCGGGGTCAGGCTGACCTGCAGGGTCTGGTCGCCACGGCGCACATCCAGCAGCAAGGGCGCGCCTTCGGTCCCCTCGACCTTTTCGCGCAACTGCCGAAAGGCGAAGATCGGATCGCCATCAACGGCCAGAATCACGTCATCCGGTTCCAGATCGGTCGCCATGGCCGCCGATTGCGGGGCAAGCTGCGTGATGACCGGGGGCATCGGATGCGGGCCTTGCACCGTCACCTCGCGCCCGTCGCGCAGCACGGTGTAATCCATCAGCGGCACCGCCGGCAGCGCCGCCGTCAGCTCGGCAAAGCCCGCCTCGCCCGCCTGGGGCAGCGTGCGCCCGTCAATCGCCAGGATCACGTCGCCCGGCTGCACCTGGTGGGCGACGGCGACGGGGCGCAATTCGCCCACGGTCAGCGGATCCACCGCGACGCCGCGCGTCATGCCGATGGCGGTGAAGACAATGATGGCCAGCACGAAGTTGAAGATCGGCCCCGCAGCGACCGTGGCGGTCCGCGCCCAGAGCGGCGCGCCATTCATGGTGCTGCGTTTCTCGGCCTCGCTCATGGTGCGGATCGCCTGCTCATCCGTTCCGGCCGAGGCCGCATCAGCATCGCCGCGAAACTTGACGTATCCGCCAAGCGGCAGCAGCGCGACCTGCCATTTCGTCCCCCGTTTGTCGACCCGCGCAAAAAGCACCGGCCCGAACCCGAGCGAAAACACATCCGCATGGATGCCCGACCAGCGCCCGACGATGTAATGGCCGTATTCATGCACGGCGACGATCACCGACAGCGCCACGACAAAGGCCGCCAGGGTCATGGCGAGACCGCCGAACTGGGGAAGAAAAGATACGATATCCAAGTGTCGGTCCTGCTTTCTGATCTGTTGGCTGTGCTGTCAGCCCGCTTTCGCCTGCATGGCCTCATCCGCCCTTGTCCGTGCGAGATGGTCCACATGGGCGACGGTATCAAGGGTGATCTCGGCATCAATGAGGCCGCTTTCGGATGACATTCGTGTCAGAACGTCCTCGACCACGCCCGCCATGTCCAGAAATCCGATGCGTCCGGCGATGAAGGCGTCCAGCGCCCGCTCCTTGGCGGCATTGAACACGGCCCCCGCCAGACCGCCGCGCTGCATCACCTCGCGCGCAAGGCGCAGGGCGGGATAGCGGGCGGGATCGGGGGCGCGGAAATTCAGCGTCCCGATGGCGGCAAGATCCAGCCGCGCGACCGGCAGATCGCGCCGTTCGGGCCAATGCAGCGCATAGCCGATGGCATGGCGCATGTCTGACGCGCCGACATGGGCCATCAAGGCGCCATCGCGGAACCCGACCAGCGCATGCACCAGGGATTCAGGGTGCAGGATCACTTCGATCTGCTCCGGCGCGACGCCAAAGAACTCACGTGTTTCAATGACTTCCAGGGCCTTGTTGAACATAGAGGCGGAATCGATCGTGATCCGCTGCCCCATGTCCCAATTCGGGTGGCTCGAGGCTTCGGCCAGGGTCGCGGCCGCCAGACGCTCCAGCGGCCAGTCGCGGAACGCACCGCCGCTGGCGGTGATGATGATCCGTTCCACCGCGCCGATATCCTCGCCGACAAGGGCCTGGAATATCGCGGAATGTTCGCTGTCCACGGGCAGGATGCGCGCCCCGTGGCGCGCGGCCGTCGCCATCAGCAAAGGGCCTGCCGTCACCAGCGATTCCTTGTTCGCCAGCGCCAGGGTCGCGCCCTGTTTCAGCGCCTCCATCCCCGGTGCAAGCCCGGCAGCCCCCACGATTGCCGACATGGTCCAATCGGCCGGACGCGCCGCCGCCTCGATCAGCGCCGCCTGCCCGGCCGCCGCCTCGACCCCGGAACCGGCCAGCGCCGCGCGCAGATCCTCCAGCAGATCGTCATGCGCCGTGACCGCGAGCTGCGCCCCCAGACGCCGCGCATCGGCGGCAAGCTGCGTGATGTTGCGCCCGCCTGTCAGGGCGACCACGTCATAGTCCTGCGGCGCGCGCGCGATCAGATCGAGCGTGTTCTGCCCGATCGACCCGGTTGATCCAAAGACAGTGACCCGCTTCATGGCTGATCCGGCAGATGCCCGGCCATGACCATGAAGAGCAGAACCAGAAGCGACGCCCCCAGCAGCCCGTCGAAACGGTCCAGCACACCCCCATGCCCGGGGATCAGGCTCGAACTGTCCTTGACCCCGGTCCGCCGCTTGACCGCGCTTTCCGCGATGTCACCCATCTGCGAGGCAAAGGATGCGATCATGCTGATCAGCACAAGCGTGGCCCCTGCCCCTGTCAGCGGCTGGAAGGCCAGCCCCAGCGCACCTGCGCCGATCCAGCCCGCGACCGTACCGGACCAGGTCTTCTTGGGGCTGATCGCCGGCCAGAATTTCGGCCCCCCGATCATCCGCCCGGCAAAATACCCCGCCACATCGGTAACCACGACGACAAGCACCAGCCAGATCAGCCAGGTCAGGCCATCGGGCGTGTCCCGCAGCATCACAAGGCCATAGGCACCCGCCATCACCACCGGCGCGTAAAGCAGGTACATCACCCTGTGCCGCGACACGGCCACGCCGCCCAGCAGGACGGGCAAGACAAGCAGAACGGGCAATGTCAACAAAACCGCCCCCAGCACCGAAGCCCCGGCCAGAAGACCAAGCCCAAGGGCAAGCCCCGCAGCCTCGCGCGCGACCATGCGCACCAGTTCCCAGATCATCAGCCCGCAGACGATCACGATCAGTGACAGGAACCATGATCCGCCAAGCCAGATCTCGCCCGCGCCGACAGCCACCATCAGCAGCGACGAGGCGCTGCGCGTCTTGAGGTCTTCCCATTTCGAGGCTGCAGTCATCGGGCGCTCATACCTTCACGCCGCCAAAACGTCGATCGCGCGCACCATAGCCATGCAACAGCTTGGCGAATTCGGCGCGGGAAAAATCAGGCCAGAGCGTATCGACGAATTCATATTCGGCATAGGCGGATTGCCACAGAAGGAAGTTCGAAATCCGCGCCTCGCCACTGGTGCGGATCACCAGGTCAGGATCGGGAAGAACGTAAGTATCAAGGTACCTTGGCAGCGTTTCTTCATCCACATCAGCCGGATCGAGCCGCCCCAGGGCCACATCCTGGGCCAGCCGCTTGGTGGCGCGTGCCACCTCGTCGCGGCCGCCATAATTCAGCGCGATGGTCAGATGCACCCGGTCATTGCCCGCGGTCATCAGTTCAAGCTCGTCCATCAGCGCGACCAGCTTGTCATCCAGCCGCACGCGGTCGCCAATGAAGCGCACGCGCACGCCCTCGTCACGCAATTGTCGTGCCTCGCCAGTGATATAGCGGCGGAAGAGACTCATCAGACCGGCCACCTCGACCTGGGTCCGGCGCCAGTTCTCTGTGGAAAAGGCGAATATCGTCAAGTACTTGACGCCCAGATCGGGACAGGCCTCGACGATTTCGCGCACGCGGCGGGCCCCGGCATGATGCCCGAACAGGCGCGGCCGCCCCCGCATCGTGGCCCAACGGCCATTGCCGTCCATGATGATGGCGACATGGCGCGGCCCCTGACCAGCCGGATCGAGAACCCCGACGCCGGCTTCACCGGAAGATGGCGCATCAGGGGAAAGGCTGTCAGAAGTCCGGCGCGCCATGAATGGCCCTTTCATGAGGCGGATCGACAGGTCCTCAGACCTGCATGATCTCGGCCTGTTTGCCTTCGAGTGCTGCGTCCACCAGTTTGGTATAGCGGTCGGTCAGTTCCTGTACGGTGGTTTCCCAGAACTTCTGATCATCCTCCGACATGCCCTTGGCCTTGGCTTTCTTGACCTGGTCCATCCCGTCGCGACGCACGTTGCGCACCGCCACGCGGGCGTTTTCGGCATATTGCGCCGCCACCCGTGTCAGCTCGCGCCGGCGTTCTTCGTTCAGCTCGGGGATCGGCAGCATGATGATCGTGCCGTTCAGCTGAGGATTGATCCCCAAGCCGCTGTTGCGAATGGCTTTTTCAACAGCACCCACCATCGACTTGTCCCAGACGTTGATGGTGACCATCCGCGGTTCGGGCACGTTGATCGTGCCGACCTGGTTGATCGGGGTCCGCTGTCCATAAGCCTCGACCACCACGGGTTCCAGCATCGAGGCCGAGGCGCGGCCCGTGCGCAGCGAGGCGAATTCGGTCTTCAGCGCCGCCATGGCGCCATCCATCCGCCGCTCAAGGTCATCGGTATCGATCTCGAACTCTTCGTCAGACATAATCGTGCATTTCCCTTGTAACGCCCCGGTTTTCACCCGGGTTTGGTCTATCTAGCCTCAACCGTGTACGGTTGTATAGGTGCCCCGGCCTGCCAGGATCCCCTTGAAACCGCCGGGTTCGTCCAGCGAGAAGACGATGATCGGCAGGTTGTTGTCGCGCGCAAGAGCGATGGCGCTGGCGTCCATCACGCCCAGGTGCTGCGCCAGCACCTCGTCATAGGTGACGCGCTCATAGCGTTTCGCATCCGCATGTTTCTTGGGGTCCTTGTCATAGACGCCATCCACCTTGGTGCCCTTGAAGATCGCCTCGCAGGCCATTTCATTGGCCCGCAGCGTCGCGGCCGTATCGGTGGTGAAATAGGGGTTGCCCGTGCCCGCCGCGAAGATGCAGACGCGCTTTTTCTCAAGATGGCGCACGGCGCGGCGGCGGATATAGGGCTCGCAGACCTGGTCCATCGGGATCGCGCTGATGACCCGCGTATGGATGTTCAGCGCCTCGAGCGAGGATTGCATCGCCAGCGCGTTCATCACGGTCGCCAGCATCCCCATGTAATCGGCGGTCGTGCGCTCCATCCCCTGGGCACTGCCTTGCAGGCCGCGAAAGATGTTGCCGCCACCGATCACCATGCAGATCTCGACGCCCAGGTCATGCACCGACTTCACCTCCTGCGCGATGCGCTGGACGGTGGGCGGATGCAGGCCGAATCCCTGGTCCCCCATCAACGCCTCGCCCGAAATCTTCAGCATCACGCGGCGGAACCTGGTCTGCACCGGCGGCATGGACTGGGTGTCGGCTTGGTCTGACATGGGGGCTCCGTTCGGTATGTGCAGGTCGCGCGCAAAATGTCGCAAAACGCGGGCGGGTTCAATCCGAGATGCACCGCCTTTGCGATTTCGCCCGATTGGGGGTAGAGGCAGGGCATGACCACGCCCGATCTGACAGCCATTCCCGCCGACCGCCCCGTGCTGATCGCAGGCCCCACCGCCAGCGGCAAATCCGCCCTGGCCCTCAGGATCGCCGAAACACAGGGCGGCGTGATCGTGAATGCCGATGCGATCCAGGTCTATGCCAATTGGCGCGTGCTGACCGCGCGCCCCTCGGCCGGGGAAGAGGCCCGCGTGCCGCATCTTCTCTATGGGACCGTGCCGGGCGATGCGCCCTATTCCGTGGGTCACTGGCTGCGTGATGTGGCCCCGCTGTTGCGCGCGGGGCCTCGTCCGATCATCGTGGGCGGCACGGGGCTCTATTTTACCGCCCTGACCGAAGGGCTGGCCGAGATCCCGCCCCTGCCCGACAGCCTGCGCCTTGAGGCCACGGCGCGCCTGCGCGAAGGCGGGCTGGAGGCGCTGCTGGCCGATCTGGACCCCGTCACCTTGGCGCGTCTGGACCAGCGCAACCCCATGCGGGTGCAACGCGCCTGGGAGGTCTGGCGCGGCACCGGGCGCACGCTGGCCGATTGGCAGGACAGCACACCGCCCCCCCTGCTGCCGCTGGCGCAGACGACGCCGATCCTGTTCGACGCGCCCAAGGAGTGGCTGAACGCGCGAATCGCGCGACGCTTCGATGCCATGCTGGCCGCGGGCGCGCTGGACGAAGCGCGCGCCAATCTTGCGGGCTGGAACCCGGACGCCCTTTCGGCCAAGGCGATCGGCGCGCCCGAGCTGATCGCGCATCTGCGCGGCGAGATGAGCCTTGATGCCGCCCGCGAGGCTGCGACCATCGCCACGCGGCAATTCGCCA
Organism: Paracoccaceae bacterium; assembly: GCA_030758115.1. Classification (GTDB taxonomy): domain Bacteria; phylum Pseudomonadota; class Alphaproteobacteria; order Rhodobacterales; family Rhodobacteraceae; genus Seohaeicola. Next base: position 63,977 of record JANREX010000065.1, on the reverse strand, counting down.
AGCGCCAAAGGACCTGGTTCCGTGCCCGGATGCGCGCCTGGACCGCCTATCGGCCAGTTCCTGCCTGAAATCGGCGAAACTTGTCTTTTTTCAACCACTCCCCTTTACGGGAACATAGCTGTTGCTAGTCTTGGCGCAGTAATCGCGGACCGACGCGGACGGAGCGGGATCCATGCAGGCCAGCAGCACGAAAACGGATCAAGGATCGGTGCCCCCCGCGCGCGGCACGGGCGGCATTCGCATCGGCAGCATCGCGCAGATGGCCCGCGGCACGGCCTGGCGGCTGGAGCAGTTGCACAGCCACGACCACGATATCCTGCTGTGGATCACGCGCGGCCAGGGCCGCATGATCCTGCAGGGCCTGCGCAGCGGCATCGGCACCCATAACGCGGTTTTCGTGCCTGCCCATACGCTTCTGGCGCTGGATCTCGGCAAGCAGGGGTTCGGGCTGGCGCTGCACCTGCCGACCACTCATGATCTGGGTCTGCCCGAGGAACCGCAGCACCTGCGGATCCGCGACGTGCAGGCCCAGGCGGAAATCTCGGGCATCCTTGACGTCATGCAGCGAGAGCAAACCGGCAACCGTCCCTATTTCGACGAGGCGATGCGCGCCCATTCGATCCTGCTGTCCGTCTGGATGCGGCGGCAAATGCTGGACCATGCGGATGACATGCCACGCATATCGGCGGCGCAGCGCCTGGTGCAGGCCTTTTGCGCCATGGTCGCGCGCGACTATGCCGGCCCGAAACTGATGGGCGATTACGCGCATGAGCTGGGCGTCACCCCGACCCATCTGACCCGGTCCTGCCGCGAGGCGTCGGGATTGACGGCCGCTGAGATCCTGACCCAACGCAGCCTCTATGCGGCGCGCGACCAGATCGAAACCACGAACCGGCCGTTGCAGGATATCGGGCAAAGCCTGAATTTCAGCAGTGCCGCCTATTTCTCGCGCTTCGTGCAGCATCACACGGGGCAATCGCCCAGCAATCTGCGGCGCGTCGCCAAACGGCAAGAGGCCACGCCCGCCGCCGCCAAGCCGGCACCAGCCAGGCTTGGCGCGCCGCTTTGAGCATGGTGCCGGGTCGGGTCGCCGATTTTGTGGCAAGTCTGGCGCCGCCAGCCAGTTTGAACCTGTGAAACAGAAAATCGACGCAGCTGTCGCGTTTATGGCTTGCAAGCGACACCGATGTCGTTTTTGTTATGGGACGATGTCGGTTTTCATACGCAGAATGCCGAAACCATGCGTTGACGCAAAGCCCGTTCTGGTGCCGAATGCGGCAAGGGATGAAGCGCGAACGCGGTCAAGAATCTGCAGGATAATGCAGGCTGACAGGCTGTCGACCGATCAGCCTGAAAAAAACAACAGGGAGTTGAACATGAACGATATGACCTTCAAGGGCCAGCCAGTGCACAAGGCCGCCGTGATGTATGCGGATGAATTCAAGGCCGGCAAGCTCAGCCGTCGCGAATTCCTGGCCCGCACCACCGGACTGGGTGTGACAGCCGCCGCGGCCTATGCGCTGGGCGGTCTTGGCACCCCGGCACAGGCGCAGGCGACACCCCCGATGGGCGGCACGCTGCGCTGCCAGATGAGCGTGCGCGCTCTCAAGGACAGCCGCACCGCCGACTGGTCGGAAATCGCCAACCAGACCCGCGGCACGCTGGAATATCTGGTCGAATACAACAACGACGGCTCGATCCGCGGCATGCTGCTGGACAGCTGGTCGGTAAACGACAACGCGACCGAATACATGCTGAACGTCCGCAAGGGCGTGAAGTGGAGCAATGGCGACGACTTCACCGCCGAGGACGTGGCCCGCAACCTGACCCGCTGGTGCGAGCGTGATGTCGAAGGCAACTCGATGGCCGGCCGCGTCAGCGCGCTGATCGACGATGCCACCAACAAGGCCGCCGATGGGGCGATCACCGTCGTGGACAGCCACACCGTCAAACTGACGCTGCCGCGCCCCGACATCTCGATCATTCCCGGCTTCTCGGACTATCCGGCAGCCGTTGTGCACAGCTCCTACAACCCCGATGCGATCCAGAACGTCGGCACCGGCCCCTATGTGATCGAAGAGCTGGAAGTCGGCGTGAAATGCACGCTGGTCAAGGCAGATGGCCACACCTGGTGGGGCACCGATGTCTATGGCGGGCCCTATCTGGACCGGATCGAATACATCGACTTCGGCACCGACAGCGCGGCCTGGCTGGCAGCCCTTGAAAGCGAAGAAGTCGACATGCTGCACGAATCCGTGGGCGAGTTCATCGAGATCATGGACGGTCTTGGCCTGGTCAAGTCCGAGGTCGTGACCGGCGCCACCATCGTGGTGCGCCCGAACCAGCTGGCCGAGGTCAACGGCGTGCGCCCCTACGAGGACAAGCGCGTCCGCCAGGCGATCCAGATGGCCGTCAACAACGCCGTCTGCCTGGAACTGGGCTATGGCAACCTGGGGGTTCCTGCTGAAAACCACCATGTCGCCCCGGTGCATCCCGAATATGCCGAGCTGCCGCCGCAGAAATACGACCCGGCCGCAGCAAAGGCGCTTCTGGACGAAACCGGCCTGGCCGATTTCGAGCACGAGATCATCTCGATCGACGACGACTGGCGCCGCAACACCACCGATGCCGTGGCAGCGCAGCTGCGCGACGCGGGCTTCAACGTGAAGCGGACCATTCTGCCCGGTTCGACCTTCTGGAACGACTGGACGAAATATCCGTTCAGCTCGACCAACTGGAACCACCGCCCCCTGGGTGTGCAGATCCTGGCCCTGGCCTATCGCTCGGGTGAGGCATGGAATGAATTCGGCTGGTCCAACGCCGAGTTCGACGCCCTGCTGGAAGAGGCCCTGTCGATCGCGGATGCCGACAAGCGCCGCGAAGTCAGCGCCAAGATGCAGGCGCTGATCCAGGAAGAAGGCGTGACGATCCAGCCTTACTGGCGCTCGCTTTACCGGCACATGCGCGAAGGTGTGATGGGTGCCGAGATGCACATCTCCTTCGAACATCATCACTACAAGTGGGGCATGGCCGCCTGATCAGGCAGCCCTGCAAGTCCGCGCCCCCCGATCGGGGGCGCGGCACTTCGCCCGAAGGCCGTGATCGGCAAGGGGCGAGCACAAGCACCGACAGAAAAAGGACGGGTCGCCGAAGACCTGCCAAGGCCCGCATGACGGCGGGCACCTAAACCAGGGGGCACAGCATGGGCCTGTTCATCTTGCGCCGGCTCGGGATCATGATCCTGACGGCACTCTGCCTGACCTTCATCGTCTTTTTCATGACGAACCTCTATCCCAACCTTGAAAAGCTGGCCAAGACCCAGGGCAACTTCCGCATGAGCGATGCCGAGGTCGCCAGCTACCTGGGACGGAACGGATATCTCGACCCGCTGCCCGTCAAATACGGGCAATGGCTGGGCGTGCTGCCGGGCTGGACGGTCGAGGTCGATGAGGGCATGCGCGGCCGCTGTGTCCAAGGCACCGTCGCCCCCGAGGTTCTGGCCGCGGCCCCACGTTTCTGCGGCATCCTGCAGGGCGACTGGGGCTTTTCGACCGTCTTCAAGGACGAGGTGAGCGGCATCATCGCAACCCGGCTTGGCCTGACCGGCAAGCTTATGTTCTGGGTCATGGTGCTGATGGTGCCCTCGGCGCTGCTGGTGGGCGTTCTGGCGGGCATGCGCGAGGGATCGCGCACGGACCGGACGCTTTCGACCTTCGCCATCACAACCACGGCCACGCCCGAATATGTCTCGGGGGTGATCCTGATCGCGGTCTTCGCCTCCTCCGCCGTGGGGCTGAAATGGTTCAACGGCACCGCCACAAGCGCGATGGAGGATGCCACCTTCAACAATTTCTTCCTGCCCGTGCTGACCATCGCGCTCTACGGGATGGGCTATATCGCCCGCATGACCCGCGCCTCGATGGCCGAGGTGATGACGGCCCAATATATCCGCACCGCGCGCCTGAAAGGCGTCAAGTTCAGCGACATCGTCATGAAACACGCCCTGCGCAATGCGCTGATCGCCCCCTTCACGGTGATCATGCTGCAGTTTCCCTGGCTGCTGAACGGGGTGGTGATCGTGGAGACCCTGTTCAACTACAAGGGCTTCGGCTGGGTGCTGGTGCAGGCCGCCGGCAATAACGACATCGAACTGCTGCTGGGTGTTTCGGTCGTATCCGTGATCGTGGTGCTGGTGACGCAGCTGATTTCGGATGTCGGCTATGTCTATCTCAACCCGCGCATCAGCGTATCATAGGAGCAGGGGCGCATGGACATTATCGGCTGGGGTGAGATCATCACCCGTATCCTGACCCAATTCACCCCCGTCTGGATCGCGCTGGTCGTGACATTCGCATTGTCGCTGATCTACAAGCGGCGGCTGGGGCTGTACGGCAAGCTTTTCGACAGCGTGATCGGCATGACCGGTTTCGCCCTCGTGATGTTCTGGGTCTATACCGGCATCTTCGGCGGCGCCTTCGGCTGGATCGTGACCCATGACACGCTCTCGCAGATTTCGGGGCTCAAGAACAAGGTGCCCGGCACGCCGGTGCCCGATGCCGCGGCGCAGGGGCTTTACCCCTATTACCTGATGGGCGGCGACAACCTGGCGCGCGACGTCTTCAGCCGCATGGTCGTGGGCGCATGGGAGGTGATGAAGATCGCCCCCTTCGCCACGCTTTTCGCCTTCATGGTCGGCATAACACTGGGCCTGCCGGCGGGATATTACGGCGGCAAGCTGGACACTTTCCTGTCGTTCCTTGCAAACCTGATCCTGGCCTTCCCGGTGATCTTGCTGTTCTACCTGCTGGTGACGCCTGAAATCGTGCTGACGGGCATTCCGGTCTACATGGCGGGCGTGCTGTTCCTGTTCCCGATCATCTTCCTGACGATCCTGTTCAACTCGCGTTTCTTCACCCAACCGTCCAAGCGCAATCTCTATGTGGCGCTGACCTTGGTGATCGGGCTCTGGGTCTATCTGGGGATCGCCTGGGATGCGGATCCGCTGGGGCTGATCAGCTTTCCGCCGAACCTGCTGGTGGTCTTCGTGGCCGTGGTCTTCGTCAATTCACCCACCGTCTTCCGGATCGTGCGGGGCCTTGCGATGGACATCAAGACCCGCGACTACGTGGCCGCGGCCCAGACCCGTGGCGAAGGCCCCTGGTACATCATGCTGTGGGAGATCCTGCCCAATGCGCGCGGCCCGCTGATCGTCGATTTCTGCCTGCGCATCGGCTATACCACGATCCTTCTGGGCACGCTGGGCTTCTTCGGCCTGGGCCTCAGCCCGGAAAGCCCCGACTGGGGCAGCACGATCAACGAGGGGCGCAAGCTGCTGTCGATCTACCTGCACCCGGCGCTGCCGCCCGCCATGGCGCTGTTGAGCCTTGTGCTGGGGCTGAACCTGCTGGCGGATGGTCTGCGCGAGGAAAGCCTGCGCGATTGACAAGACGACAGGCCGGGGGGCCAGCCCCCCGGACCCCCCGGGATATTTGACGCAAGAAGAAACAGACGGTCAGGGAACAGGAGAGACGAGCGATGGCGAAATGGGACCATGACGGGCCGATCCTCGAGATCGACAAGCTGTCGATTTCCTTCTTCACGCGGCTGCGCGAAATCCCGGCCGTCATGGATTTCTCGGTCACCGTGCAACCGGGCGAGGCCGTGGGCCTTGTCGGCGAAAGCGGCTGCGGCAAGTCCACCGTGGCGCTGGGGGTCATGCAGGACCTGGGCGTGAACGGGCGCATCGTGGGCGGGTCGATCAAGTTCAAGGGGCGCGACCTGGGCGCCATGTCGGCGGAAGAGCTGCGCGACATCCGCGGCAACGAGATCGCGATGATCTACCAGGAACCCATGGCCAGCCTGAACCCGGCCATGCGCATCGGCAAGCAGTTGATGGAAGTGCCGATGATCCACGAGGGCATTTCCGAGAAGGAAGCAGAAGAGCGCGCCTTGCAGGTGATCCGCGATGTGAAACTGCCCGACCCCGAGCGGATCCTGCGCGCCTATCCGCACCAGTTGTCGGGCGGTCAGCAGCAGCGCATCGTCATCGCCATGGCGCTGATGTCGAAACCGGCGCTGCTGATCCTCGATGAGCCCACCACCGCGCTGGATGTGACGGTCGAGGCGGCGATCGTGGAACTGGTCAAGGACCTGGGCCGCAAATACGGCACCTCGATGCTGTTCATCAGCCACAACCTGGGCCTGGTGCTGGAAACCTGTGACCGTATCTGCGTGATGTATTCGGGCGAGGCGGTCGAGCGCGGCAGCATCACCGATGTCTTCGACAAGATGCGCCATCCCTATACGCAGGCGCTGTTCCGGTCGATCCCGCTGCCCGGCGCGGACAAGAACGCAAGCCCGCTGATCGCGATCCCCGGCAATTTCCCCCTGCCCCATGAACGCCCCGACGGCTGCAACTTCGGCCCGCGCTGCGACTATTTCGAAGCCGGGCGCTGCGATCAGGGCTATGTCAGCATGGCCCCGGTGGATGAGGCCGCTACCCATGAGACCCGCTGCCTGCGCTTTTCCGAGATCGACTGGACCGCGCCGCCCGCCAAGGCCGAGGTCAAGCAGAAAGGCGAGATCGGAAAGGTGGTCCTGAAGATGGACAACCTCAAGAAATATTACGAGGTGGCCGCAAGCAAGCTGTTCGGCGGTGGCGCCACGAAGGTGGTGAAGGCCAACGAGACCCTGAGTTTCGAGGCGCGCGAGCGCGAGACGCTGGCCATCGTGGGCGAATCCGGTTGCGGCAAGTCCACCTTCGCCAAGGTGCTGATGGGGCTGGAGACCGCGACCGACGGCCAGATCCTGCTGGACAATCGCAGCATCGGCGACATCCCGATCCAGCAACGCGACACCAAGACCGTGGCCGATGTGCAGATGGTGTTCCAGAACCCGTTCGATACGCTGAACCCGTCGATGACCGTGGGCCGGCAGATCATCCGCGCGCTGGAAATCTTCGGCGTGGGCAACTCCGAGGAAGAGCGGCGCAATCGCATGCTGCAGCTGCTGGACCTTGTGAAGCTGCCGCGCGCCTTTGCCGACCGGATGCCGCGCCAGTTGTCGGGCGGGCAGAAACAGCGCGTGGGCATTGCCCGCGCCTTTGCCGGCGATGCGCGGATCGTGGTCGCGGACGAGCCTGTCTCGGCGCTGGATGTCTCGGTCCAGGCGGCGGTGACCGACCTTCTGATGGAGATCCAGCGCGAGCACGGCACCACGCTGCTGTTCATCAGCCACGACCTGAGCATCGTGCGCTATCTCAGCGACCGGGTGATGGTCATGTACCTGGGCCATGTGGTCGAACTGGGCAGCACCGACCAGGTCTTCAGCCCGCCCTACCACCCCTACACCGAGGCGCTGCTCTCGGCTGTTCCCATCGCGGATACGCGGGTCAAGAAGAAGCATATCGTGCTCGAGGGGGACATCCCTTCGGCGATGAACCCACCACCGGGCTGCCCCTTCCAGACGCGCTGCGGCTGGAAATCGCGCGTGCCGGGTGGCCTGTGCGAACGCGAGGTGCCGCCGGTGCGCCAATTGGCCGAGGGCCATCAGATCAAGTGCCACCTGTCGGATGATGAACTGGCGACGATGGAACCGGTCATCCAGATCGCCGCGGAGTAGGCCCTTGTCCGGCTTCGCGGCCCTGCCCGATCCGCCCTATTTCGCGGTGATCTTCACGGCGCAGCGCGCCGCGGGCGATCATGGTTATGCTGCGATGGCCGCCCGGATGAGCGACATGGCCCTGGCCAGCCCCGGGTGCATCGGCATGGAAAGCACGCGGGACGCGGATGGTTTCGGCATCACTGTCAGCTATTGGCAGGACGAAGACTCGATCCTGGCATGGAAGGCCGATGCACAGCACCTGGTCGCGCAGCAGCTTGGGCAGGATCGCTGGTACACCCATTACCGCCTGCGCGTGGCACGGGTGGAGCGGCATTACAGCGGCCCCGAGGACCGTCCTGCCCTGCGGCCCTAGCCGCCCCAGATGACCTTGACGTAATTCTGCGTCTCGCGGAACGGCGGCACGCCACCGTGTTTCTGCACGGCGCCCGGCCCCGCGTTATAGGCCGCCAACGCCAGCCGCCAATTGCCGAAGGTGCGATACTGCTGCATCAGGTAGCGCGCGCCACCATCCAGGTTCTGATAGGGGTCCAGCGGATCGACGCGCAGTTCGCGGGCGGTCTCGGGCATGAGCTGCGCCAGCCCCAGCGCACCCTTGTGCGATCTGGCCTTGGGGTTGAATCCCGATTCCTGCTGCACCAGCTTGAGGAACAGATCCTCGGGCACGCCGTGGCGACGGGCGGCATCGCGCGCCATCGCAAGATAGGGCCCGGTATAGCGCCCGTTATAGGCCTGCCCGTTACCGTTGCCCCATTTTGTCGGCGTGTTCACCGATGGCGGCTGCAATCGCACGGAAGAATTGTATTGCTGGCTGGCACGGGTATCCAGAACGCGGGTCTGGGATGCGAAAAGCTTGACCCGTGACTGGCTTGACAGAACATCGGCCTGAACGCTGCCACCCAGCCCAAGTGCCATGATCACGGCGCCTGCAACGGTCTTGTACATCTTTGTCAGCCCCACGGTTACCGCCCGGCACTATATCGGTCCCGGCGGGGGAATCCAGCCTTTGTCGCTCTGCGCGCGCCGCAGCAGGTCGCCCTGCGTGCCGTTTTCCGCTTCCGTTCCTCCGTTAGGCCTGTTTTAACCATGTTGCAGGAAAACGGAGGACGTGATCCACAGGGTCGCGCATCTGACAGAGATTCGAGGAGAGACAGGCATGGCCGGCTCGGTGAACAAGGTAATTCTGATCGGCAACCTGGGTCGCGACCCCGAGGTGCGGACATTCCAGAACGGCGGCAAGGTCTGCAACCTGCGGATCGCCACATCCGAACAATGGAAGGACCGCACATCGGGAGAGCGCAAGGAACGCACCGAATGGCACAGCGTTGCGGTCTTTCAGGAAGGGCTTGTTCGCATCTGCGAGCAGTACCTGAAGAAGGGCTCGAAGGTTTATATCGAAGGCAAGCTGCAAACGCGCAAATGGCAGGACCAGTCCGGCCAGGATCGCTATACCACGGAAATCGTGCTGCAGGGCTATGACGGTACGCTGACCATGCTGGATGGCCCGTCCGGTGGCGGTGGCGGTGGCGGCGGTGCCAGCTATGGCGGCGGCGGCGGTGGCGATTACGGTGGCGACTATGGCGGCGGCTATGACAGCGGCCCCTCGCAGGGCGGCGGCGGTGGAGGTGGCGGCGGCGGCGGACGCGCCCCATCCCGCGACATCGACGACGAAATCCCGTTCTGACCAGATCATACCGCCCGCGCCACAAGGCGCGGGCGTTTGACTTAACGACCGACGGAAGGTGCTGCCCATGGCATGGTCTTTCCCCATTGCACGGCTGTTCGGTTCCGAGTTGCGCGTTCACGCCACTTTCTTCCTGATCCTGATCTGGATCGGGATCGTGGGATATGGCGCGGGCGGCCTGCCCGCTGCGGTCGAGAACGTGATCTTCATCCTCGCCCTCTTCGCCTGCGTCGTGGCGCATGAATTCGGCCATGCCCTGACCGCGCGCCGCTACGGGATCAAGACCCCCGATATCACCCTGCTACCCATTGGCGGGCTGGCGCGTCTGGAACGGATGCCCGAAAATCCCCGGCAGGAAATTACCGTGGCCCTCGCTGGCCCCGCGGTGAACGTGGTCATCTGGGCGCTGCTGATGCTGGCGCTGGGCGGGCGCATGCCGCAGGTCGATGACATGATGCTGTCGGGTGGCACGCTTGAGGGGTTTGTGGGCCGCCTGGCCGGCGTGAACCTGTTTCTGGCGGTCTTCAACCTGCTGCCCGCCTTTCCGATGGATGGCGGCCGGGTGCTGCGCGCGGCGCTGGCCACGCGCATGAGCCGGGTGCGCGCGACCGAGATCGCAGCGGGCGCCGGGCGGATGCTGGCCTTTGGCATGGGGTTCCTCGGGCTTGTCTCGGGCAATCCGATGCTGATCCTGATCGGGGTCTTCATCTTCATCGCCGCCGGGGCCGAGGCGCAGGACGTCACCATGCGCGCGCTCTCGCGCCGCCTGCGCGCCACCGATGCGATGATCACCTCCTACGAGGCCTTGCGCCCCGAGGACACGCTGCAGGCGGCCGGACAGGCGCTGATCCGCACGACACAGCACGAGTTTCCCGTGCTGGATCAGGATGATCGCCCCATCGGGCTGCTGACCCGGTCCACGATCTTCGCGACCCTGGGCGACCCGGCCGCGCAACTGACCAGCCTTGACGCGGTGCCGCTTGAACCGCTGCCCTGCGTGGCGCCGCATGTGCCGCTGACGGATGTGCTGGACAAGATGCACGCGGCGCAGGCCAGCGCCATCGCCATCTGCACGCCCGACGGGCGCGCCCTGGGCTATGTCACGCGCGAAAACCTGGGCGAGCTGATGATCCTGCACAGCCGCGATCCCGGATAGGCAGGAACGGCGGCAGGATCGACACGCTGCAACGCAGAAAATCGCTTCTGCGGGGCCATGCGGCCCTTTGCGTCTGGTCTTTTTGCAAAGTGTCATGTACCCCGCCGCAAACTTCCCCAAAGGACAGACAATGGACCTGCGAAATATCGCCATCATCGCGCATGTGGACCACGGCAAGACGACCCTGGTGGACGAGCTGCTCAAGCAGTCGGGCACCTATCGCGAAAACCAGGCAACGACCGAACGCGCCATGGACAGCAATGACCTGGAACGTGAGCGTGGCATCACCATTCTTGCCAAGGCGACCTCGGTCGAATGGAAGGGCACGCGGATCAATATCGTCGACACCCCCGGCCACGCCGATTTCGGTGGCGAGGTGGAGCGGATCCTGTCGATGGTCGATGGCGTCGTGCTGCTGGTCGATGCCGCAGAAGGTCCGATGCCGCAGACAAAATTCGTGACATCCAAGGCACTTGCGCTTGGCCTGCGCCCGATCGTGGTGCTGAACAAGGTCGACAAGCCCGATGCCGAACCCGATCGCGCGCTGGACGAATGCTTTGATCTTTTCGCCAACCTCGGCGCCAATGAGGACCAGCTGGATTTCCCCCATCTCTACGCCTCGGGCCGTTCCGGCTGGGCCGATGCCGACCTCAAGGGACCGCGCAAGGATCTGGCCGCGCTGTTCAACCTGATCGTGCGGCACGTGCCCGCGCCCAAGCAGCAAAAGCACGCCGATGAACCTTTCCGCATGCTGGCCACCACTCTTGGATCGGACCCTTTCGTGGGCCGCCTTCTGACCGGGCGCGTCGAATCGGGCCGCCTGAAGGTTGGCGCGACCGTGCAGGCGCTGTCCCGCATCGGCCAGAAGATCGAACAGTTCCGCGTGACCCGCGTGCAGGCCTTCCGCGGCCTGGGACAGCAGGACATCGACGAGGCCGTCGCAGGCGACATCGTCAGCCTGGCCGGCATGACCAAGGCCACCGTGGCCGATACGATCTGCGCCCTGGCCGTGGATGTGCCCCTGCCCGCCCAGCCGATCGATCCGCCCACCATCACCGTGACCTTCGGCATCAACGACAGCCCGCTGGCCGGCCGTGACGGCAAGAAGGTGCAATCGCGCGTGATCCGCGAGCGCCTGATGAAAGAGGCCGAATCCAACGTCGCCATCAAGGTGACCGACACGCCTGGCGGCGAAGCCTTCGAAGTGGCCGGCCGCGGCGAACTGCAGATGGGCGTCCTGATCGAGAACATGCGCCGCGAAGGCTTTGAACTCAGCATTTCGCGCCCGCAGGTCCTGTTCCGCGAAGGCCCGAACGGCGAGCGTCTGGAACCGATCGAGGAAGTCACCATCGACGTGGATGACGAATATTCCGGCGTCGTGATCGAAAAGATCACCGGCACCCGCAAGGGCGAACTGGTCGAGATGAAACCCGCAGGCGTCGGCAAGACCCGCATCATCGCGATGGTGCCCTCGCGCGGCCTGATCGGCTATCACGGCGAATTCCTGACCGACACGCGCGGCACCGGCGTTCTGAACCGCGTGTTCAACAGCTGGTCCCCCCACAAGGGCGCCATCCCCGGCCGCCGCGCCGGTGTGCTGATCTCGATGGAGAACGGAACCTCGGTCGCCTATGCGCTGTGGAACCTCGAAGAGCGTGGGCGCCTGTTCATCGGCGCGCAGGCGGATGTCTACCAGGGCATGATCATCGGCGAGCATAGCCGCGACAACGACCTGGACGTGAACCCGCTGAAGGGCAAGAAACTGACCAACGTCCGCGCCTCGGGCACGGATGAGGCGGTACGCCTGACCACGCCGATCACGATGACGCTGGAACAGGCCATCGCCTATGTCGACGATGACGAACTGGTCGAAGTGACGCCCAACGCGATCCGCCTGCGCAAGCGCTACCTGGATCCGCACGAGCGCAAGCGCCACGCGAAAGCCAAGTGATATCAATGTGTCAGGGCGCGATACTCACGCGCCCTGACACCTCAAGACCGCCGTCGGGGCGCCGTTGCACGACGATGATCTCGCCCGAGGATGGCACAACGCCGGTCAGGGCCGAGATATTGACCTGATGGGTCACCAGCAAAAGCCGTGCATCCATGGGCTGGGCCGCGATCGCGGCCAGCGCCTCGCGCGTCTGCGCGGGACCATCCGCGCGATTGCCGAAGAAGGAATGCAGGAAGGGGCGCACCTCGAACGGGCCCATGTCCAGCAGCCGCGCGGTATCCACACAGCGACACCAGCCGCTTGACCAGACCTGATCGAAGGCGATGCCCTGCGCGCGCAGCGCCTCGCCCGTGCGGCGCGCCTGCTCGCGGCCACGATTGTCCAGATTGCGCTGGGTCGCACAATCGCCCAGCACGAACCCCGCAGGATCGCCCCCACCGGGCGCGATGGCATGCCGCATCAGCGCGATGGCGCCGGGTGCGCGCAGCGCGTCCCAGTCATTGGCCCAAAGACCTGTTGGCAGGATCAGGAGGATAAGCGCGAAAAAACGGGACAAGATGGAACCTGCTTTCGGAACGGTCATCCGAAAGCTAGGCCGAACACAGACCCGGTCCAGTCCCGCGCAGGCGGCTTACTCGGTGATTTCGACGATCACCAGCTCGCGCTCGGATGCGCCGCGCGCATGGCTCAGCGCTTCCTGGTATTCGGGCGAGTGATAGCAGGCTTCCGCCGCTTCGACCGAAGGAAAGCGCGCCACCACGTTGCGCGGGCGTTCCTTGCCCTCAAGCTGCACGAACCGCCCGCCACGGGCGATGAAGGCGCCACCGTGCTTGGCGATGGCGGGGCCCGCCAGCTGCGCATAACGCCCGTATGCGTCGGGGTCGGTCACGGTCACATGGGCAATCCAGAGTGCGCTCATCGGTGTTTTCCTTCTTCAGATCCCGTCCACGATCACCAGATCGCGGCGGCTGCTGCGCAGGGCGATCGGCAGGATCGCCTGGTATTCAGGTGAATTGTACCATGCAAGCGCCTGTTCCCGCGTGGGAAAACTGATCACGACATGGCGGTCGGGTCCCTGGCCTTCGACCTGCACCATCGGCCCGCCCTTCACCAGAAAGGTGCCGCCAGCCGCTTCGGCCTGTGCGACCGTCTGGCTGGCATAGGTCTTGTAATCCTCAAGATCCGTCACTTCGATCCGCGCGATGATATAGGCTGTCATGGTCTTTTCCTTCCCTCAGGCGCCAAGCAGCGCTTCGACGGCCATGATCGCCTCGGCCGCCTTGGATGCATCCGCGCCACCGCCCTGGGCCATGTCGGGCCGGCCACCGCCGCCCTTGCCACCCAGCGCAGGCACCGCCGCGCGGACCATGTCCACGGCCGACACGCGGCCCGTCAGATCCGCCGTCACACCGGCCGCCACCGCCGCCTTGCCATCGGCATCCGCAATCAGCAGAACCGCACCGGATCCGATGCGCTGCTTGTGCTCGTCGATCAGCGCGGGCAGGTCTTTGCCCGACACCCCCGACAACACCTGAGCAATGAAGGACACACCGTTGATTTCCTTGGCTTCTGGTGCTGCACCTTGCCCCGCGCCACCAGCCATGGCCAGTTCCCGACGCAGTTGCGCCACCTCGTTGGACAGCGCGCGACGCTCGTCCAGAAGGGCGCGCAGACGATCCGCCAGATCCGCAGGTTGCGCCTTGAGCGTGTCACAGGCCTGGGCCAGGCGTTGCGCCTCGGCCCTGACATGCGCCACGGCGGCCTCACCGGTCAGCGCCTCGATACGGCGCACCCCCGCGCTGGAGGCACTGTCGCCCAGGATCACGCAGACGCCGATATCGCCCGTACGCGCGACATGGGTGCCGCCGCAGAGTTCGATCGACCATGTCTTGCCATCATGGCCCTTGCCCGTATCGGCGCGCCCCATGGACACGACACGCACCTCCTCGCCGTATTTCTCGCCGAAAAGCGCCTGCGCCCCGATGTCGCGGGCATCGTCAGGGGTCATGATACGTGTTTCGACCGGGCTGTTCTGGCGGATGAAGGCATTGACCTGTTCCGCCACGCGGCCCAGTTCCTCGGCGCTCAGCGCCTTGGAATGGCTGAAGTCAAAGCGCAGACGATCCGGCGCGTTCAGCGACCCGCGCTGCGCGACATGATCACCCAGCGCCTCGCGCAGGGCTTCGTGCAGCAGGTGCGTGGCCGAGTGGTTGGCGCGGATCGCCGCGCGCCGCGCGTGATCCACCTCAAGCGCGCCATGGCCGCCCTTGACGATCTCGCCCTCGACGACCTCGCCGAAATGGATGAAGACACCGGCAGATTTGCGCGTGTCGGTGATCCGCACCAGCAGGTCATGCCCGCGCAGGAACCCCGTATCGCCCACCTGACCGCCGCTTTCCGCATAGAAGGGAGTCTGGTTCATGACGATCTGAACGCTCTCGCCCGCCTTGGCCGAGGCAACCTCTGCCCCCTCGCGCACCAGCGCCATCACCTGGCCTTCGGCGGTTTCCGTGTCATAGCCCAGGAAATCCGTGGCCCCATGCGTGTCGGCAATATCGAACCAGATCGTGGCATCAGCCGCCTCGCCGCTGCCCGACCAGGCCGCGCGCGCCTTGGCTTTCTGCTCGGCCATCGCGGTATCGAAGCCATCGGTATCCACCGCCCGGCCTTTTTCGCGCAGCGCATCCTGCGTCAGGTCCAGCGGGAAACCATAGGTATCATAAAGCTTGAACGCCGCCGCCCCCGGCAAGGCCGCCCCTTCGGGCAGGCTTGACAGTTCGTCATCCAGAAGCCGCAGACCCCGATCAAGCGTCTGCTTGAAGCGGGATTCCTCCAGCCGCAGCGTCTCTTCGATCAGCGCCTGAGCGCGCGCCAGTTCCGGATAGGCCGCGCCCATCTGGCGCACCAATGCGGGCACCAGCTGATGCATGACCGGATCCTTCGCACCCAGCAGATGCGCATGACGCATCGCGCGCCGCATGATCCGGCGCAACACATAGCCGCGCCCGTCATTCGACGGCATCACACCATCCGCAATCAGGAACGAGGTCGACCGCAGGTGATCCGCGATCACCCGGTGATGGGTCTTGCCCGGACCGTCCGGGTCGGTCGAGGTGACATGCGCACTGGCCTCGATCAGGCTGCGGATCAGATCGGTCGCATAGTTGTCATTGGTGCCCTGCAGCAGGGCGGCAACCCGCTCGATCCCCATGCCGGTGTCGATGGATTGCGCGGCCAGTTCGCGCCGGCTGCCATCCTCGAACTGCTCGTATTGCATGAAGACAAGGTTCCAGATCTCGACGAAACGGTCACCATCCTCGTCGGGGCTGCCCGGAGGGCCACCCCAGATGTGATCGCCATGGTCAAAGAAGATCTCGGTACAGGGCCCGCATGGTCCGGTCGGCCCCATCATCCAGAAGTTGTCATTGGTCGGAATACGGATGATCCGGTCATCCGAGAGCCCGGCCACCTTTTTCCAGATATTCGCGGCCTCGTCATCGGTATGATAGACCGTGACCAGCAAACGGTCCTTGGGGATGTCGAAATCCTTGGTCAGCAATTCCCAGGCGAAGGGGATCGCCTCGGTCTTGAAATAGTCGCCAAAGCTGAAATTGCCCAGCATCTCGAAAAACGTGTGATGCCGCGCGGTATAGCCCACGTTGTCCAGGTCATTGTGCTTGCCACCGGCGCGCACGCATTTCTGCGCCGTGGTCGCGCGCTTGTAATCGCGATGCTCGACCCCGGTGAACAGGTTCTTGAACTGCACCATGCCCGAATTCGCGAACATCAGCGTCGGGTCATTGCGTGGCACAAGCGGGCTCGAGGGCACAACCTCGTGCCCCTGCTTGGCGAAATAGGACAGGAAGGTCGATCGGATATCATTCAGCGTGGGCATGGGCGGACTTTCCGTTAAGGTCACGGGCTTTGCGCTGATGTAACGGGCACAGGCGCGGCTGTCCACAGGCGCTTGGCGATGTGCGTCGCGCAAATGCAAAAGGCCCGCCGGTCAGGGCGGGCCTTTGAGCAAGAAGGCAAGGCCGGGCCCCGCAGGACCCCGGCACGATCACCCCTCCACGACATCCTCGTCATCCGCGCCTTCGGCACCCATGTGGAAATCAAGCCCATGCGACGCGCGGATCTTGTCCTCGATCTGAAGCGCGACCTGCGGGTTGTCACGCAGGTACTGCTTGGAATTCTCGCGCCCCTGCCCCATGCGTTCGTCGCCATAGCTGAACCATGCGCCCGATTTCTCGACCACACCGGCCTTGACCCCAAGGTCGAGCAATTCGCCGGTCTTGGAAATCCCTTCGCCATACATGATGTCGAACTCGACCTGCTTGAAGGGCGGCGCCACCTTGTTCTTGACCACCTTGACGCGCGTCGCGTTGCCTACAACCTCGTCGCGATCCTTGATCGCACCGATCCGGCGGATATCCAGACGCACCGAGCTGTAGAATTTCAGCGCGTTGCCACCCGTCGTCGTCTCGGGGCTGCCGAACATCACGCCGATCTTCATGCGGATCTGGTTGATGAAGATCACCATGCAGTTCGAGCGGCTGATCGACCCGGTCAGCTTGCGCATGGCCTGGCTCATCAGGCGGGCCTGCACGCCCACGTTGCTGTCACCCATGTCGCCTTCAAGTTCGCTTTTCGGGGTCAGCGCCGCGACGCTGTCGACCACGACCATGCTGACCGCACCCGAACGCACCAGCGTATCCACGATCTCCAGCGCCTGTTCGCCCGTGTCGGGCTGGCTGATCAGCAGCTCTTCCAGGTTGACGCCAAGCTTCTTGGCATATTGCGGATCCAGCGCATGTTCGGCATCGACAAAGGCGCAGATCCCGCCCTTCTTCTGCTCTTCCGCCACGCAATGCAGCGTCAGCGTGGTCTTGCCCGAGCTTTCGGGGCCGTAGATCTCGATGATCCGGCCCTTCGGCAGACCACCGATCCCCAGCGCGATATCAAGACCCAGCGACCCGGTCGAGGTCGCCTCGATGTCGCGCATGACGTGCTCGCCGCCCAGTTTCATGATCGAGCCCTTGCCGAACTGCCGTTCGATCTGGGCCAGCGCACTGTCGAGCGCCTTCTGCTTGTCCGCGTTTTTCTTGCTGTCCATTGAAAGAAGATCTGCCATTGCCATTGTTATGACCCCTTATTCCACACCCGGTCGCGGGCGGCAACGATTGCCTGTGTTCCTGTCTTGTTCTTGTTTTTGGTTATGAGACCAAAACAGGAACATTTCAAGATCAATTTTCGTGGTTCCACTTTTGCCCAAACTGGTTAAGGAGTAGTTTAAGGGTGTGAAGACGGTTCGGTATCCCGCGACAAGAGAGGTCACATGCTGGTTTTCTGGAAGCAAGGTCTGGTCTTTCTGTCCGTGCCCAAGACCGGAACGACGGCCTGGGAAGAGGCCCTGGCCCCTCATGCCGCGATCGCGGTGCTTGACCCGCCCGAGCTGAAACATGCGCCACTTTACCGCTATAACCGCTTCTTTCGGCCGATGTTCGAGAAGGCCTGCAAGACCGATACGGTCGAAACCCTGGCCGTGATGCGCGAGCCGATCAGCTGGCTGGGCAGCTGGTACAGGTTTCGCCGTCGCCCCTTCATGCAGGGCAAGCCCAATGCCACATTCGACGTCAGTTTCGACGATTTCGTGACCGCCTACATGCAGAAGGACACGCCCGGTTTTGCCAATGTCGGCAGCCAGGCCCGTTTCCTGGAACCCCGCCCGAACGGCACGGCGATCGATCATCTGTTCCGCTACGAGGATCAGCCGGGGCTGCTGCGCTTCCTCGAGGATCGGCTGGAGATGCGAATCGTTCTGCCGCGCAGCAATGTCTCGCCCGAGATGGACCTGACACTCTCGCCGGTGGTCGAAGAGCGGCTGCGGCATGTCTGCGCCGAGGAATTCGCACTTTGGGACGCGATCCCGGTGCGGGGTGGCTGAGGCCCCGACCCTATCGGCGTCATGACATCAATGCAGCTGTCCCTTCACCGTTTCGGTCAGATCGTTGAGCGAAAACGGCTTGGGCAGGAAAACCGAGTTCGGAATGCTTGCCTGGGCATCGCCGAATGATTCCTCGGCATAGCCCGAGACGAAAACCACCCGCACATCCGGCCTTTGCTTGAGCGCCTCTCGCACCCAGCTTGGCCCATCCATGCCGGGCATGATCACATCGGTCACGAAGATATCGACGCTGAGGGTGCTGTCCTCCAGCGTGCGCAGGGCCTGCTCGGCCGAATCCGCCTCGATCACGGTATAGCCGCGCAGACGCAGCGCCCGCGAGGCAAAGGCCCGCACCGGCGCTTCATCCTCGACCAGCAGAACCACGCCATCGCCCAGGCGCTGTCCCTTGCCCGACAGCACCGCGGCCGGGGCCGGCACCACGGGCGCCGTGACAAGATCATGGCCAGGAAACAGCAGGGTGAAACAGGTGCCCTGCCCGACCACGCTGTCCACGAAGATATAGCCGCCACTTTGCTTGACGATCCCGTAGGCCGTGGACAGGCCAAGGCCTGTCCCCTCGCCCGTGCGCTTGGTCGTGTAGAATGGCTCGAAGACCTTCTGCAGCTTGTCGGCCGGTATGCCATGCCCATGATCCGAGACCTTGACCGAGACATAGGAGCCCGGCGGAAGCGTGACGCGGTCCCGCTCCATCGGCTTGCGCAAGAGCAACCCCTCGGTCTCGATCCGGATCTCGCCACCGCCGGGCATCGCATCGCGGGCATTGACGACCAGGTTCATCAAGACCTGCTCCAACTGCCGCTTGTCCGCGCGCACCGCCTGCTGCACCGGTTCATGGGTCAGCGTCAGGGTGATCTTCTCGCCGACAAGCCGGTTCAGCAGATGGGTCAGGTCCGACAGCGTATCACGCAGGTCCAGAACCTCCGGCCGGAGGGTCTGTTTGCGCGAAAAGGCCAGCAACTGGCCCACCAGCGCCGCAGCCCGGTTGGCGTTCTGATGGATCTGAACCAGGTCGCCATAATCCGGGTCGCCCTGGTCGTGACGCAACAACAGCAGGTCGCAATGGCCTGAAATGGCGGTCAGCAAGTTGTTGAAATCATGCGCCACGCCGCCGGCCAATTCGCCGATGGCCTGCATCTTCTGACTCTGGACGAATTGCGCCTCCAGCGTCTTGAGTTCGGTCGCATCGGACAGTACCGCGATCAGCGCAGGCTGGCCGCGATCCTGCACCCGGTTCAGCGTGACCTGGACAAAGACCTCGTTATCGGTGCGCGTCAAACGCAGGAATTCGGAATGCGGACCGGCGCGGCCCACCGCAGCCTCTGCGAGCCAATCGGCAATCGAGCGGCCCAACCCCTCCATCAGGTCGGACATGCGCCGCGGCGCCGCATCGCGATATCCCAGCAACTCGCGCGCGGGACGATTTGACAGAAGAACATCCCCCTCGGGATCGAGTTTCAGCAAGGGTACCGGCAAAGCATCGAAAAAGCGCCAGCCTTCCTGCAGATCTGTGCCGCCATCCTGCACGGTTTCGGCGCTTTCGGGCATGGGTAGAAGGAAAACCTCGCGCCGTCCGATGCCCGGTTCGGTTTCAACCACCAGGCAGGGCGTCAGCCCCTTGGCCGTCGCGATGCGATGAACCTGTCCCTGGCGAAACGGCAGATCGGTGCACAAGCGATCGAGCGACTTCACCCGTTCCCCGATCAGACATCGTGCCGCGTCGTTCATCGACAGGATCGCCCCGCCCCGCCCGACCGTGAGCATCGCGATATCAGTCCCGGTCATGCCCCGCGCAGCGGGCGGACGGCTTGCAATATCCTCGGCCCGCCAAAGGAAGGCGCCCCCGTCCAGACGGGTCACGGCCAGGCGCAGATGCCCCCCCCGGATCACCACATCCTCGCGCGCGGCCCCCTGCGCCGTGGCCTTTGCCTGCAGCCGGAACAGCAGCGGACCCGGATTGGCCAGGACACCGCGAAACAGCCATTGCAGGGTTTGCCCGCCCTGCGGGGCGAAACGCGCGACAGCCGCCGGGTTGCAGAATGTCACCTCCCCATCCGCATCAGACAGGATCGCGGGGGTGATGTCGCGCGCCACCAGATCCCTGATCGCACCCGACCGCCGTGTGGCCGCCATGGCCAACATGCGCCGCCCCAGGAAGGCCAGCAAAAGCGTGGCCCCCAAAACCGATGTGACCGCCAGAAAGAGTTGCGCAAGGCCTTCGTCGTCGATCGCGAGGGCAAGCACCAGCGACAGCAACGCAAGCAGGGCCAAAACCCCCGCATGAGCGATGATACTGGCACATGCGCGGGTCATCGACCCGCCTGCGCTGTCACTTGTTACCGTATTCAAACCACTTGCACCCGACATCAACCGCGAATCGCACCATCACAGCATGCCAGAGCAGAGCTTAATCACGACTTAATTTTCGCGCCAAAGGCGATTTTCACACGAATTTTCAACCCCTGCACAGCTGCGCAAGGAAGAATCCATCCCCCGAGGGGCCCGGATCCCAGCGCCTGACACCGATTTGACGCCACTCCGGATGCGCTGACAGGAAGGCCGCAACCTGCGCCTCGTTCTCGTCGCGCAACACCGAACAGGTGGCATAGGCCAGAACGCCCTGCGGCATCACAAGGGCGGATGCAGTCTCGAGGATGCTGGCCTGTATCGCGCAAAGTTCGGTCAGCCTTTGCGGGGTCAGGCCCCATTTCCCCTCGGGCGCGCGGCGCCAGGCCCCGGATCCGCTGCAGGGGGCGTCGCAGAGAACCAGGTCGAAGGGCCCCGCCTCGGCCATGGCCTCGCCATCGAGAAGCCGGATCCGCGCACCGGCCCGCGCGGCCCGCGCCGGAAGATCCTTCATCCGCGAAGGCTGCACATCATGGGCCATGATCCGCGCCTCGGTCCGCGCCGCCATCGCCAGCGACTTGCCCCCGCCACCCGCACAGAAATCCAATATTTTCCCTTGGCTTGGAAGGACAAGTTCATCCATCGTGGCTTGGCTTGAGCCATCCTGCAGTTCGACAAGCCCCGCAAGATAGGCCTGCGATTGCGCAAGCTTGCGCGCCCCCTCGCCAACCCTCAGCGCGGTACTTGCCACCGGATCCGGCGTGGCGGCGATGCCGTCCTTGGCCAGCGCATCAATGGCCTGCGCCGCGCTGGCCTTGACCAGGTTGACACGCAGCATGACCGGCGCACGGCTTTGCAGGACGGATGCGACCGGCTCGGCCCTGTCCCCCAGGCTGTCCAGCAGCAGCGGCCAGAGCCAGTCGGGCATGTCGCATGCCTCGGCCCCCGGCGCAGGTGCACGCCCGCCCTGCCGCTCTTCCGTGGTCAGCGGGGCCATCGCGTGTCCCTGCCCGGTCAGAAGCGCGTCCGGATCCTGCCCCTCGGCCCGCAGCAGGCCCAGCATCAGACCGCGTCCGGTCATCGCGCCGCCAAGCGCCGCAAGCGAGCGTTTGCGGCGCAGCGCATCGAACACCAGGTCGCGCAACGCAGCGCGATCGCCCGAGCCTGCGAAGCGGCTGCGCCGCGCCCAGCCGATCAGCGCCTTTTCCGCAGGCTCTCCGGCGAGAATCTGATCCAGCACCTGGGCTGCGGCGGCCAGTCTGGCGGCGGGCGTCACGGCTGCACCATCCGGGTGACCGCCGGCACAAGGCCCGCCTGATCCGATGCGACCGTCGCCTGTGGGTACGTCATTGGGTTTGCTCCATTCACGTCAGCGCAAAGCCGCGCGGCAGCCTTGCGGCAGGGCCTCTATCTGGACGATCCACCGCCGCAGCGCAAGCGCAGCCGCATTCCGACCCGTCGCGTGGCGCTTGCATTCGGCTGGCGCGGGTAGGAATGTCGCGGCATGGATCAGGACCCACCACGCCCCCGCTTGCGCATCCGCATCGTCTTTGGCGCCGACGAGATGATCGGCCCCGGAAAGGCCGAGCTGCTGGAACGGATTGCCCGCACGGGTTCGATCGCGGCGGCAGGCCGGGAAATGGGCATGAGTTACAAGCGCGCCTGGCAATTGATCGGCACCCTGAACGATATGTTCCGCGACCCCCTGGTGGACAGCACACGCGGCGGTCCGGGCGGCGGCGGCGCGCGCCTGACCGAGGCGGGCCAGCGCGTGCTGACGCTCTACCGCGCGTTCGAGCAGGAAGCCAGCGGCGCGGGGAGCACCCAACTGGATGCGCTCTGCGCGCTGCTCAAGGATGAGCGGCTCTAGCAGGTAGCGCTGCGCTGTCGTCGCCACCAAGGACAGTCTGGATGCGCACTGCCGGTGTCGATCCCTGGCAGGCTTCAGGATCGGGTCAGCCCCCCTGCGCCACCCGCACCTCGACCCGCGCGCCGAAATGGCTTTGTCCCACGGAAAAGGCAAAGGCATCCAGCGCCGTATCGGGAAGAACGGCAGCCCCATCGGTCAGCACATTCAGGCCAGGCCAGCCATCCCTGATCCAGACCGCCCCGGCAGGCATCCGGGCTGTCACCTTCGCCCGCGCGCGAAAGCATCCCCCCGCATTCGTCACATCGATCATGTCCCCGTCAGACACCCCTCTGACCTGTGCATCGCAAGGGGCGATCCAGAGATCCGCCGCATCCTCCCGCGCGGCCAGCGTCGGAAGGGCGCGCCCGTGATCGTAGAAGGCGTGGAAATGCGCGAATGTGCGTCCATGCGCCAGGATCAGACCGCCCGCCTCCGGCGCGGGATCAGCCGCCACGGGCAATGCGGGCAGCCCCATCGCGGCGGCCCGTTCGGACAGGAATTCGATCTTGCCCGACGGTGTGGCGAATTCAAACGACGGGTAGGCGACATGCGATATCTTCAGCGGCACCCGGCCACCGGCCGCGCGCATCATGTCAACGGTGGCATGGCCCGTTGCAGGGTGATCAAGCGCGGCATTCATCGCCGCCTCCTGGTCCGTCCAGGGGTAGACATCGGCGACACCCAGCCGCTGGGCCAGACCCTGATAAATCGCATATGCCGGCCTTGCATCGCCCGGCGCCGGCAGGACGCGATCCGACAGATGCACATGCGTATTCGTGGCCTTCGCGCCGATTTCCTCCAGCCAGACCGTGCCGGGCAGCACGATATCCGCAGCCTCCCGGATCATCTGATTGGGGAAGATATCATAGGCGATCACCATCTCGGCCTTGGCGAGGGCCGCGCGCACGCGATTGGTATCGGGAAACGAAGACAGGAAATTGGACCCGATCGAGAACAGAACCTTGACCGCACCGCTTTCCAGCGCGGCGATGATCGCCTCCATCTGGTTCGGCACATAGGTGCCGGGCTTGCGGCGATGGGCGGCCGACAGGTCGGCAAATCCGGCGCCATGGCTGCGGCTGCCGTGGCGCGGGCCGATCCCGCCACCGGGGCGGCCGAAATTCCCGCTCAGCCCCACAAGGCAGGAAATCGCGCGTGCTGCATTCCAGGTATTGTCACCCTTGTGCAGCGATGATCCGCCAATGACGATCATCGCGGGCCGGGTCGCCGCATAGCTGCGCGCCAGTGCGATGATAAGGTCCGCAGGCACGCCCGTGCGCGCCTGCGCCCAAAGGGGCGTCATCGGCTCTACATGCGCCTTCAGGGCATCGAAACCCAGCGTATGTTTCGCAACGAACCCCGCGTCCCAGCTGCCATCGGCGATGATCACATGGATCATCGCCAGCGCCAGCGCAGCATCGGATCCGGGGCGCACCAGGATCACCTCGTCGGCCAGCGCCGCAGCCTCGGTCTTGCGCATGTCGATGGCGACAATCCGCGCCCCGCGCCGTTTCGCGCGCTCCACATGCCGCAGGGTATTGGCCTGGCTGACGGTGTTGACACCCCACAGGATGACCAAGTCCGCGTTGGCGCCCAGATCCTCCTTGGTCGAGGTTTCAAGCGCCCCGGTCAGACCCAGACCGAACCCGCCCAAACCCCAGCATGTCATCGCAGGGTTCCAGTATTGACAGCCATAGAGATTGGCAAAGCGTTCCATCTGGCCGCGTTTCAACCCGAAGCCATAGTCGTTCACCGCATTGCCGTGGCCCTGCCAGAACCCGACAGCCTCGCGTCCGACCGCCTGCATGCGACCCGCGATCCGGTCCAGCACATCGTCCCAACCTGCCTCGTCCCAGGTCGCGGTGCCGCGCGACGCACGCACCATGGGCTTGAGCAGGCGGCGGTCGTTCCCAAGGATCTCATGCGCGGCCTTGCCCCGCATGCACAGAAATCCCTCGCTATCGGGGTTGGTGTCATCCCCCGCAATCGTCACACCGCCATCGGCCTCGACCGTCACGGTCATGCCGCACAGGGTCGGATGACAGTTCATCGGGCACATTGTCTTGAAACTGCGACGATCAGGCATGTTGTCTTGACCTTCCACCGGACATCAGCCCCCGGCTAGCGTGAACCGGGCAGCTTTGCTCCTGCCCGACTATAATGCGAATGCATGGATCAGCACCCAGAAACACAAGGCGACACCGCAGATCAGCGTGTAGACGCCGTTCCAGATCAGCCCGACCCGCAGCGCGCTGATCCCGGCGAAATGCCCGATCAGCAGCGTTGTCGCGGTGAAGGGCGAGCTTGCGCCGCTCAGCGCCCAACCCGCCGTCAGCGCCACGACCAGCGCCGTCGGCTCAACCCCCAGGCTGGCGGCCTCGGGGATCAGGGGACCCAGAAGGGTAACCGCAAGGATCGGGTTCATCCCCGCCTGCCCGGCCAGCGGGATGATCCAGACGAAAGAGACCAGGATCAGCCAGGGCGGAACCATCGACACATCGAGCCCGGCCCGCAGCATCATGGGCCCCACGAGCTGCGCGCCGACGGTGCCGATATAGCCCGCCATCATCAGCAGCACCAATTCGCCGCGATAGCCGGGCAGTTCCTTCAGTACATAGTCCCTGATGCGCCCGGCCACATGGGCCAGCGGCGCGTCCGACCAATGCTGAATGATCATCCAGATCAATGCGATGCAGGGCACGACAACCGCGACAAGCCCCACGATCCGCACGTCCGTCAGCTGGGCCAGCCCGACGACAGAGACCACAAGGACAGCCAGAAGCGCCAGAAGCGGCAACATCAGGGCCCAGCTGCCCTGCGGCTCGGTGCGGATCGGCGCTGCGGCCAGACGGGGCTTGAAGGCCGCATCAAGCGCCCAACCGATCCCCACCAGGATCAAGGAGCTGACCAACCCCGGCAGCATGGCTTGGGACCAGCTTGTCCCCGGGATCACGCTGATCGAGATCGCCATGGCGAAGGACAGGGGCGACCAGGGCAAGGTGGACACGAAGGCGCGCTGGATCGCCAGCAGCATGCGCCTGACCCGGTGTGCGCGGACCTCTGCATTGGGTTCCAGTTTCGCATTCGCCATGGCCAGCGCGCCCAGCAATTGCAGCGAGCCATAGTTCAGCAGCAAGGCAAAGGCCTGCCCCCCCGCAGTCAGCGCGGCATAGCGCCTGCCGGGGCGTTGTCCGGCGAGAAAGGCACCCGCACGCTGAATGGCGGGCGATGTTTCGGCAACCGTGCGCAGCGTCGACAGGGCCGTAAAGAAAGCGCCGATGAAGGCCGATGTCACAAGCCCCTCCACCGCGATGGCCCGCCAATCGGGATTGGTGCCGGCCAGGGCCAGGCTGAGCAGGACACCCACCGCCACGAAGGCTTGCCGGGTCGGGCGCACCTGCGCGGCAAGGATCGGGACAAGCAGCAGAACCAGCAAGGCCTTGGCCGGTTCCGACCATCGCGCCAGCCCCCATTCGTTGCAGATGACAAGCACGGTGATCGCACAGAGCAATATCCCCGCCACCCTGTCCGCCAAGCTGCGCGATCTCATGGATTGTTCCCACTGCTGCTTGGCACTTGTGTGACCCTTCGCCGGGGGAACTGCAACCCCGTCGACCCGCCACGCCGCACCACGGCGCCAACAGGCACCTGCGCACCATCAAAAGCGGCGCAAAAACAGGCCCGAAAACCGTCGGCGGCATGGCACGAACCGTCTATCGCGGCGTCAATCGCGTCCGGTCGCGGTGCATCATGACAATGGCCACCAACAACCTTGCCAGATTGCCCCGGTTGCTGGCCGGATCCTGCACTAAAGCTGGCGCGCGGGGATGCGCTGCTCAAGATCAACATCACTGAACAGCGACCCGCTTGTCTCGTCCGTCCTGCGCATCTTCACCCCCGCCGTTGCCATGCGAAGGGTGACTGATGTTCTCAAATCGCTGTCGAGGCGGGACTATTTCGGCAACCTGTCAAAAAGGGGAAGTTTCATGCGCCGCCTTGAGGCCCATTTCGGCCAGCGGTGTCACTTTCGCGCCGATGGCGAGGGCTTTCTTGTTCGAGGCGTTGCCATCGATCGCGCGTTTGTAGACACCCTGAGCGATGGCAGCGAGACGGAAGAAGGCAAAGGCGAGGTAGATGTTCCAATCGCCGGGCGGCGCGATGCCCCTCAAGGCGCAATACTGCGCCACCAATTCGGTTTCCTGCGGAACACCAAGTGCCCTGCGGTCTTTGCCAGCCATGCCGATCACGGAACCAAGATCGGGCAAACGAAGCCCCATGCAGAAATAGGACAGGTCGGCCATCGGATGGCCCAGTGTCGACAACTCCCAATCTATCAGGGCCAGGGCGTCAGGTCCGGTGGGATGAAAGATCACATTGTCGATGCGAAAATCGCCATGCACGAGGCTGACCTGCCCATCATCTGCGGGAAGGTTTCCGGCCAGAAGGCTGGCAAGCTCATCCATTGCCGGGATGTCGCCGGTCACGGAGGCCCTGTATTGCTTTTCCCAGCGGGCGAATTGGCGGGCGAAGTAGTCCCCGCGCTTGCCAAAGTCGGACAGGCCGACGGCGTCGACATCAATGTCATGCAGCGCCGCCATGATGCGGACCAGCTCCATATGAATGGGCTTGCGGCCATCTTGGGGCAAGTCCGGCAAGGCCGGATCCCAAAAGATGCGTCCCTCCGCGAAGCCCATCACATAGAACATGCTGCCTATGATATCTGGATCCTCACACAAGACATGCGGCGTGGCGACGGGAACTGCACTGCCTTGCAGGGCTTTCATCACGCGGTATTCACGATCCACCGCATGGGCCGACGCCAGCAATGTGCCCGGCGGCTTGCGACGCAGCACATATTTCCCGCTTGCCGCGCTCAACAGGAACGTCGGGTTCGACTGCCCGCCTGAAAACTTCTTTGACGTAAGCGGGCCCTGAAATCCGTCAATATGAGCTTCCAGATAGCGCCCGAGTTTGGCGTCGTCGAAGTCGGGGGTCAGTGTCTGCATGCTGTTTGCTCTCGATATCTCAACCCGATGTTCCACCCGAGCGTTGCTCACCCGGCTTCCAGCACACCCCCAGGACGGTCGCGTCTTTCTCGCTGGTCGAGACATAAGCATGCCCCAACCCGCTGTCGAAGTAGATGCTGTCGCCCTTGCTCAACGTGATGGGATCGCGCCCTTTCAGGTATACGTCCAGCGTGCCATCGATCACGTAGATGAACTCTTCGCCGGGGTGCGAGATGAAATCCTCGAACGCGCCGAAACTATGGGCTTTGATATGGCCCACCATTGGCACCATGTGCTTGCCGGTCACATCCGAGGCCAGCATGTCATAGTCATAGGTCGCGGATCGGTGCACGGGCGCATCGCCTGCCCGGGTCACGGAAACGGTGCCATGCGAAAAGCCTTCCGCGTCGGCGTCAAACAACTCGCCCACGTCAAGACCAAGCCCCTGGGCCAAGCGCATGAAGCGGTCATATGTCAGCGAAATCTCGCCACGCTCCATCTTGGATATCGTCGAGATGGCAAGGCCGGTACGCGCGGCAACTTCCTTGAGGGTCCATTTTCGCGATTTGCGGATGTCACGCACACGCGCGCCCAGGTTGGCCTCCGGGGTCGTCGCACTTGGTTCAAGAAGCTTCATCGGCTGCTGCATATAACCACCCAAATTTTCCGATACGAAAAGTTTTTCTTTTTTCCGATACGAAAATTAACTACCATCCTTTGCAAGCAACTGGAAACGATTCTGACTTTGGGAGATACTTTTGCCGAACGCAGAACACCCTTTTGACGTCGCGGTGATCGGTGCGGGCATCGCAGGGGCCTCTGTCGCGGCAGAGCTTGCCACGGCGGGCGCAAAGGTCGTTCTGATCGAGCAGGAAAGCCAGCCCGGGTATCACACCACAGGGCGTTCCGCCGCTGTCTATTCCCCGATCTACGGACCACAGCCGATCCGCGCGCTCACACGTGCCTCCTTGTTGTTTTTCGAAAACCCTCCCGCCGGGTTTGCAGAGCGTCCGCTTCTGTCGCCCATCGACGCGGTCTTTGTGGCGCGCGCGGACCAACTGGACCAGTTGGACGCGATGGAGCAAGAGCTGTCCGATGCGTCAACCGTAAGCCGGATTGACCAGGACGCGCTGTATGAACGGCTGCCGCTGCTGCGCGAGGGCTATGCAGTGGCCGCCCTTTGGGACACCGGCACATCGGAAATCGACGTGGCGGCGCTGCATCAGGGCTATTTGCGCATGTTCAAGGAACATGGCGGAACTGTCATGACCCGCGCGCCCGTGACCGGCTTGACGCATGGCGCAGAGGCCTGGCAGATCGCCACACCGCAAGGGGACATCCGCGCGCGAAAAGTGGTGAACGCCGCGGGGGCATGGGCCGATGCATTGGGACACATGGCCGGGGCCGAACGGATCGGGCTGACACCGAAACGCCGCACGGCGCTGATGGTTGCTGCGCCCGCAGGCTATGACACCAGGTCACTGCCACTGACGATTGATGTTGCCGAAGAGTTCTACCTGAAACCCGACGCGGGCAAGCTGCTGATCTCCCCTGCAAACGAAGACCCCGAGCCGCCCTGCGACGTGCAGCCCGATGAGATGGACATCGCAATCTGCGTGGACCGGATCGAGCGTGCCTTTGACGTGTCGGTCAAGCGGGTTGAAAGCCCCTGGGCAGGCTTGCGCAGTTTCGTTGCCGACAAATCGCCGGTGGCGGGATTTTCCCGCAAGGTTGACGGGTTTTATTGGCTGGCCGGGCAAGGTGGCTACGGCATCCAGTCCGCACCCGGCCTTGCACAATATGCAGCGGCGGAACTGATGGGAAAACCGGTTCCCGAACATATACTCGCAGAGCGGCTTGATCCGCAAACGATCCAGCCGGATCGAGAAGGGCTTGGCCTGTGATGTGGTTCGTTCCAATCATTCTGATCGTGCTTTTGGCGTCAGGTTTGGGGTTGGCATATGTGGTTGGCGGCGCGGCAGTTGTGTCGTTCATCCTGACCGACAACGAACGCTATCTTGCGATCCTGCCGCAAAAGGTTTTCTCGCAGATCAGCGTCTTTGCGCTGTTGTCGATGCCCCTGTTCATCCTCGCGGGCGAGTTGATGAACCGAGGCGGCGTCACCAAGGCGTTGATCGACTTCTCCATGGCGCTGGTGGGCCGCCTTCGTGGCGGGCTGGGTCATGTAAACATCATGACCTCTGTCTTCTTCGCAGGGATTTCCGGATCGGCTGTCGCTGATGCGGCGTCTTTGTCAAACACGCTGGTCCCGGCGATGGAGCAACGCGGCTACACCAAGCTTTATGCAGGTGCCATCACAGCCGCCTCATCCATCATCGGGCCAATCGTGCCGCCGTCGATCATCCTGATCTTTTACGGCGCGATCATGCAGACATCCGTTGCGGCGCTGTTTGTGGCAGGCATTCTGCCGGGGCTGTTGCTGGCATCGGCGCTGTTCGCACTGAACGCCTACTTCGCCATTCGCGACGATCACCCGCGCATTGAAAAAGGCGACGCACCGGCCGTCTTTCCGGCGTTGGGCCGCGCGCTGCCTGCGCTGTGTCTGCCCGTGATCATTGTCGGCGGGATTGTCTTTGGTTGGATGACGCCAACCGAAGCCGCCGCTGTGGCCGTGGTCGTGGCGGGACTGGCCGCCTTTTTCTACGAGGGCCTGAGCCGCGAGGCGCTGTTCGAAAGCATCCGCCGCACGGCGATGCTGACCGGGTCAATCTTTGTCGTGCTCAGCGCGATTGCCGCCTTTGGCCATCTGGCCTCTCTCGAACGCATTCCGCAGGCGATCTCGGCGCTGATCACCGATCTGGGCCTTGGCCCTATCGGCTTCATGCTGGCGATGAACCTGCTGTTCATTCTGGCGGGCATGTTCCTGGACATCCCAATGGCGCTGGCCCTGCTGGTGCCGTTGGTGGCGCCAGTGGCTTTGGCGCAGGGCGCGGACCCGGTGCACCTGGGCATCGTGATCTGTTTCAACCTGACCATTGGTCTGGTGTCGCCGCCGATGGGGGGATGCCTGTTGATCGTTTCGACGGTTACGGGGCTGAACTACTGGGCGCTTGCCCGTGCGGTGATCCCGTTTGTTTTCGTGGAAATCCTGGTGCTGGGGGTGCTGATCTTCGTGCCTGAGATCACCTTGTTTTTGCCCCGCGCAATGGGGCTGTGGAACTAAGTTCAACCGGTCCCAATGAGGGCCAAACAGAGGAGGAAATATCAATGTCATTCACCAAGTTTCTAGGGGCTGCGGGCGTATCGCTGGCACTTGCAATGGCCGGCCCAGCCACCGCGCAGACTGTGAAAATCGCCCTCGATTCCGCCAAGGATCTGGAAAATTCCGGCTCGTATGTCTGGGCCAATGCATTCTCGCAATACCTGAACGCAAACGGTATGACGGCCGAAGAATATGAACGCGGTGCATTGGGGGCAGAGGCCGAAAAAATGGACCAGGTCCAGCAGGGTTTGCTGGAGGTTTCGTTGTCCGACACCAAGGGTGTTGGCAAACTGGACGGCCACATTACCCCGGTTACCCTGCCCTACCTGTTCCCTGATTGGGCCAGCGTCGATCGCGGGCTTTCAAACGGCATGCTGGACAAGATCAACGCAGGCACGACACCGCAGGGCGTAAGGGTTCTTGCGCTTGTCGCGCTCGGCTCTCCGGCTGGTATCTTCAACACCAAGAAAACGGTCAACTCGGCCGCCGACATGGCGGACCTGCGGATGCGTGCGCTGGATGACACCCAGATCGGTGTCTACAAGATGTGGGGCACAAACGGCACCATCGTGGCGTGGGACGAAGTCCCGAATGCGTTGCAAACCGGCATTGCAGATGGCTATCTGAACCCGCCGATGGTGCCGCTGATGTTTGGCCATACCGGCTTCATCAAGTATTTCACCAACGCCAAGGTTGGTTTGAGCAGCCGGACCGCAATCATTTCCGAGGACTGGTTCCAGGGTCTGTCGGCTGAGCAGCAGAAGACGGTGATGGATGCAGCGGCAGCCGCAACCGCGACAAACCGTGCTTGGCTGGACACGCGTTCCGCAGAGCTCGACCAGCTGCGTGAAGCTGGCATTGAGGTGACCGAACTCACGCCCGAGGCCTGGGCCGAGTTCAAGGAGTTGAGCACCCCGTTGCACAACATGGTTCCGATGCCTGAAGGTGCACTTGCCGCTTGGCAAGCTGCGATCGGGGAATAACAACGATGCGCGCGGCGATAAACCTGCTTGACCGTATCTCGGCCTTTGCCGACCGCATCGCCCTTGTCGGGGCGGTGCTGGCGGTGACGGCTTTGGTGTTCTTGGCGGGCTGGCAGGCCGCCGCGCGTTACCTGCTGGATCAGCCCCCTTCCTGGACCGAGGAACTGGCCCGTTACACCATGGTCTGGGCCGGCCTTCTGGGGGCATCCTGCGCCTTTCGCGCCAATGCCGACCCCTCGCTGTTTCCTGCGGCGCGAGAGCGTACCGATGGCGTTGGCCGTGTTTTTGCCGTCATCCGCTCGATCGGCGCATTGATCTTTATCACACCCATTCTGTGGTACAGTGTCTTTGGTCTGAACGGCAGCATGGCGTCCGGCTATATCGCGCGCAACGCCAAACAACTGGCTGAAACGGTCGATGTCCCGATGTCCGCCTTTGCCATGGCGGTCCCGATCGGGTTCAGCCTGATCCTTCTGCATCTGGTGTCGCATCTGGCAAACGCGCTGGCGGGACGCGACGCGGCATGAAACTGTTGCTGGCCGGCCTGTTCAATGAGACCAACACGTTTTCCCCGATCCCTGTCGGGCGCAAGGCCTTTGCCGACAAACTGATCACCCGCACGCCTACCGCCGATCCCGCGGTGCCCTGCACCATGCCGCTGCATATCTGGCGCGCATCAGGCGAGGCCAAAGGCTGGGACGTCGTCGACAGCCTTGCCGCCTGGGCGCAGCCCGCGGGGATGGTCGGGCGCGCGATCTATGAAGAATTCCGCGATATCATCCTGGAGGACGTGGCCCGCGAGCGCCCCGATATCGTGATGCTGTCGATGCACGGCGCGATGATTGCCGATGGCTATGACGATTGCGAGGGTGATCTGATGGCGCGTATCCGCGCCATTCTTGGCGCAGAGGCGATCATCTCGCTTGAGATTGATCCTCACTGCCATCTGACCGCGCAGATGATGGAGGCGGCCACGCTGATCGTCTGCTTCAAGGAATATCCGCATACGGATGTGCCGGAACGGGCGCATGATCTGTTTGCCCTCACGGTTGACGCCGCCGAAGGGCGCACCAGGCCCGTGATGCGTGATTTCGACTGTCGCATGATTTCGATGTATCCGACGCAAGGCCCCATCATGCGGGCCTTCGTCGATGACATGATGGCCACCGAAGGGACGGACGGCATCCTGTCGCTGTCGCTTGCACATGGCTTTCCCTATGGCGACACCGCGATCACGGGCACCCGAATGCTTGCGATTGCGAATGGCGATGCAGACAAGGCGACCAAGGTGGCGCAGGATTTCGGCCTGCGGCTTTTTAACAGCCGCGACGCGCTGCGCATCCGTTGGCCGGATATCGCGACGGCCCTGGACCGCGCACAGGCGGCGACGGCTTTCCCCGTGGTGCTGGCAGACACGGCCGACAATGCCGGCGGCGGCGCACCCTCTGACAGCACCTTCGTGCTGCAAGACGTGCTGGCGCGGGGCATGAAGGATGTGGCCATGGCGGTCTATTGGGACCCTGTTCTGGTGGCGATGTGCATGGATGCAGGCGTCGGCGCGCGGATGCGTGTCCGGCTGGGTGGAAAACGGTCGGAGGCATCCGGCCAGGCCGTTGATCTCGACGTGACAGTGCGCGGGATCCGCGAAAACATGGTGCAGGATTTCGGCGTGGTGCCATCGCCTTTTGGCACCGGCGTCTGGATCGAAGCGGATGGCGTGCATCTGGTTGTGAACACCAGCCGCACACAGTGTCTGCACCCGTCGCTTTTTACCGATCTGGGCATTGATCTGGCGCAGATGAAAACCGTGATCGTGAAATCCACCAACCATTTCTATGCCGGATTTGCGCCCATTGCAGCTGAGGTGATCCATATCGCCAGCCCCGGAACGCTGACGGCGGATTTCGCCGTGATCCCCTATGTCAAGCGCGCGCCGACCTACTGGCCGCGCGTTGAAGACCCATTCGCCTGAGCAAGGAGCACCGCCATGAAACTTCTGATCGCAACCCTCGCCACCGAGACCAACACTTTCTCGCCAATGCCCACCGGGCGGAACGCCTTTGAAAACACCTTCGTTTCGCGTGAGGCGACAAAACTGCCCGCCAACCTCTTTACCGAGCCGCTGCACGAATGGAGGCGCATGGGCGAGGCGCGTGGCTGGGAGGTCATCGAAAGCCTGGCGGCAGCCGCGCAACCCGCCGGCATCACGGTCCGCGAGGTTTATGAGGCATACCGCGATGAGATCCTGAACGATATCAAGACCCATCAGCCCGACATGCTGCTCATGGTCATGCACGGCGCCATGGTGGCCGATGGCTATGACGATTGCGAAGGTGACATGATGGCCCGCGCCCGCGCGATCATGGGCCCGGACCGGGTGATCGGGCTGGTGCTTGATCCGCACAATCACATGACCAAAGCCATGGTGGACAACGCGACGCTGATCGTCGCCCTCAAGGAATATCCCCATGTCGACGCGCCCGAGCGCGCGCGCGAAATGTTCACCATGGCGGCCGACACCGCCGACGGTAAGATCAAACCGGTGATGCGGCTCCATGACTGCCGGATGTTGACGATCATCCAGACGATGAAGGAACCGGCCAAGACCTTTGTGCAGGACATGAAGGATGCCGAGGGCAAGGACGGCATTCTGTCGGTCTCTCTGGTCCATGGCTTTCCTTGGGCGGATGTGGCCGATGTGGGTGCCAAGATGCTGGTCATTGCCGACGGCGATGCCGACAAGGCCGCCACGACCGCCAAGGTCTTTGCCGACAAGCTGTGGGGCATCCGCGAGGGGCTGCGCATGGACTACCCCGATATTTCTCAGGCGCTGGATATCGTCGAAGCGGCCAATCACAAGACCGTCACTCTGGCGGATATGGGCGATAATGCCGGAGGCGGTGCGCCGGCGGATTCAACCTATTTCCTTCAGGAAATTCTGAAGCGCGGCATGAAAGACGTCGCACATGGCATTTTCTGGGATCCTGTTCTGGTTGCCATGTGTCAGGATGCGGGTGTGGGTGCGCGCATGAAGGTCCGCCTTGGCGGCAAGATCTGCGCCGAATCCGGTGAAACCGTCGATCTGGACGTCACTGTGCGCGCAATCCGCGAGAACATGACCCAGAAACTGGGCGATGCAAACATGGCAATGGGCACCGGTGTCTGGCTGGATGCGGACGGCGTTCACCTGATCGTATCGACCGTGCGCACGCAGAACTTCTCGCCTTCGGTTTACACCGAACTGGGCATCGACATCACCGAGATGAAGGCACTTATCCCCAAATCGACCAACCACTTCTTCCAGAACTTTGACAGGGTCAGCCCGCAGGTGATCCACGTCCGCAGCCCCGGCGCGGTAACGCCGGACATGACGATCATCCCGTTTACAAAACGCGACGGGAACTACTGGCCCAAGGTCGAAAACCCGTTCTCTTGAAGGGATACACCAATGACTGTTGAACGTATCGGAGCACCGCCCGTCCTGCCCAATGGCATGACTGTGCCACTTGTCCCTGCAACGCGGGTGGGGGATTTGATCTTTTGCTCTGGCGCCTTGGGCGTGGATGCGAATTTCAAATTGGTCGAAGGGGGCGCGGGCCCCCAGACGCGCCAAGCCATTGCCAACCTACGGGCGGTTTTGGCGCAGGCCGGGGCATCCCTTGCCGATGTGGCCAAGACCACCGTCTGGCTGACGGACATGGCCCATTTCGCCGAGTTCAACGCAGCCTATGCCGAGGCCTTCGGTGCGGATATTCCAGCCCGTTCAACCGTGACGTCTGCGCTCGCGATTCCCGGCGCATTGGTCGAGATCGAGGCGATCGCCTCTGCAAGATAGCCGGGTAAGGACCAGCGATGCCGCATGACCTTCTCATTCGCAATGGCCGCGTGATTGACCCCGAGTCCGGGTTTGACGCGGTCTGCGATGTGGCGATCAGCGGCGATACGATCGTCGCTGTCGGGGTTGATCTCGGCGAAGCTGTGCGGGAAATCGACGCCACGGGCCTGATCGTCGCCCCCGGTTTCATCGACATCCATGCCCACGGCCAATCGGTTGCGGCAGACCGGATGCAGGCCTTTGACGGGGTCACAACCGCGCTGGAACTGGAAGTTGGCGCACTGCCCGTGTCTGCATGGTATGATGCGCAGGAAAAACGTCCGCGCGTGCTCAACTACGGGACTTCCGCGGCGTGGATCTTTGCCCGCCGCGCGGCCTTTGAGGGGTTTCAACTGGACGGAGCGGCCCATCCGATTGAACAGTTGGGCAAGGCATCGAACGACAACAGCTGGTCCGTCGCGGCGGCAGGTGACGCGCAGACCAAAGCCCTGGTTGCGCTGACCCGACAGGGTCTGGAGGAAGGTGCCATCGGCATCGGCATTCCCAACGGCTATGCCCCTGGTGCGGGTGTGAAAGAGCTGACCCGCATCTGCGATCTGGCCGCCGCGTTTGACTGTCCGACCTTCACCCATATCGCCTATGCCAGCAACATCGACCCCCAAAGTTCGATTGAAAGCTATGTCAAGCTCATCGGCCTTGCCGGTGCGACCGGCGCGCATATGCACATCTGCCACATGAATTCGACCAGTCTTCTGGACATTGAACGGGTGGTCGAACTGATCGCGAAAGCCCAACAGATGGGCCTGCCCGTGACCACCGAAGCCTATCCCTATGGCGCGGGGTCCACCGTTGTGGGGGCGGGTTTCTTTGCTGATCCGGAGTTCACCAAAAAGTCCGGCACCGATTATTCCACGATCGAACTGGTAAAGAACCACCACCGCTTTTCGGGACGCGACGACCTGCTGAAAGCAAGTGATGAAAACCCATCCGACCTTGTCGTCTGGCACTTTCTGGATGTTGAGGCAAACGATCACCATCGCAGGCTGCTGGATGCTTCGGTGACCTATCCCGGTGGATCCATCGCATCTGACGCAATGCCATGGATTGAGCCGGATGGCAGTATCTATGATGGCATGGAATGGCCCCTGCCCGATCAGGCGCTCTCGCATCCACGTTCCGCGGGCACTTTCACCCGCTTCTTGCGAGAATATGTGCGCGAACGCGAGACGATGCCGCTGATCGAGGCGCTGGCGAAATGCACGCTTTACCCTGCGCGGGTCATCGAGGGTTGCGCACCCCAGATTGCACGAAAGGCCCGGCTCAGGGCCGGGTTTGATGCGGACATCGTCGTGTTTGATTTGAACCGTCTGACGGACCGCGCAACATTCCAGACGATGAACTTGCCGTCAGAAGGGGTCGTTCACCTGTTGATCGCCGGTCAGGCGGTGATATCCGACGGCGTGCTCGACACCACCGCCAGCCCCGGACGGCCCATCCGGCGGGCATCTGAATGAGTGTTCCCATCCTGCTGGTTACAGGTTTTCTGGGCAGCGGCAAGACGACCTTCATCAATGATCTGCTCATCGGCGAACACGGCAAACGCATCGCGGCGATCGTCAATGATTTCGGCGCGATCAACATAGATGAAGCACTGCTTCAGAGCGCGACCGACAAGGTGATCGGGCTGAAGAACGGCTGTATCTGCTGTTCGCTTCAGGGCGATCTGCTGCGCACGTTGAAACAGGTTCTTGCCGGTGCTGCCCCGGATTTGATCGTGATCGAAGCCAGCGGCGTCGCGGACCCGCAGGGCATCATTGACGGGCTGATGGACCCGATCTTGTGGCCGGCCGTGTTGCTGGCAAGCGTCGTCTGCGTTGTCGATGCACCCGACATCACCCTGAATGCCAAGCGCGTTGCCGACCCTCTCTGGCTTGCACAGGTAAAGGCGGCGGATATCGTTCAATTGAGCAAGGTTGACGGCATGGTGGCCGAAGACCTTTCCAACGTGACCATGCAGTTACACGCCATGGGAAAAAATGCGATCTTCGGCCTGGATGCCGACAAAGAGCCCCTAAACGCCCTGCTGGAGTTCAGCCGCGATGCGCCGCGCGCCGCAGGCCGCGAAGCGGTCCAGACCGCAGAGCGGTTCGCCACGCTGGAATGGCGCTGTGAGGGGGCTATCCCAATGCAGGCCTTTCAAGGTGCAATAGCATCAATTTCTCCCAAGGTGTTGCGGGCCAAAGGATTTGTTTCCTTGGTCGAAAAACCGGAGGGGCAGCTTGTGTTCCAGCTTGCAGGCCAACGCGCAACCCTGGCCCCCCGCAAGGAGGTCGGCGCAGGCTGCGCGCTGGTCTTTATCGGCGAGAAAGACCAGTTTGACCCTGAGGCCGCGCGCGCTGTTTTGGACGCGGCCCTGCAGTAGGGTCTACCAAGGCCTGAGAGGGCTCAAGGTCTCAACTCAACACTGTAATTTTCTCTCGTTCGACAAGTTCGAGATCAATGTCATACCCAAGCCCCGGCTTGGTGGGCGCGTGCGCATAGCCTTGCTTGTCGATCTCGATGTCTTCGACCAGCCCATGCCACCACGCCTCATGAGGCAAAAGCACTTCCATAAAGGTTGTGTTCGGAATGGCCATCTGGATGTGGAGGTTGGCCACATCGTTCAACGCATTGCCGCCATGGTGAATTTCGAGCTTCATTGCAAAGGCTTCGGCGAGATGCGCAATCTTGAGAAGTGATGTAATGCCTCCCTTGAGCAGCACATCACCGCGCAACATGTCGGTCGCCTTGTTCATGATCCATGGCGCATAGTCATCCAGCCATCCGGTGGGAAATTCGGTGGCCATCACCGGGATGTCCAGCTTTTCGCGCAGCTTGGCGGTGTTGTAGATATCGGTCATGGGCAAAGGATCCTCATACCACAGGAACCCGAGTTCTTCGATCGCCCGACCGACCTTGACCGCCTCGCCAAGGTCATAGGCAAAACGCGAATCCAGCATCAGGTTGAAATCATCGCCCACCGCTGCCCGCACCGCCTGACAGGCGGCAATATCGTCACGCCAATTCTGCTTGGGATGCAGCTTATAGCCGTGCAAACCGGCCTCCTTGACGGCCAACGCCTGCTGCACATAGCCGTCAATCGTGTCGTGTATCTCAGAGCTGGCATAGACCGGGATCTTGTCGCGGAAGGTTCCCATCAGTGCATGGATCGGCAATCCGCTGATCTTGCCCGCCAGATCCCACAAGGCGATGTCGAGCGCACAGACTACCTGCGTGCTCACCTGCGCGCGCATTTTCTGCATCCGTTGGAACAGTCGCTCCCGATCAAGGGGGTTCTGCCCCATGAGGATCGGCTTCAGAAAGCGGATGATATAGGGGGCTTCCAGGCTGGCCGGGTGTACGCACAAACCCAGCAGGGCATGGCCTTCGATGCCTTCATCCGTGGTGATGCGCACCAACCCCAGATCGCTATTGGTACCGACGATCTTGACCTCGTGGTCATAGCTTTTGGTCGGAATGTTTTCCCACTTGAACAGCGTAACCGTTACATCGGTGATTTTCATGTCCATTCTCCAAATTCATTTGCGTTGTTTGGGTTATCTGCAAGACTGACGGCCCAAAGCGGCACTTGGGCCAACGGCGGAAAGATGGCGTCCGAGGTGTAGGGGTTTGCATCGGCCACCTCTTCGTTCAACTCAAAGCCCAGGCCCGGTTCGTTGGTCACGCTCACATATACATCTTCCCACTCTATCGACTTGTTCAGCAGCGAGGCATAGAGGCCGCGAAAGGTTTCTATGCTCTCGAGGATCAGGAAGCTCGGCAGCGAGGCGGACAACTGGATGTTGGCGATCGCCTCGATGGGGCCGGCAAACAAATCCGGCGCGAATTGCGCGCAATGCACCTCTGCCATGGCGACGATCTTCTTGCCTTCCATGTTCCCGCCGATGCGGCCAAGGGCAGGCTGCAGGATCTGGATTGCCTGAGCTTCGAGCATCTGCGAAATCTCATAGCGGCTGACGAGGCGTTCAACCCCGAGATCGGGATCGAGGTAGAGGCCGCAACGCGCGCCATTTCCTTGGGGTTGCTGGGCGGAACCGGTTCTTCGAACCAAAGCGAGTCGAATTTTTCCATCCGTTTCGCCAGCCGGATCGCACTGGAGGTGGTCATCTGACCATGCGTCTTGATCATCAGGTCGCCCTTGCTGCCCGCCACCTCGCGCAGGGCGGCTGTCAGTTTCGCGGCGCCGCCCATATTGACATCGGGGCGTTGATTGAAGCCGGAAGAATACAGGATGCGCCAGATGTTCTCTATGTCGAAAGGACTGCGCCCGACCACATGGCGGGCAACCACGTCTTCGACCATCTGGCAGTC
Organism: Paracoccaceae bacterium; assembly: GCA_030758115.1. Classification (GTDB taxonomy): domain Bacteria; phylum Pseudomonadota; class Alphaproteobacteria; order Rhodobacterales; family Rhodobacteraceae; genus Seohaeicola. Next base: position 23,925 of record JANREX010000065.1, on the reverse strand, counting down.
CAAACCAGGCGCAAACGGCACGCCGCAAACCTCGCCATAGCCCGAAATTCCGTTGTCAGTCGTCAGTTTCACAAAAATCCAATAGGTGCCGCCCAGATAGAAGTCGGAGTTTCCAACGGTCCATGTTGTGACGTCTGTGATTTTCATGGTCTTTCCTCAAGAACGAAATTTGCAATGACGTTAAATCGGGTGACCTTGCGAGGGACTAGCGGGCAAGAAAGCGAAACGGCATATGTCATTGAGCCCCCTTCCAACTTCTAAAATGTTGCAGAGAGCCGCTCGAGCGCGGCCAGACGGTCAAGGTCGCGCGCACCCCCCTTGTCGGCTGATGCCGCCAGCAGGCCATAGGCCCTCAACGCAACCGAGACCTCTCGCTGCCGGGTGGCAGGACGCCATGCCTTGTCGCCTTGGGCCAGCATCGCTGCCCGGCGGGCGGCAAGCTCTGCGTCGCCGACGTCCAGATGCACACGGCGGTTGGGGATGTCGAATTCGATCGCGTCGCCATCCTGCACCAGCGCGATGGTCCCGCCCGAGGCCGCCTCGGGCGAGACATGACCGACAGAAAGGCCCGACGTCGCCCCCGAAAAGCGCCCATCGGTGATCAGGCCCGCCTTGTCGCCCAGCCCCATCGCTTTCATCAGGCCAGTCGGTGTCAGCATCTCGCGCATGCCCGGTCCGCCACGCGGCCCTTCATAGCGGATCACCACCACATGACCGGCCTTCACAGTGCCGTTCTGGATCTTCTCAAGCGCCTCTTCCATGCTCTCACAGACAATCGCGGTTCCGCGGAACTGCCAGAGGTTTTCCGGCACACCGGCGGATTTCACCACACAGCTGTCGGGTGCCAGGTTCCCACGCAGCACCGCGAGGCCACCATCGTGTGAAAACGCGTGTTCAGCGCTGCGGATCACGCCCGTTTCGCGATCTGTATCCAGCTCCTTGAAACGGTTGGATTGCGAAAAGGCGCGGATCGACCGTATACCCCCCGGCCCCGCCGAAAACATCTTGCGCGCTTCGGTGTTGTCAGGATTGGTGATATCCCAGTCAGCCAGATATTCTGCCACCGGCTTGCCCAGCACCGTGGGCACACTGCCGTGGTATTTTCCCGCTTTCAGCAATTCGTGCGCCACGGACATCACGCCGCCCGCACGATGCATGTCTTCTATAAAGATCTCATGCGCCGACGGCGACACCTTGCACAGACACGGGGTGTCACGGCTGATGCGGTCAAAATCGTCGATCGACAAATCGACGCCGGATTCCTGCGCCACCGCCAGCAGGTGCAGGATGGTATTGGTCGATCCGCCAATGGCCATCGTCATGCGCACGGCGTTCTCCAGCCCCTCGCGCGTGCAAATGGATCGCGGCAGAACGCTGTCGTCCCCGTCACGATAGTAGGCTTGCGCCATTGCGACGATCCGATGCGCTGCGTTCTTGAACAGCTCTTCCCGGTCGGTATGGGTGGCGACGATGGTGCCGTTGCCGGGCAGCGCCATGCCAAGCGCCTCGGTCAGACAATTCATCGAATTGGCGGTGCCCATCAGCGCGCAGGACCCGCAGGTCGGGCAGGCAGCCTCTTCGACGGCGTCGATCTCGTCTTGCGTGGCTGTCGGGTCGCCTGCCACATAGATCGTGTCGATGGCGTCAACACGCTTCGTCTCGCCTCTGAAGTCGAACTTGCCACTCTCCATCGGCCCGCCCGAGACAAAGATCGTCGGAATGTTCAGCCGGTTCGCCGCCATCAGCATGGCGGGCGTGATCTTGTCGCAATTGCTCAGGCAGATCATCGCGTCAATGGCATGGGCATTGGCCATGTATTCGCAGGCGTCCGCAATCAGCTCGCGCGAGGGCAGCGAATACATCATCCCCTCGTGGCCCATGGCGATGCCGTCATCCACCGCGATGGTGTTGAACTCTTTCGGTACACCGCCCGCCGCGCGAATCTCGCGGGCGACCAGCCGCCCCAGCGCCTGCAGGTGAACATGCCCCGGAACCATCTCGGTGAAGGAATTGGCGATGCCGATGATCGGGCGACCGAATTCTTCCGAGGTGGTTCCCGTCGCGCGCCACAATGCGCGCGCGGCTGTGTTCATGGCACCTACGGTGACTTTATCCGATCTGAGCTTCATGCAGCCGCTTCCAATTTGCCCAGGATTTCCCCGCGCAGGGTCTGGCGTTTCTTGGCGACCTCCGCCGCATGTCTTTCGCGGACGTGGCCATACCCGCGAATATGTTCGGGCAGGTCCAGAAGCTGGGTAATTTCCGTGGCCTTCGCGTCGGACCAGTTGGCCAGCGCAAAGTCGATGTCGGCGTGATAGTCAGCCAACAATTTGCGCGCCAGCTTTGCCTCATCCGTGTTGCGGAAGGGGTCCAGAACCGTGCCCCGCAGGAAGCGGGCCTTGTTCATCAGGCCAAAGAACCGCATGGCTTTGCGACCCGAGACGGCCCCCTTGACCATCTTGCCGGTCTTGGCGTCGCGCCCCCCGAATGGCCAAGCCCCGAAGTAGAATGTCAGCTCCATATCGCCGTCAAAGGTCTCTTTCAGACCCTCGCGGAACGACGGCTTGGAATAGAGCCGGGCCACCTCCCATTCGTCCTTGACCGCCAGCAGCTTGTAGAGCCCGCGCGCCACGGCTTTGGTGGCCGCCTCGCCGAGACCTGCATTCTGCACCCGCGCAACAGTATCCCTGTAGCTCTTGGCAAAGGCGGCGTCCTTGTAGTCGGTCAGATTGGCGGTGCGCAGCGCAAGGATCTCCTCCAGCGTCTTTTCACGACGCGCATCCAGCAACACAGGCGCGTTCCCCCGCGCCAGCTTGAGCGCGGCCGGTGCATCGGCGTAAGCCAGACGGCCCAGATCGAAGGCCTGCTTGTTCTTGGCGACGGCGACGCCGTTCAATTCGATCGCGCGGTGGATTGCCTCAAGCGACAGCGGGATACCCCCCTGCTGCCAGGACGCGCCCATGAGCAGCATATTGGCAAAGACACGGTCGCCCATGACCTTCTCCGCCAAACCCTGCGCATCCATGCCGCGCCCCGCCTCGCCCAACGTCCGGGTGAGGCGTGCAAGCTGTTCGTCGCCGCGCAGTTGCCAGTCGGGGTTTCTGGAAAACTCCGATGTCGGCACCACGGTCATATCTGTCACTGCAACCGATTTGCCGGGTGTCAGTTTGGACATGGCCTCGTCGCCGACCGCAACAACCAGATCGCAACCGATCAGCGCATCGGCCTCGCCCGTGGCAATCCGGGTTGCGCGCATCTGGTCGGGGCTGACTGCCAGCTTGATGTGGCTGTGCACGGCGCCGTATTTCTGCGCCAGGCCGGTGATGTCGAGGTTGGAGGCAAAATACCCGTCTGCATGCGCAGCCACAGCCAGCGTTTGACCCACGGTCACCACACCGGCGCCGCCGATGCCCGAGACAAGGATCGACCATGACCCGTCTATCGGGCGCGGGGTGGGCATGGGCAGGTGGCTGACATCAATGGTCACATCACCCGTCTTGGCCTTGTGCGGGGTGGCACCGCTGATGGTCACGAATGACGGGCAAAAGCCCTCGACGCAGCTGAAATCCTTGTTGCAGGAAGACTGGTTGATCTGCCGCTTGCGCCCCAGATCCGTTTCAAGCGGTTCAATCGCCATGCAGCCCGAGACAGTAGAGCAATCGCCACAGCCCTCGCAGACCTCGGGGTTGATATAGGCCCGTTTGTCGGGATCCACCCATTTTCCGCGCTTGCGCAGGCGGCGGCGCTCGGTTGCGCAGGGCTGGTCATAGATGATGACCGTCACCCCGGACAATTCGCGCAGTTCTTTCTGGACAAGCTCCATCTCGGTGCGCGGGTGCACCGTGACGCCCGTGCCCAGGTTCTTGCCGTCGTATTTTTCAGGCTCGTCCGACACCAGCGCGATACGCTCGACCCCCTCGGCGCGCACCTGGCGCAGCATCTGCTCGGGGTTGACCTCGCCATCATGGGCCTGACCGCCGGTCATGGACACAAAACCGTTGTGCAAGAGCTTGTAGGTGATCGTCGCCTTGGCGGCGATTGCGGCCCGGATGGCCAACAGGCCCGAATGGAAATAGGTGCCATCGCCCATGTTGGTAAACACGTGCTTTTCGTCTGTGAACGGGAATTGACCCAGCCACATCACCCCTTCCCCGCCCATATGGCTCATGGAATTCGTCTTGGTGATGTCGGTGAGCATGGCCATGCCATGGCACCCGATTCCAGCCAATGCGCGACTGCCCTCTACCACCTTGGTCGAACGCCCATGCGGGCATCCGGCACAGAACGACGGCGGGCGTTGCGCGCCTCCGGCGATCAGAACCGGTGGCTGATCAGGCTGGTTTGAAATCGCAAGGCCACAGTCCGCGTCCATTTCATTGGCCGCGCGCGCGACAACGCGCGCAATCATGTTCGGGTCGATTTCGCCGATATTGGGAAAGGCACAGTCCCCGGCCTGCGCCGAATAGACATGGTTGCCGAAAGTCTTGCCGATCAGGCGCGGGTTCAACCCGGTGCCATAGAGATAGGATTTGATCTGGTCTTCCAGCAGCGGGCGCTTTTCCTCGACCACGATAATGGTCTCAAGCCCTTCGGCGAACTCGCGGATGATCTGTTCATCCAGAGGCCAGACCATGCCGACCTTCAAAAGGCGCGTGGGCATGTTGCCCAGCTTGCCATCAGCATAGTTCATCCCCGCCAGCGCCTGGCTAAGATCCTGCCAGGCTTTGCCCGCGGCGATGATGCCGATCCGCGCGGCCTTGTCCCCTTCGATCCGGTTGATGCCATTGGCGCGCGCATACGCCAGCACCCGTTTCAGGCGCACATCATAGAGAATGCGCTCCTGCTCCATGAATGGCACGAAGGGCTTGATGCTCGGATGCGGCCCGTCCTGCTCTGGCAGGGCAATGCGTGGGCTATCGGGCGATACCAGCACCGAGCCGCCGCCCTCGACCACATCGGTCACAAGCTTGATACCGGTCAGAGTGCCCGAATAGCGGCTCATGGCGATACCGTGCAGGCCGAAATCCAGCACATCCTGCGCATTGGCAGGCGCGAGCAGCGGCATGCCAAGCGAGGCAAAGTTCATGTCCGAGTAACAGGCCACGGTTGAGGATTTGGCCCCGTGATCATCGCCCACCAAGACAAGCGTGCCCCCCAAGGGGTTGGTGCCTGCAAGATTGGCGTGGCGCAGCGGGTCCATCGAGCGGTCCATGCCCGGTGCCTTGCCGTACCAGATCGAAAACACGCCATCTACGCGTGCCCCGGGGAACAGTCCGACCATCTGCGCGCCCCAGCTCGCCGTGGCGGCCAGATCTTCATTCAAACCAGGCTGGAAATAGATGTTGTGCGCCTTGAGTTCCTTCTCGGCCTGCATGAGGTTCATATCGTAGGTCCCCACGGGAGATCCGCGATAGCCGGAGATGTATCCCCCGGTGTTCAACCCCGCCGCAATGTCCCGCTTGCGCTGCTGGATCGGCAGTCGCACCAGCGCCTGCATGCCGGTCATGTAAACCCAGCCCTCTTCCTGATGAAGACGGTCTTCAAGTGTCATTTCCAAGCGAGAGGTGCGCAGATGTTCAGTCATTGGTATTTTCCCACTCGTTTATCGGGTTTTCTTAGTAAGCAATGGAGGGCAGCCATAGGGCAAGGCTTGGAAACTCGAAGACCAGTACCAGGGCGATCAGCTGCAGGATAACGAACGGAACGATGCCCCGATAGATATCTGGCAAGGTGATACCCTTTGGCACAACGCCTTGCGCATAGAACAATGCCGGGCCAACCGGCGGTGTGATGAAGGAAGTCTGCAGACAAATCGCGAACAGGATGGCGAACCAGACCAGATCAATCCCAAGCCCGGCGATGGCAGGCCCGACAAGCGGCAAGATGATGAGCGTGATTTCCAGCCAATCGAGGAAAAAGCCCAGCACGAAGGTCAAAAGCAGCACCGAAATAACCACGCCATTGGGCGAAATGGGTGCTGCATGCAGAATGCCCGCGATCAACTCGTCTCCGCCAAGTCCCCGGAAGACGAGTGAAAAGGCCGTAGCGCCGAATACGACGGCGAAAATGAAACCGGTGGTTTTCATCGTCTCGATCGAGACTTCTTTCAGCACATCGAATGTCAGACGCCGCTTCGCTGCGGCAAGGAGAACGGTTGCCAGGGCCCCTACCCCGGAGGCTTCTGTCGGAGTGGCGATGCCGAAAAAGATGCTTCCCAGCACTGCCAATATCAACAGAACCGGTGGGAACATGGCGGACACCACCATAACGACATCGCGCAGGTGCATGGGCTCCACATTCTGCATCGACGGGGCCGCGCCCGGACGCAGGCGCGCCCAAATCAGAATGAACACGATGTAGATAAGTCCCAGCATCAGCCCGGGGATCATCGCCCCCATGAACAGATCGCCCACGGAGATTGCCAGCCGGTCCGCCATAAGCACCAGCATGATCGAGGGCGGGATAAGGATGCCCAAGGTGCCGACCGCGCAGACCGTGCCAACTGCAAAGGACTTGTCATAGCCGGCGCTCAACATCACCGGAACACCCAGAAGCGTCAGCAGCACGACCGAGGCGCCAATGATGCCCGTTGAGGCAGCCAACAGGATGCCGATGATGGCCACCGAGACTGCAAGACCGCCCCGGATCCGCCCCAGGAGACGCGCGAAGTTTTCCATCAACTCACGTGCGATCCCGGATTTGTCGAGAAAAAGGCCCATGAAGATGAACATGGGCAGGGCAACCAAGACCCAGTTTTCCATGACCGCCCAGTTGCGATCGACAATGGACGAGGTATAGCCCCAATCGATTGCGTAGAACGTGTTGTCCAGCAGGTCGGTATAGGCGCCCAATACAACCGAGATCGCGGAGAAGACGATCGCCAGACCTGCCAAGGTCCATGCGACAGGGTAGCCCGTGAAGATGAGAGCGATAAAGGCCACAAACATTGAAATGGCCATGTAGTCAGTAATGACGAGATCCATCGGTAAACTCTCTGCGCTCAGCGACGTGCGTCGCGCAGATACGCGATGCATCGGGTTAATCGGGAAATCGCGGCGATGGCCACAAGCAGGAATGCCAAGGGCAGCATGGATTTGATGATCCAGCGATAGGGCAAGCCACCGGGAGAAATTGATACCTCTCCGCTGGCAAAGCTATGCGACACGAACTGGACGCAATAGATCAGAACAAAGACGCAGTAAGGCAGCAGGAAAACCAGCGTTCCGATCACCTCGATCCAGCTTGTCGTGCGTTTTCTGAAGCGGGAGCTCAGCAAATCAATCCGGATATGCGCGTCTACGACCAAAGCGAAGGACATCGCAAAGGCGATCCCAACGGCATAGATGTGCCACTGCAGCTCTTCGATATAGATCTTGGTGGCGCTGAACCCGAACCGCAACACGACGTTCAGAATGATGACCAGAACCAGCAAGAACCAGACTGCGGAAAAGATCACACCAAGTCGAAAGATGATTGCGTCTGCCGTGCGTGAAAACGCCGTGTGCGGCAAAGGACCGGATTCGGCGTCGAGGGTTTGCTGTTCTGACATCTCATTCACTCTGCGTCAAAGGACGAAGGGGCCGCCGCTCCGGCGGCCCCTCTTTGCGACTAGACGATGGTCGTGTCAGTCGGCGCTCGTCAAATTGATGTACTCGGACACCAGCGCCTTGTGTGCTTGCAGCGACTCGTAGATCTGCTTGAAATCCGCGTCTTTTGCAGATTGTTCAGCCATGACTTCGTCGTTCGCCGCGCGGAACGCTGCCATCATCTCGTCCGAGAAGACGTGGAATTCGGCACCACCGTCCTTGGCCTTGGCCATCGCAGCGGCCTGGATCGCATCGCTGATCGTCAGGTTCTTCATCGTAATGGCTTCACAAGCCGTCTCGAGTGCTTCTTTCTGCACATCCGAAAGGCCGTCCCATACGCTCTGATTGACAGCCAGGTGGCCGGTCGCGGTAGGCTGATGCCAGCCGGGGAAATATCCGTGCGGGGCAACCTTGTTGAAGCCAAGCGCCACGTCCACAGAAGGAAGCGATCCTTCCGCCGCATCGATTGCGCCGCGCTCAAGCGCCGGGAACGACTCGCCGATCGGAATGTTTGTCACAGAGACGCCAAGCCGGGCAAGCACCTCGCCACCAAGACCAGTGATGCGGAAGCGCAGCCCTTTGAGATCCTCAAGGGAATTGACCGGCTCGCGGAACCAGCCCCCCATTTCTGCGCCGATCATCCCGCACAGCATACCGTGCACACCGCTCTTGCTCATGAGCGCTTGCGTCAGTTCTTTGCCTTCACCCTGATAGTACCATCCCGCATATTCACGCGGACCAAGCCCGAAAGGGACACCGAACAGCAAGTTGCCTGCAGGAATGGTGCCGCCATAGTATCCCATGACCACCATGCCCGCGGGCACTTTGCTGTCACGAACCGCATCAAGCACGGAATATGCCGGGACAATCTCACCCGGTTCGAACAGTTTGATCTGAATGTCGGCATCAGCCGCATTGATCGTCGCTGCAAAATCCTTCAAGGGCTCGCCAATGCCCGGCAGGCCAGACGGATACGAGATCGGCACCTTCCAGAGCTCGGTTGCGGCCGCGCCCGACGACAAAGTGGCCGCGAAAGCCACCGCTGTTGCTGCAGTTTTGAGTACGTTCATTGTCCATCCTCCCAAGACGTTTTGACGCATGGGGCAAAGTGTAGATGGCACTCGAAATTTGGTCCAATTTGGTTTTTCTTGCATTAGAGAAGATTTAACGAATACTGCTTCAGCAGCGCAGGACCCACCTGGGACAGCTCGTGCGCGCCACGAAACAGGAGGGTTTGATGCTTAATCTCAACCAGTTGCAGCACTTTAGGTTCGTTGCGGAAACTGGAAATTTCGCGGCAGCCGCGCGCAAGGCACATATCACGCAACCTGCGCTCAGCAACTCGATCCGCATTCTCGAAGAGCGCATGGAGGTGCAGCTTTTCGACAGAAGCGAACGTCCGATCCGACTCACACCCGCAGGGCATAACATTCTGAGTAGAATTGATCAGCTTTTGAAGGCTGCGCGGGACGTGGAAAAAGAAGTCAGCTTCTTGGCCCAGGGTCTGGCGGGCGAGCTCAAGATCGGGATGACCTCGGTCAGTTCCGCAAGCTTCGGTGGGGTCATCCTCGGCAAGTGGCTGGCCGAGAATGACAAAATGCGTGTGGATGTCACCGTTGCAGACACTCTGGTTCTCTTGGGCATTTTGCAGACCGAGAAGATGGACCTGATCATCGTAGACAGCCGCGACCTGCCCAAGGATTTATCCGAGTTTGACTTGGTTCCCATCACCTCCGAGGACGGTCATGCCTATTGCCGCACCGGGCACCCTGTTCTCGACCTTCCGCAGATGTCGTTTCGCGATCTGTTGCCCTACCGTTTTGCCGGATCGCATTTTCCCAAGGCGCTGCTCGAACATCTTGCGCAGCTCCACAATCTGGAGTCCCACACGCTCATCGAACTTGCCATCGAAAGCGACAACATCTCGCTCATGCGCGATGCCACAATGAACAGCGACCTGATATTGCTGACAACGCGTGGCTGCGTGCGCAACGCCTTGAATGCCAACCTTCTTGTAGAGCTGCCGGTAGAACTGAAAACCTCGGGCAATTGGTACGCGGTGACCCTCAAGAACGCGGTGCTTCATCCCGCAATCCCCAGCCTGAAAAAGACAATCGTGGAGGCGTCCGCCAAGATGTGACGCCATCGGTCAAGCAAGCGCAGCCGCCATATCATTCGCAAGTTTATGTCCGACGAACAGTTTTTCAAATTGGACCGAATGAAAGCTCTTTTGTAATCTTGGGATAACAAAGAGGGCTAAGGCGATGAAAATTACCGATGTTCGAATCCGGGAGCTGACCGGAAGCATCCATTACCCAGACGATCATTTCCAGGAACGACAGCGCAGTCCGATGGATATCTACCCCGAGGCCAAGGCGCGCGGCGGGCGGGAGCTTTACAAAGCGTGGAACTTCATCAGCGAGGGTGACAGCTCGTTGGTCAAAAGCGTCTTTGTCGAAATCCACACCGATGCGGGCATCACCGGCATCGCGGGTCCGATCAACTGGACCATTCCTTGCGTTTATATCGAGGCGCAGCTGAAACCGCTGCTGATGGGCCGCGACCCCTTCGCGACCGAGCTTTTGTGGGACCAGATGTATCGCTCGGCGCCGCATGGGCGCAAAGGGTTTCACATGCACGCCATCTCTTACGTCGATGTGGCGTTGTGGGACATCAAGGGCAAGGCCTTGGGCCTGCCGGTCTCGCACCTGTTGGGCGGTCCGGTGCAGCAGAAAATCCCGGCCTATGCCAGCACGGTCGGCTTCTCGCTTGAGCCTGAAAAGGTCTTTGAAAAAGTCACGCAATTGCGCGCGCAAGGATATACCGCCACCAAGTGGTTTGTCCGCGAAGGCCCCACCGATGGACCAGAGGGCGAGCGCAAGAACGTGGAACTGATCAAAACGATCCGTGAGGCAGGCGGGCCGGACATGAAAATCATGCTGGATTCCTGGAGCGGCTGGGACGTGCCTTACACGTTGCGAATGGCGCGCCTGATGGAGGAGTACGATCCCTATTGGTTTGAGGAACCCGTTCGAACGGATTTGCCGCAAAGCTATGCCCGGCTGCGTCGCGACTGCCCTGTGAACATCGCCGGAGGCGAGCACGAGTTCACCCGCTGGGGCACCAAACAGATGATGGATATGGAAGCCTGTGACATCTACCAGATGGATCCCCTGTGGACCGGCGGCCTCAGCGAGATGGTCAAGATATGCACCCTTGGGTCGGTCTATGACGTCCCTGTCATCCCGCATGGAACGTCACAGCACGTCAATGCCCATGTGTCTTTCGCCCAAAACGCAGCAGTCGTGCCGATGATGGAAGACCTGATCCCCTTCCGCCTCATGACACAGCACTTCCTGGCTGCTCCACTGGCCCCTGTCGATGGGTTCTTCACGCCCCCGACAACGCCGGGTGTTGGCCTTGATCTGGACGAAAGCAAGATCGAGTCAGAACGCATCCTCAGCTGGGCATAGAATGGTGGGCGGCGCAGCAATCTGCCCATGGATTTGGTGACGCTTTGCGTACAACCGGGGCGCTGACATCGCACATCACGCACCCGGTGATCCAATCGAAAAAAACATGTGCTGGCCAAACACAAGTGAGAGCGAACAAAATGGATTTTGACAAAATTGGTGCGCAACTGGCTGATGCACGACAAAGATCCGTTAAACTGGATGAATATCCCACGGATGCGCCTTTTGGCCTGGATGAGGCCTATCAGATCCAGGACGCGATGACGCGTTCGATGTCAGCACCCGTGGTTGGTTGGAAAGTCGGCCTTACATCACGTGCATCTCAGGACATGATGGGTGTCGCAGAACCGATGTCAGGGCCACTTTTTGAAGGTTCCGTGTTCAACGACAATGCGGAATTGAAGGTTTCTGAAAGTGACCTGCGGATTGTCGAGGCCGAAATTTGTTTCAGACTTGGCGCCGATTTGGACACAAGCGCAGCAGAGTTTACGCAATCAGACATCTTGTCTGCCATCGCGTCAATTCATCCGATGTTTGAGCTTGCCACGAAACGGTTGCCAGGGGGCATGCGTGAAACCGCGCCATGGATCATTGCGGATGGCGGAATTAACCAAGCTATTGTGGTTGGTGAAGGAACGGCATTTTCGCCAGAGATTGATGTGGCCATGCTGAAGGTGAAGGTGGACTTAAACGGGACACCAGTTTCCGAAGGCATCGGATCGAACGCCATGGGCAGTCCGATTTCCGTCTTGGTGTGGCTGGCGGATCATCTGAAATCAAGGAACATCAGTCTCAAGAAAGGGGATTTCGTTGCGACGGGCCTCGTCTGTGACATGCTGATCGGACAATCAGGAGACAGGTTTTCTGCCCATTTTGATGGGATCGGGTCCGTTGCGATGCGGTTGACCTGAATTTAGTACGGAAGGCCCCATGACCACGAGGGGGTCACGGGGGCGATAGGGTCTTGTGCGACAAAGCTTGGAAACCCTTCATAAGCGGGTTAGTTTCCCTTAAACTCGGGCTTTCTCTTCTCTACAAATGCTCTGGTCCCTTCCCGTCTATCATTTGAGGCAGAAATATCTCCAAATATGGTTGCCTCAATTCTAAGACCATCTCTGTTTGACAGATGATATCCAGCGTTCATAACTTCTTTGCAACGCGCAATAGCAAGCGGGCCACATTTTTTCAGCGCATGCAGATAGTCAACCGCTGCCTGCAAGCAGCTTGCCTTGTCGTTCAATATTCTATTCACCAATCCCCACTGATAGGCCGTGTCGACATCGATGTGATTGCCCGAGTAGATAAGTTCTTTTGCGCGGTTTAGGCCGATGTACTTTGAAAGTCTTTGGGTTCCACCAAAAGCAGGTATCACACCTACCCTCACCTCAGGCTGTCCAAAAATTGCTTGCTTCGACGCAAAAATGAAATCGCACGACATTGCCATTTCACATCCACCGCCAAGTGCAAAGCCATGAACGCAGGCAATCGTTGGCAGGGGCAACTCTTCCAAGGCCAGGGTGACGGAGTGTCCGAGCTCTGCAAAGGCTGTCGATTCCTGCGCCGTCATATCAGACATTGCCTCGATATCGGCACCTGCGATAAACGACTGATCTCCGGCACCCGTCAGAATGACGCCTCGATATTTTGAGACATCGATATTGTTTGTGGCGTGCAGCAATTCCCGCAAAACCGTTTCATTCAATGGATTGAGCTTGTCGGGCCTGTTTACTTCCAAATAGAATATATCGTCTTTTTCAAACGCATTGATTGTTTCATAGCTGGTATTCATTTGAGTTTCTTCCCTATCGGCCTGCAGCCACGTATTGATCAAGCAAACGAGCTCAGTTCGTGATAAACAGGTTCATCCATTCGGCGATCAGTGCCGGGGTTTCCTCGCCTTCAATTTCAACGGTTACAGCGATCTTGAACACAAAGCGGTTCTCGTCCTTGCGTTCGATATTCAGAACTTCGCTGTGAAGGCGCACGCGTTTACCCGAACGGACCGGAGCCAGAAACCGAACCTTGTCGAACCCATAGTTCAGACCATGAACCATATTCTCGGGTACGACAAAGTTTTCCATCAGCGCAGGCAGCAACGACAGCGTCAACAAGCCGTGCGCAATGGTTCCACCCAACGGGGTTTGCTTCGCTTTTTCCTCGTCAACATGAATGAAGTAGTTATCCCCTGTGCAGTCGGCGAAGGTGTTGATGCGCTCCTGTGAAAGCTCAATCCATGGGCTTGAGGGAAGCTTGGTCCCTATTGCATTGACGAGCTCGTCCTTGGCAACGACTGTGAGCGGCATATTCCTGTCCTCTTTTTGGATAGCGAAACATGGATTTCGCATGTTTTGAGCGCGTTAACCCCGATCTGTGAACGGGTGGCAGCTCATGAGTTCTGGTCCAATCCAAGGCGCGCCAAGATTTCTTCCGTGTGCTCTCCAAGCAAAGCAACCGTCGTGGTTTCCCGCCTTGGTGTCCGGGAAAAAGACAATGGGTTATCGACAACCCGCAGGGATCGTTGTCCGGTAACCTTGGCTTCTGCCATTGCATGGATTTCTTTCATTTGCGGCTGCGCCATCGCGTCTTCGACACTCAGGATCGGCGCGCACAACAAATCCTGCTCCCGCAGGCGGGCCAGAGCTTCCTCTGTGCTGAACTTTTTGCACGCCTCCATGAGGGTCGGCTCAACAGTGCTTTTGTACTGGGCAAGCTCAAGAATGTTGGCTTTTTCAATGCCCAGTTTCTTGCTCAAGTCCTCCACGCCAAGCGCTTTACACATAAGACCCAATGGGTTGTCCCGGAAAAAGCTCAGGGCAAGCACCCAACCGTCCGTTGTCTCGAAGACAAAGTTCAGACCTATTTCAAACCAATTGATCGCTATGCCGGAGTTCAACAGGGAGGAGATTTCAACCCCCTGCATGGCCGCCGCCGTTCCCAGCAATGAGGTGGTGACTTTCTGACCTTTGCCTGATTTTTCACGCTCCATCAGCGCCAGAAGAATGCCCTGGACCATGACCATGCCAGAGCCGAAATCGATCGAGGGCGTATTGACGATCACGGGCGCTTTCTTGCCCGAGTTCGTTGCGCAGTAGCCACTCAACGCCTGAACGACAATCTCCTGACCGCCGAATGTGGCCAGTGGACCTGTTTCCCCATACCCGGATGCGCCGGCGTAAATCAGTCTGGGGTTTATTTCGGCAAGAGCTTCGTAACCAAAGCCCAAGCGATCCAGCACACCGGGGCGGTAGTTGTGCAGCAAGACATCGCTGTCCTTGACAAGGGCCATCAACACCTCTTTGCCCTTGTCCGTCGTGATGTCGATACAGATCGACTTTTTATTGCGGTTAGCAGCCGCAAAATGGCTGCTTAAGCAGTTGTTCTTCAGCCCGAAAACATCCGTGTTCCGGAAAATATCGCCGATCCCCGGCTTTTCCACCTTGATGACTTCAGCGCCGTAATCAGCCAGCACCTGTCCTGCCACGGGCCCTTGGAAGACTTCCGTGAGTTCAACAACCTTGTATCCACTCAGAATGCTCATGACTGTTCTCCATCGCTCAGCAACGCCTTGGCAACGATCAAGCGTTGGATTTCGTTTGTGCCCTCATAGATCTGCGTGATCTTGGCATCGCGCATCATGCGCTCGACCGGCACACCCCGCAGATAGCCATAGCCGCCGTGCAACTGCACGGCGTCAACGGCAACCGACATCGCGGCATCCGAACAGGCGGCCTTGGCCATTGAGGCAAGGCTGCGGGCGTGTGGGTGATCGCGCATCGAGAAATCGACCGCACGATAAAGCAACGCACGCGCGCTTTCGACCCGGATGGCCATGTCACCGATCTTTTCCTGGATCAGTTGGTACCGCGCCAGCGGCTTGCCCTGAGATTTACGGTCTTTGACGTAGGCGGCGGCCTGATCCAGCGCACCTTGTGCAACGCCAAGCGCCTGCCCCGCGATCACCGGACGCGAATGGGTCAGCGAGCGGCCCATGCGCACCAGTCCGCCGCTGCGGTCTCCGACGATGCGGTCCAGCGGGATGCGGCAATCGTCGAAAATCACGTCGCAGGTGGGCGAACCGCGCAGGCCCATCTTGTCTTCGGGTGGGCCAAAGCTGATGCCGGGGTCGTCGGCGTGGACCATGAAAATGGCGAAATCCTCGTCCAGTCGGGCAACGACCAGATGCCAATGCGCCCAGCCACCGTTGGTGATGAAGCGTTTGGTGCCGTTGATCACCCAAGCTTCGCCATCTTGGACGGCGCGCGTGGTCATGCCGGCCATGTCGGTGCCGCCTTGCGGCTCGGTGATGCACCATGCCGTGCGCAGTTCGCCTGCGGCAACGGGCGGGATGATCGCCTGCTTCAGCTCGGCCGACCCAAACCGCACCAGCGGATCAATCGTGCCCCAAGCGGCGGACATCGTCAGCGCCGAGGCCGAACAGACCCGCGCCATTTCCTCGACCGCGATGACTTGCGCCATCAGATCGCCGCCGCCGCCGCCATATTCTTCGGGCAGGCCGAGGCCGAGCAGTCCGTTCTCGCGAAAGATTTCGAATTGCGCCTCGGGCGGGCCGCCGGTCTTGTCCAAATCGACGGCCAGTGGCGCGATCTTGTCACGGGCGATCCGGCGCACCGTGTCGCGAAAGGCCTCATAGGTATCCCAGCCGTCACTCATTGCTTTCATTGCTCCCGGTTGGTTTTTTGGGCCTGCGTGGGGGCCATTGCAGACTGCGTGTCTTGGCCGCGCCGTTGGTTTTGAGCACGGCGGCAACCGTGTCGGGGGACAAGCCTGACGCGGCCAGCACCGCTTCCGTCCGGTCGGTCATGTCGACTGGGGGCGGGGAATGGTCATCGCCGTCAAACCGCGGCGCCAGTGGCACCGTGGTGGGTGCGCCGGTCAGGCGGTGGGCCATCTGCGCATCATTGCGCACCTCACTTGGGGCCAGAACCGGATTGACACAGGCGTCGGCCCCCTCGAACACCGCATTCCATTCGGCGCGGCTTCGGCTGGCAAATGCCTGTGCAAAACGCGCCTCAAGCGCGGGCCATAGGTCAGGGTCCATATAGTTGGGAATGGGGTCGTCAAACCCGAGCCCTGTCCAGAAATTCTTGAAAAACGCTGGCTCAAGCGCGCCTACGGCCATGTAGCCGCCATCTGCGGTTTCATAACAGCGGTAAAAGGGCGCGCCGCCATCCAGCAAGCCGCGCCCACGAGAGGGCATGTAATCGGTGCCCCACATTTCGGAATGCATACCCATCATCGACAGGCAGCCATCAACCATGGCGGCGTCGATCACCCTGCCCTTGCCTGTGCGGGCGCGTTCGGTCAGCGCCGCAAGGATGCCGACCACCGCGAACAGGCTGCCACCCCCGAAATCTGCAACAAGGTTGAGCGGCACGGTGGGCGGCGCATCGTGCGGCCCCATAGCCCCCAACACCCCCGCTGATGCGAGATAGTTAATGTCGTGGCCCGCTTCTTGAGCACGCGGTCCGTCCTGTCCGTATCCGGTGAGCGAGCAGTAAACCAATCTCGGGTTCAGGGCACATAACTCGTCAGATCCGGCGCCAATGCGGGCGGCCACACCGGGGCGAAACCCTTCGACCAGAACGTCGGCGCTTTGCACCAGATGGTGCAACGCCTCGCGGCCTTCGGAGGACTTCAGATCAAGCCGGATCAGCGTCTTGCCGCGTGCGACAACGGGCGTGACGCCCGGGTCACCGCCAGCGCCAACCGTGATGACCTCGGCGCCCATATCGGCCAGCAACATCGTGGCATAGGGGCCGGGGGCAAGTCGCGACAGGTCGATCACGCGGATCCCTGCAAGTGGGCGGTTCGCGGTCATTTTGCGGCCTTTTCGCCTGCAAGCCCAAGCAGTTCATGCGCGGCCAGAATGAAGAAGCCCTGACCAAACGGCGACCAGGCAAAAGGAACGCCCGGACCACCCGGCGGAATGGCGACACCCGGCACCATGCCGTTCTCTTTCACCGATCCGGCAACGACGTTGAACGCGCGCCATGCGCTGTCCAGCCAGCTTTCTTCCAACAGGCCCAACCGCACGGCCTTGGCCACAGAGTAGGCATAGATCAGGGTGGCCGAGGCCTCTTTCTTGCTGCCCGGCCCGTCCAGGATGTGGCGGAAAAAGCCAGACCGATCCTGGTACTTTGACATCTCGCGCAGGGCGCGCATTCCGGTTTCCGCAATAAAATCACGGGCAGGATGCGGCCCCATCATTTCAAGCAGGTCCACGGTCACGGCCGTCAGCCAGCCATTGCCGCGCGCCCAGAATGTCGACTGCGGGTAATGGTTGGGCACTTCGCACCATGCGTGGCGGCTCAGACCGGTGAACGGATCGACCAGGCGTTCAGTTGCAACGCGGTGCTGCAAAACCGCTTCTTCCAGATAGCTGGGATCGTTCTTGATCTGGCCATAGGACACCAGAAACGGGGTCATCAAGTAAACCATGTCGATCCAGAGTTCCGGCCCTTCGCCGCGCGACCAGAATCCACCGCCCGAGGTGCGCGGTGTGTTCATCAGCGCCTGCATCTGCAGGTCCGCAGCCTCAAGATAGGCGGCGTTGCCGGTGCGTTTGTAATATTCCAGCAAGGGCCGTGCGAGGCTGCTGGTGAGAGACGCAATCGGGGTGAAGGTTTTGATATGCCCCGGCAACCCGTCGGCGGTGTCGGCGTAGTTCAGGTTGCCGTCGCTGTTTTGTGTGGCGACCGAACGCGCAATGATGGGTTCGGCCTTTTGCACTGCGTCCGGGTCATTCCAGGTCAGAATAGCCGTAAGTGCGATCGATTTTTCCCAGACATCCCGCTCCTCGGTGTTGTGCAGCACGAAATTCGTGACGCGGCCGACGAGTTCTTTGATTTGCGCGTGTTCCATGAGGCCCTCCGTTGGAAGGTGTTGCTTTAAATTTGCCTACCTTCGCGTAGGTATGTAAAATCGTGCAAGCGAGTCTGTCAAGCGGCTTGGCGGTTCCGAGCGGGGCTACATTTTGGGGTCACAGTAGGGGCGCGGAATGCTATGTCAGGACAGGCAGGCCCGAGCGCGCCAACAGGCCGAGGAGTAAAAGAAACGTGCCACAGCAAGCCAAAAAAAGGACCAAGCACGAGGTTTCACGCGACAAGACCATCAGCCTGATCAAGGACGCAACAACGGATCTGTTTGTCGAACGTGGCTATCACAATTGCCACATCGAAGCGATCGCACGGGCACTGGGTATGACCAAGGGCGCGGTTTACCATTATTTCGCGTCCAAGGATGAAATCATACTGGCCTTGCTGCAGGACATCGACACGCGCATCCTCGCGGGCCTCGAGCGCAAGGAAGGCAATGCGACGACAACGGCGACCCAAAGGTTGCTGGCGTTTCTCCACGCCCAGGCTGCCTATGCCGTGCAAAATCCGAAAGCCTTCACCATGCTGGTGCTTTGCTCATTCAGCTTCGCCGGTGCTGACAGCCCGATCGCAGAGCAAGTGCGCACCATATTCAAGCGACAAGAAAAGATCATTGAAGAGATCTTGACCGAAGGTGTGGCAAGCGGGGAATTCTCCCGCGATATCGTCCCGGCGACGTCCGCGCTCGGCATCGTTGGGGCCTATGGGGGCAATGTGGTGGCGTGGCAGCGCAGCGGTTTCGACCCTGCCGTGGGCCGTGCCCTGGTGGTCGAAATGCGCGCGATGATATTGGCCCGGATCCGTCCGGCCTGACGATCAGGCAGGGTGCGGCCCGCCAAATTCGAACCCGTCTCCGACGCGAAAGCGCAAAGCGCAGGTCAAGTATGACCGCCAGGCGGATGATCTCGGGGCTGGCTTTGAAACACTGAAACGGGCTGCGTTTTGTGATCCGGCGAGGCCATGCGACCGCCCTGCCCCGCCGCATGCCGGTTTCTTCTGACAGCACCCGGGCGGGACAGCCCTGATTGCGGCATCGCTCAATTGATCAGCTTGCCGGATCCGAGTCCGTTTCCGGTCCCTATGTTGAACGATCCGCCTCCTCGATCAGCTGGCTCAACTGGCTCCGGGTCTTGGTCATGACTGCGTCGATCGCTTCGAGAGCCTCTGCCAACACATTCTGGTCCTCATCCTCGATCAGGTTCTGGAAATTGCGCAGTTCAGATGAAAGTGTCCGGGCACCGAGCAAATCGCTGAAACCGGTGAGCTTGTGAACCAATCGGCCAGCCTCGACGCTATCTTGCTCGGCGATCATCTCTGATAGACCAGCCCAGGTTGCCCCGATCTCGGCGGAAAACTCCTTCAGTGTACGGCTGAGCAGGACGCCGCCGTCAATATCGCGCAGCGAGGTCAGGTTTTCAGCGTCGAAGTCCTCGAACGAGGTCGGGCCAAGCGGTGGCGGGGGCTGGATATCGCCCCGCACGCAAGCCGCAAGTCGCTGTATATCAAGCGGCTTTGGCAGGCAGGCGTCAAAAGCCAGATCGCTCAACATGACAGCGATTTCAGGGGCCTGATGCGCGGTAATTCCGATGATCCGGGCATTGGCCGAAAGACCATCGCCACGACGGATACGAGATGCGGCCTCGTCCCCATCGAGGCGTGGCATCTGCAGGTCCATCAGGATCAGATCGAATTTTCCTGCGGCTGCCAATTCGACGGCAATCATCCCGTCGGCGGCCTCGGTCGGAAACATGCCGAAGCGCGTCAGGTTCGCGCATGTCAGTTGTCGGATGATGTCGTGATCTTCGGCGACCAGCACCTTGAGGCCGCGAAGAACAGCAGTGAGATCATTTTCCGCCTGGTCAGGAGCGGGAGTTTCGCTGCCGCACTCAGGCAGCGTAAGCCGCAGCCAAAACCGTGATCCCGAACCCAGAGAGCTTTCAACACCCACTTCACCGCCCATCGCCGTTGCGAGCCTGCGGCAAATGGCAAGGCCCAAGCCGGTACCATCCCGCCCGATCGCATCGCGCTCCAGCATGCCAAAGTCGCGAAACAGTCGCGGGATATCCTCAGGCGCAATGCCACAACCTGTATCCGTGACTGAAAATGTTACCGTATGACCGTCCGAGTCATCAGCTTCGCGCGTGGCGGAAAGGTGGACGCTACCGCCGCGCGTGGCCTTCACGGCGTTGGTTGCGAAGTTCAACAGAATCCGCCGCAGTGACATCACATCACCAATCAACATGGGCAAATCATCGACCTGCACCACGACCTCGGTCTTATGGCGATCCGCGGTCGATCGGACAAGATCGCCAATCTGCGTCAGCATATCACTCGGCTTGAAAGGCTCGGGCCTGAGCCGTGCCTCGCCCGCGCCGAGCCTTGCCAATTCCAGCACATCGTCGATAAGTTGAAGCATGCCGTGCCCCTCTGTCTTGAGGCGATGCAGCATTTTGTCATTGGCCGGGTTCTCGGTTTTGTTTCGGAACAAATCGAGCGTGCTCAGTATCGCAACCAGTGGCGTGCGCAGATCATGTGCCAGCACAGCTATCAATCGTGCCTTGCGCGCGTCCGCCGCTTGCACTTCCTCCAAGCGCGCGTTGTTGGAGTTCACTGCGCGCTCGGCAGCCTCCTCAATCAACAAAACACGCTGCTTTTCGGCATCAACCAGGGATGTCACGTCCACAAAAGTGATGACAACCCCAGTCGTCTCCCCGCCTTCCAGATAAGGCACGGTCCGTACAAGGTAGTGTGTTGGATCGCCGCTTTGTGGTAGCCGACGCTCTACCGTGCAGCCTGTGCTGAACACCTCATGGATGTCTTTTTGCAGAAAGGAATAGGCAACAAAGCTGGCAAGATCTGTGAGCGGGCGACCGATATCTGCCTCGCGCAAATGCAGTAATTTTGAAGCGGCGGGTGTGAAGCTCCGGATCATCATGTCACGATCAAGAAAAACAATGGCAATACCTGTAGCATCTTGCAAATCACGCAAATCAGTATTGGCCTTGCCAAGCTCTTCGACTTTGTCGGTCAAATCAGCATTTACGGTGCTGAGTTCCTCATTCAAAGACTGCATTTCTTCTTTCGAGGCTTGCAGCTCCTCATTTGCTGACTGGGCCTCTTCGTTGACTGAAATCAGCTCCTCATTCGAAGTGCTCAATTCTTCCAGTGCGGTTTCGTATTCCTCTATTGTCGATTGCAGGCGCTCTTGCAGATCATTCAAGTTCCGCTCATAGATGTCTTCATCTTCCTTGTTTTTGGAAGACTCTGTGCTTTTCTCATGACTGACGGCCCCGTCGCCGACGGGCTTGAACACGACGAGAAACATGGGCTCTGCATCCTCGCCATTATTGAGCGGCTCAATAACGAGAGTAACGTTGAACGCGGCGTCATTCTCCTGCAGAACCATGGTGTGGGAGGCAGGTTTACCTGTTTCAATCGCCTTGCGCAAAGCCAGGCGCATTTGATGCCGCAACTCTCGGCGAACTGTCTCAAACAGTTGCCTATTGGGGGCACCTCGAGGCGTCTCGAAATAACGTTGAGTAAGCGCCGAGAAAAAGACAATTTCACCATCGCCACGGATGACCACATGCGCAGGGCTGTGGCGTTCAAATATCTGATGTTCTGCTCGATGACGCACTTGATGTGCAGTCATGTTCCTCGGGCGGTAGTTCTGTTCAAATTGAGGGGGGCTTTTGAATAGCTCCTTCAGAGGGATCGGCAGACGCGCCCGCTTGTTGTCGAGGTCCAGTCTTCGATAAATCCGATGCTTCTTGTCAATGGCAACGAACATGTTGTCACGCTGACCCAGGCTTTCCGAACCGCCCAGAAACAGGAATCCGCCCGGCTTCAACGCGTAGTGAAACGTCGATATGGCGCGCTCCTGAAGCCGGACATCAAGATAGATCAACAGGTTCCTGCATGACACCAGGTCCATCTGGGAAAACGGAGGATCGTTTATCAAGTTATGGGACGAGAAGATGCACATGTCGCGGATCTCGGGAACGAGCACTTGGGTTGACCCATCCTGGCGGAAAAAGCGCTCCTTGCGTTCCTTTGATACGTTCTTGAGTTCGATGTCCCTGTAGCGTGCGGATCGAGCCACGTTCAACGCAGGTTCATCAATGTCGGTAGCAAAAATGCGAACCTGTGGATGAGCGGAATTTACCGCCATGTTTTCACGTATCAGGATGGCCAAGGAATAAACCTCTTTGCCCGTCGCGCAGCCGGGCACCCAGACCCTGATGGTATCCTGAGAACCCCTATTTGCCATGAGGGATGGCATGACCTGCTCGCCCAAGGCATCGAACGCACTTTTGTCCCTGAAGAAATCCGTGACGCTGATGAGCAGATCGTTAAAAAGCGCCATCACCTCTGCCGGGTCCTCGTTCAACCGCTTGAGATAGGCCTCTGGCGTCGGAGAGTTCACCACCTGCATTCGCCGTGCAACACGTCGGAAGAATGTCTTGCTTTTGTAGCCTGCAAAGTCCTGGCCTGAATAATCCCGCAGCAATTTCGAAATTTCGTCTTGCATGCGCCGTTGTGCCAATTCCGGAGTGCTGACCTCCCCGTGCAGCACCCCGGCTCCTAGCATCGCCGCTGCCTTTTGCAGGTTGCGCAACTTTTCGGGCATCTGCTCGACGGGAAGAGCAAAATCAACCGCTCCACTGGACAATGCGCTCTCTGGCATTTGCGGGTAGTCAAGCCCTTTGCCGCTAGTGACCTGCGCAAACGTCAGGCCCCCATGCGCTTTGATCGCCTGCAAGCCGAGTGTGCCATCATCACCTGACCCTGACAGCACAATACCGACTGCCTTCTCTTCTTGATCCACGGCAAGAGCGCGGAAGAAAAAGTCGATCGGCTTTCGTTGGCTCTTCTTTGGGTCTGACTGCAGCAACCTGAAATGCCCGTCACTGATGGACAGACAGACGTGTTCAGGCATGACATGCACAATCCCGGCCCTTGCTGAAGCACCATGCTTGATGACCTCGACGGGCAGCGTCGTGAAGTGACTGATGACTTCGTGCAAATGACTTTCACGGGTCGGACTGAGGTGAGTTACAATGACAAACGCCATGTCAGCAGCATCCTGAACCTGGCTAAAGAAACCTTTCAGCGCCTGAATTCCTCCGGCTGACGCACCAATGCCAACAATGATGGTGTTTTTTTCTGTCATGACTCAAATTCCCAAGTTTCAGCATCAAACATGACGGTTACTCGGAAATTGCGGACCAACCTGTCAGACGTCGACGGGCATTAAAAACCGATGGTTTGTCACTTATGTTTCTTCACACGACATGCGAAGTCATGAAGCTAAGCTTTGATCGAACAGACTGAGCTGGTAGCCTGTGGCACGACATGGGGCAGTTGATTTTTTGCCCCTGCATTGCAGCCTTTGCTTGTGTTTGTAGCACAGTAATTTGACAATAATTTTATCTTTTAACGCTTATCAATACCTAAAGATAAAAACAGGTGCCCCCACTGAGGTTTTGCCGCACAAGTCCGGTGGGGTGGGCTCCTCTCTACCGCTCAAGTCACGCAAGAAAAACGGGCGGCCGAAGACCCTGCCTGAACGGTGGCGCTGCCCTGTGGCGCGCCAAGCCGTCGTGATCCACGGCCCGCCACGGGGAGTGCCGCTGCCATCACTACCGCACAGTTTCATGGTTCATCTTGCGGCTGCACTCATGCAGCAGGTCTGCGACACTGCGAAGTGACAGCGCAAACCGCAGGTGCCGCATCACAGCCTGTGCAGCCACAGGACTTGAGGGGCGATGCAACCCGCCCCCAGATGGCACCGGTTCGGTGCTTGCCGAACTCGCCCCCCCTGCTCCGGCACGGGTCTGGTCGGGTTCCTGCAACGCCGGTCAGGGCCAGTCGGCATAGGATCGCGCGCGGCGCGTATCGGCCCCTTTTTCATTGTCGCGCAGGGTACGGCGCCATGCGCCGGGACGCACACCGTAGATGGTTTTGAAA
>JANREX010000064.1 GCA_030758115.1 Paracoccaceae bacterium | reverse complement strand
AGGAGGATGGATCAGCTACGTCGTGCAGGAACACCTGGTGCACCGCTATATCTTTCATGCGCCCGCACCGAAAAACCAGTTCTGGTTCAACGCGCTTTACCGGCTGCATTACGGGCACCACGACCAGGTCCACAACGTGCATCTGCTGTTCACTCCGCTTTGGTTCTCCATTGGACTGGGGATTGCCAATATCGCCGTGATGGCGCTTTTTCTGCCGCTGCCGCACGCAATCGTCTTTGTCTATGGAGGCGGCGTGATGTCCTACCTTGTTTTTGAGTGGATGCACCTGCTCAGCCATTTCAACGCGCCAAACCGCGGCCCCGTCGCCCTTTGGGTCACCCGCCGCCACGCCCGTCACCATTTCATCGATTACGAGAACTGGTTCACGGTCAGTCCGGGTGGGCAATGGGTCGATCAGGCCCTTGGTGCAAGCCCGGATCATCCCGAAAAAGCCCCCAACGTGCGCACGTGCGGGCTTGAACCCGATGACCCCCGCCTGATCCAGGCGCGTGTCCAGTTCGGCAGCGACATGTCCCTGCGCGGGGTTGGTCTGGCGTGAGAATGCAAACCACATATCTGCTGACTGCTGTCGCCCTTCTCAGCCTGCCATCGGCGGTTTCTGCGGATGAATTCACCTTTGACGGGACCCTGTCCTATGACCGTTTTCTGGATGGCCGCCCCGGTGTCGAGGATGGTGGTTTCCGCGTTCAGCTTGGTGTCGAAGGTTTCGTCGCGCTGGGTCAGACGCGCCTGACCTTCGATGTGGAGGGCTACAAGGCCGAATACCTTGATGAAGGCTTTGTGGATGGCGTGTTGACCCTGTCAGGCGAGGGTCCGTTCCGCTGGAAGTTCGGCCTGATGCGTGAAGAATGGGGGCAACCAGATGCAACCCGTCTTGGGATGCTCGTTTCGCCCAATCTGGTATTTGGCCCGTCGCCGGACATTGATCCGGTGGCGCAGCCGGGCGCGATGCTGTCGTTCGATCTTTCCGATACGGTCGTGCTTGATGTGACTGCGTTGACCGGTCTGCGCACCAGCCCTCTCTTGGCCTTTGATCAACGCGGCGGCTTCGGTTTCCCGCTTGAGCGAGAAATCGAAGACGGCGATCTGGGCGAAGGGGCGCTTGCGCTGCGTTTATCGGGAACCAGCACCGCGCTGGACTGGAGTGTCCATGCGTTCAAGGGCCTGTCGCGTACCCCGACCTTCGTGCAACGCGGACCCACCGAAGTTGACGCGGTACACGATGAAATCACCCAGATCGGCTTTGAGTTGGAGGCTGCGCCCGGCGACTGGCGCATCTGGAGCGAGGGTTTCTGGCGGATCGACGGCCGCAACCGTCTTGGTGAAACCGTCGATTTCGGCCATTTGACCCTGGGAGCCGAGTATCAGTTTTTCGCAGCCTTCGGCGGGGCGGCCGACATTCTTCTGGGGGCCGAACTGCGCCGCGATACCCGCGGAGAAAAAGCTGATCAGCCCTTTCAGAACGGGATCGCCGTGGGTCTGAAAATTCTGCAAAACAGTTTCCAGGGCTGGGAACTCGATTACGCGTATCTCTATGATTTTGATAGCGAAGGTGATGGTCACAGCCTGAGAGTCAGCAAGCAGATCTCGGAATCTCCTGCGCTCGACTGGGAGATTTCCTGGACCAGGCTGAATGCGGGAGAGCCAGGCACTGTGCTGGATGCCTTCGAGCAGGACTCGCGCATTTCAACGTCAATCAAGTGGAAATATTGACATGAGAAAGTCCCGGTTCTGGCCGATTGATGAACGGCTCGCACATTGGCACCCGGTTTTGCCCGAACGCGACCTTGGGTCGAAGCCTGCCGAACTTCTGGTCTGCGGTGTCCCGATCGTACTCTATCGGGCCGCTGGCAAAATTCATGCGCTTTATAACCGCTGCGCCCACCGGCGCGCGCCGCTGTCGAAAGGCCGGATTGAAGGCGATACGCTGGTCTGCGCCTATCACGGCTGTTCGTTTGCGGGCGATGGCGCAGGGTACTGCCCGACGACCAAAAGCCACCGCTTCTCGGTGCCGCGCTTCGAGGTCCAGCAAAATTTTGGAACGATCTGGCTGCGTTCACCTGATGCGGTCGAATGGACCGATGCACAGACCGAGATTGTCCCGGCCCTTTTTGACGAAGATCAGAATTTCGCCGGTCTGATCAGCAAGACAATCGCGGCCCC
Source organism: Paracoccaceae bacterium (assembly GCA_030758115.1). Lineage (GTDB taxonomy): Bacteria > Pseudomonadota > Alphaproteobacteria > Rhodobacterales > Rhodobacteraceae > Seohaeicola. Next base: position 25,307 of record JANREX010000064.1, on the reverse strand, counting down.
CTTGCAGTTGGTTGTCGATAACATGACCGAGCTTGAACATACCGGTGAGGTGCACCGGTCACTGGCTTTCGGGGCGGATGAATATGACACGATCGAGACCACCAGCAGTGTGCAGGGCGATCAGGTCCATATCTTCTACAGCGGCCAGCAACGAAAGTTGCCGATACATCTGCGGGCGTTGACCGGGCTGAAATCGGGTGACTTTTACGTCCAGACTGCAACGGTCGGCTTCCAGCCGCCCCATGCGGTCTATGACATCAACTGGCATGAGGGTTCAGCAAACGGCCCCCAGCGCGATTTCGCTTTGCGCTTCGTGATCTACTATACCCCGATCGATTCCAGGAACACGCGCCTGTACGCCTTTGTGTTCTGGCAGCACAAAGCGGGTCTGCCCACAGCGGCGATGCATTTGTCGGCGCCGGTGTTGCGGGCTGTCGTGTCGCAGGAATTGGAGCGGGACAAGCGCATCATTGAAGCGATGCCGCTGGATGAAGCCAGCATCGACATGTTTCAACTCAACAAGTTTGACCGGCCCCTTGTCATGACCCGCAAGGCGATGTTGCGTCTCTACCCTTGGGAAGGTCAGGACGTGCCCCGCAATGTCGTCGAGGCGGCCGAGTAATGCGCCTTGCCCGGGACATGCTTGCATGGTTCTTCATGCCGAAACGCTTTCTCTTCGGAGCCGAGCGGACGGCGAACCTGCGCGTGCCCACCTTCGAAACGCTTTGCTTTATCGACGAGCCTGACGAGGTTGCGAGCGTGCACAAAGCAACGGGTTCAGTGCTTCTCGGCGGTGCCGGAAACGCCTTCCTGACCCCGTTGCTGCGCGATCAAAGCGCCTTCACGCTTGATGGCGACCGTCACAAACTGGCACGGCGTATTGCCGGCAAGTGGCTGACAGCCCGCGCGATGCAGGACAGCCAACCGATCATCGACGCGATCATCCAGCAAGAGCTGGACAATTGGCAGGCTGCCGGGCGTCGGGATATCGGCGACTGGTCGCGCTGGCTGACGATGCGCATCCTGTGCAAGATCACCCTCGGGATCGAGGATCAGGCGCGCGTCCGGCGCATCTACAAGCGGTTCGAGGCCGCGACAGGCTATACGGCCAATATCGTGACCTATACCAAACGGTTCTGGGCGCCCCGCGGGATCATTTCGACAGGGCATTTCGTCGAATTCCTTGTGAAGCGGATTGACCGCGAGCTTGACCAGATCATCGCGGACGGTCGCGCACATCTGCAAAATGCCCCGGCCGAGAATGTGCTTCATGGCCTGATCGAGGCCCAGCAAGAGCACGGCTATGACAACGCGTTCATCCGCGACAACATCGCAGCGATCCTTGCCGCAGGCTATGACACCACTGGCTCGGCGCTGTCCTGGACGATGTTCTGGCTGGCGCGTTACACGGACAAGACAGCGGACCCCGAAGCCTTCCGCTCCGAGGTTCTGCGCTATTGCCCGCCGGTCGAAATCCTGCCCCGTCGCATCGCCGAGCACGCCCTTGAAGACGCCTGCGAGATCGCACCGTCCATCGTGAGTGTTGCCAGTACCAGCGGCGACGCAGGCCCCCTTGTCTGCCCCTGCGTGCACCGGGTGCACCACAACCCCGCGCTTTATCCCGATCCTGAACGGTTCGAGCCGAACCGCTTCGCCAATCAGAAAGCCGGTTCCCCGGACACCTACATGCCGTTCGGCGCAGGGGGACGCATGTGCCTTGGCATCAACCTCGGCAAGTTGGTCCTTGATCGGACCATCGCCCTGATCTGGGAGAGGAACCTGCAGGTGCAGACGAACTTGCGCCGCTTCAACCCGATCCGCCGCAATGTTTCGATCTGGCCGGGATTTGTTTTTCGGGGCCGGCTCCAGCCTGCTCAAAATAAGGAAGGATAGAATGCTGTTATCATTGATTGGCTACGTCCATGCGATGTCGCTCGCTTTGTGGTTCTGCGGCCTTTTCGGATATGTGATGATCGTCTGGCCCTCGATTTTCAAGGTCCACGCCCCTGCTCTGCCGCGGGATATCCTTGTTCAGATCGGTACCACAACAGCACCCTGGATCTACCTTGCGATGGTCTGTGCCTTGGGATCGTTCCTGCTTTACTGGGCCCTGTCCGATGACATCCCCGCCACGCTTGGCCTGATCTACCTCGTGGTTCTTCTCTTGCTGATTGCGAACAACCTTTACGGGTCATTCCGGGCATGGCCGACCATCATGATGGCACCTGATCAGGAAGCCCGCGCGGCGTGGAAGGCATTCTACATCAGGATGTTCGTCTCGATGGTTGTCGGCCTGTCCGCACTCAGCGTAACGATTTTTGTGGTCTGACACCGATGAATGAACGACTGCACAGATGGGTGGTTGCACTGATCCTCGCGGTGAATGCGGCCTTGATCGGAGCGTTCCTGCTGACCGCCGATCTGTCCCGGGTGCTGAACAATGCGATCGACATCTGGTTTGATCAGTCAGACCCCAGCCTGCCCGCCTATCGTGCCGAACAGGCGACCTTTGGCGAAGGCAGCTGGGTGTTCGTCAATCTCTGGACAGAAACCCCGCAACAGGCCGATGCCGCGTCCCTCAAGCTGACCGAAGAGTTCCGCCTGCTGGATGGCATCGTCTCGGTCCTGTCGCCGCACGATATCGACGTGCTTCAGGAAGATGACGAAGGGCTCTTTTTTGATATCCTGACCGAAGATGTTGGCTGGCAAGAGCGTCACCAGCGCCTTGCTGAGCATCCCATCGCCGGCATCGTGCTTGCCAATGCGGATGAGCCCAACCGCGTCGGTTTTCTTCTTGAGGAAGGCACAGGTGTGGCCGCAGGCGGTGCCCAGCGGCAATTGCTGCTGTCCCAGATCCGCGCGCTTCTTGAACAGACCGAAGGTGTGGTCGAGTCCACCGTGACCGGTTCCGCCGTGATCAACGCGGAACTCAACAGGCTGTCCTGGGTCGACATCCTGATCTTGCTGCCCGTCACGGGCACCATCGTGATGCTGATCGGTCTGGTGCTGCTGCGGCGCAACATGCCCGCTTTCGCCAGCATTTTCGGCGTTGTCATCATCGTGATGTGCTCCAGCATGGCCGCCATGCTGCTCAGCGGGACCGCTTTCAACATGGTCACCATCGCGCTGCCGGGCATCCTGTTTACGCTCGGCATCGCCTCGGGCCTGCATGTCTGCCAATACATCGCCGAAAACCGGGAGCGCCCGGTGGCGGAACTCTCCAAAGGGCTGTTCCGGCCCTTGATGGTGTCGCATCTGACAACGGCGCTTGGCTTCGGCCTCCTGATGATGATCACGGTTTTGCCGGTGCAATCAATGGCGTTCTGGGGCGCTCTCGGCGTGTTGTGGTCCGGCCTTCACATGGCGGTCGTGCTGCCCGCCATGCTTATGAAGACAAAAGGGGATTTGCACCTTCCGGAGCTGGGCATGCGCCATTGGCTGCCCCGTCTTCTGACCTTTGCCGAAGCATTGGTCGCACGCCCCGTGGCGCTTGCGCTGGCTTTCGTCGCTTTGACCGCGCTGATCGTTTTCGGTGTCTCGAAGCTGACCTTCGACTCGACCTACCTGAACATGGTGGCGCAGGACGAACAGATGCGTCAGGACTATGACCTGCTTGCGGCACGCGATGTTCCCAGTGCGCAGCTGAACGTGGTTTTGCGCGCCGATCGCACTGATGGCATCGTCTCTGCGGATCTGAACAAGGCGATGGCGGCCCTTGCACAGGATTTCCTGGCGATTGATGGCGTTCAGAAAGTCCTCGGGCCGCCGCAGATTTACGGCGAGACCGCGCCAAGACTGCGCGAGGATATCCCGCAAGCCACATATGATGCCGACCCCAATACGGTAACGGATTCCTACGTTTTTGCGCTGACCGGCGGCAATCGCGAGGTCGGGCGGTATCTGAATTACGATCTGAACGCATTCCGCCTGGTGGTGATGTTCGAATATCTGCCGAACAGCGCCCTGCGCAGCCTTGTTGACGACAAGATCGAACCCGCGGTTGCAATGCGCATCGCGGATATTGATGGGGTCTCTGCTGAAATCTCCGGTCTGACGATCCTTTGGGCCAATATGGACGACGCCATCGCGACCGGGCAGATCACCAGCCTCGCCATTCTTGCCTTCATCTGTTTCAGCCTGTTTCTGGTTTCATACCGCAGCCTGCGTCTGGCGGTTACGGCGACCTTCGTGAACCTGCTTCCCGTGGCGACCATCGCGATGGTCCTTGGCCTGCTGGGCCTGCCGATTGATATGGCGGCGGTGTTCATCCTTAGCCTCCTGCTCGGCATCGCGACGGATGACACCAGTTTCTACATCAACAGCTACGTCCGCAAACGCGCCGAAGGAAAAGGCCTGGCCGAGGTTCTGAACGAGGTCGTGCCGGCGATGGTCATCACCAGCGTTCTGATCACGATCGGCTTTTTCGTTTTGCTCGCTTCTTCCTTTGTACCGATCCAGACATTTGGCGTGTTCACCGCGCTGGGGATCATCTGCGCGACAATCGCGGACGTGGTTGTCCTGACGTTCCTGCTTCTTCCGTTTCACCAGAAAGGGCGAACAATTGACTAAACAGGCATTCTTTTCATCGCTGCTCTGTCTTGTGCTTGCCGCAAGCATGTTTGCAACATCCGCCTCAGCGCAAAGCGGACGAGACTACGCGGTCGCTTCGCAGGCTGTCTCGTTCGGGTACCGGACCTTGACCGCAACGGCAGATATGACGCTTTACCGTGGCAACAGCGTTGTCGGAACGCGCTCGCTTGATATTGCCCTGGTCGAACAGCCCTCTGGCGCGCATGATCTGGCGTTGATCACGATCAAGGCGCCGACCTCGCTGGCGGGCACCAAGCTTTTGTCCTGGTCCAACGACAAGGGCGATGACCAGCAATGGCTGACGACAGGCAATACCGACCGCGCCCGCCGGATCGGCGACAGGGGCCGCAAAGCGACCTTTGTGAATTCGGATTTCACTTTTGAAGATCTGTTGAAATGGCAGGTCGACAGCTATCGCTACGAGACAGTGGGCCCCTCTTCCTGTCCTGCGGGCAGTTGCACGCAGGTGCGCGCAATCCCCACCAGCCGCGTGTCGGCCTATGCCGAGATGCTGATCGACTACGACAGCTCGAACCGGATCAGCCGCATTCAGTATTTCCGCAAGGCTGGCGACCCCGTCTGGAAAGAGCTTGTGGCCTCGAATTACACGCGTGTTGGCAATTCCTCGCAGCCACGCACGTCTGTGATGACCGACTATTCGACCAATACCCGTACCAAGATCGACTGGTCGAACTACAGCGCTGATACCCAACTCGACACGTCCATTTTTTCCCCGAAATAAACGACAGGAGAGATCCGAATGGCTCGTTTGAAGCTGCCAAAAGCGCTCGCGCGCTACACCAATGGAACCACCGAAATCGAAGTGTCAGAGACCACTTTGAAAGATACGCTCGCCAAGTTGACCAACGACTACAATCTGGGGACCGCGATCCTGCGCGATGACGGGTCCATCCAACCCTATATCGGGGTGGTCGTCGGGGGTGAGCTGCTTAACAAGGCGGCTCTGACCGACCCCAGTTCCATCGAAGTCACGAACAAAGAAATTCAATTGAAAACCGCATTTGCAGGAGGTTGATATGGTCGATATTTCCGCCCAAAAGGCGCTTGAGCTGCAAAGCGAAGGCGCCGTCCTGATTGATATCCGGCGTCCTGACGAAGTGGCTGATCTGACCGCGGAAGGCGCGCGGATCATCCCCCGCGACATGCTTGAGATCAATCTCAGCCGCGAGGGGTTGCCCTCTGACACGACAGTCCTTCTCTTGTGTCAAAGCGGCGCTCGGTCCTCCTATGCCGCCAAGGCGCTGCGGCATCTGGGCTGGCCCGACACCCACTCGGTAGAAGGCGGCTTCTCGCGATGGTTGGCTGACAACCGGCCCGTGAAATCCGTTCCGTTCCTGTCCCCCTCTGACCGGGAGCGCTATGCACGGCACCTCAGCCTTCCCGAAGTGGGCACCGACGGTCAGGCAAAGCTGTGCAAAGCACGCATCGCGATGGTCGGCGCCGGAGGTCTGGGCGCCCCCGCCGCGCTTTATCTTGCGGCGATGGGGGTCGGCTTCATCCGGCTGATCGACGATGATGTGGTCGAGGTTTCAAACCTTCAGCGGCAGGTCATCCACTCGGAAGCCACCTTGGGTGTCGAAAAGGTCATATCCGCCGCCAAGCGGATGCAAGGGCTCAACAGCGGCATCACTGTCGAAACCGTCGTGCGGCGTTTCGATGAAACCTGCGGCGATCTGATTGCCGACGTGGATCTGGTCATCAATGGGGCCGACAACTTCGCGGCCCGTTACACGCTGAATGACCTTTGCCTTGAGCTGGGAAAACCCCTTATCGACGGTGCCGTGCTTGAAATGGAGGGTCAGCTTTCGGTCTTTTGCCATCCCGATGGCGGTCCCTGCTATCGATGCCTTTACCCTGAAACGCCCCCATCGGACCTTGCGCCAAGCTGTGTTGCGGCAGGGGTGCTTGGGGTCGTTCCCGGGACGATCGGCATCTTGCAGGCGCTCGAAGCGGCCAAGTTGATCACGGGGTTTGGCAAGCCATTGGTCGGCCGTCTGCTGACCTTTGATGCGACCGATTCTTCTTTCGAAGAGATCGCTTTCTCAAAAGACCCCAGCTGTGTCTGTGGCATCGGGTGCATGCAGCTACAGAAAGGTGCGGCTTAACGCGCCCTCGACCAGCGTTCCACGCAGTTCTCCCCCTGTGTTGTGAACGCTGGTCGTCACGATGCTCCAGACCCGCTGATGGGCATTGTTGCACAAAGGCAGCCTGAGGTGTGCCTACCCCCTTCAGGTTCAGGCCAGGTGGACGATTTCGGCTGCGGCTGAGCGTCTTGAAGCGGTTCATGATAGCGACGCCGATGTGAATCCGACAGCGACAGAGTTCCGCAACAACGCCGATTCGAGGGCAACGCGACAGGCATGGGTATTTGTTTTGCGAATAATTCGCAATTTCATTGACAAAGTTGCGAACCGTTCTCAATATCATTCCCATGTGAGTAAGTTCCGCCCATCCACGTTGACAAGGTGCCCTGATGATCCTGAACCGACGCGACCTTCTGACTGTACTTGCCGCAACCTTTGCCATTCCCGGCGCCGTCTCGGCGCAGGAGGCGCCGCTGAATGTCGTTGCCACGACCGGCATGATTGCCGATGCCGCCCGTCAGGTGGGCGGTGACCTTGTGGCGGTCAAGGCGCTGATGGGGCCGGGTGTGGACCCGCATTCCTATCGTCAGACCCGCAGCGATATCGTTGCCATGACGCGTGCCGATCTGGTGTTGTGGCATGGTCTCTATCTCGAGGCGCAGCTGGAGGAACTCCTGCTGGATCTTGGCCGGACCCGCACCGTCGTGGCCGCCGGTGAAGCCGTGCCCGAGGCCGAGCGCATTGCGCATCCCGATTACGAGGGGCGTTTTGATCCGCATGTCTGGATGGATCCCGAGCTGTGGAAACACGTGGTGCTGGCCGTGCGCGATGCGCTGATCGCGATCCGCCCCGAGGCCGAGGCGACATTTGCCGCCAATAGCGAGGCGCATCTGGCCGACCTGTCGCGCCTGTCGGACTATGCGGCGCGCAGCCTGTCCTCTGTCCCGGCCGAGGCGCGTATCCTGCTGACGGCGCATGACGCCTTTGGTTATTTCGGCCGCAGGCATGGTTTCGAGGTGCTGGGTATCCAGGGCATCTCGACCGAGTCGGAGGCCGGCCTGAACCGGATCGGAGAGCTGGTGGATCTTCTGGTCGCGCGCAAGGTCGGGGCGGTCTTCGTCGAAACCTCGGTGTCCGACCGCAATATCCGCGCGCTGATCGAAGGCGCTGCCGCGCGCGGGCATGATGTGCGCGTCGGCGGAGAGGTCTTTTCCGATGCCATGGGCACTGACGGCACTTATGAAGGCACCTATCTTGGCATGATCGACCACAATATCACCACCATCGCCGGGGCGCTGGGCGGCGATGTGCCCGCGCGCGGCATGGATGGTCGCCTGAGTGCGGGGCTCTGATGCGAAAGCGCCGATCATGGTAGCGATGAAAGACACCAATGTGGTGCAGGCGGCCCCCCGCATGGGGGCCGCTCACGCCTTGCCGCCTGCGCTGTCGGTGGCGGGACTGACCGTGGCCTATGGCGAAAAACCGGCTGTCTTCTCGGTCGACATGACCGTGGCGCAGGGCACGATGACCGCGATCGTCGGGCCGAATGGGGCCGGAAAATCGACATTGCTCAAGGCGGTTCTGGGACTGGTCAAGCCGCTGTCCGGCGAGGTGCGGCTGTTCGGCCTTGCCTTGTCACGGGCCCGGGACCGCATTGCCTATGTGCCGCAGCGCGCCAGCGTGGACTGGGATTTTCCCGCCCGTGTGATCGATGTCGTGCTGATGGGGCTGCACCGGGAACTTGGCCTGCTGCGCAGGGTCCGCCCCGAGCATCTGGACCGCGCCCGCGCCTGTCTGGCCCGTGTCGGGATGCAGGATTTCGCCACGCGGCAGATCGGCCAGTTGTCCGGAGGGCAGCAGCAACGGGTCTTCCTGGCCCGCGCGCTTGTGCAGCAAGCTGACCTCTATTTGCTGGATGAACCCTTTGCCGGGGTGGATGCGGCCACTGAAAAGGCGATCATCGCCGTTTTGAAAGAGCTTCAGGCCGAGGGCCGGACCATCGTCGCCGTCCATCATGACCTGTCCACGGTGCGCGCCTATTTCGATCACCTGTTCCTGATCAACACCCGCGCCATCGCCGCCGGACCCGTCGCCGATGTCTTTACCAGCGAGAACCTGCAGCGCGCCTATGGCGGGCGGCTGGGCGAGGCGCAGCTGGCCGGTGGGGCGGTGACAGGATGACCTTGCAGCGATGATCTGGCAGGCCCTCACGCTGCAACTTGGCTACAACGCCACCCTTGTGGCGCTGGGGGCGACCCTGCTTGGCATCGCGGCGGGGGTGACCGGCAGCTTTCTGTTCCTGCGCAAGCGGGCGCTGGTCTCGGATGCGGTGTCCCATGCCACCTTGCCCGGCATCGGGCTGGCCTTCATCGTCATGGTCGCCCTTGGCGGTGATGGTCGTTTTCTGCCGGGGCTGCTGCTTGGGGCGGCCTTGTCCTCGGGGCTTGGTCTGCTGCTGATCGCCTGGATGATGCGCCGCACAAGGCTGAGCGAGGATGCGGCCATCGGCGCGGTGCTGTCGGTGTTCTTCGGGGCGGGGATCGTTCTTCTGACGGTGATCCAGTCGATGAATGCGGGGCGGCAGGCCGGGCTTGATACCGTGCTGCTGGGCTCGACCGCTGGCATGTTGCAATCCGATGCGCTGGTGATCGCCGCAGGGGGCGCGGTCGTGCTGCTGCTTGTCCTGCTGCTGCGGCGACCCATGCTTGCCGTGGGGTTCGACCCCGACTATGCGGCGGTCAGTGGCACCAATGTCGGGCGCATCGATCTTGCGATGATGGGCCTTGTCATGGCGGTCACGGTGCTGGGCATCACCACCGTGGGTCTTATCCTGATCGTGGCGCTGCTGATCATTCCGCCCGTGACCGCGCGGCTGTGGACCGATCATGCGCTGCGCATGGTCGTCCTTGCCGGGGTGGTCGGCGGGTTGTCGGCCTATGTGGGTGCGGCGGTGTCGGCCACGGCCCCGGCGCTGCCGACGGGTCCGATCATCGTGCTGGCCAGTTTCGTGCTTTTCGCGCTGTCGATGATCCTTGCCCCGGCACGTGGCGGGCTTGCGCTGATCCGGCGACAGATGCGGTTCCGCCGCCGTGTGCATCGCCGGCAGGGGTTGCTGGCGCTGGCCGTTGGCCAAACCATCCACGAACCCTTCACCCTGGCGCTGCTGCGGCGCGAAGGATTGGCCCGCGCCGATGGTGTGCCCACCGATGCCGGGCGTGCCGCCGCCGCCAAGGCCCTGCTGGACGAGGCGCGCTGGGCGGCCCTGCGCGCGGACCCCGCCCATGGTCTCAGCGCCAGCCGCTATGACGCGCTGACCCGGATCGAAACGGTGTTGACCCCGGACCAGATCGCGGAACTGGACCGGCAGTTGCCGCGTCCGAAGGAGGTGTCCTGATGGGGGCCGAGTTCGTTGCCCTGTCTCTGCCGCCGCTGCTGATCGGTATTCTGGCAGCCGTCACCTGCGCGCTGCCGGGCAATTTCCTGCTGCTGCGCCGCCAGGCGCTGATCGGTGACGCCATCAGCCATGTCGTCTTGCCCGGCATCGTCGTGGCCTTCCTGCTGACCGGGACGATTGCCACGCTGCCGATGCTGCTCGGGGCCGCGGGTGCCGCTCTTCTGGCCGTCATCCTGATCGAGGGTGTGCGCCGTACGGCCCGGATCGAGGCGGGCGCGGCGATGGGTGTCGTCTTCACCAGCCTTTTCGCGGCCGGGGTGCTGCTGCTGGAACAGTCGGATACCAGCGCCGTGCATCTTGACGTGGAACACGCGCTTTACGGCAATCTGGAAAGCCTGATCTGGCTGGATGCCACCGGCTGGGCCTCGCTTGTCGATCCTGTCGCCCTGTCGGGGCTGCCACCCGAGTTGCCGCGCATGGCCCTGGCGCTGTTGATCGTGGTGCTTGCGCTGCGGCTGATGTGGCGCCCCCTTGCCATGGCGACGTTCGACGAAGGGTTTGCCGCAACGCTTGGCCTGCCTGTACGCGCGATCGGGTTGGGGCTTGTGATGCTTGCGGCGCTTGCGGCTGTTGCGGCCTTCGATGCGGTTGGATCGATCATCGTGATCGCCATGTTCATCTGCCCGCCCGCAAGCGCGCGGATGATGACCGACAGGTTGGGCGCCCAGGTCGGATGGAGCGTGGTTTTCGCCATCCTCTCGGCGGTGCTTGGCTATGTCGCGGCAGGCTACGGCCCGCTCTGGCTGGGGTATGACAATTCGGTCAGCGCGGCGGGCATGATCGCCACGGTGTCCGGTCTGATCCTCGGGATCACCATGCTGATAGGGCCGCGCCGCCACCCTGCGGGCCTCGCAAGGCAGGGCTGAGCCTGGTTTCTTCTTGCCTCAAATATCCCCGCGCGGAGCGCATCCGCCCTCTCGGCTCGCGCCTCGGTCAGTGGGATGTTGCGCGCAGTGCAACAAGCCCTGCGCAGGTCGCATCCTGTGGTGCGACCAGATCGGCGGGCACGCCTTGCGCCACCAAAGCATCGCGGTAAAGGGCGGTCTGCGCCACCGCGATCACACGCTGGCCCAGCCAATAGGCCCGCATGGCGGCCAATTCGGCACCCAGAAGATGCCCGGCGATCGCCTGCCGATCATCCATCAGCGAAGCGCTTCGCAAATGCAGGGCCAGGCGCTCTGGCCGTGACATCGTGTCGGCCAGCGCCTGTGCATCCGCCAGGTCCGCCGCCCCCATCGCCTGCGCCAGGCGCTGCGTCAGGGCGGATTGAAAGCTGACCACCTCGTTCGCGCTGATCTGGCACCAATGTGTAGCTTCCTGCCCCGGCAGGCAGATCACACCATCCCAGTTGGGGCGCGTGGACAGGACCCCTGCGATCCGCAGGCGGGCAGTGGCCGGCAAAAGGCCGCGCGGCTTGTCCTGCGTCAGGTCCGTCAGTGGCAGCGCCACTGGCAGGGCCGGGGCGGGCACGGGATGCCGCCCCAGCCCATCCCGAACGATCACGGTCGCTGCGGTTTGCGCAAGCCCGGCCATCACGTCTTGCGCGGATGGTCCGGATGCATGCTCAAGCGCTCGCGCCCCGTCAAAGCGCCAGCCTTCTGCGCCGTGGTCATCCTGCGCGATGCCGATCCAGAAATCCTGTGTCATGCGCCCCGAGATAGGCGCGTCGCGCCAGCGCGTCAATCCGCGCGCAAACGGCGCTACACCTGCCCGCGCATGACTTTCGGTGTGAGGGCGGCCATCGCATCATATTGCGACAGAAAGACCTGCCCCGTCAGATCATCAAGGAAATGGCTGCGTTTCAGCCGGTCCATCACGGGGCCTTTCACCTCGGACAGGTGCAGCTTGATCCCCATGTCGCGCAGGCGCGCGTTGATCGCTTCCAGGCTTTCCAGCGCCGACATGTCGATCTCGTTCACGGCAGAGCACATCAGGATCACATGGCGGATCGGCTGGTCGCAGCTGACCCTTGCAGTCACGTAATCCTCAAGGAAACGGGCATTGGCGAAATAGAGGCTTTCGTCGATCCTGAGGGTCACCAGCGCGGGATGTGTTTCAACCTCGTGCCGCAGGATATTGCGGAAATGCTGGGTGCCGGGGACCAGCCCCACTTCGGCCACATGCGGGCGCGATGTCTTGTAGAGAAACAAGGCCAGCGACAGGATCACCCCTGCGGACACACCCATTTCGACACCAAGGCCCAAGGTAATGGCGATGGTGGTCGCGACTGCGGCGAAATCGATGCGCGAATAATCCCAGCTGCGTTTCAGGATGCTGAGGTCCACAAGGCTGAGCACGGCCACGATGATCGTGGCCGCCAGCGTGGCCTTGGGCAGGAAATGCAGCAGCGGCGTCAGCATCAGGGCCGCCAACATGATGCCGATGGCGGTAAAGGCGCCTGCGGCCGGGGTTTCGGCGCCCGCGTCGTAGTTCACGACGGACCGGGCGAAACCCCCGGTCACCGGGTAACCGCCTGACAGGGCCGATGCGATATTGGCCGTGCCAAGGCCCACGAGTTCCTGATCCGGGTCGATCCGCTGGCGCTTGCGCGCGGCCAGTGTTTGCGCGACCGAGACGGATTCGACAAATCCGATGACCGAGATCAACAGCGCCGAGACGAAAAGCTGCCCCCAGATATCCATGCCGAAACTGGGCAGGGTGAAGGGCGGAAAGCCGCTTGGGATCGTGCCGACGATGGCGACGCCCCGATCCGCCAGGCCCAGCGCCCAAGTGGCAAGGGTCGTCACGGCCACCGCGGCCACCGGACCGGCCTTGGCCAACAGATCGGCCAGTCGCGGGCGCAATCCCGATCGGATCAGCAGGGGCTTCAGCCCCTTGCGGACCCAGAACAGGAAAGCCGTGGTCGTGACGCCGATGACCAGGGTGATCGGGTTCATCTGGTCCAGCTTGCCGGCCAGGTTGTGCAGCAATTCGACCAGCGAATGCCCGCCGCCGCCGATCCCCAGGATGGTGCCGATCTGGCTTGCCGCGATCAGAAGGCCCGAGGCGGTGATGAACCCGGCGATGACCGGATGGGACAGGAAATTCGCCAGAAAACCCAGCCGGAACAGGCCCATCAAGGTCAGGATCAGCCCCGACATGAAGGCCAGCGTGATGGCCGCCATGGCATATTCGGCCGTCCCTTCCAGCGCCATGTTGCCGACCGCCGCCGCCGTCATCAGCGAAATCACGGCGACCGGGCCAACCGCCAGCGCGCGGCTGGTGCCGAAAATCGCATAGGCCACAAGCGGCAGGATCGACGCATAAAGCCCCATCTCGGGGGGCAGACCGGCCAGCAGGGCATAGGCCAGAGACTGCGGGATCAACATGATCGTCACGATCACGGCCGCCACTGAATCCGATGTCAGGCTGTCCCGGTCATAGTTGCCGGCCCATTGCAGGATGGGAAAATACCGCGCGACAGGATGGTGGGCCCAGCGTGACCGCGGGCGATGCCGGGTCGGAAATCTTGACATGACAGCGCCATCCCTGCGTTTGATCTGCCCGGATCTCGGGCTTTGCAATCATATATTATGTTCTGAATGTGAATTTCAACCGTCGTCATGAGCGTCTTGCCGATCATCATGGCCTCAGGGTCGGACCTGTCATGACAGATATCGCCGACCGCCCGAAATGCGCGCAGATCCAAGGGAAAAACTTTCGCTCACCTGAGGCTTGAAGGTCGAACGGGCTGTATTTTGGCGAAAATGCAGGCGAATGGGCTGATAATCACGGGATTTCAGGAACTCAACTTATAGGTTAATAAAGAATGCTGCGCTAAGCTTAAGCGGTATCTTTCGATACATCCAACCCGCTGAGCCAACATGCAGGAGGGACAGATGTCTGCAAAATTCATCGTCGGCTACGACGGCAGTGCCGCGTCCGAGAGGGCGCTCGACTTTGCCATCGGCCGAGTCAAGCTACAGGGCGGCACTGTCGTTCTGGTTCATGTGCTGGAATGGTCGCCTTATTCTTTCCTGACCCCGAGCGAACTGGAGGAGCGGCACAAGCGCCGCACCGAGGAGATGGAACGCGCCGAGAAGGCGCTCATCATGCCGGTGCTTGCGAAGGTCCGCGCGCAAGGGATCGAGGCCGAAAGCAAGATCCGCTACGGGCATATCGCCGAGACGATCTGCAAGATCGCCGCTGAACTGGGTGCGGTGCAGATCGTGATCGGGCGCAATGGTCACACGACCCTGGGCAGCCGGATCTTCGGATCGGTCGCCGGGCATCTTGCCCAGGCCTCGCCGGTGCCCTGCACCATCGTGCCATGAGCAGCGACAGGAGAAACAGATGACACGGATTTCCCTTTCAACGGCGCAGGCCGGTCTTGCTGCCATGGCAGCCTCGTTCCTTTCGTCGATGCCCGCGCATGCGCAATCCATCGATGACACCGTCAACAAGGTCTTTGCGGATTCAACGGGCTGGTTTGTCAGTTTCATCTTCGCCTCGATCCCCGGCACATCGATCTCTTGGATCGTGGTCTGGCTGGTGGTGGCGGCTTCGGTTTTCACGGTCTATTTCGGCTTCATCCAGTTTCGCGTGATCGGTCATTCGCTGGCCCTGGTCAGCGGAAAGTATTCCGACCCTGACGATGCGGGTGAGGTCAGCCATTTCCAGGCGCTGGCCACGGCGCTGTCCGGCACGGTCGGCCTTGGCAATATCGCAGGCGTTGCGGTTGCGGTCAGCATCGGTGGCGCGGGGGCGACCTTCTGGATGATCCTTGCGGGTCTTCTGGGGATGGCGTCCAAATTCACCGAATGCACCCTGGGTGTGAAATATCGCAACGAATACCCTGACGGGCGCGTGTCCGGCGGGCCGATGTACTATTTGACCAAGGGCTTTGCCGAACGCGGCCTGCCGGGTGGCGGGTTTCTGGCGGTTCTCTTTTCCGTCTTCTGTGTGTTGGGCGCGCTTGGTGGCGGCAACATGTTCCAGGCGAACCAGGCGCATCAACAACTGTCCGGTGTGTTCGGCGACTATCCCGGCTGGATCACGGGTGTTGTCTTTGCCGCGATCGTCTTTGCGGTGATCGTGGGCGGGATCAAGTCGATCGCACGGGTCACCGAAAAGGTCGTTCCTTTCATGGGGGTTCTCTATGTCGGTACGGCTTTGGTCATCATCCTGATGAATGCCGACATGGTTGGTGCCGCCTTCGGCCAGATCTTCAACGGGGCCTTTACCGGCAACGGGATCGTGGGTGGCGTCATCGGCGCATTGATCCAGGGTTTCCGGCGCGCGGCCTTTTCCAACGAAGCAGGCGTCGGGTCTGCGGCCATCGCCCATTCGGCGGTGCGCACCAAGGAGCCGATCACCGAAGGCTTCGTGTCGCTGCTCGAGCCGTTCATCGACACGGTGGTGATCTGCACCATGACGGCACTGGTGATCATCATCACGGGCCAGTTGGTGACGGACCCCGAAACCGGGCTTTACGTGATCAACGAGGCCGGGCAGGTGACGACGGCAACCGGTGCAACAGGCGTCGGGCTGACCTCGGCGGCGTTCGAATCCGCCTTTTCATGGTTCCCCTATATCCTGGTCGTCGCGGTGGTGCTGTTTGCCTTCTCGACCATGCTCAGCTGGTCCTACTACGGGTTGAAGGCATGGACCTTCATGTTCGGAGAGGGGCAGGCGCAGGAACTGACCTTCAAGGTGATCTTCTGCGTCTTCATCGTGATCGGCGCGGCGGCCAGCCTTGGACCGGTGATCGACTTTTCGGACGCGGCGATCTTTGCCATGGCCGTGGTCAATATCGCGGGCCTCTACTTCCTGATGCCGATCGTGAAGCGCGAACTTGACAGCTACCTGCGGCGGCTTAAGTCAGGCGAGATAAAGCGGTTCAAGTAACTGTTCTTTATCAGTTGTTCGGTAACGAGTTTTAGAGGCCAGGGTACGCCCCTGGCCTTGTTCGTGTCATGCGGGCCGTGCTTCAGGCCGCTGCGAAACCTGCATCCAACGCGGACAGGATCGTGTTCACCTCGGCTTCGGTGATGGTCAGGGGGGGTGACATCAGGATGTTGTGCATCCCCAACCGCACCATCGCGCCTGCCTGATAAGCCGTCTTGTGAATGCGCTTCATGGTGGGCGTGTCCATCGGCGTCTTGGCAGCCTTGTCGCTGACCAGTTCGATCCCGGTCATCAACCCGTGTCCGCCGCGCACATCGCCGATGATGTCATATTTCTCGGCCAGTTTCAGAACGCCTTCGTAAAGCTGGGTGCCGCGCGGGCCCGCGTTGGCGGCGGTGTTCAGACGCTGTGTCTCGGACAGGCAGGCAATGACGGCGGCGGCACCCACGGGATGGGCCGAATAGGTATAGCCGTGGAAGATCGCGCCTTCGCCGGTCGTGTCCTTTTCAAAGACATCCGCGACCTTCTGGTTCACCAGCGTGGCACCGACCGGGAAATAGCCCGAGGTGATGCCCTTGGCGGTGCTCATCATGTCGGGCTGCACGCCCCAATGCCGCGCGCCCGATGCGTCGCCGGTGCGCCCGAACCCGGTGATCACCTCGTCCGAGATCATCAGGATGCCGTGGCGGTCGCAGATGTCGCGCATCAGTTTCATGAAGCTTTCATGCGGCACGATCACCCCGCCCGCACCCTGGATCGGTTCCATGATGAAGGCCGCAATGGTGTTGGCACCCTGGAATGCGATCTCGTCCTCCATCGCCGCGGCGATATTCTGGGCCAGTTTCGCGCCATCCGACTCGTTGAACGGGTTGCGGTAGGTATAGGGGCTGGGCAGGTGGAAACAGCCCGGCAGCATCGGTTCGTAATTCAGGCGGAAGCGGTTGTTGCCGTTCACCGATGCGCCGCCGAAATGGGTGCCATGATAGCCTTTCTTGAGGCTGAGGAACTTGGTCCGCGTCGGCTCGCCCCGCAGGCGGTGATACTGGCGCGCAAGGCGCAGGCAGGTTTCCACCGAATCCGATCCGCCCGATGTGAAGAAGGCGCGCACCATGCCATCGGCTTCGAAGAATTCCCGCACCATGTACGAGGCTTCGATCGCGGTCGGGTTGGTCGTGCCGCCAAAGGCCGAGTAATAGGGCAGATCGTAAAGCTGTTTGGCGATGGCATCCTTGACCACATTGTTGGAGTAACCAAGGTTCACGCACCACAGCCCGCCCACGGCATCCACGACCTTGTGACCGTCGATGTCGACGATATGCACGCCCTCGGCCCCCTTGATGATCGTGGGGGTGTTGTTCTGCAGGTCGCCGGGATGGCCCATCGGATGCCACAGGTGGCGGGCGTTGTTCTCTTTGAGGAAGTTGTCATCTTTCATGGGCGCAGCCCTCCGAGTCGTAGCATGAGAATGATTTGATCAAATCTGGCACCGCCCTGCGCAACTGTCCATAGACAGGCTGCGACGGCCAGAACCATCGTTGACACCTTCGTGACCATGGCACAGGCTTTGCCCGGAAGGATACGGGGAAAGGGCATGCCATGGCAGGATTGATGACATTCGAGGCGCTGAAATCCGCCGTGGCCGGGGGCAGTGTCGACACGGTGCTGGCCTGCATCGTCGACATGCAGGGTCGGTTGCAGGGAAAGCGGTTCGTCGCGCAGCATTTCGTCGACAGCGCCTGGCAGGAAAGCCACTGCTGCAACTACCTTCTGGCCACGGATCTGGCGATGGCCACACCCGACGGCTATGCCTCGACCAGTTGGCAGGCAGGTTACGGCGACTACATGATGAAGCCGGATCTGGGCACGATCCGCCCGATGCCATGGCTGGAGGGCACGGTGATGGTGATGTGCGACATCATGGATCACCATGGCCATCACGAGATTTCCCATTCGCCGCGCGCGATGCTGAAGCGGCAGATTGCCCGCGTCGAGGCATTGGGCCTGACGCCGATCATGGCGACCGAGCTGGAATTCTTTCTTTTTGCCCGATCCTTCAAGCAGATCGCGGCCTCGGGGTTCCGCGACCTCGAACCGATCAGCGACTATAACGAGGATTACAGCATCCTGCAGACCAGCCGCGAAGAACATGTGATGCGCCCCTTGCGCAACCATCTCTATGCGGCGGGCATTCCCGTCGAGAACTCCAAGGGCGAGGCCGAGGCGGGGCAGGAAGAGTTGAACATCCGCTATGCGCCCGCCATGGACACGGCCGATCATCACACCATCGCCAAGCACGCCGCCAAGGAGATCGCCGACCAGCAGGGCCACGCGGCCAGCTTTCTGCCGAAATGGCATCAGGATCGCGTGGGCAGTTCTTCGCATGTGCATCAGTCCCTGTGGAAAGACGGTGCAAATGCGTTCTTCGATCCGGATGCCGAATTCGGCATGTCGGACCTGATGTGCAAGTACATGGCGGGTCTGATCCGCTATGCGCCCGACATGACCGTATTCATGGCGCCCTATATCAACAGCTACAAACGGTTTTCCAAGGCGACCTTCGCGCCGACCAAGACGGTCTGGTCGGTCGATAACCGCACCGCCGGGTTCCGCCTGTGTGGTGAGGGCAGCCGTGCAATCCGCGTGGAATGCCGCATTCCCGGTTCGGACATGAACCCCTATGTGGCGATGGCCGCGATGCTGGCCGCAGGTCTGGCCGGCATCGAGGAAGGGCTTGAATTGCAGCGTCCCACCACGGGCGACATCTATCAGGCGGCACAGGGTGGCGAAATTCCCAAGACACTGCGCGATGCGGCGGACATGCTGCGCCATTCCAGGATGCTGCGGGCCGCGATGGGCGATGATGTGATCGACCACTACACCCGCGCCGCCCTGTGGGAGATAGAAGAGTTCGACCGCGTGGTGACTGACTATGAAATTGCCCGCGGTTTCGAGCGGGCCTGACCGGACATGACCAACATGATCAGATGTATCTCGCCGATCGACGGATCGGTCTATGTGGAACGCCCTGCGCTGACATTGGATGCCGCAAGGGCGGCCGCCGCGCGCGCCCGCGCCGCGCAAAAGGGCTGGGCCGCGCGCCCCTTGGACGAGCGTATCGCGCTGGTGCTCAAGGCGGTGGACAAGGTGGGCGCGATGAATGACGTGATCGTGCCCGAACTGGCGCATCAGATGGGGCGGCCCGTGCGCTATGGCGGTGAATTCCGCGGCTTCAACGAGCGCGCGCAATACATGGCCGAGATTGCCGAGGCCGCCCTTGCCCCGATCGTTCTGGAAGACAGCGTCGCATTCCGCCGCCACATCGCGCGCGAGGCGCATGGCGTGGTTCTGGTCATCGCGCCGTGGAACTATCCCTACATGACGGCGATCAACACCGTCGCCCCGGCCCTGATCGCGGGCAATACGGTGGTTCTGAAACACGCAAGCCAGACCCTGCTGGTCGGCGAGCGCATGGCCGAGGCGTTCCACGCTGCCGGTATCCCTGCGGATGTGTTTCAGAACATCGTGCTGGATCATGGGACCACATCCGCCCTGATCGCGGCGCGGTCCTTCGATTTCGTGAACTTCACCGGATCGGTCGAAGGTGGCCGCGCGATCGAGCGTGCGGCGGCGGGCACGTTCACAGGGTTGGGTCTGGAACTGGGTGGCAAGGACCCCGGCTATGTGATGGAGGACGCCGATCTGGATGCGGCAGTGGACACGCTGATGGATGCGGCGATGTTCAACTCGGGCCAGTGCTGCTGCGGGATCGAACGGATCTATGTGCACGACAGCCTGTTCGAGGCTTTCGTCGAAAAATCCGTGGCGCTGGTGTCCGGCTACAAGCTGGGCAATCCCCTTGACGCTGAGACCACGCTTGGTCCGATGGCGCAGGTGCGCTTTGCCGATCTGGTCCGCGCCCAGACCGCCGAGGCCGTGGCAGCGGGTGCGAAGGCCCTGATTGATCCCGCGCTCTTTCCGCAGGACGGTGGCGCCTATCTGATGCCGCAGATCCTTGTGAACGTGGATCATTCCATGCGTGTCATGCGCGAGGAAAGTTTCGGCCCCGTGGTCGGCATCATGCCGGTCAAGGATGATGCCGAGGCGCTGCGCCTGATGAACGACAGCGACTATGGATTGACCGCATCGCTCTGGACCGCTGACGTAGACCGCGCCGAACGGTTGGGCGCGCAGATCGAAACCGGCACCGTGTTCCTGAACCGTGCCGATTACCTTGACCCCGGCTTGTGCTGGACCGGCTGCAAGGATACCGGACGCGGCGGCGGGCTGTCGGTGATCGGCTATCACAACCTGACTCGCCCGAAATCCTATCACCTGAGGAAACAGCAATGACCCTGCGCGCCAACTGGTCCTATCCCACCGCCATCCGCTTCGGGGCGGGCCGTATCGCCGAACTGGCCGAGGCTTGTGCGGCTGCGGGGATCAAGAAACCCCTGCTGGTGACCGACAAGGGATTGGCCAGCCTGCCCATCACCGCCGCGGCGCTGGACCTGATGGATGCCGCCGGTCTGGGTCGCGCCATGTTTGCCGACGTTGATCCGAACCCGACCGAGATCAACCTGGCCGCCGGTGTTGCCGCCTACAAGGCGGGTGGGCATGACGGGGTGATCGCCTTTGGCGGCGGGTCGGGCCTTGACCTGGGCAAGGCGGTGGCCTTCATGGCGGGGCAGACCCGTCCCGTATGGGATTACGAGGATATCGGCGATTGGTGGACCCGTGCCGATGCTGCGGCGATCGCGCCGATCGTGGCCGTGCCGACCACGGCGGGAACAGGCTCTGAAGTGGGGCGCGCGTCCGTGCTGACCAATTCGGTGACGCATGAGAAGAAGATCATCTTTCATCCGAAAATCCTTCCCTCGGTCGTGATCAGCGATCCCGAACTGACCGTGGGCATGCCGAAAGCGATCACAGCGGGCACAGGCATGGATGCTTTTGCCCATTGCCTCGAGGCCTATTGCTCGCCGCATTTTCACCCGATGAGCGCAGGGATCGCGCTGGAAGGGATGCGCCTGGTCAAGGACTATCTGCCGCGCGCCTATGCGGACGGCACCGATATCGAGGCGCGCGGTCAGATGATGGCGGCGGCGGCGATGGGCGCGGTTGCCTTTCAGAAGGGGCTTGGTGCGATCCATGCGCTCAGCCATCCGATCGGGGCGGTGCACCATACGCATCACGGCACGACGAACGCGGTGGTGATGCAACCGGTCCTGCGTTTCAACCGTGCGGCCATCGAGGCGCGGATCGAACAGGCCGCCGCCTATCTGGGCATCGACGGCGGGTTTGACGGGTTCTATGCCTTTGTCGGAGAGCTGAACGCCACTTTGGGCATTCCGGCCAATCTGACCGCTCTGGGCGTCACCAACCCCGATCTGGAGGCGCTGACCGCATCCGCCCTGCAAGACCCCAGCACCGGCGGCAACCCGGTCGAGATGACGGCCGAGAACACCCGCAAACTGCTTGAGGATTGCCTCTGACCCGTGGGAAAACCGGGGGCGCGCGCTCTGCGCCCCCGGTCACGTCTGTTTATTCGACGTCTTCCGGCAACAGGAGGTTGAGGATGATCGACAGGCCTGCGGCAGGCAGAAGGCCCGAGGTCAGCAGGATCTGAAGCGTCTTTGGCAGATGTTGCAGCGCGGTCGGTTCCAGTTGCAGGCCAAGGCCCACCGACAGCGATACCGCGAAGATCACCATGTTGCGGCGGTTCCACGTGACATCCGACAGCATGTTCACGCCTGCCGCGCAGACCATTCCGAACATCACGATCACACCGCCACCCAGCACGTTGATCGGCACGGTCGCGATGATGGCCCCGAATTTGGGTACCAAGCCGCAAATGATCAGGAAAATCGCCCCGATGGTCACGACATGGCGGCTCATGACGCCGGTCATGCTGATCAGGCCCACGTTCTGGCTGAAGGATGTATTCGGCAATCCGCCGAAGATACCCGCCACGGCCGTGCCGATCCCGTCTGCATAGGTTGCGCCCTGGATTTCAGTGTCCGTCGCCTCGCGGCCTGCGCCGCCCTTGCAGATGCCGGACACGTCGCCCACCGTCTCGATGGCCGAGATCACGGCCATGAAACACATGCCGATGATGATGGCTGTGTTGAACTCGATCCCCCATTTGAACGGGCTGGGGAATTCGAACATCGATGCACGCGCCACGTTGCCGAAATTGACCTGCCCCATCGCATAGGCCACGGCGTAGCCAGCGATCAGGCCGATCAGCACGGCGGCGACAGACATCATGCCCCGCGTGAAGAACTTGAGCGCGAGGGTGACCGCGATCACCACAAGTGCCGGTGTCCACATGGCCAGCGATCCGAATTCGGGTTTACCCATCAAGGGGACGCCACCCGCGGCATACTGGATGCCGACCTTGACCAGCGCCAGACCGATCATCAGCACGATCAGGCCGGTCACCAGCGGCGGCAATGCAAAGCGCAGCCGCCCGATGAATGTGCCCAGAAAGGTGTGGAACAGCCCGCCAATGATGATGCCGGTCATCAGACCGGCCAGTCCTGCGGTGCCCTGACCGGCCACGGCCGGGATCATCACGGGCAGAAAGGCAAAGGATGTGCCCTGCACGATGGGAAGCCGAGCGCCGACCGGGCCGAAACCGATGGTCTGGAACAGCGTGGCGATGCCTGCAAAAAGCATCGACATCTGGATCATGTAGATCATGTTCGGGAAGTCGGGCGAGTTCGAGCCAAAGCCGAAGCCTGCCGCCCCCGCGACGATGATCGCGGGCGTGACGTTCGACACGAACATTGCCAGCACATGCTGGATGCCCAGCGGCACGGCCTTGGCCAGTGCAGGTGTATAGTTGGGGTCGCGCAATTGATCGGGCGTACCCAGCGAGGTGTCAGCCATCCCTGAAGTCTCCTTTTTGTGTGTAGATGGGATCGGCCCTCTTGGCGGGGCCTTGCAGTTCAGCGCGTGATGGTGCGAGGCACCTCAAGCGGGAATTCTTGCAGGTTCGGCGTGGCGCCGATCCGGTCGATGACGGCGAAAAGGCCGGGTGCGTGCAGGGGTGTCAGCACGCCATGCCATGTGCCGCGATGCAGGTTGATGCCCTGACCGGGGGCGGCGATGAAGGCGGCGATCCGGCCCGGCTGGCCCGCGTCATCATCTGCCACGATCACCAGCCATTCGGTCATGCTCATCGGGATGAAGGCCTGCGATCCTTCGGGGTGTCGCTCCAGCAGATCGAGGGTATAGGGCAGGCTGCGGGGCTCGGCCTTGAAGACGCTGATGCCGGCGCGCCCCTCGGGGCCGAAATCCAGCGCTGCGCGGTCATGCCAGCGGCCACAGTATCCCTTGTTGATGATCCGGTCGGGCTGACCGTCCGCCTGCAATACGTCACCGTATGGCGCGAAATCCTGCGCGGTCAGGGGGCGGGCCGTGATCGTGGTCTGCATATGGGCCTCCTGTGGCGGGGTGACGGTTGGATTTGAGTATTTTGGGAACGATGAAGTGGCGGTCAGAGCGTCAATGAGACGTGGCGGTTCACATCCTTGTAGAGCAGGTAGCGGAAATCCTCGGTTCCGGTGGCGACGCAGGCCTGCGGGCAGAAGGCGCGCAGCCACATGAAATCGCCGGGGCCGACCTCGACCCAGTCGGTGTTCAACAGGTAGCGCGCGGTGCCCTGCAGCACGTAGAGCCCGTGTTCCATCACATGGGTTTCGGCAAAGGGGATCAGGCCGCCGGGCCTGAAGGTCACGATGTTCATATGCATGTCGTGGCGCAGGTCGGTGGGTTCGACGAAACGGGTCGTGCCCCATTTGTCGGTGCCGGGCATCCAGTTGACAGGCGTTTCCTGATCCGAGGTCACGAAGGCCGTGGGATGGTCGACCCCTGCCACGGATTCATAGCGCTTGCGGATCCAGTGGAATTGCAGCGGCACGTCGCCGGGATTGGTCAGCGCCCATGTGCTGCCAGCCGGGATATAGGCATAGCCGCCCGCTGTCAGATCATGCGAGCTGCCGTCGATGGTCAGGCGCATCCGGCCGCTGGCGACAAGGATGGTGCCTTGCGCGGTTGACACCGGTTCCGGCGCATCGCTGCCACCGCCCGGTGAGACCTCGACCGCGTATTGGGCGAAGGTTTCGGCAAAGCCCGACAGGGGCCGCGCGATGATCCAGACGCGGGTGCCGGTCCAGCCGGGCAGATAGCTGGTGACGATGTCGCGCATCGTATTGGCCGGGATGAAGGCATAGGCCGTTGTGAAGACGGCCTTGCCATCGGGCATCACGTCCTGTCCGGGCAGGCCGCCGGGGGGAAAGGCATAGGTCACAGCATATCCTCGAGTCTGATGCGCGCGATCCGTTCGACCTGCGCGCAGGCGGTGGCGAATTCGGTGGCGCGGTCGTTGTTCAGCCGTGCCTCGAACGCGGCCAGGATGCTGGCCTTGGTGTTGTCGCGCACGGCGATGATGAAGGGAAAGCCGTGCCGCGCCACATATGCGGTGTTCAGTTCCGTGAACCGCGCGCGTTCCGCATCGGTCAGGGCATCAAGGCCCGCGCTGGCCTGTTCGGCCGTCGATTCCGCCGTCAGCCGTTTCGCGGCGGCCAGCTTGCCCGCCAGATCCGGGTGTGCGGTCAGCACGCCCAGACGCTCGGCTTCGGAAGCAGACCGGAACATCCGGGCCAGCGCGTTGTGCAGACCGGCGGGCGTGTCATGGGCGGGGCCAAGCTCAAGATCCCAGGCGCGTTCCGCGATCCAGGGGGAATGTTCGAAGACGCCGCCGAAGCGGGTCACGAAATCGGCCTTTTCCATCTGGCTGGGGCGGATACGGCGCTGGTGCGGATGGGTGGCGGCCCAGTGATCTGCGATGTCGATGCGGCGCGGGCACCAGACCCCGTCGAAGCCCGCGATATAGTCGATGAAACGCTTGAGCCCCGCAATCTTGCCCGGCCGTCCGATCAGGCGGCAGTGCAGCCCCACGGACATCATCGCGGGGCGGCCTGCCGCCCCTTCGGCGTAAAGCGTATCGAAGGCATCCTTGAGATAGTCGAAGAACTGCCCGCCCGTGGTATAGCCGGGGGCCGTGGCAAAACGCATGTCATTGGCTTCCAGCGTATAGGGGATGATCAACTGGTCGCGATCCCCGACCTCCAGCCAATAGGGCAGATCGTCGTCATAGGTGTCGCTGATCCAGTCGAAACCACCTTCTTCCGCGACGAGCCGCACGGTGTTGGCCGAACAGCGCCCGGTGTACCAGCCGCGCGGGCGTTCTCCCACCACTTCGGCATGCAGGCGGATCGCCTCGGCAATCGCGGCGCGTTCCTCGT
>JANREX010000063.1 GCA_030758115.1 Paracoccaceae bacterium | reverse complement strand
GCGGTCATCTGTCATTCCTCGGGTCTGGGCTCAGGGGCGGGCGGCGCGGGTAAACCCCTCGGACGCCGTCAGCAGGTTGCGGGTATAGTCCTTGGTGGCGTTGTGGGATTGCAGGCTGGCGCGCGTCAAATCCTCGACCGCCTGCCCGTGCTGCATCACCATCAGCCGTTCGCACATATGCGCCACGACGCCCAGATCGTGGCTGACCAGAACATAGGTCAGCCCACGTTCCGTGCGCAGGCGGTCCAGCAGGTTGAGAACCTCGGCCTGGATCGAGGCATCAAGCGCCGATGTCGGTTCATCGAGCAGCAGGATCCGGGGTTCGAGGATCAGCGCGCGGGCAATCGCCACCCGCTGCCGCTGACCACCCGACAACTGGTGCGGATAGCGAAAGCGGAAGCCCTGCCCAAGACCGACCTCGGCCAGCGCCCGTTCCACCCGCGCCTCGCGGTCCGAAAATCCGTGAATCGCCAGCGGTTCGCTCAGAACCCGGTCTACCGTGTGGCGCGGGTGGAGCGAGGCATAGGGGTCTTGAAACACCATCTGGACGCGGCGGTAAAACCCCGGCGTGCGCGGATGGGTCAGTTCCTGCCCGTCGATGCGGATCGATCCGGCGCTGGTCGGTGCAAGGCCGCAGATCGCCCGCAGGACCGTTGATTTGCCCGACCCGCTTTCGCCGACGATGCCGAAACTTTCGCCCTCGGCGACCGACAGCGACACGCCCTGCACGGCATAGACCGGCCCGAACCGCACGTGAAGATCGGATATCTGGATCAATGGCATGTCAGAGGGCCCAGCTTTCATCGCGTTGCAGGGTTGGCAGGGGGCGCTGGCCACCCTTGATCTGCGGCAGGCAATTCATCAGGCCACGGGTATAGGGATGCTGCGCGGCCCCAAGATCCGAGGCGCGCAATTCCTCGACCACGCGGCCTGCATACATCACCAGCACCCGGTCGCAGAACGAACTGACCAGCCGCAGGTCATGGCTGATGAAGATCAATCCCATGCCGCGATCGGTGACCAGATCGTCAAGGATGCGCAAGACCTCGACCTGCACGGTCACATCAAGCGCCGAGGTGGGCTCATCCGCGATCAAGAGGTCAGGCTCGGTGATCAGCATCATCGCGATCATCGCGCGCTGGCCCATGCCACCCGACAATTCGTGTGGATAGGCCGCCATGACCCGGGCCGGGTCGCGGATCTGGACCGCTTCAAGCATCGCGGTGGCCTTGTCGCGGGCTTCGGCCCGAGACGACACGCGGCGCGCGGCCTCGATCAACTGGCGGCCAATGGTCATCACCGGGTTGAGGCTGAACTTGGGGTCCTGCATCACCATCGACATCCGCGCGCCCCGCAAGGCCCGCCATTGCGCGGGCGTCGCGTTGCGCAGGTCGATCCCGTCGAATTCAAGCCGTTTTGCGGTGGACGTGCCGCTGTGCGGCGTCAGGCCAAGGATCGCGCGCCCGGTCTGGCTTTTGCCCGAACCGCTTTCGCCGACGATGCCAAGACGTTCGCGCCCGAGCGTGAAAGACACACCGCGCACGACCTCGACCGGCCCATGGCGCGACGGGAAGGCCACGCGCAGATCATCGACGGAAAGCAGGCTCATAGCGGGGCCCTTGTCTGGGGGGGACGCGCCGTGGCGAGTGGGGAAGCCTCCGGCGGGGATATTTTGGAACAAGAGAATGGGGCGGGGCGGTTCATTTTCCGGCCTTCGGATCGAGAACATCGCGCAGCCCGTCGCCGAGCAGGTTGAAGCCGAGCGAGACCACGAAGATCGCGATGCCCGGCATGGTGGCAACCCACCAGTAATCAAGGATGAAGCGCCGCCCGCCCGCGATCATCGCGCCCCATTCCGGCTGGGGCGGTTGTGCGCCAAGGCCGAGGAAGCCGAGGCCGGCCGCCGTCAGGATGATGCCGGCCATATCGAGCGTGACCCGGATGATGACGGAGGACAGGCAGAGCGGCGTGACGTGCCCCCAGATGATGCGCGCGGAGCTTGCGCCTTGCAGGCGGATGGCCGCGATGTGATCTGCGTTGCGGATGGTCAGGGTTTCAGCCCGCGCAAGGCGGGCGTAGGGCGGCCAGGAAGTGATGGCGATGGCGATGATCGCGTTTTCGATGCCGGGGCCGAGCGCTGCGACGAAGGCCAGCGCGAGGATCAGGCGCGGGAAGGCCAGGAAGATATCGGTGATGCGCATCAGGATCGTATCGACCCAGCCGCCGAAATAGCCCGAAGTGGTGCCCACAAGCAGGCCGATCGGGGTGGCGATCACGGCGACCAGCGCCACGACCAGAAGCGTGATGCGCGCACCGTGGACGATGCGGCTGAAGATATCACGCGCCTGATCGTCGGTGCCCATCGGATGCGTCCAGGAGGGGGGCAGCAGGCGTTGGGTGCGCAGATCGAGGCTGATCAGCGGATCATAGGGCGCGATCAGGGGGGCAAGCACCGCCAGCACGATCAGCAAGAGCACGATGCCCAGGCCCACCATCGCCAGAGGGTTGGCAGTAAAGGCCACCCATGTGCGATAGCTTTGGCCCAGCCGGGCCTGCCGGCGCGATGCGGGTTGTTCGGTCAGTAGCCACTGGCGGGTGATCATTTGCGGCGCACCCTAGGGTCGAGCAGAGTATAAAGCAGGTCGGACAACAGATTGAGCCCCACGAAGATGCCACCGATCACCAGCGTGCCGCCAAGCACGGCATTCATGTCGGCGTTTTGCAAGGAATTGGTCAGGTATTGGCCCAGACCCGGCCAGGCAAAGACGGTTTCGGTCAGGACCGAGCCTTCCAGCAGGCCCGCATAGGACAGGGCAATCACGGTTACCAGCGGCACGGCTGCATTGCGCAGGGCGTGGACCCAGATGATCCGCCATTCCGGCACGCCCTTGACGCGGGCGGTGATGATGTATTCTTGCGCCAGTTCGGTCAGCATGAAGCTGCGGGTCATCCGGCTGATATAGGCCATCGAGTAATAGCCCAGCAGCGAGGCGGGCAGGATGATATGCCCGAACACGTTGCGGAACGCGTCCCATTGCCCCTGCATCGCCGTATCGAACAGCAGGAAGCCCGAGGCGGGCGTGATCGAATATTCATAACTGATGTCGATCCGGCCGGGGCCGGAGACCCAGTGCAGGCGGGCGTAGAACACCAGCAGCCCCAGAAGGCCCAGCCAGAAGATCGGGGCGGAATAGCCGATCAGCCCCACCACCCGCACGATCTGATCGGTCAGGCGGCCCTGACGCACGGCGGCCAGCACGCCAAGCGGCACGCCCGCCAAGGTGCCAAGGATGATCGACACGGTCGCAAGTTCCATCGTGGCCGGGAAGACCCGCGCAATATCCTGCGCGATGGGTTTCTTGGTCAGGAAGCTTTCGCCGAAATCACCCGAGGCGACCCGCTGAAGATACATCCAGAATTGTTCATAAAGCGGCCGGTCAAGCCCAAGTTCGACAAAGACGCGATCGTAGACCGATTGCGACGCGCGATCGCCGATGACGGCGAGCACAGGATCGACGGGCACGACCCGGCCGATCAGGAAGGTGACCAGCAGCAGGCCGAGGAAGGTCAGCGCCACGGTGGCACCCAGTTTGACCAGTTTCCAGGGCCATGCGGGAAGGGCGCCGCGACGCCCCTCCCCTTGAACAGACGTGTCCGCCATTTATTTCGTCACGGCCTTGAACGAGTTGTCGTTGAACGACGGGCCGACGACGAAGCCGTTGACGTTCTTGCGACGGGCCAGAACCTCGATCTCCTGGAACATGATGACGAAGGGCGAGGTTTGCTGATGTTCGGCCTGAAGGTCCTTGTACATCTGCGCCC
This sequence comes from Paracoccaceae bacterium, assembly GCA_030758115.1. Taxonomy (GTDB): domain Bacteria; phylum Pseudomonadota; class Alphaproteobacteria; order Rhodobacterales; family Rhodobacteraceae; genus Seohaeicola. The sequence goes on along the minus strand of JANREX010000063.1, from coordinate 1,565 downwards.
GCTTGCCTGCATCCGCCTCAAGCACGGCTGCATCTGCCTTGGCGGTCATGTCCGGGATATCCCAGGCGTTGCGCCATGCCAGCGGCTTGGACTTCGCGTCATCCGCGTTATTGGGGTTACGTGCGAAAGTATCGGCGTTGGTATGCGGGTCCTGATAGTCCGGGCCCCAGCGACCGATGTAGATATCGTGGTTCCGGGCACGATACTTGGTCAGCGTCTGCTGGCCGTCGCCCGGGATCAGTTCCATATTGATGCCCGCAAGCGCCATCGTCTGCTGGATCGCCTGCGCGATGCCGGTGATTTCGTTGGTGTTGCGGGTATCCATCGTGATGGTAAAGCCATCGGGCACGCCAGCGGCTGCCAGCAGTTCCTTGGCCTTTTCGACATTCAGGCTGAACGGCGTATCGCCCAGGGCCCCAAGGAAGCCCATCGGCAGGAAGGCCTGATGGACCTTGACCTTGCCCTTCATGATGGTGTCGGCAATGGTCGCATAGTCGACCAGGTATTTCATCGCCTGGCGCACTTCGGGCTTGGACAGGAATTCGCTCTTCTGGTTCAGGCCCAGATAGTAGATCGAACCCTTCACGCCGCTTTCAACCACGATATCGGGGTTTGCCGCCAGCGCGTCGATTTCTTCGGCACCAACGTTGCGGGCGATGTCGATATCACCCTGTTCCAGCAGCAGACGCTGGGTCGCGGTTTCAGGAATGTGGCGATAGATCGCGCGGGCCATGGCCGGGGCCGGGCCGCCGTAGTTCGGGTTGCGTTCCAGCACGACCACTTCATTGGCGCGCCACTCGCGGATCGTGAAGGCACCGGATCCGGCGTAATTGGTCTTCAGCCAGTCATAGCCGAAATCGCCGTTGGCCTCATGTTCCATCGCCAGCTTTTCATCAACGATGAAGCCCACGGTGGCGGTCAGGCAGTACAGCACCAGCGTCGGCGCATAGGCCTTGTCCATCTCGAACTCAAAGCTCATGTCGCCGGTCTGGCGGATCATGGCATCGACGTTATCGCCCGAGAACCCGAACTGGGTCAGGATGAAGGCTGGCGACTTGTCCAGCTTGATCGCCCGCTTGAGCGAGAACAGGGCGTCCGAGGCGGTGATCGGGTTCCCAGAGGCAAATTTCAGCCCCGGCCGCATCGTGAAGCTGAAGGTCTTGCCGTCATCCGAGATCGTCCAGCTTTCGGCCAGAACGCCAAAGATGTCTTCGACGTTGTTGACGTCATAGCCGACCAGACCCTGATAGCTGTTGCCCAGAATCTCGGAAGCGGTGAATTCGAAAACCTCGGCCGGATCGAGCGAGATGATATCGTCGATCGCCCAGGCCTGGATCAGCGTGTCAGGCGGCGTTTCCGCCTGCACCATGGGCGGCGCAAAGGCCGTCAGCGCCGCGACCGCCGCGGCAGCAAGGAAATTCGGAAAGTGTCTCATGGTTGGAACCTCGATGTGTTGGACATCTGAAAGGAGATTTTATCATTGGCGCACCAGTCGAACAAAACAGTGCCGCGTCGCAGATTAGCGCGTCAGAAACGGCCCGTGTCAAGCGGCTTGATTTCGCGGA
>JANREX010000062.1 GCA_030758115.1 Paracoccaceae bacterium | reverse complement strand
GTAATAGGTGATCTTGCGGAAACCTTCCGCCTCGCATTGGGTGCAATACATGCCGCTGGACTGGTAGAGACCTTCGAGGGCGGTATTGGCGGCCGGTGCGATCTCGACCTCGGCTTGAAACGTGAAGGGGGCATCGGGCACCGCGCAGGTCAGGCCCTGGGGGGTGATCCCGGGTGTGACGGGCACGCCGTCGATGCGCGCCTCAATGAGTTTCAACTGCTCGCCATGCAGGAAAAAGCGGCGGTCCGTGCAGTCGGGGTTGGGGCGGAACCGGATGCGGCTGATCACGCGGGTGGCCTGCGGATCCAGCCGGAAGGTCAGGTGCACATCCTCCACCAGAAAGCCGAACGCGGTGTAATCGGACAGGAATACGGGGCTGGGGGCGGCGTCTTTCATGGCTCTCCTCGGGGTGTTGTTGCCCATGAGGGTAGGGCGCGGGGTATGCCTTCGCAATGGGGTGCGGATGGCGGCGGGGGATTTGGATATTTTTGGCAAGAAGAAGCGGTGCGGCGTTGTCTTTGGCCGCAGCCCGCTAGATCGCAGGGCATGACGGGCACGATACTCTGGTTCAAGCGGGATCTGCGGGTGGCGGATCATCCGGCGCTGGCACGCGCGGCGCGGATCGGTGCGCCCGTGCTGCCTTTGTATATCGTCGAGCCGGACCTGTGGCGTCAGCCCGATGCCGATGCGCGCCATTACGGGTTTGTGCGCGAATGCCTTGTCGATCTGCGCGAACAGCTGGCGCGCATCGGATTGCGCCTTGTGATCCGGGTGGGCGAGGCCCTCGCCGTGCTGGAGGCGCTGCGCCGCGATCATGGCATCACCCGGCTGATCAGCCACGCGGAAACCGGCAACGGCTGGAGCTATGCGCGCGACAGGGCCGTGGCGGATTGGGCGCGGGCACAGGGCGTTTCATGGGAGGAACTGCCGCAGTCCGGCGTGGTGCGGCGGCTGCGCGGGCGCGATGGCTGGGCGCAAGCGCGGGATCGGTTCATGGCGCAACCGTTTGCGGTGGCGGAACCGGCGCGGATGCTGGAAGGCGTGGCTTCCCAGGCGGTGCCCGGTGCGGGGGCGCTGGGCCTTGGCGCGGATGCGCCACAGCGGCAGGCTGGGGGGCAGCGCGGCGGGCGGGCCGAGGGGCTGGCGCTGCTGGAGAGTTTCCTGACGACGCGCGGACAGGACTATCGCCGCGCCATGTCATCGCCCCTGCAAGGGGCCGATGCCTGTTCACGGCTTTCGCCCCATCTTGCCTTCGGCACGCTGTCCCTGCGCGAGGCCGACCAGGCCGCGGCGCGCGCGCAGCAGTCAGATAGGGGGTCTGCATGGGCCGGATCGGTGCGGTCCTTCCGGTCGCGCCTGGCCTGGCGCGATCATTTCATGCAGAAGCTTGAGGACGAGCCTGCGCTGGAATGGCGCTGCCTGCATCCGGCCTACGAGGGGTTGCGCCCCGCCGTGCCCGATGCCACGCGGCTGGCGGCCTGGTGCGCGGGCGAGACGGGCTTGCCCTTCGTCGATGCCTGCATGCGGTCGCTGATCGCCACGGGATGGCTGAATTTCCGGATGCGCAGCATGCTGATGGCGGTGGCCAGCTATCACCTCTGGCTGGGCTGGCGCGCCACGGGGCTGCATATGGCGCGCATGTTCACCGACTACGAGCCGGGCATCCACTGGTCCCAGGTGCAGATGCAATCGGGCACCACGGGCATCAACACGATACGGATCTACAACCCGGTCAAGCAGGGGCTGGATCAGGACCCGACGGGTGCTTTCACCCGCGCCTGGCTGCCGGAACTGGCCGATGTGCCCGATGCGCTGCTGCAGGAGCCATGGCGCTGGGAGGGGGCATCGGGCCTGCGCTATCCCGCGCCTGTGGTTGATGTGAAGGCTGCAGCGGCGGCGGCGCGCGACCGGGTCTGGGCGGTGCGGCAGGGCGAGGGGTTCCGCGTGCAAGCGGCAAAGGTGGTGCGCAAACACGCCAGCCGCAAGGATGCGAAGGGGCGTTTCCGGCGCGATCCGGTCCCGCCGGCAAAGGATGACCGACAGATGGGGTTTGATTTCTGATGGCGATGCGGCGCAAATCCGACCTGCCCCAAAAGACCTGCGCCACCTGCGGGCGGCCGTTCACCTGGCGCAAGAAATGGGCGCGCGTCTGGGACGAGGTGCGCTATTGCTCGGACCGGTGCAGGGGTGAAAAAGGCAAGGCGGCCAAGGGCGCCAAGCCCCCCGCGACCTGACCTGCCGCATTGGTAAGGAATACTGACCGCCCGTGTTGCCTATCGGAAACTTTCGTCCTAAAAGCGGGCGCGACGGGGGTATGCGGTGGCATGCCGCAAGGAATAGGGAGCACAGCCATGACAGATCGCGTGACGCATAACGGGTTGCAGGTGGACCGCCTGCTGTTCGATTTCATCGAGCAGCGCGCCCTTCCGGGGACGGGGGTCGATTCGGACAGGTTCTGGCAGGGCTTTGCCGCGATGGTGCAGGATCTGACGCCGAAGAACCGCGCGCTTCTGGCGAAACGCGAGGACCTTCAGGGCCAGATCGATGCATGGCATGTGGCGCGGCGCGGCCAGTCGCATGACGCGACCGCCTACAAGGCCTTCCTCGAGGATATCGGCTATCTTCTGCCCGAGGGCGATGATTTCTCGATCGAGACCACGAATGTGGATCCCGAGATTGCCAGCATCCCCGGCCCGCAGCTTGTGGTGCCGATCACCAATGCGCGTTTCGCGCTGAACGCGGCGAATGCGCGCTGGGGCAGCCTCTACGATTCCCTTTACGGCACCGATGCGATGGGCGGCTTGCCCCCCAAGGGCGGGTATGACCGGGGCCATGGCGCGCGTGTCGTGGCGCGGGCGCGGGTGTTCCTCGACGAGGCGTTCCCGGTGCAGGGCACCAGCCATGCCGATGCGCGCCGCTATCACGTGCAGGACGGCCAGCTGCTGATCGACGATCATCCGCTGATGCAGCCCGCGAAATTCGCAGGTTACCGTGGCCATCCCAAGGCGCCCGATGCGGTGCTTCTGGTCAACAATGGCCTGCATGTGGAACTGGTCTTTGACCGCACCCATCCGATCGGCAGCCGCGACCAGGCGGGCCTGGCCGATGTGGTGCTGGAATCGGCCGTATCCGCCATCATGGATTGCGAGGATTCGGTGGCCTGCGTCGATGCCGAGGACAAGGTGCTGGCCTATTCCAACTGGCTGGGCCTGATGCAGGGCAATCTTGAGGAAACCTTCGAGAAGGGCGGCAAGACCATGACGCGTCGCCTTGCGGGCGACCGTACCTTCACCGCGCCCGATGGCAGCACGCTGACCCTGAAGGGGCGCGCGCTTTTGTGGGTGCGCAACGTGGGCCATCTGATGACCAACCCCGCGATCCGCGACGCCAATGGCGACGAGATCTATGAGGGTCTGATGGATGCCATGCTGACCGTGCTGATCGCGATGCATGACCTTGGGCGCGACATGGGCCAGCGGCCCGGCAACTCGGCGCTGGGTTCGGTCTATGTCGTGAAGCCCAAGATGCACGGCCCCGAGGAAGTGGCCTTCGCCGACGAGATCTTCGCCCGCGTCGAGGATGTGCTGGGCCTGCCGCGCAGCACCGTCAAGATCGGGGTGATGGACGAGGAGCGCCGCACGAGCGTCAACCTCAAGTCATGCATCCGCGCCGCCAAGACCCGTATCGCCTTCATCAACACCGGCTTTCTGGATCGCACCGGCGACGAGATCCACACCTCGATGGAGGCAGGCCCCTTCAGCCGCAAGGATTTCATCAAGCGCAAGGGCTGGATCACCGCCTATGAGGATCTGAACGTCGATATCGGGCTGGAATGCGGCCTGTCCGGCAAGGCGCAGATCGGCAAGGGCATGTGGGCCATGCCCGACATGATGGCCGCGATGCTGGAACAGAAGATCGGCCACCCCAAGGCGGGCGCGAACTGTGCATGGGTGCCCAGCCCCACGGCGGCCACGCTGCATGCGCTGCATTACCACAAGATCGACGTCTTCGCCGTGCAGGCGCGCCTGGCCAAGGGCGGGCGGCGCGCCCATGTGGAAGGTGTGCTGGATATCCCGCTGGCCAGCTACCGGAAATGGACCGAAGCGCAGACGATCGCGGAAGTGGAAAACAACGCGCAGGGTATCCTTGGCTATGTGGTGCGCTGGATCGACCAGGGCGTGGGCTGCTCCAAGGTGCCGGACATCAATGATGTGGGCCTGATGGAAGACCGCGCGACCTGCCGCATCTCGGCGCAGCATGTGGCCAACTGGCTGCATCACGGCGTCGTCACCCGCGAACAGGTGATGGACGCGATGCGCAAGATGGCCGCCGTGGTGGACCGTCAGAACGCCAATGATCCGCTTTACCACCCGATGGCCCCCGGCTTTCAGGGGATCGCCTTCCAGGCGGCTTGCGATCTGGTTTTCCTGGGCCGCGAGCAGCCCTCGGGCTATACCGAGCCGGTGCTGCATCGCCGCCGGCTGGAATTCAAGGCGGCACAGTGAAACGGGCGAGGGGATAGGACGATGATTACACTGGATCAGGCGAAGGTCATGATTGACGTGGCGCGCAAGACGGGCCGCGACATGGGGCTGAAACCCCTGTCTGTGGTGGTGCTGGACGCGGGCGGTCACCTTCTGGCTTTCGAGCGCGAGGATGGCGCCAGCCCCGGCCGGTTCGAGATCGCGCGCGGCAAGGCATATGGCGCTGTGATGCTGGGCATGCCCGGATCGGCCCAGATGGCCCGCGCCGAGGGGCAGGCCTATTTCATGGCGGCCGTGAATGGCGCCTTCGGCGGCAAGGTCGTGCCGGTCCCCGGCGGTGTGCTGGTGATGCAGGGCGATGCGGTCGTGGGTGCCGTGGGCGTGACCGGCGACACCTCGGACAATGACGCGGCCGCGGCCGTGGCAGGGATCGAGGCGGCGGGTTTCGCGGCCAAGGCGTGATCCCGCAACCGGTCCGGCAGGCAGTGCATTAGGCACGAAAACGCCGGAAATACAGGCATTCGCGTCAAAGCGGGGCAGAAATGCCCCGCTTTCGTGTTTCAATACCTGCGGGAAAGCTATATCTTGGGATGTAACAGGCGCGTAACACCACCAGGACAGCAGGCATGGCACGACCCGTCGTCGGCATCATCAGCAACCAGCATCTGATCAACGACCAGTATCTTGCCCATGCGGGCGGGGCCATGAACTCGGAAGCGATTTCCGGGGTATCGGGCTGTCTGCCGCTGCTGATCCCGGCCGATCCGCGCTTTGTCTCGGTGGCCGAATTGATGGACACCTGCGACGGTTTCCTGCTGACGGGCGGTCGCCCCAACGTGCACCCCGCCGAATATGGCGAGGCCGAGACCGAGGCGCATGGCGCCTTTGACCGGGCGCGCGATGCGATCACCCTGCCACTGGTGCGGGCCTGCGTGGAGCGGGGGCAGCCCTTCCTCGGCATCTGCCGTGGCTTTCAGGAAGTGAACGTGGCGATGGGCGGCAGCCTCTACCCCGAGATTCGCGATCTGCCGGGGCGGATGAACCACCGCATGCCCCCGGATGGCACGCTGGAGGAAAAATTCGCCCTGCGCCATTCCGTCAGGTTTACCGAGGGCGGGATGTTCCATCGGCTGATGGGCGCGCAGGAGGTGATGACAAATACCCTGCACGGGCAGGGGATCTGCCGCTCCGGTGCGCGGATCGTGATCGACGGACATGCCCCCGATGGCACCCCCGAGGCGATATATGTCAAGGATGCGCCCGGATTTACCCTTTCGGTCCAATGGCATCCCGAATGGGACGCGGCGAATGACCCGGTGTCGCGGCCGCTGTTCACGGCCTTTGGCGATGCGGTGCGCGCCTGGGCGGCGCGCGGTGCGAAAGTTCTGAAATCCGCGTGAATTTCCGCCTTTCTTGAGCCAGCGCAAGGTCAGGGTCCTGCATTGCGTGCATGATCTGGCAGTATCCCACACCCAAAGGTGCTGCCATGACAGTCTTGATCGCCTATGCCACGACCGAGGGCCAGACCCGCAAGATCGCCCGTTTCTGCGCCGATCGCCTGATTGCGCGGGGACAAAGCGTCGAATTGCTGCCGCTTGTCGATCTCGAGGATGAGGAACCGCTGGAGATGTCGCGCTTTGACGCGGCGATCCTTGCGGGCTCCATCCACGGGGGGCAATTGCAGCCGCAACTGATCCGCTTTGCCGCGCGCCATGCCGCCGCGCTGAACGCGCGCCCCGGCCTGTTCCTGATGGTGTCGCTTGCTGCGGCCGGGAACGACAAGGCGGAACATGCGGATCTTGCGCGGATCGGCCATGAATTCGTGAAAACCTCTGGCTGGACCCCGTCCGAGACGCTGAATGTTGCGGGGGCGTTCCGTTTCACGCAATACGACTTCTTCAAAGGGCTGGCGATGCGCTGGATCGCGCATAACAAGGGCGAGGCGGTCGAGCCCGGCAAGGACAAGGAATATACCGATTGGGCGGCGCTGGGCGCGGTGCTGGACACATGGCGGGGCTGAGGCGGCAAAGGTTGATAATTCCTGAAACCGCGCGGTCAGGCCCCTGGAGTCATTGACGCGGAATGATGTCCCACGATGGGACATCCCGCCCCATGGATCAGGCCGGCATCAGAATGCGGCTTTCGTGCTTGCGCAGGCAGGTGCGCGCGGTGTCGCCATAGCCGCCCGGATCGCTGCGCAGCGCCGGGAAACAGCGGAACAGATCCTCGCGGCTCTGGTCGGACAGCGCCTTGAGGCCGACATGGCCGGGATGGAAGCTTTCGGTGGCGGCGCCTTCGGCAAAGATGATCTCGTGCCGGTCGAAGAGAAGGTGCAGATAGGTGACGCTGTCGCAATCCGCTTGGGTGACCGAATGACCGTTGATCAGGTGCTTGGCGGACAGCAGCACCTCGGGCGTATCGAAATAGAGCGCGGCCATGGTCGAGCGGTGCAGCATCCTGTGCTGCGGCGAGACGAACAGCGGCCGGGTATTGCCGAAAACGCCCGTGTCAAAGCGGACCGGGGCGAAATCGCCTTTGCCGGCCACGGTCCGTCGCCCGCTCCAGCGCAGGGGTTGCGGGCCATTGTCGCGGGTGATCACCATGTCGCCGGGGCGCAGATCCTCGACGGGGCGGGGGCCCTGCGGCGTCAGGATGCGGGTGCCCGCGGTAAAGCAGATGATCACGTTCTCCATGTTCGAGAAGGTGACGACCGTCCCGTCGGCCAGCGTGGCCGTGCCGGACAGGGCGTTGGGGTCGGTGTTGCTGTAGACCACGTCTTCCCAGTCCAGCAGCCCGCCGAAATCAAGGGTGTCGCCGCCCGGCTCGTCGGCTTCGCCACCCTCGATGGTGATCGTGCCGCCGCCAAGCGCGGTCGCGTCCAGCAGGAAAGTGTCATTGCCGGCCCCGCCCGAGACGGTATCGCCCGCACCCACGAGGATCAGGTCATCGCCTGCGCCCCCCTCGATCAGGTCGGCGCCGGTGCCGCCGATGATCGTGTCATCGCCATCGCCACCATATAGCAGGTCATCGCCGCCGCGCCCGTCGATCAGGTCATCGCCCGCGCCACCATAGAACACGTTGGTCCAGTCCGCGCCCTGGCCATCATAGCCCGTCAGCGTGTCGTTCCAGTCCGATCCGATGATGCCGTCGATGCCGATGTTCACCGTGTCATTCGCGGCATCCCCGCCCGCAAAAGCGCCCGTGGACAGATCGACCGACACGCCCGCGCCCGAGGCGGAATAGTCGATGAAATCCATGCCCGTACCGCCGTTGAAGGCATCCGCGCCCGCGCCACCGATGAAAGTGTCATTGCCATCGCCGCCGAAAAGCTGGTTGGTTCCGGCCCCACCCGTCAGGATGTCGTTCCCGGCATTGCCGTTCAGCGTGTCATTGCCCGCACCGCCGAACAGGCGGTCACTGTCATTGCCACCCGACAGGGAATCGTTCCCGTCCTCGCCAAAGATCGTGTCATCACCGTCACCTCCCGACAGGGTATCATCGCCCGCAACCTGCGGGATCGTGGTGAAATGCACGTCCGAGACCCAGATCGCCTGTGTCCCGCTCAATCCGTTGGAATAAGAGATCGAAATCTGGCTGACCGGACCCGTGATCTGGATCAGCGCCGACCCCGAGGCGCTGTTGGGCGCGTCGGGCAGGTCGTTGGCCCGGATCGTATTGCCCGTGACCGTATCGCCCGCGCCGGGCGTGATCGTGACGGTGACGGGGTTCCCGTTCAGGTCAAAGGCGTTGACGGTTACCAGGTCGCGGTGATTGCCGCTGCCCCAGTCGATATCGTTGATGCGAAAGCTGACATTCTGCACGGCATCGGACATGCCGCTTCCGGCTTCGGCCGCAAATTCGATGGTGGTCGTCGAAGACGCGCCATCGCCATTGCCAAAGAGATACAGGCTGGAATTGGGGTCGAAGGGCTCGCCCGGCGCGACATAGGTCGTATCCGTGGTCTCGATCTGAAAGAGCGGGTTGTTGTTGCCGGTGTTGGCGAAACCGACCGAGACACGCATGGTCCCGGTATCCTGGGTGAAACCGGCCGCAAGATTGGCCCCGTCCGGGCCGCCAGCGGTCCAGTCCAGCACTTCGGTCGTGGCGCTGACCGGGCTTGCGTTCATGTCGCCATGGATCACGTCATTGCCGGTGCCGCCGTCGATCACGTCATTGCCGCCGCCGCCGGTGATCGTGTCATTGCCGCCCCCGGCCTGCACGGTGTCATTGCCGGCACCTGCGCGGATCTGATCCGCGCCCGCGCCGGGGCTGGTGCCGTCGGCATCGCTGAAGCTGCCGTCGATCAGGTCGTTGCCGCCTGTCCCCGTGACGATCCCGTCGGGTGCCACGAAGTCGGGGTTGGTGGTCACGGTGGCCGTGGTGATCGTCGTGACCGGTCCGAAATCCGGCACGAAATAGACAAAGCCGTCCGTGCCCAGGAAATAGACACCCGGTTCGAATGTGTTGACGAAAGTCTGCCCGTTCCAGGTGCCCGACCAGGTCCAGCTGCCAGCGCCCAGCGTGCTGGCGGTGGTGAAGGTGATCAGCGGGCCGCCGATCGCATCGGCGCTGTCCAATGCGCCATTTCCCAATGTGACCCTGTATCCGTTGGGCATATTCGCTACTCCATCATCCGTCTGTCCGGGCAGCGCCCCAGGTGGATGCAACACTCTGTTTCGGAGGTGGATACAGTCGGGTCTTGGCGAATTTTCGCGTAATTTGAGGCGATTTCAGGGCGGCAGGCCCTGCAAAACGAAACCCCGCAGCTTGCGATGCGGGGTTTCGGTGGGATCAAACGGGCTTGAAAAGCCTTGTTTTCAGGTCAAAAGCGGGAACTGGTCCAGCAATGGCAGGCTACGCGCGCGCGTGCCCGTCAGATCGAACAGCGCATTGGCCAGCGCGGGCATCGCCGGGGGCGTTCCCGGTTCGCCCACGCCCGACATGTGCCGGTTTGTTTCCAGGATACGCGTCTCGATCATCGGCGTGTTGTGCAGCCTGAGCGCGTCATAGTCGGGGAAGTTGCCCTGTTCGACCGCCCCGTCCGCGAATGTGATCCGCCCGTAGACAGCCGCCGACAGGCCATAGATCATGCCGCCTTCCAGCTGTGCGCGGATATTGCCGGGATCCAGCGCCAGCCCCACATCCGCCGCGATCCAGGCGCGGTTGATGCGGATCGTGCCGCCTTCGTCGATCACCTCGACGACCTGGGCCACCGGGCAGCCGAAGCTGTAGGTAAAGCCCACGCCGCGCCCCACGCCATCGGGGGTCTGGCCGGTCCAGCCCGACATCTCGCGCACCGCCTCCAGCGTGCCGGCGGATGGTGCGTGCGCCTCGCGCATCATGGACAGGCGAAACGCCAGCGGATCGGCGCCGGCGGCATGGGCCATCTCGTCGATGAAGGTGTCGTGGAAAAAGCCGTTGAAGGAATTGCCCACCGCGCGCCAGAAGCCCACGGGGATGTCCATCTCGGCCAGGTAGCCACGGATACGGTAGTTCGGGATGGCATAGGGCTGATCGAACGCGCCTTCCACATGGCCCTTGTCCGGACCCGGAGGGGCCATGCCCGCCAGCCGCTTGCCCGCCTGCCGGGTGGTGGATTGCGCCGCGATCTGCCCGTCCAGCAGCACCGCGCGCCCGTCCTTTACCGCGCCACGAAAGCGCGCGATGGCGCCGGGGCGGTAGAAGTCGTGGCGCATGTCCTCTTCGCGCGACCATGTCAGTTGCACCGGCCTGCCGGGCATGGCGGCGGCCAGCCGCGCGGCATAGACCGCGTAATCGCTTTCGCCGCGCCGCCCGAAGCCGCCACCCAGCAGCGTGGTGTGTACCGTCACCTGTTCCGGGGACAGGCCCGTGGCATCGGCGCATTTGCCCTGGATGATCACGGGCGCCTGGTTGCCGCACCAGATGGTCAGGCCATCCGCGGTCATATGGGCGGTGGCGTTCATCGGCTCCATCGTGGCATGGGCCAGGTAGGGCAGGCGGTATTCGGCGGTGACCTCGGTCGCGCCCTGCGGGATTGCGTCGGGCGCGCCGTCATCGCGCATGGTGGAATTGGGTTTGCCGTCCAGGGCGGCGGCGATCACGGCAAAGGCGTCCTCGGTCGTTTGCGGATTGTCGGAGGGCGCCCAGTCGATCACCACCGCCTCGGCGGCCTGCATGGCGATCCAGGTGTTGTTGGCGACAACGGCGATCCCGTCGCCCAGGTCGATGACGCGTTCCACGCCAGCCATGGCCAATGCGGGGGCGGGGTCATGGCTGCGCATGCCCGCGCCCAGGGCCGGGTTGCGGCGCAGGGCCGCGAAGGCCATTCCCTCCAGCCGGACATCTATGCCGAAGGTGGCGGTGCCGGTGACCTTGGCGGGGATGTCGAGACGGGGCATGGATTTGCCCAGGTATTTCCAGTCGGCGGACGGGCGCAGGATGACATCCTGCACCGGTTCAAGCCGGGCCGCCTCGGTCGCCAGATCGACATAGGACAGCCGCGTGCCATCGGGTGCGATGACATGGCCCGCCTCGGTGGTCAGCGCGTCGCGCGGCAGACCCAGCCGCTGGGCGGCCGCTTCCTTGAGCGTGTCGCGCGCGGTCGCCCCGGCCATGCGGAACCGGTCGAAGGCGTCCACCGTCGAGGTCGATCCGCCGGTGACCTGCAGCGACATCATCTTGGGCAGCACGGACAGCGCCTGTTTCAGGCTGTGCTGCATATCGGTCAGGGCATAGTCCTTGAAGGGCATGCCCGCGCCCATCAGCGCGCCGTTGTAATAGGCCTGGGCGGGCGGGCCGTGCAGGGTGGTGATGTCCTCCCATGCGACGTCCAGTTCCTCGGCCACCATGGCGGCGAGGGTGGAATGGATGCCCTGTCCCATCTCGGCGCGGGGTGTGATGATCGTGACGCCATCCGCGTTGATCAGCACGAAAGGGTTCAGCGCCGCGCCCTGGTCGGGCGACAGCGGGTTGGGTGGGGTTTGCCGGGCCTTGTAGACCCCGAAGGCCACGCCACCCGCGATGGCGACAGAACCGATCAGAAAGGTGCGGCGGGCGATCTTGCCGATGCTGGCCATGGCTCAGGCCTCCTTCAATGCGCGGGCGGCGTCTTGGATCGCGGCCCGGATGCGGGGGTAGGTGCCGCAGCGGCAAAGATTGCCCTGCATGGCGGCGTCGATATCGGCATCGGTCGGTTCGGGCGTTTCAGCCAGCAGGCTGGCGGCCTGCATGATCTGGCCGGACTGGCAATAGCCGCATTGCGCCACCTGATGCGCAACCCAGGCCTCTTGCAGCGCATGCATCGCATCGGGCGTGCCCAGCCCCTCGATCGTGGTGACCGCACCCCAGACATCGCCAAGCGTCACCTGGCAGGAGCGCACGGCCTGGCCCTCGATATGCACGGTGCAGGCGCCGCAGGCGGCCACGCCGCAACCGAACTTGGTGCCGGTCAGGCCGACCGCGTCGCGCAGTACCCACAGAAGGGGCACCTCGGGCGGCAGATCGACGCTGTGGTCTGTTCCGTTGATGGTCAGGGTGGTCGCCATGGGCTTGCTCCGCCGTGCTGGAAAGGATTTTGACAAAATGATCTAAAAATGTCATAGTGTCAATCTGGGAAATTGACGAAATGGATGAATTCTGTCATCAGGTCAGCATGCAAGAGCAGACAGGCAGCACCACGGCGCAGGATCCGCGCCAGAAAGCGATCCTCAAGGCCGCGTTCGAGGCTTTTTCCAGCTATGGTTTCCGACGCACCTCGATGGAGGACATCGCCCGCGGCGCGGGCATGTCAAGGGCGGCGCTCTACCTGCATTACCGCAACAAGGAAGACATCTTCCGCTCCCTGACCCGGTTCTATTACGACGATGCGGTCGCGCAGGTGCAGGCCGTGCTTGCGCGGGATCTGCCGGCCGGCGCGGCGTTGGAGCAGGCCTTCGCGGCGCAGGCGGGCCAGATCTTCGCGGCGCTGCTGTCTTCGCCCCATGGGGATGAGCTGCTGGACACGAAATACGCCCATGGTGCCGAAATCGCGCAGGCGGGCGAAGCGCGTCTGGTCGCGGTCTATGCCGACTGGCTGCGCCGCGAGGCGGCGGCAGGGCGCATCGGCCTTGATGTCAGCGCAGGTGACGCGCAGGGGCTTGCCGCCACGATGATGGCGGCGCTGCATGGGCTCAAGTCGCCGATGCCGACACCTGACGCCTATCGCGCCGCCGCCGCCATGCTGGCGCGGGTTTTTGCCCGCGCGCTGGCGCCGCGCTGACCGCGCCCTGTTTCTTCTTGCCCCAAATATCCAATCCCCAGGGATCGGCCGGGTGCCGGGTCACAGATCGGTGCGCAGGTGCCAAAGCTCGGGGAAGAGTTCCACCTCGAGCATCCGTTTCAGATAGCTGATCCCGCCGGTGCCGCCGGTGCCGCGCTTGAAGCCGATCACGCGTTCCACGGTGGTGACATGGTTGAAGCGCCAGCGGCGGAAATAATCCTCGAAATCCATCAGCTTCTCGGCCAGTTCGTACAGCTCCCAATGGGTCTGGGGCGCGCGGTAGACCGTGGTCCAGGCCGCCTTGACCGCGTCCGAGGGCGCATAGGCCTGGCCGAAGTCGCGGGTCAGCACCGCCTCGGGCAGGGGCACGGCCCGGTCAAGCAAACGCAGCGCCACATCATAGAGCGAGGGCTGATCCAGCTCGGCCTCGAGCAGGGCGGTGATCTCGGGGCGGTGGGCATGCGGGCGCAGCATGGCCCGGTTGCGGTTGCCCAGCATGAATTCGATCTGCCGGTACTGATGCGACTGGAACCCCGAGGATTGCCCCAGCGCGTTGCGGAAGGCCGTGTAGTCGCTGGGCGTCATGGTGCGCAGCACGTCCCAGGCATTGTTGAGCTGCTCGAAGATCCGCGCCACGCGCGCCAGCATCTTGAAGGCGGGGCGCAGCTGGCCCGCGGACAGGGCGGTGCGGGCGGCCGCGATCTCGTGAATGGCCAGGCGCATCCACAACTCGGAGGTCTGATGCTGGATGATGAACAGCATCTCGTCATGGGTGTCGGTGCGCGGTTTCTGCGCGCCCAGGATCAGGTCCAGCGACAGGTAGTCGCCATAGGACATGCGCCCGTCAAAGGACATTTCCGCACCTTCCGCGGCGGGATCATAAGGGGTCTTGGTCATGGTGGCCTCTGGTTCTGCTGCGCGGCACCAAGGGTCAGGCGCCGCAATGGATATTTGAAGCAAGAAGAAACGAGAGGTCGAGGGTCAGGCGTTCAGCGCCGCGCAATTGGCAAGGCGCCGCCAAAGTGCCGCCCAGCCGGCGGGGCGGCAGAGGGGCAGGCGGGCGGTGGCGGGGCGGTGAAACTGCATCAGGTCACGCGGGCGCGGTTCTTGTATTCGGGACGGTCCCACAGATCATGCGTCATCACATCGGCGATGATCGCGATGGCGCTGTCCACATCGCGCGCGTCGATGAACAGCGGCGTGAAGCCGAAGCGCATGATGTCGGGGGCGCGGAAATCGCCCACCACGCCGCGCGCGATCAGCGCCTGCATCGCGGCATAGCCGTCGGGGAAGCGGAACGAGACCTGGCTGCCGCGCAGGGCGGCCTCGCGGGGGGTGGCCAGGGCCAGCATCGGGCAGCTGGCCTCGATCCCCGTGATGAACCGTTCGGTCAGCGCGATGGATGCGGCGCGAATGTCCTGCATCGTGGTCATGTCCCAGATGTCCAGCGCCGCTTCGAGTGCTGCCAGCGCCAGCACGGGCGGTGTGCCGACCCGCATCCGTTCGATCCCGGCGCCGGGGCGGTAGGAGGTGTCGAAGGCAAAGGGTGCCTGGTGCCCCAGCCAGCCCGACAGGGCGGGGCGCGCCGCATCCGCGTGACGCGGGGCAACATAGATGAAGGCGGGCGCACCGGGGCCGCCGTTGAGGTATTTGTAGGTGCAGCCCACCGCGAAATCGGCGCCTGCGCCTGCCAGATCGACGGGCAGCGCGCCCGCGCTATGGGCCAGGTCCCAGATCGTCAGCGCGCCCGCCGCATGGGCGCGCGCCGTCAGATCGGCCATGTCGTGCTTGCGTCCGGTGCGGTAATCCACCTCGGTGATCAGGGTGACGGCGACATCTTCGGTGATGTTGGCGGCCACATCCTCGGGGGCGACCACGCGCAATTCATGGCCGCGCGCCAATGAGGCGATCAGCCCCTCGGCCATGTAGAGGTCGGAGGGGAAGTTGCCGCTGTCCGACAGGATCACGCGGCGGTCGGGCCGCATCTCCAGGGCCGAGGCCAGCGCCTGGTAGACCTTGATCGACAGGGTGTCGCCCATGACCACATGGCCCGCCTCCGCGCCGATCAGCCGCGCGATCCGGTCGCCCACGCGGGTCGGCTGTTCCATCCAGCCGGCCTTGTTCCAGCCGGTGATCAGCATCTGGCCCCATTCGTCGGTGATCACGCGGGTCAGGCGGTCGGCGGCGCCACGCGGCAGCGGGCCCAGCGAGTTCCCGTCGAGATAGATCATCCCCTCGGGGATGTGGAACATCGCCTTGGTCGCGGAAAAGTCGGTCATCGGGCCCCCGGGGATATTTTAAGCCTAAAGCATTTCCGCCGGGATAGAGGCTGCGCCCCGGTTTGTCCACTGAAAACCCGGCGCGCGGCGCTTCAGCGCACCTGTCCACCGGCCATTTCGATGCATTGCGCGTTGATCGACCCCGACAGCGGATGGCACAGCCACATGGCCGCCGTCGCCACCTCCTCGACCGAGATCAGGCGCTTGTGGCGGTTGCTGTCCGCCATGGCCTGGCGTGCCTGTTCGGCGGTCATGCCGGTGCGTTTCGCGATCGATTCCGATTGCAGCACCACGATGTCGGTTTCGACATAGCCGGGGCAGAGGGCGTTGAAGGTGATGGGGCCGGCCATGTGTTCCTCGGAATAGGAGCGCACCAGCCCGATCACCCCGTGTTTTGAGGCGGAATAGGCGCCCGCGCCCTTGAGGCCCCGAAGGCCCGCCAGCGAGGACACGACGATCACCCGGCCCCAATCGGTGCCAAGCATGCCGCGCATCGCTTCGCGGATGGTCAGGAAGGCGCCATCCAGATTGGTGCGCATGATGCGGTGCCAGAAATCCAGATCGGTTTTCTGCAGGCTCTTGCCTTCGGCGATGCCGGCATTGGCGATCAGGATCTGGATCGGGCCGCGCGCGGTGACGGCGGCGGAGATGCCCTCCACGATCTGCGCCTCTTCCATCACGTCCATGACCAGCGGGTGCAGGCCGGGCGTCGCTTTCGCCGCCGCTTCCAGAACGTCGGCGCGGCGGCCGGTGATGGTGACCTCGGCGCCCTCGGCGGCCAGGGCCTGCGCGATGGCAAGGCCAATGCCGGTGCCGCCGCCGGTGACCAGCGCGTGTTTGCCTGCGTGTATCATGGTATCCTCCCTTTTGGCGGCCAGACTACCGCCCCTGCGCCCGGTGGCAAGGGTGCGCACCGGCCCGCGTCGCAAGGTCACTTTACAATGACATTCACCTCTGTGAATGTGATGCCCGAACGGACATGTTTTCCGAGGAATGGAGGATCCGATGACACGTAGCTTCGCCCTTGCCGCCGTGATGGCGGTGCTGGCCGCGCAGGCCATGGCAAGCGAGGATATCGCGGACAAGTATCCGCAGTCCGAGCTATACAACAAACCGGTCGAGGTGATCCCGCATGTCTGGTCCGCCATCGGCGCGACCGCACCGCCCACCTATGAGAACGCAGGCCACAACAACAACCTGTCCTTCGTGGTCACGGGCGATGGCGTCGTGGTGGTCAACGGCAGCGCCTCGGCGCGGTTGGCGGCGGCGCTGCATGACGAGATCAAGGCGATCACCGATCAGCCGGTGAAGCTGGTGATCAACGAAAACGGGCAGGGCCATGCCATGCTGGGCAATTCCTACTGGGCGGACCTGGGGGTGGATATCCTGGCCCATGTGGATGCGATCGCCGAGGTCGAGGCGCATGGCGGCGCGATCCTGGCGGGGATGCAGGGCTACAACAAGGACCGGGCCGAGGGCACGCGCGTGGTGGTGCCCAACCTTTCGTTCGAGGACCGGTATGACTTCACCATGGGTGACGTGGCCTTCGAGGTGCTGCATCTGGGCCCCGCGCATGGCCCCGGCGACACGCAGGTCTGGATTCCGCAGTGGAACATCATGATCGCGGGCGATATCGCCTTTCACGAGCGCATGCCGCCGATCTTTGCCGATACCTGCACCTCCTGCTGGGTCGAGACATGGGAGACGGGGCTGGAGCCGCTGAACCCCACCTACATCATCCCCGGCCATGGCCATCCGACCAATCTGGCGCAGGTGCGCCGCTATACGCGCGATTACCTTGTGGACCTGCGCGAAAAGATCGGCGCGCATCTGGAAGAGGGCGGCGATCTGGCCAGCGCCTTCTACGTGGATCAGGAGCGGTGGCGCCATCTGGACACGTTCGAGGAACTGGCCACCAGGAACGCGGGCCGCGTGTTCGAGGAGATGGAGTTCGAATGACCTTTCTGTTGAGGGCCCTTGCGCTGTCCACGGCGCTGGGCCTGCCATTGGCCGCGCAGGCCGAAGAGACGCTGGCCGAGGCGATCACCGGATACATGGATTTCGCCACCTATGATTCCGGCATCATCGTGCCGGAACAGCTGGACCGGACCGTGTTCGAGGCGGCGCTTTTCGTCGATACGCGCGATGCGGAACAATTCGCGGCGGGGCATGTTCCGGGGGCGGTGCATATCGAATGGCGCGAGGTGCCGGGGCGGCTGGATGAATTGCCCGACACCGGGATGGTCATCCTTTATTGCAACACCGGCAGCCTGTCCGCGCAGGCCGCCTTTGCCGCGCGGCTGCTGGGCCGCGAGAATGTTCTGGTCCTGCAGACCGGATTCGATGGCTGGCAGGCCACTGCCGCCTACAAACCGGAATGAGGCGCATGTTGAAATGGATCGACCTGCCGCCGGTCTGGCTGGCCGCAATGATCGCGCTGGCCTGGGCGCAGGCGACATGGCTGCCGCTGGGCCTGAGCTTTGGTGGCGCATGGGCCGATTTCGTCGGCGGCCTACTGGTGGGGGGCGGGCTGATCCTGATGGTGCTGGCCGTCCATGAGATGCGAAAGGCGCGCACCACGATCATTCCGCATCTGGAGGCCGACAAGCTGGTGCAATCCGGCATCTTCAGCCGCAGCCGCAACCCGATCTATCTGGGGGACATGCTGGTGCTGGCGGGGCTGATTCTGCGGCTTGATGCGGTGCTTGCGCTACCACTGGTGCCGGTATTCCTTGGCATACTGGAAAAGCGCTTCGTGATCCCCGAGGAAAACCGTCTCAGACGCAAATTCCGGGCCGATTTTGCCCGCTATTGCCAGAAAACCCGCCGATGGATTTGACAGTGCGGCGCAATAAGTGCATCGCAGAACCGATCTGCTTGTGAAATATTGTTGCGCCGCACTATAACCAAGTTTCCGGTCCGGCAGGATCGGAGAAAGACCTGCGAAAAGGGGGACGCGAGACGTGAAAATCGGTACGCCAAAGGAAATATTCGAGGGTGAAGCCCGTGTGGCCATGACCCCCGACTCTGCAGTGCAGCTGCAGAAACTGGGCTATGATTGTGTGATCGAAGCCGGGGCGGGTGCCGCCGCTGGTTTCTCGGACAAGGCCTATCAGGATGCGGGCGTCGAAGTGGTCAAGACCGCTGCCGCCCTGTGGAAAGCCGCCGATGTGGTCGCCAAGGTGCGCCCGCCGTCGGAGGCCGAAGTCAAGCGGATGAACGAGGGGCAGACCCTCATCTCCTTCTTCTATCCGGTCGCCAACGAGGCGCTGATGAAGCAGGCTGCCGCCAAGGGCGCCAATGTCCTCGCGATGGACATGGTGCCGCGCATCAGCCGCGCGCAGAAGATGGACGCGCTGTCCTCGATGGCGAATATCGCAGGCTACCGCGCTGTGATCGAGGCGGGCAACAATTTCGGCCGGTTCTTCACCGGCCAGATCACGGCGGCGGGCAAGGTGCCCCCGGCCAAGGTCCTGGTGGTGGGCGCGGGCGTGGCCGGTCTGGCCGCGATCGGCACGGCGACCAGCCTGGGTGCCATCACCTATGCGTTCGACGTGCGTCCCGAAGTGGCCGAACAGGTGGAATCGATGGGCGCGCAGTTCGTCTATCTGGATTTCGCCGAAGCGGTGCAGGACGGTGCGGCCACGGGCGGCTATGCGGCCCCCTCATCCCCCGAGTTCCGCGAGGCGCAACTGGCCAAGTTCCGCGAACTGGCCCCCGAGATGGACATCGTGATCACCACCGCGCTGATCCCCAACCGCGAGGCGCCCGAACTGTGGACGCCCGACATGGTTGCGGCGATGAAGCCCGGTTCGGTGATCGTGGACCTTGCCGCCGAGCGTGGCGGCAACTGCAAGCTGACCAAGGTGGATGAAAAGGTCGTGACCGACAACGGTGTCACGATCATCGGCTATACCGATTTCCCCAGCCGGATGGCCGCGCAATCCTCGACGCTTTATGCCACCAACATCCGTCACATGATGACCGACCTGACCCCTGAAAAGGACGGCCAGATCGTGCACAACATGGAAGACGACGTGATCCGTGGCGCGACCGTGACCTTCAACAAGGATGTCACCTTCCCGCCGCCGCCCCCGAAAGTGGCCGCCATCGCGGCGCAGAAGCCCAAGGAAAAAGCCAAGGAGCTGACGCCCGAGGAGAAGCGCGCGCAGGAAATCGCAGCCTTCAAGCAGCAGACCAAGCAACAGGTTGCGCTGCTGGCGATCGGTGCCGTGCTGCTGCTGGCCGTGGGCCTTGTGGCACCTGCCAGCTTCATGCAGCATTTCATCGTGTTCGTGCTGTCCGTGTTCATCGGCTTCCAGGTGATCTGGAACGTCGCGCACAGCCTGCACACACCGCTGATGGCCGTGACCAACGCGATCTCCTCGATCATCATCCTGGGCGCGTTGATCCAGATCGGGTCTTCCTCGATCCTGATCACGCTTCTGGCGGCGCTGGGCATCTTCATGGCCGCGATCAACATCGTGGGCGGCTTCCTCGTGACACGGCGCATGCTCGCCATGTTCCAGAAATCCTAAGGAGCGAGCATCATGGAATTCGGATTCACCATCGCGGCCTATGCCGTCGCGGCTGTTCTGTTCATCCTGTCGCTGGGCGGCCTGAGCGGTCAGGAAAGCGCCAAGCGGGCTGTCTGGTACGGGATCGTCGGCATGGCGATTGCGGTCGTCGCGACGCTGATCGGACCGGGGCAGGGCCTTTGGGGCGCATCCCTTGTGCTGATCGCGCTGGGTGCCGGCGTGGGCTATCAACTGGCCACGCGGGTGCAGATGACGCAGATGCCCGAGCTTGTGGCGATCATGCATTCGCTGGTCGGTCTGGCGGCGGTTTTCGTGGGCTTCAACGCGGACCTGATGATCAATGACGTGGCGGCGCTTTACGAAGGTGCCGGTCAGGTCATGGGCGCGGTCGGCCCGGATGGCTACAGCGCCATCGGCCTGCCGAAAGAGATCTATGACGGTCTGTCGTCCTTCGGGCAGCTGATCGCCAAGAAAACCTCGGTCGAGATCGCGATCCTGCGGGTGGAACTGGTGCTGGGCATCTGGATCGGCGCCGTGACCTTCACCGGGTCGGTCATCGCCTATGGCAAGCTTGCGGGCAAGGTCGACAGCTCGGCCAAGAAACTGCCCGGCGGTCACATCCTGAACGCGGGTGCCGCTGCGTTGTCGCTGCTGCTGGCGATCATGTACATGAGCGACGCAGGTAGCTGGACGCTGGTCCTGCTGTCCCTGCTGGCACTGTTCATCGGCTATCACCTGATCATGGGCATCGGCGGCGCGGACATGCCCGTCGTGGTGTCGATGCTGAACAGCTATTCCGGCTGGGCGGCGGCGGCCATCGGCTTCAGCCTTGGCAACGACCTGCTGATCGTGGTGGGCGCGCTTGTGGGCTCCAGCGGTGCGATCCTGTCCTATATCATGTGCAAGGCGATGAACCGGTCCTTCATCAGCGTGATCCTGGGTGGCTTCGGCGGCCCGGCGGGCGAGCAGATGAAGGTCGAGGGCGAGCAGATCGCCATCGACGTGGAAGGTGTCGCCACGGCGCTGGAAGAGGCCGACAGCATCATCATCATCCCGGGCTACGGGATGGCGGTGGCGCAGGCCCAGCAGAGCGTGTCCGAGCTGACCAAGCGCCTGCGCGCCAAGGGCAAGAACGTCCGCTTTGCGATCCACCCGGTCGCGGGGCGTCTGCCCGGCCACATGAACGTGCTGCTGGCCGAAGCCAAGGTGCCTTACGACATCGTTCTGGAAATGGACGAGATCAACGAGGACTTCCCGGAGACGGATGTGGCCATCGTGATCGGGTCGAACGACATCGTGAACCCGGCCGCGCAGGACGATCCCAACAGCCCCATCGCCGGCATGCCGGTTCTGGAATGCTGGAAGGCCAAGCAGGTCTTCGTGTCCAAGCGCGGGCAGGGTACCGGCTATTCCGGGATCGAGAACCCGTTGTTCTACAAGGAAAACACGCGGATGTTCTATGGCGATGCCAAGAAATCGCTGGACGAGCTGCTGACCAAGATCAGCTGATCAAAGCCGCAGCCCAAGGACAGGAAAGGCGCCCCTCGGGGCGCCTTTTTTCGTTGTCCTGACACGGGTTTGCCCGATAAAGCGCATCCGTATACAATCGTGTTCCGTAAATCTTTGATATAAAACAACTTTATCTTTAACTTCATGGGGCAAGGATATAGAGTTGTCTCAACTCAGGAGTCTCGCATGTCGCCCATTCAGGATCATCCGCTGCGCTATGAACTGGCCAACGAGCTGCATGCGCGGCCGTTTCCCTCGATCGATGCGCCCGGTGCCGCAGTCTATCTTGCCATCAAGAAGCAGCAGGATGCGGCCAGCCGCGACCGCGGGGCGGACCTTGCGCATCTGACGGCCTTGCTGGACCGCTTCGGTGCGGCCCATCCCCAGCCCGGCGCCACGCATTACTTTGGCCAGATCGGGCGGCACATGCTGAAATGGGAAAGCCATACCGAATTCGTGACCTACACGGCCTTCACCGAAAGCCTGAGCAGCCGCGCCTTCGATCCCGCCGATTTCGAGGTGTTTCCCGCCGACTGGCTGGCGCATGCGCCCGGTGTGCGTGTGACCTCGGCCCTCATCCGGATGGAGGAGGTGGGCGAGAAGCAGACCGTGATCGACAAGCTGAATGACTGGTTCGTGCCCGAAAGCCTGGCGGTCAGCCGGGTTCTGGACGACAGCGCCATCGTGGCGGGCGATTTCCGCATCGACCCGGCCGGGCATATGCGCTTTGCCATTTTCGTCTCGCCCCAGACGGGGGCGCGCCGGATCGGTCGCGTGGTGCAGCGCCTCTGCGAGATCGAGACCTACAAGACCATGTCGATGCTGGCCTTTTCGCAGGTCAAGTCGATGTCCGGGACCCTGGCGGCCATCGACGCGCAGCTGACGCAGCTGATGGATGACATGACGCGCAACGAAAAGCCTGCCGACCAGACGCTTGCGGGCCTGCTGGAAGTGTCGGCCATGCTGGAGAACAAGGTGGCGCGTGCCTCTTTCCGGTTCGGTGCCGCCGCCGCCTACGAGGCGATCGTGCACCAGCGGATCGAGGTGCTGCGCGAGGAACGGTTCGACGGGCGGCAGACCTTTTCGGAATTCATGATGCGCCGCTACGATCCCGCGATGCGGACGGTCAAGGCCTCGCAGGCGCGGCTGGCGGCCATGGCCGACCGGGCCATGCGGGCCGGTGAATTGCTGCGCACCAGGGTGGATGTGGAACGCTCGGCCCAGAACCAGAAGCTGCTGGAAAGCATGAACATCCGCGCCGATATGCAGTTGCGCCTGCAAAAGACGGTCGAGGGGCTGTCGGTGGTGGCCATCAGCTACTACGCGGTGTCGCTGATGGCCTATGCGGTCTACCCGGTTGCCGAGATGATGCAGATCAGCAAGGGCACATTGACGGCGCTGCTTATTCCGCCGGTAATGCTGCTTGTCTGGGCGCTTGTGCGCCGCGTGCAGAAGCATCTGCATTGATCAGGCGGTTGGCGATCAGACCGCCCGCCGCAATCGACGCAATCGCAAGGATCGCCGCGATGGACAGGGTCGGGATGCCCGACAGGCCCGCACCCACGGTGCAGCCACCTGCCAGCACGCCGCCCACACCCATCAGCGCGGCGCCCGACATGTAGCGGCCGGTTTCGCGCGGGGTGGAAAAGCTCTGCCACTGGAACTCGCGGCGGATCAGGCTGCTGATCAGCGCGCCCAGGGCCACGGCCCCGATCAGTGCCGCCCCGAAGGTGGCCGAGATCGAGGTGGAGGCGACCGTGAAGAACAGCGCATCCGCCGCGGCCGAGGTGAAGGACAGGCTTTCCATGGCGATCGGGTCGAACTCGTCCAGCAGGACATAGCCAGTCCCGACCCAGCCCAGCGGCACCAGCGCGCCGATCAGCGCCGCCAGAACCAGCGTGCCGACGCGGTTGCCTGAACGCAGGGCAAAGGCCAGGGCCGCCAGAGCGATCAGACCAGCCCAGAGCAGCGGATTGCCGGGCAGGGCGCTGCTGTCCAGCGACAGGGTCACCGATCCCAGCGTGGTGCGGACCGGGGCCAGCACGCCTTTCAGCGTGGCATGGGCGACGACGGCAAAGACCACCAGCACCAGCGCCGCGCGCAGGTTGCCCGAACCGGTCAGCACCGTCAGGCGCGAGACGCAGCCCCGCGTCAGCACCATGCCCGCCCCGAAGATCAGACCGCCCGCCACGATCGCCAGCACCGGCAGATCGGCCGCCATGAAGCGGTGGTCGGCAAAGCCGATCCAGCCTGCCGCAACGGCGGCTTGCGTGCCCAGCACCGCCACGGCCAGCGCGGTCAGCCAGACGCCTGCGGCCTGCCGGCGATCATCGCCGATGATCGAGCGGCGGAAACAGAAACGTGTGATCTGCGCAAGAACACCGAAGACCAGCCCGAGGGCGAGGGCGAAATAGACCGCCGCCTGGGGCGCGGTCAGGGACTCGAAGCCGAAGGATTCGAACATGGGTTTTCTCCGCAAACAGGAATTTTGTCCCAGATGCAGCCGTTTCACTTTATAATCAATAGGGTGACCATGTGGGAAATCGTTCTGATGTGGAACAATTTTCCGATTTACTGCGATGGTTTGGCAAGATCGTTCGCCTTGCGATCCAATGCGAAACGGAACGGCCCGCACCAATGATGCGGGCCGTATGCATGTTCTTATTTCGCGGCAGTCTTGCGATCAGCGTCCCCGGATGCGCGGGTCCAGCGCGTCGCGCAGGCCGTCGCCCAGGTAGTTGACGCTCAGCACCGTCAGCGAGATGGCCAGACCGGGCCAGAGCACGCGCTCGGGGTATTGCTGCATGTAATCGACCGCGTCGAACAGCAGGCGGCCCCATGTCGGGAAGTCGGGCGGAAAGCCCAGCCCCAGGAAGGACAGCGCGCTTTCGGTGATGATCGCATTGGCGATGCCCAGCGTGGCCGAGACCATGATGGGCGACATCACGTTGGGCAGCACATGGCGCGTGATCATGCGGAAGTTGGTGGTCCCGATCGAGCGCGCCGCCAGCACGAATTCGCGTTCCTTCAGCGCCAGCACATCGCCGCGCACGATCCGCGCGGTGGGCATCCAGCTGGTGATGCCGATGGCCGTCACGATCAGGATGAAGATGCCGGTTTCCGGCCCGAAGGCCGCGTTCAGCGGCTCGCGGAACAGCAGCACCATGACCAGAAGCAAGGGCAGCAGGGGCAGGGCCAGAAACAGGTCGGTGGTGCGCATCAGCAGGTTGTCCAACCGCTTGAAATAGCCCGCAAGCACCCCGATCAGGCTGCCCAGGAACAGCGCCAGCAACATCGCGGTGATCCCCACCGAGACCGAGGTCTGCCCCCCCGCCATCATCCGTGCCAGCATGTCGCGGCCCAGCTGGTCTGTGCCCAGCGGATGCGCCCAGGACGGGTTCTGGTTGCGCGACCGGATGTCGATGAAGGTCGGGTCATAGGGCCAGAGCCATGGGCCGATGAAGACCGCCAGCACGATCAGAAGGAACACGATGCCGCCGATCAGCGCGCCGCGATGGGTCTTGAACTGGTCCCAGATGTCGCGCCACTGGCTGCGCGGCGGGGCAGAGGGCACCGGCTGGTTGATCAGCTCAGTCATAGCGAATCCTCGGGTCCAGGATGCCGTAAAGGATATCGGCAATCAGGTTGAAGATGACGATCAGCAGCGCGAAGATGAAGGTCAGCGTCTGCACCATCGGCAGGTCATTGGCCTCGATCGCGGTGATCAGAAGCTGGCCAAGGCCGTTCACCTTGAAGACCTGTTCGGTGATGATCGCGCCGCCGAAAACCTGCGGCACACCCAGGGCGATCACGGTGACCACGGGGATCATCGAGTTGCGCAGCACATGCACCAGCACCACGGTCTTTTCGCCAAGGCCCTTGGCGCGGGCGGTGCGCACATAGTCCTGGTTCAGGTTGTCCAGCATGGATGCGCGCATGAAGCGGCTGATCTGGGCGGCGTTGTAGAGCGCCAGCACCATGACGGGCATGATCATCTGGCGCAGCTGGAAGACGAAGCTGTCCCAATCCGTCACCTTGTGCGTGGTGTCGTAGATCGAGGGGAACCAGCCCAGGTTGACCGAGAAGATCACGATCAGCAGCACGCCGGTGAAGAAGGTCGGCACGGAAAAGCCCACCATCGACACGAATGTGCCGATCTGGTCAAAGGCCGAATATTGCCGGTAGGCCGAATAGATCCCGATGGGCAGCGCGATCAGCACGCCCAGCACATAGGACATGCCCACCACCCAGAGGGTCTGCGGCAGGCGCTGCACCACGATGTCCATCACCGGGCTGCGGGTCTGCCAGGACAGCACGCGCAATTGCCCCTCGGAAAAGGTGGTGCCGAAGAGATGGTCGATCAGGACCTGCGGCTCGACCCAGAAGAACTGCACGATCCACTTGAAGAACTGGACATGCACCGGGGCGCCCAGGCCAAGGGCCTCGCGCATCTTTTCCTTGACCTCGGGCGGCACCGTCAGGGGCACCTGGGCCATCGGATCACCCGGCGCCAGCTGAAGCAGCATGAAGATCACGAGTGAGATGAACAGAAGGGTCGGGACGGCCAGAACCAGTCGCCGGATGGTAAAGGTCAGCATGGGCGGCGCCTTTGCGGGTCGCTGTGAGATCTACCGGAAAATCGATGGCCCCGTTCCACGCACCGGGAACGGGGCCACGAAGTCAGGCGTTAGCTTACTTGATACGGTGCCAGTCGGCCACGTTCCACAGTTCGCTGTCCCAGACGTTCAGGACAACACCACCCAGCGTGTTGGAATGGGCCGACACACGACCACGGTCCACCAGCGGGATGATGACATTGGCGTCCTTGGTCACCATGTCGTTCAGCTTGCGGGCGATTTCGCCGCGCTTTTCCAGCTCGCCGGTGCGCGACAGCTCGGCCACCAGCGCATCATAGGCCGGATCGCAGAAGCGGGTGATGTTCTCGCCCTGCCACTGGGTTTCGGGACGCGGTGCCTTGTCGCAAGTCTGTGCCGCGAGGTAGGCTTCGGGATCGGTGCCATCGAAGTTGTTGGCATACATCTCGACGTCGGCATAGAACTTCTGGAAGGTGTCCGGGCTGCCGGGATCACCGCCGAAGAAGACCGACGCGCTGATGTTGCGCAGCTCGGTCTCGATGCCGATCTCTTCCCACCACTGCTTGATCAGCGCCTGGAAGTCCTGACGCACGGCGTTGGTCGAGGTCTGGTAAAGCAGCGACAGGCGCACGCCGTCCTTTGCACGGATGCCGTCGGCGCCGCGCACCCAGCCGGCTTCGTCCAGCAGCGCGTTCGCGCCGGCCAGATCCTGCACCAGGCAGTCGGTGTTGTCAGAGGCGTAGAGCGCCGGCGCCGGCACCAGGTTGCAGGTCGGGCGACCCGCCTGGCCGTAGCCGATTTCCACCAGCAGTTCGCGGTCGATCGCCATGGACAGCGCCTTGCGGACCGCCGGATCGGACAGGAACGGATGCGGATGCTTCGCGGTGGACCGCTCGCCTTCCGGCAGCGAGGACGACGGGTTGGTCATGTTAACCATGATCCGTTCGACCAGCGAGCCGAAGGCCGCGATGGTGGTGCCCTTGCCGCCCTTGGCCATCTGCTGGATCACTTCCGGCGCCAGCTGCAGGTTCCAGGCATAGTCGAATTCGCCGGTTTCCAGAACCGCGCGACCTGCCGCCGTCGCATCGCCGCCGCCTTTGAAGGTCATGGTGGCGAAGGCCGGCTTGGCCGGGTCGCGGTAGTTGGGGTTGGCTTCCAGCGAGATCACGTCATTGGGACGGAACTCGGTCACGCGGAACGGGCCGGTGCCGATCGGGTTGAAGTTGGCCTCGGTGCACTCGGGCGCCTTGGCGCCGAGGCAGTCGGCGAATTGCGCGGCCTGGATGATCGGGGACTGCGCGCCCATGAAGGGGCCGTAGGGGTTGGGCTTGGATTCGGTGAAGGTCACCTTGACGGTCAGATCGTCGATCACTTCGATCGAGGACACGCCATCGAACTTGGCGGCCTGTGCGCAGCCGCCTTCGGGATGCATGCAGTAATCCGCGCTGAATTTCACGTCATTCGCGGTGACGGGCGTGCCGTCGGACCACACCAGGCCCGGCTTCAGCTTCCACGTGATCGAGGTCAGATCCGCACTGACGCCGCCATTTTCCAGGGTGGGAATTTCTTGTGCAAGAAAAGGTACCATGGCGCCGGTTTCATTGTAGCGCCCCAGCGGTTCGATGATCATCGAGGACGATTCGAGATCCTTGGTGCCGCCCGAAAGATAAGGGTTCAGGATCGACGGCGCCTGCCAGTAGATGATGTTGACATGGCCATCCGCGCCGCGCTCGGCAAAGGCCGCGGGGGCCAGCGCAACGAGGGCAGCTGCGCCCAGCAGCGTTGTTTTAAGGGTCATTTCTCACTCCATGTTGGACACGTGGGTGTCTCTCGTTTTTTGAACCGTCCCCCCTTGCCGCACATCTGAGCGCGGACCGTGGCAACGGCATTTTGCGTGGGGATATTCGGAACCCGCGCTGTTTGCGCTACCTATGTTCCCCTCGTCCCTGCATCACAGACTGCCTGCGGGCAAAAATCAAGCGGCTGTTTTCATGGTTGCCCTCAGGTTGCCCCCGTTCTTGTCCGAAGGCGAAAGGGGTTTGACAGCCTCTCGGGGGTATCTGTAGCGTCACGGCTCATAGCCCAGAGACAGGAAGAAGCACATGCTGGACCAGCCGAACGAACGGCCCATCGCACGGATTGAAAACCTGCGTGTGGAATTCCAGACCAAGGATGGTCCCGTTGTCGGGGTCGAGGATGTGTCATTCTCGATCAATCCCGGCGAAACCGTCTGTGTGGTTGGGGAATCCGGCTCGGGCAAGTCCGTCTCAAGCCTGTCCCTCATGCGCCTTGTCGAATTCGGCGGCGGCACGATTGCCGGTGGCCGGATGTTGTTCGAACGCAAGACGGGCGGGCAGCTGGACC
>JANREX010000061.1 GCA_030758115.1 Paracoccaceae bacterium | reverse complement strand
GCGATGGTCTGGGCGCTGCGCGAATTCTCGGGCCTGCCGCACAACAAGGTCTGCGGCATGGCCGGTGTTCTGGACTCTGCCCGTTTCCGCCACTTCCTGAGCCTGGAGTTCGGCGTGTCCATGCGCGACGTCACCGCCTTCGTGCTGGGCGGCCATGGCGACACGATGGTGCCGCTGGTGCGTTATTCCACCGTCGCAGGCATCCCGCTGCCCGATCTGGTCAAGATGGGCTGGACCACGCAGGACAAGCTGGACGCCATCGTACAGCGCACCCGTGACGGCGGCGCCGAAATCGTGGGCCTGCTGAAGACCGGTTCGGCCTTCTACGCCCCCGCCACCAGCGCCATCGAAATGGCCGAAGCCTATCTGAAAGACCAAAAGCGCGTCCTGCCCTGCGCAGCCTATGTCGATGGCGCCTATGGCCTGAAGGGCTTCTACGTCGGCGTGCCGACCGTGATCGGTGCCGGCGGCGTCGAAAAGGTCGTGGACATCACGATGAACAAGGACGAGCAGGCGATGTTCGACAAATCCGTCGATGCCGTCAAAGGCCTGGTGGCCGCATGCAAGGAAATCGACCCCTCGCTGGCGTGACCGCTTCCACCCAGGGTTTCGCGCGCGAAACCGCTGTCATATCCTTTCAGGGCTGGCCATGTGCCAGCCCTGATTCTTTTGCGCATGCGTCAATCACCGTGACTCCCCGTTTGTGATCACAGATTTTCGACGTGTGATCACAAACACGCAAAATATCGCGCAAAACCCCGGAAACCGGAAAAAACCGTTTATTTGTTGCGCCATCCTGTGCCAAACCCCGGCGCAATCGCAGCAAGACGGGACAATTTCATGAACATTCATGAGTATCAGGCGAAGGCCCTCCTTCGCACCTACGGCGCCCCGGTCTCGGACGGACGTGTCGTCTTTCGGGCCGAAGAAGCCAAAACCGCCGCAGGCGAACTGGACGGACCCCTCTGGGTCGTGAAAGCCCAGATCCACGCAGGCGGACGCGGCAAGGGCAAGTTCAAGGAAGCTGATGCCGGCGAAAAGGGCGGTGTCCGTCTTGCCAAATCGGTCGAGGAAGCCGCCGAAGAAGCCAAGAAGATGCTGGGCCGCACCCTTGTGACCCATCAGACCGGCCCCGTCGGCAAGCAGGTCAACCGCGTCTATATCGAGGATGGCTCGGGCATTCAGCGCGAGCTTTACCTGGCGCTTCTGGTGGATCGCCAGACCAGCCGCATCTCCTTTGTCTGCTCCACCGAAGGCGGCATGGACATCGAGGAAGTGGCAGCCGCAACACCCGAAAAGATCCTGTCCTTCAGCGTCGATCCCGCCACTGGCTACCAGGGGTTCCACGGGCGCCGCATCGCCTTCTCGCTGGGTCTGGAAGGCGCGCAGGTCAAGCAGTGCGTCGGCCTGATGGGCCTGCTCTACAAGGCCTTCGTCGAGAAGGACATGGAGATGCTGGAGATCAACCCGCTGATCGTGACCGACAAGGGCGACCTCAAGGTGCTGGACGCCAAGGTCAGCTTTGACGGCAACGCCGTCTATCGCCATGCCGATGTCGCCGCCCTGCGCGACGAGACGGAAGAAGACCCCAAGGAACTGGCCGCCTCGAAATACGACCTGAACTACATCGCGCTGGACGGCGAGATCGGGTGCATGGTCAACGGCGCGGGCCTGGCGATGGCCACGATGGACATCATCAAGCTTTATGGCGCAGAGCCTGCCAACTTCCTGGACGTGGGCGGTGGCGCCACCAAGGAAAAGGTGACCGAGGCGTTCAAGATCATCACCTCGGACCCCAATGTCAAAGGCATCCTGGTCAATATCTTCGGCGGCATCATGCGCTGCGACGTCATCGCCGAGGGCGTGATCGCCGCGGTGAAGGAAG
The DNA here is from genome assembly GCA_030758115.1 of Paracoccaceae bacterium. Lineage (GTDB taxonomy): Bacteria > Pseudomonadota > Alphaproteobacteria > Rhodobacterales > Rhodobacteraceae > Seohaeicola. The sequence goes on along the minus strand of JANREX010000061.1, from coordinate 3,571 downwards.
TCGGCCTGAAAGTGCCGCTGGTCGTGCGTCTTGAAGGCACGAACGTGGACAAGGGCAAGGAAATCATCCGCAGCTCGGGTCTGGATGTGATCGCGGCGGACGACCTGCGCGATGGCGCGGAAAAGATCGTCAAAGCGGTGAAGGGATAAGAGCATGGCAGTCCTCGTCAACGAAAACACCAAGGTCATCTGCCAGGGCTTCACCGGCTCGCAGGGGACCTTCCATTCCGAACAGGCGATTGCCTACGGCACCAAGATGGTCGGCGGCGTGACGCCGGGCAAAGGCGGGTCCACCCACCTGAACCTGCCGGTCTTCAACTCGGTCCATGAGGCCAGGCATGTGACCGAAGCCAATGCATCGGTGATCTACGTGCCGCCCCCCTTCGCGGCGGATTCGATCCTCGAGGCGATCGACGCCGAGATGGAGCTGATCGTCTGCATCACCGAAGGCATCCCGGTGCTGGACATGATGAAGGTCAAGCGCGCGCTGGAAGGGTCGAAATCCCGCCTGATCGGGCCGAACTGCCCCGGTGTGATCACACCCGGCGCCTGCAAGATCGGCATCATGCCGGGCCATATCCACAAGCGTGGTTCGGTCGGTGTCGTGTCGCGTTCGGGCACCCTGACCTATGAGGCGGTCAAGCAGACCTCCGACAGCGGTCTGGGCCAGTCCTCGGCCGTGGGCATCGGTGGCGATCCCATCAAGGGGACCGAGCATATCGACGTGCTGGAGATGTTCCTGGCCGATCCCGAAACCCAGTCGATCATCATGATCGGCGAGATCGGTGGTAGCGCGGAAGAAGAAGCGGCGCAGTTCCTCAAGGACGAGAAGAAGCGCGGCCGCTGGAAGCCGACCGCCGGTTTCATCGCGGGCCGCACCGCCCCCAAAGGCCGCCGCATGGGCCATGCCGGCGCCATCGTGGCCGGTGGCAAGGGCGACGCCGAAAGCAAGATCGAGGCGATGAAATCCGCCGGGATCATCGTGGCCGACAGCCCCGCAGGTCTGGGCGAAGCCGTGCTGAAGGCCATCGGATGAACCTGTCTGCCCTCATACGCGGCCTTGCCGCTGTGCTTGTCTCGGTCGTCCTTGCGACGGCCGCGATGGCGCAGTCGCCGGGGCCGCTTGAGGGCAAGGTCTTCGGGTCGGGCAACCGCGCTCTGGTCGTCGTGCTGCACGGCGATCTGAGCAACGGCGGCCCGGCCAACTACCACTATGACCTCGCCAGCCAGATCGCATCCGCCAACAAGGGCGTGACGGTTCTGGCGATGCTGCGCCCCGGTTATTCCGACGGGGCGGGCCTTCGGTCGAAAGGATCGAACAACAACCGCGCAGACCACTATACCCAGCGCAACAACACGGCCGTGGCCCAGACAATTCAGGCGATGGCGCGCCAGATCGGAACCTCCCGGATCGTGGGTGTCGGCCATTCCGGCGGCGCCGCGCAGCTTGGCGGCGTATTGGGTCTGGCACCCGGCCTTGTGCAGCGCGCGGTGCTTGTCTCCTGCCCCTGCGACATTGCCACATGGCGCAAGCTGCGTGGCCGGTCAGCCTGGAGCCAGAGCCAGCCGCAGTCACCGCATCTTCAGATCCCCAAGATCGCGAATGGCACGCGCATCTCGCTGGTTGTCGGCGCCAATGACGACAACACCTTTCCGCAACTCAGCGAAGCCTATGTTGCCGCAGCCAAGGCACGTGGCCTGCGTGCGACGCTGGTGCAGGTGCCGGGCGCAAAACACAACATGAACGCTGCCTTGCAGGCGGCGGTCCTCAAAGCGGTGAACCTGGAGCTGAAATAAAACATCCATGATCCTTCCCGCGATACAGAATTCGGTAGAACCGCAGAATGATCGGAAACACCTCTCCGATCACGCCTGCGGCGCAGCCACGCACCATGCCACCCTGCCGTGTCGCAGCACGGCCCCGACCTCCTGATTGGGATACATAACATGACCGAGCAATCCCCCAACGACGTCTTCCATGCCTCCAGCTTCATGCAGGGGCATAACGCGGAATACCTTGAGCAGCTTTACGCGCGCTACGCCGCCGACCCGAACGCGGTCGACGAGGCATGGCAGGCGTTCTTCCGGGCGATGGGCGACGCCGATCATGATGTGAAACGCGAGGCGCAGGGTCCCAGCTGGGCGCGCGCCGACTGGCCGCCCGCACCGGCGGACGAGCTGACCTCGGCCCTCGACGGGCAATGGCCCGCGCCGGTCGAAACCCGCGCCGCCGGTCAGAAGATCGCGGCCAAGGCGGCCGAGGTGGGCGTCAAGGTCACCGACGATCAGGTCAAGCGCGCCGTGCTGGATTCCGTGCGCGCGCTGATGATCATCCGCGCCTACCGTATCCGGGGCCATCTGGCCGCCGATCTGGATCCGCTGGGCCTGCGCGAACCGACACCGCACCCGGAACTCGACCCGAAATCCTACGGCTTTTCTGATGCCGACATGGACCGCCCGATCTTCATCGACAACGTTCTGGGCCTGCAGATCGCGTCGATGCGCCAGATCCTCGACATCGTGAAGCGGACCTATTGCGGCACTTTCGCGCTGCAATACATGCATATCTCGGACCCCGAGCAATCCGCCTGGCTGAAGGAGCGGATCGAGGGTTACGGCAAGGAAATCACCTTCACCCGCGAAGGGCGTCGCGCCATCCTGAACAAGCTGGTCGAGGCCGAAGGCTTCGAAAAGTTCCTGCATGTCAAGTACATGGGCACCAAGCGTTTCGGTCTGGACGGCGGTGAAAGCCTGATCCCCGCGATGGAGCAGATCATCAAGCGCGGCGGCAACCTGGGCGTCAAGGAAATCGTCATCGGCATGCCCCACCGGGGCCGTCTGTCGGTGCTGGCCAATGTGATGCGCAAACCCTACCGCGCGATCTTCAACGAATTCCAGGGCGGCAGCTTCAAGCCCGAGGACGTGGACGGATCGGGCGACGTGAAATACCACCTCGGCGCCTCCAGCGACCGCGAATTCGACGGCAACGAGGTGCACCTGTCGCTGACGGCCAACCCCTCGCACCTCGAGGCGGTGAATCCCGTCGTGCTGGGCAAGGTCCGCGCCAAGCAGGCGCAGATGAACGATAGCGACCGCACCAAGGTATTGCCGGTGCTGCTGCATGGCGATGCAGCCTTTGCAGGCCAGGGCGTGGTGGCGGAATGTTTCGCCCTGTCGGGCCTGGTCGGTCACAAGACCGGCGGCACGATCCATATCGTGGTGAACAACCAGATCGGTTTCACCACCGCGCCGCATTTCAGCCGCTCCAGCCCCTATCCCACCGACAACGCGCTGGTGGTCGAGGCGCCGATCTTCCACGTGAACGGCGACGATCCCGAAGCCGTGGTGCATGCCGCCAAGGTCGCCACCGAATTCCGCCAGATGTTCCACAAGGACGTGGTGCTGGACATCATCTGCTATCGTCGCTTCGGGCATAACGAAGGCGACGAGCCGATGTTCACCAACCCGATCATGTACAACAAGATCAAGAAGCAGAAGACCACGCTCAGCCTCTATACGGAACGTCTGGTCAAGGACGGCCTGATCCCCGAGGGCGAGATCGAGGACATGAA
>JANREX010000060.1 GCA_030758115.1 Paracoccaceae bacterium | reverse complement strand
CCCTGTCAGACTAATCTCCAGAACGCCCGACTGCCTGCCGCGCTCTGCCACAACGAGGCGCCCGCGCAGGGCCCTGATGGCCGAATTCTCGCTGATATGGCGAATTTGGAAAACGCGACCCGGCGCTGCGGATATCGCTCCGATCCGTAACGCAAAACCCAGGTTTGCTTCGGACAGTGTTTCATCGACAATACCGTCTCGGACGCCGCCATCGGGCAGTTTCAAGGCAAAGCGTCCGTCAACCCCTGTCGTCAGCGTAAAGGTTTCTCCAATCCAGCGCGCCGGCACCTCAAGAAGATCCAGACGAACCGCTTCGCCCCTGCGGACGAATTGCGTCAGAAGCTGGTTCTCAGGAAGCGCAAATCCGGCATAGGCCAGAGCATTCAGCATCATCGGCAAGCGCTTTGGAGTCACGATCCAATCGACATGTGCGTCTGCCACAGCCTGGCCAAGCACCATGCGCGACTTCAGTATCTCGATTTCCGTCACACTCCGCGGGTCGGTGCTGGTGAGATCCGTCAGGGCCGCCGGCAGAGCAAGCTGCGCTTTCTTTTCTTCGAGTTGCAACACGGCATCGGCGCGATAGGTGGGGGGGGTGCCAAGCGCGACTATCAGCCCACCAGTAGCTGCAAGGGCTGTGAACAGGATGATCCACAACCTGCCCGCCCAGAGGCGGGCCAAAAGCAAACCTATGTCTATCTCGTCATCTTCAATTTGCGAGCGGACTATGGGGGCCTTCATTACGATCTCGTCCTCCTCAGACACCATTATTTTTGCCCAGAAACGAACTGTCTGTTCCTGTGGCCCACTCGGTGCCGATAATTTTTTTGCTATGTACTTCTAAGCAAAGTGGGCCTGGCCACGTCTCCGGAAAAATATGTCATCGCACGACTGGTTTCTTTTACAAATCTGCCAAAGCTTCTGCCGTCAATCCGATCAGTGATCAAGACTTATACAAACCTGCAGAAAATTACGACGCTTTACTGTGCCGAGACGGTTATTGAGCGCAAGCGTCGTGGAACAGCACGCTTCACTATTTTGAGCAGGATAAATGTCCAAAGAGATATTTGGCAATCGAAATATAATAATTTCCGGCACCGGAAAGCCCAAGGTTCCGAAAGGCTGAAAAAGGCCGCTATATATAAGGAAAATCTCGATAGTTATCCGCCCTCCACCAAAGGTAGAAATCGGGATCCTTATAGCTTGGCGAAATCATTGCCATTCCCGCTAAAAATATACCTACAGCAAACGGAATGTAAAAAGTAATCGGTAGTGCCGAGCGCTGCCTGTGTTCGCGTGAAAATGGTCGATCGAAGAGTAATTGCTCAACCTGAACCAGAGAACGCCAATGCTCTCAGCGCATCTTGCACCAGAAATGATCGTCATTTTCACTGTTTCAGTGGCTGTCTGCATGATGATAATTGCCAGCGAAGGTTTGCACATCAGGCTGACCGAGCGGCGTGGCGATACCAATGCTGTGCAGTCAGCTCACGTCAGGCCGACGCCGCGGATTGGGGGCTTGGCACTGATCGCGAGCCTTGTTCCGATTGCCATGCTGTTGCCCGAAGATCTCAGCTCACGGTGCTGGCTTTTCACGATATCAGTGCTGCCCGTGGCACTTGCGGGACTGGCAGAAGATTTGGGGCATCCGGTTCCGCCGATTGCGCGCCTCTTTGCGGCCTGCTTATCCTCGGTCTTTGTCATCTTGATCCTCGAGATCTGGTTGCCGCGTGCAGACGTGATTGGCATCGACCACTTGATGGCTTGGAAGCCATTTGCATGGATGTTCACAGTTTTTGCCTGTGCGGGTATCTGCAATGCCTTCAACCTGATTGACGGATTGAACGGCCTGTCTTCGGGAATAGGTGTGATCACGGCCGTTGGTCTGGCGGCGATAGCTTCGAACTCTGGTCAGACGTCTTTCGCCGAACTGAACCTTTTTGTCGCCGCGGCCCTTCTTGGATTTCTGGTGTTCAACTTCCCGCTTGGCAGGATTTTCCTGGGTGATGTTGGCGCATACTCGCTCGGACACATCCTGGCGTGGTCGTCCATCGGGTTGTTGATCCGGGTTCCTGAATTGTCGACCTGGGCTGTTCTGCTCGTATTCTTCTGGCCGGTAGCTGACACGCTTTTTGCCATCTATCGCCGGCGACGGGCAGGGCGACCAACAGACAGGCCCGATCGCCTCCACTACCATCAACTCGTTATGCGCGCCCTCGAGATCATGTTGATTGGCCGCAAGCACCGCTCTCTCACCAACCCGTTGGCAACACTTATCATTCTCCCGATGGCAGCGGCCCCGGCCCTGGCTGGCGTGATGTTTTGGAATCAGCCTCTCCAGGCTTTTCTTACGCTGTGCTTGAGTGCAGCGGCCTTTGTGGCCAGTTATGCCCTTGCAATTCGAATTGCCACTGGCGTTCGCGCGCCAAAGAATGCCCTGGTAAGTCGAAGCAAGCGGCGGGTTGATGCCTTGACCAGTGCAAGAAAACCGCCCGCAGAAGTGTGACCGTTTTCTTCACCGTCGCGACGGCAAAACCAAAGCACGGTCAAGCCATGCAGGTGTCGTCCTGGTCACCGGTGCAGTATTGCCATGGAGGGGTCCACTTGCACCTTTGTTTGGCGACCCAGCAGGTCCAGCAGAACATGTAAGCGCCGGTCAGGATCGATGTGTTCGACCGTCGTGACGAACTCGGCAAATGCACCACTGACAATCTTTATGCGATCTCCTGTCGTGAACTGTTCCACCACTCTTGTGAGGCAGCCCTCTGGATCGCAGCGGCGCATTAACCCCTCTACGATCCCGGGAGGAACCACTGCAGGGCCCTCAGATCCAAAGCCGACGAAGCGCGCTACGCCTGGCACGCTTCTGGCCTGTGCCAGGTTCTTTGCTGCATTGCCCTGGCCAAGGAAAATATACCCACCGAAGATTGGCCGAAGCTCTTCCTTTATGACGCCTTTGCGCCTGATCTGGACAAGGTTGCGGGGCATGAACACATCGAAACCCAACCTCTCAAGATTGCGAAAAGCGACTTGATTTCGATTTGGCTTGCAGAGAAGAAGGTGCCATGCCGCTGATAGGAATTCATCAGATCTGTAGGAAATCATGGTTCCGACCGCGCCTTCCCTTTATGGTTGTTCATAAATGAACGCACAAAGTCAGGACTTCAATACACTCTAAAGATAGATCTCTCTCGAATGTATTTGCGGCAGTGATGCGCGGGCAATTGCGTAGCCTGTTTTATCTCGGGCGGGTTGCAAAATATGTAGATCTGCCTCGCAAGATGCATTTCGAATTGAAAAGGTAAACCAGATATCCGCGCGTCCCGCGGGTGCGGGCTCAAGTCAGGACAGGTGATGCAAGCACCGCAAAGTCTTCGCGAAAAGAGGCGCTACACCGGTGAGCTTGCCAAAATTTTTCTGGGTCAAATTTCGCAGTAGAAACAGGCGTTTCAGCAAGGGAGCACTCGGTTTGGTTCAACGCCAAGGCCAAGTTTCCGATGTATTGCATGACGCGGGACATTTCGAAGGCGCCGCGTGTTTGTCGTGGCTCCACATGGGATTTCCGTGGAATCCAGATGTCCAATGCCTTGCCCGTGAATATCGGTGACAATCAGGGATCAATCAAAAGATACGATATGCAATAACGATAAAAATTGACATCCGACCTTCAATATTTCGACTTTGGAACGATCTGCATAAATTGCCCCTGAGCAAAGGGTCGTGTCAAAATACGTCAAAATCAAGCGTTCTGCCTGAGAAGTCGAATATCAAGAAAAGGATATCCACTGCGCTATCTGTGAGTTTCGGCGACCCGATGCGTTCAGTGGCGGCCACATTTGGGATCATCAACGTTTGTTTTGAATTTTCGGCCAGTTCGGCTGCCTGACCCATCAAGGCAAGTCCTCGGAGAGGAACCCTTTGGCGATGCCGAAAAACGGGCAGGCTTGGCATGCTGGGGGCCGGGGGCGGCGCGGCAGTGCGCCCCACCAGCAGAGCATGGAAAAAAACCACGATTTAGGGGGATTTGGTGCCCAGGAGAGGACTCGAACCTCCACGTCCTTGCGAACACTAGCACCTGAAGCTAGCGCGTCTACCATTCCGCCACCTGGGCACAGGTGTCGTGGAGACGGCGTTTAGCTGTGCCGCAAATCGGTGTCAACGTGGATTCGCATGATTTTTTTCGCGGCGCACATGTCGAAAGAGGCGCGACGGCTTGGCGCGACCCTGTAACGCCTTGTCCCAGCGGCGCACTGGGTTTAGGAACAGGCAGGATTTCTTGGGCCGGAGGCTGCAGCATGTCGAAACTCGTCACCATTTACGGCGGATCTGGTTTTGTGGGCCGCTACATCGCGCGTCGTCTTGCCAAGGAAGGCTGGCGCGTGCGCGTGGCCGTGCGCCGTCCGAACGAGGCGATGCATGTAAAGCCCTACGGCACCCCCGGCCAGGTAGAGCCGGTTCTGTGCAACATTCGCGATGATGCCAGCGTGCGCGCCGTGATGCAGGGGGCCGATGCCGTCGTCAACTGCGTGGGCATCCTGGCCGAGGCTGGCAAGAATCGCTTTGACGCCGTGCAGGCGGAAGGCCCCGGCCGCGTCGCCCGCATCGCATCCGAGATGGGAATTTCCCGCATGGTGCAGATTTCGGCGATCGGTGCCGACGCAGCCTCCAAAAGCGACTACGCGCGCACCAAGGCATTGGGAGAGCAGGCGGTTCTTCAATACATGCCTGACGCGGTCATCCTGCGGCCCTCGATCGTCTTCGGTGCGGAAGACCAGTTCTTCAACCGTTTCGCCCGCATGGCGCAGCTGGGCCCGATCCTGCCGGTTGTCGGTGCCGATACGCTGTTTCAACCCGTCTATGTGGATGATGTCGCCCGCGCTGCCGTTCTGGGTGTCATCGGCAAGGCGGCCCCCGGCATCTATGAGCTGGGCGGGCCGGATGTGTCGACCTTCCGGGCGCTGATGGGTCAGATGCTGGACGTGATCCAGCGCCGTCGCATGATCGTGAATATCCCGTTTCCCGTTGCGCGCGTGATGGGCTTTGGCTTTGACATGCTCAACAAGGTGACGCTGGGCCTGGTGCCTGCACAGATCACCCGCGATCAGGTGCGCAACCTTGCGCGTGACAACGTGGTTGCACAGGACGCGAAAGGTTTCGCCGATCTGGGGATCGAGCCTGTCTCGCTTGAGGCGGTGCTTCCCGATTACCTGTGGCCCTATCGCCCCTCGGGCCAGTATGCCGCGATCAAGGCCTCGGCGCGCAACTTGCGCCAGGGCTGATCCGGGTCAGGCGTAGGCATAGACCAGCAAGGCGATGCCCAGCAGCACGCGGTAGATCACGTAAGGCGTAAAGCTGACGCTGCGCAGAAGCCGCATCATGAGGCTGAGCGCAAGCAAGGCCGCAAAGAAGGCGAAAACCGCAGCGATCGCACCATCGCGCGCGGCAGCGCCATCCGCGCTCAGTGCGACCTCCGCCCCCAAAAGCAGACCGGATGCCGCTATCGTCGGGATCGACATCAGCATCGACAGTTTGGCCGCGTCATGGCGCGTATAGCCCAGCAAGCGCCCACCGGTGATCGTGATGCCGGACCGCGACGTTCCGGGGATAAGGGCGATCACCTGCCATAGGCCCATGATCAGCGCATCGCGCAGCGACCATGTGTCCGCTGTCTTGTCGCTGGGGCCGCGCTGGTCCGCCCAATAGAGGACGATCCCGAAGATCAGCATCATCCAGCCGATCACGGCTGGTCCGCGCATCATGTCGTCAATGCCCGTGACGTTCAGGATCAGCCCGACGATCACCACCGGTATGGTCGCGATGACAAGGCACAGGGCCAGCCAGGCGCCCTGGGTGTCAATTCGACCGCGCATCATGCGTGGCACACCCGCCAGTCCCATCCGCACATCAGACCAGAAATAGAGAATCACGGCCAGCAGCGTGCCGACATGCACAGCCACGTCGATCACCTGCCCCTGATCCTGCATTCCGGTCAGCGCGGGCAAGAGAATCAGGTGGCCGGATGAGGAAACCGGCAAGAACTCGGTCAGGCCTTGAATCACGGCCACCAGAAAAAGATGGAAGAGAGGCATCGGTATCGTCCTCGGCTCTATGATGGCACCCTATAAGGTATTGTCCTGTCGATGAAAGAGTCGATTTAGGACCGAAACGGACTGAAATTCGAGGCGTTTTGAGGCGGAATGCTGCAAAGCAGAACAAAAAATCTCATTAAAGGTCAGCAATGATGACTTTTAATGCGAAAGCGCTTGGTTTAGAAGGGCGCGAACCAGTCCTGAACGGAGCTTTGTCGTGGCCAAGCAACCTATGTTGAAATTCGTCTCTGTGGAACGCGACATGCCGGAGAAGCGTGGCGCCGAAACGCGCAGGCAGGATTTCAATGAAATCTATGCGGAATACGCGGATGCAAAAGCAAAGGAACAGGCCAGCCGGTGCAGCCAGTGCGGCGTGCCCTATTGCCAGACGCATTGCCCGTTGCACAACAACATCCCCGACTGGCTGCGCCTGACCGCCGAAGGCCGTCTGCAGGAAGCCTATGAGATCAGCCAGGCAACCAACACTTTCCCCGAGATATGCGGCCGGATTTGCCCGCAGGACCGCCTTTGCGAAGGCAATTGCGTGATCGAACAGTCCGGCCACGGCACCGTGACGATCGGTGCGGTCGAGAAATACATCACCGACACCGCCTGGGAAAACGGTTGGGTCAAACCGATCGTGCCCGCGATGGAGCGTGACCAATCCGTCGGGATCATCGGTGCAGGCCCGGGTGGGCTTGCTGCGGCTGATGTGCTGCGCCGTGCCGGTGTACAGGTGACGGTCTATGATCGCTATGACCGCGCGGGCGGGCTGCTGACCTATGGCATTCCCGGTTTCAAGCTGGAAAAGGACGTCGTGGTGCGCCGCAATGACCAGTTGGAACAGGGCGGTGTGGAATTCGTGCTGAACTGCAATGTCGGCGACGACATCAGCTTTGATGCCATTCGCGGCAAGCATGACGCGGTCATCATTGCCACTGGCGTCTACAAGACCCGCGATCTGGAAGGCCCCGGCGCGGAAGCCGACGGTATCGTGCGGGCCATCGACTATCTGACGGCCTCCAACCGCAAAAGCTTCGGCGACGAAGTGCCGGAATACGACAGTGGCGAGCTGAACGCCGCGGGCAAGCGCGTCGTGGTCATCGGTGGCGGCGATACGGCAATGGACTGCGTCCGTACCGCCATCCGTCAGGGCGCGACCTCTGTGAAATGTCTCTATCGTCGCGACCGTGCGAACATGCCGGGCAGCCAGCGCGAAGTGCAGAACGCCGAAGAAGAAGGCGTGATCTTCGAATGGCTGAGCGCGCCCAAGGGCTTTGTCGGCGATCCTGTCACTGGCGTGATGGTGCAGAAGATGCGCCTCGGCGCCCCTGATGCCTCCGGTCGCCAGTCGCCCGAGGTGATCGAGGGTGCAGATTATGTCGAAGACGCGGACATCGTGATCAAGGCGCTGGGCTTCGAACCCGAGGACCTGCCCAAACTTTGGGGTGTCGATGGTCTGGATGTGACCCGTTGGGGCACGATCCGTGCGGAATACACCACCGGCAAGACCAGCCTTGATGGCGTGTACGCCGTTGGTGACATCGTGCGCGGTGCCAGCCTCGTGGTCTGGGCTATCCGTGACGGGCGCGACTCGGCGCAGGCGGTTCTGGAATACCTCAACGGCGCGCGCGCCGTCGCGGCAGAGTGACACGACGGCGCGGGCCGTTGGGCGCCGCGCCGCATATCAGATGATCTCCGACAGGGCAGAACGCCCGACCCGGCAGACGAACGAAAGGCAGACGCCATGACAAAATATGATGAAAGCTGGGCCGCCGCAGAAGAAGCCAAGCGCAAGTGGATGGCTGAAAACGGTCTCTATGCCGAGGAAGAAGAGCATTCCTCCTGCGGTGTGGGTCTTGTTGTGTCCATTGACGGCAAGCCCTCGCGCAAGGTCGTCGAGAATGGCATCAATGCGCTGAAGGCGATCTGGCACCGTGGTGCTGTCGATGCCGACGGCAAGACTGGCGATGGCGCGGGCATTCATGTGCAGATCCCGGTCCCCTTCTTCTATGACCAGATCCGCCGTACCGGGCACGAGCCGAAGACAGATCACCTGATGGCCGTAGGCCAGGTGTTCCTGCCGCGCACCAATTTCGGCGCACAGGAAACCTGCCGGACCATCGTGGAAACCGAAGTCCTGCGGATGGGTTACTACATCTACGGCTGGCGCCACGTGCCGGTCGATATCGCTTGCCTGGGTGAAAAGGCAAACGCGACCCGCCCCGAAATCGAACAGATCCTGATCTCCAACATCAAGGGTGTGGACGAGGAGACATTCGAGCGCGAGCTTTACGTCATCCGGCGCCGGATCGAAAAGGCCGCCATCGCCGCCGGCATTCAGGGCATGTACATCTGTTCGCTGTCCTGCCGGTCGATCATCTACAAGGGCATGATGCTGGCCGAACAGGTTGCGGAATTCTACCCCGACCTTCAGGATCCGCGGTTCGAATCCGCCTTCGCCATCTATCACCAGCGCTATTCCACCAACACCTTTCCGCAGTGGTGGCTGGCGCAGCCTTTCCGCATGCTGGCCCACAACGGCGAGATCAACACGCTGCGTGGCAACGTGAACTGGATGAAAAGCCATGAAATCCGCATGGCCTCCAGCGCGTTCGGCGATCTGGCCGAGGATATCAAGCCGATCGTGCAGGCCGGTTCCTCCGACAGCGCGGCACTTGATTCCGTGTTCGAGGTGCTTGTCCGCGCGGGTCGTTCCGCACCCATGGCGAAAACCATGCTGGTGCCGGAATCCTGGTCCAAGCAGGCGGTCGAGCTGCCGCAAAGCTGGCGTGACATGTATTCCTACTGCAACTCGGTCATGGAACCCTGGGATGGCCCTGCCGCCCTGGCCATGACTGACGGTCGCTGGGTCTGCGCCGGCCTTGACCGCAACGGCCTGCGGCCGATGCGCTATGTCGTGACCGGTGATGGCCTGCTGATCGCTGGATCCGAGGCCGGGATGGTCCCGATCAAGGAAGCCACGGTGCGCGAAAAGGGCGCCCTGGGGCCGGGGCAGCTGATTGCCGTCGACATGAAGGAAGGCAAGCTGTTCCACGATTCCGAAATCAAGGACCGTCTTGCCGCGGCCCAGCCTTTCGGTGAATGGGTCGGCAAGATCAACGAACTGGACGAAGCACTGGCAGGCGTCAGCGAAGAGCCGATGTTCACCGGCGCAGAGCTGCGCCAGCGTCAGATCGCGGCGGGATACACCATCGAGGAACTGGAACAGATCCTTGCCCCGATGGCTGAGGATGGCAAGGAAACGCTGGCCTCGATGGGTGATGACACGCCCGCTGCCGTGCTGTCGACCAAGTACCGGCCGCTGTCGCATTTCTTCCGCCAGAACTTCAGCCAGGTGACCAACCCGCCAATCGACTCCTTGCGCGAATTCCGCGTGATGAGCCTCAAGACCCGTTTCGGCAACCTCAAGAACGTGCTGGATGAAAGCAGCGCGCAGACCGAGATCCTTGTGCTGGACAGCCCTTTTGTCGGCAATGCCCAGTGGGATGAGGTGACGCGCAACTTCAACGCGCCCCTGGTCGAGATTGATTGCACCTTCCCCGTCGCCGAGGATCATGACGCGCTGCGCAAAGGGCTGGAGCGTATCCGCGCCGAGGCCGAAGACGCCGTGCGGTCCGGTGCGGGACATCTTGTTCTGACCGATCACAAGCAAGGCACGGACAAGGTGCCGATGCCGATGATCCTGGCCACCAGTGCCGTGCATTCGCATCTGACGCGCAAGGGTCTGCGGACCTTCTGCTCGCTCAATGTCCGTTCGGCTGAATGCATTGATCCGCATTATTTCGCGGTGCTGATCGGCTGCGGCGCGACGGTTGTGAACCCCTACCTGGCCGAGGACAGCATCGCGGACCGCATTTCGCGCGGTCTGATCGAAGGCACCCTGACCCAGGCGATGCGCCGCTATCGCGAAGCGATCGACCAGGGTCTGCTGAAGATCATGGCGAAGATGGGGATTTCGGTCCTGTCGTCCTATCGTGGCGGTCTGAACTTCGAAGCCGTCGGCCTGTCGCGCGCCATGTGCGCCGAGTATTTCCCCGGCATGACCAGCCGCATCAGCGGCATCGGTGTGACGGGTATTCAGCGCAAGGCCGAAGAAGTTCATACCAAAGGCTGGCTGAGCGGTCTGGACGTTCTGCCCATCGGCGGTTTCTACAAGGCACGTCGTTCCGGCGAGACGCACGCCTGGGAAGCCACCTCGATGCACCTGCTGCAAACCGCCTGCAACAAGGCCAGCTTCGAAATCTGGAAGCAGTATTCGGCAAAGATGCAGGCCATGCCGCCGATCCACCTGCGCGACCTGCTGGCCATCAAGCCGATGGGCGCACCGGTTCCGATCGAAGAGGTGGAAAGCATCACCTCGATCCGCAAGCGGTTCGTGACCCCAGGCATGTCCCTGGGTGCCTTGTCGCCCGAGGCGCACAAGACCCTGAACGTTGCCATGAACCGTATCGGCGCCAAGTCCGACAGTGGCGAGGGTGGCGAAGATCCCGCGCATTTCGTGCCGGAACCCAATGGTGACAACCCCAGCGCCAAGATCAAGCAGGTGGCGTCGGGCCGTTTTGGTGTCACGGCGGAATACCTGAACCAGTGCGAAGAGCTGGAAATCAAGGTCGCCCAGGGTGCCAAGCCCGGCGAGGGTGGCCAGCTGCCCGGCATGAAGGTCACCGACCTGATCGCGCGCCTGCGTCATTCGACCAAGGGCGTGACCCTGATTTCACCGCCGCCGCATCACGATATCTATTCGATCGAGGATCTTGCGCAGCTGATCTATGACCTCAAGCAGATCAACCCCCGCGCCAAGGTCACGGTCAAACTGGTGGCACAATCCGGTGTGGGTACGATCGCGGCGGGTGTGGCCAAGGCCAAGGCGGATATCATCCTTATTTCCGGTCACAATGGCGGCACGGGCGCAAGCCCTGCGACCTCGATCAAATATGCGGGTCTGCCATGGGAAATGGGCCTGACCGAAGCGCATCAGGTTCTGTCGATGAACAACCTGCGCGACCGGATCACGCTGCGTACCGATGGTGGTCTGCGGACGGGGCGCGACATCGTGATGGCCGCCATGATGGGGGCCGAGGAATACGGTATCGGTACCGCTGCCCTGATCGCGATGGGTTGCATCATGGTGCGCCAGTGCCAGTCCAACACCTGCCCTGTTGGCGTCTGCACCCAGGACGAGGCGCTGCGCGCCAAGTTCACCGGGACAGCCGACAAGGTTGTGAACCTGATCACCTTCTACGCGCAGGAAGTGCGCGAGATCCTGGCCAGCATCGGGGCCCGCAGCCTGGATGACGTGATCGGCCGCGCCGATCTGCTGAGCCAGGTCAGCCGTGGCTCGGCACATCTGGATGATCTGGATCTGAACCCGCTGCTGATCACGGTCGATGGCGCTGGCGATATCGTCTACGACCGCGCCAAGCCGCGCAATGTCGTGCCGGACACGCTGGATGCGGAAATCGTGCGGGATGCGGCACGGTTCCTTGAAGACGGCGAAAAGATGCAGCTGTCCTATGCGGTACAGAATACCCACCGTACCGTGGGCACGCGTGTGTCCAGTCACATCGTCAAACGGTTCGGGATGCGCAATGCGCTGCAGCCGAACCACCTGACGGTGAAGCTGACCGGCTCGGCTGGTCAAAGCCTTGGTGCTTTCGCGGCGCCGGGTCTGAAGCTGGAAGTGTCCGGTGATGCCAATGACTATGTCGGCAAGGGTTTGTCTGGCGGCACGATCGTAGTGCGTCCGCCGATGGCCAGCCCGTTGACCGCGTCCGAGAACACGATCATCGGTAACACCGTGCTCTACGGGGCGACGGATGGCTATCTCTTTGCGGCGGGTCGCGCCGGCGAGCGTTTCGCGGTGCGCAACTCGGGTGCCAAGGTCGTCATCGAAGGCTGTGGTAGCAATGGCTGCGAATACATGACCGGCGGCGTTGCCGTGATCCTGGGCGAAATCGGTGCCAACTTCGGCGCAGGGATGACCGGGGGAATGGCCTATCTTTATGATCCGAACGGCATCGCCGCGAAGATGATGAACATGGAAACCCTCGTGACCTGTCCGGTGACTGTCTCTTACTGGGAGGACCAGCTGAAAGGTCTGATCGAGCGTCATCTGGCCGAAACCGGAAGCCGTCGTGCAGCGGACATCCTTCAGCACTGGGAACAGGAAGTCGGGCATTTCGTGCAGGTTTGCCCGAAAGAGATGCTGATCCACATTCCGCATCCCTTGACCCTGGAAGAGCGCGCGGTGCCTGCGGAATAAACAACCCTTAGGCGACAAATATAAAGACCCTGAAAACCCGGCTTTAGCGAGCCGGGTTTTCTTATTTTTGCCATTTGTCAGATTTAATTAAGACAAGAAAAACCGCTTAGGTTGATAAAACTTCTTCAGCGGTAGGCAGGATGCCCAGCACATACAGCTTCAGCTTCTTCACGATGGATCCGGGAAATCCCCCGGCACCCAACACCGTCTTGAACCCCACAACGCTGACCGTCATCGACCAGAACGACAACGGGTCCATCGGCACCTCGCAAGGGGATACTGTCGGCGGTTTTGCCGTGACGAACGTTTGGGTGGACGACACGGTCACGGTCAGGGTCGATGGACAGGACGTCCAAATGACGGGCGTCACCTTCTATCGCAGCGGTGCGCCTGCCGTTTTCATGCCGACAGATGGCACGATTTTGACCGGTTCCATTTTCCAGTCTTCGACATTCGTGGTCACCTCGACCGAGTATTCCCTGCCGCCAGTGCCATGTTTCACCGCCGGAACGATGATCTTCACCGCACAGGGCGCGCGCCCCGTCGAGACCCTGGAACCCGGCGACCTGATCCTGACACGTGATAGCGGCATGCGCCCCTTGCGCTGGATCGCTCAGACAACCGTCTGCGGACTGGATCGGTTTGCGCCGATCAGGTTCATGGCTGGCACAGTCGGAAACACCAGACAGTTGATGGTGTCGCCCAATCACAGGATGCTGGTGACGGGCTGGAAGGCCGAGATGTACTTTGGCGAGCAGGAAGTCCTTGTTCCCGCCAAGACGCTGGTCAACGGCGACACGATCATGTCCGCACCCTGTCAGTCGGTGACTTATGTCCACTTGCTGCTGGACCGCCATGAGGTGATCTTTGCCGAAGGGGCGGCCACGGAAAGTCTGCATCCTGGCGACTATCTTCTGGCAGGTGCTGATGAAACAGCCGCCGAGATCCTCGCGCTTTTCCCGGAACTGGAAACTGAACCGGGCCGCCGTAAATGGAAATCTGCGCGCAGCATAGCAAGAACCCGCGAGGCGAAGCTTCTGGCTGCATGAGTGGTCTTTCCGAATGCGTGCGGCTTGCCTATAGCTGTGCTTGTGGCACGCAAGACAAAAACATCAAGGTCAAAACCCGTTCCGGCCGCGCGGCGAGTATCGCCTCTGCGGTTTCTCCGGCGTTGGCTGATCCGTGCCATTCTTGGTGTGGCTGTCCTGTTTGTTGTCTGGGTGCTGTCCTACAAGGTGATCAACCCCCCGACGACGGCCTATATGCTGTCCGAGAAAAGCTATCTTGGCGAGATTGATCGCCAATGGGTGGATGCCGATCTGGTCGCGCCCGTCATGCTTCGTTCTGTCGTTGCGGCGGAAGATGCCAATTTCTGTCTTCATACCGGATTTGACCTGGACGCGATCAAGACCGCGATCGATGCCGGCGCGAACAGGGGGGCTTCGACGATCACGCAGCAGGTCGTGAAAAACGCCTTCCTGTGGCATGGGCGGAACTGGGGCCGAAAGGCGCTTGAGGCCCTTCTGACCCCCTTGGTCGAGCTGACCTGGTCCAAGCACCGCATTCTGGAAGTTTATCTGAACATCGCGGAATTCGATGAAGGTGTCTTTGGCGTTCACGCGGCCGCCTGGCATTATTTTGGAATTGGCCCTGAAAGCCTGTCCGCGCAGCAAGCTGCGAGCCTCGCAATGGTGCTGCCTGCACCGAAGCTACGCTCGGCTTCCGCTCCCACATCCGCACAGCGGCAACGCATTGCCTTGATCCAGGATGGCGCGCAACTGATCGCCAAGGATGGCAGGGCAAACTGTTTCGAGGATTGAAAAACCGCGCCGGGCAGGGCATGCAGGAGATCAATCCTTACTTGAAGGCAAGATCGTCCCATGGCGCGGCTATTCCACGTTCCTTTATCCCCATTCTGCCGAAAAGTGCGCTTGAGCCTGGCCGAGAAGCGGATCGAGTGTGAACTGGTCGAAGAACGGTATTGGGAACCTTCACCCGATTTCCTGCGGCGCAATCCTGCGGCCAAGGTTCCGGTTCTCAAGATCGATGGCAAGACGATGTCGGAAAGTGCGGCGATCTGCGAATATCTTGAGGAAGCTTATCCAGACCCTTCCCTTATGCCGCGCGGCCGGGATGAGCGCTACGAAGTGCGCCGCCTTGTTGCGTGGTTCGATGACAAGTTTCATCAGGAGGTCACCTCCAAACTGCTCTATGAGCGGGTGAACAAGAAGATCATGGCGCGCGGCTTTCCCGACAGCCGCAACGTCAAGGACGGTGCCAAGGCGATCAAGTTTCACCTCGATTACATGTCCTGGTTGCTGGATCATCGCCGCTGGCTTGCTGGCGACACCATCACTCTGGCTGATTTTGCCGCGGCCGCTCATCTGTCGTCCCTGGATTATATCAGCGATGTGGATTGGAACCGGTCACAATCCGTCAAGGACTGGTACGCCACGATCAAGTCGAGGCCGGCTTTCAGGTCGATCCTTGCAGATCAGGTTCCGGGTTTCCCGCCACCTGCGCATTATGCCGATCTTGATTTCTGATAGGTCCGGGATCGGTCAGGCGGCGCTGTGGGCTTTCGTGGCCGCCGGACACCCCGGAACAGACGCGACCGCAGGCATGCCGTGGACGGGCTGAAGCAAAAATTGGTTGAACAAGCCCTCGCAGAGGGCTTTGACGCCTGCCGCATCTGTCGTCCCTGGGATGTGCCGCAGGTGCCGGACAGGTTGGCGGCGTTTCTGCAGGCAGGCTACCATGGCCAGATGACCTGGCTGGAGGAGCGAAGCCAATGGCGCGGTGATCCGGCCGCCCTGTGGCCCGCCGCACGTTCGGTGATCATGCTGGGCGAAAGCTATACGCCGCACAGCGACCCAATGGCCGCGCTGGAGCAGAAAAGCGCCGGAACAGTGTCTGTGTATGCGCAGAACCGCGACTACCACGACCTGGTCAAGAAGCGGCTCAAACGTCTCGCCCGCTGGCTGATCGCGCAGGGCGGTGGTGAGGTCAAAGTCTTTGTCGATACGGCGCCGGTTCCGGAAAAGCCCTTGGGGCAGGCTGCCGGGCTAGGCTGGCAGGGCAAGCACACGAACCTTGTCAGCCGGCAGCTGGGCAGTTGGTTCTTCATCGGATCGGTATTCACGACGCTTGAATTGCCAGCAGATCCGGCAGAGGTCGATCACTGCGGATCATGCAGGAATTGTCTCGACATATGTCCAACAGGGGCGTTTCCCGCCCCCTACAAGCTGGATGCGCGACGGTGCATCTCTTATTTGACGATCGAGCATAAGGGTCCGGTCGACCCCGAATTGCGGCCCCTGATGGGTAATCGGATCTATGGCTGCGATGACTGCCTGGCCGTTTGCCCCTGGAACAAATTCGCCGTTGCAGCACGCGAGATCGGATACCAGGCACGCCCTGATCTGCAATCGCCACCTCTTGCGGATCTTGCGGCCTTGGATGACGCCAGCTTTCGCGCGCTGTTCTCTGGCTCGCCGATCAAGCGGATCGGGCGGGACAGGTTCGTGCGCAATGTGCTTTACGCGATCGGCAATTCCGGCGATCCCGCGCTGCTTGAATCGGCCCGGGTGCTGGTGAACGATCCCGCAGCAGAGGTGGCGGACGCTGCGCGCTGGGCTGTGAAGCGACTGCAAGATGACGCAAATGGAATGGTTTAGTCGTCAGACTGGGCTACACCCTGACAGACCATTGTGAAGGAGAGGCCCATGGCGTTGTTGCTGGGTGTGGATACTGGCGGCACCTATACCGATGCAGTGCTGGTGCGCGACGAACGCGAGGTCGTGGCCAGCGCCAAGTCACTGACCACGCGCCACGATCTGGCGATTGGAATCGGGACCGCCGTGCGCGCGGTCCTGGATCAAGCCAGGGTCGAGCCCGGCGCCATCGCCATGGCATCCCTGTCCACGACGCTGGCCACCAATGCGCTGGTCGAAGGGCAGGGGGGGCGCGTCGCACTTGTCTACATCGGGTTCGAGGCGCGGGATCTTCAGACCCATGGCCTTGCCGACGCCCTGCGCGGGGATCCCTTCCTTGTCCTGAACGGCGGCCACACCCATGCCGGGACCGAGTCTGCACCACTGGACACTGCGCAGCTTGAGGCGTGGTTAGACACTGTTTCCGGGGTTTCAGGCTTCGCAGTCGCGTCGCAATTCGCCACCCGCAACCCCGCGCATGAGAACCGCGCCGCCGAGATCATCATGTCCAGAACGGGCCGGCCTGTCAGTTGTTCGCATCATCTGTCGGCACGGTTGAACGGCCCCAAGCGCGCTTTGACCGCTGTTCTGAATGCGCGATTGATCGGCATGACCCATCGGTTGATCGGCAGGGCCGAAGATGTGTTGACCGAGATTGGGATTCACGCTCCGCTGATGGTGGTACGTGGGGATGGGGCGCTGATGTCTGCAGCGCAAGCCAAGGGGCGGCCGATAGAAACCATCCTCAGCGGTCCGGCGGCCAGTATTGTCGGGGCGCGCTGGCTGACGGGGTCGGACATGGCGATCGTCTCGGATATCGGTGGCACGACAACTGATGTCGCGGTCCTGCGCAACGGAAAGCCTGCAATAGATCCGAATGGCGCCCAGGTCGGCCCATACAGAACCATGGTCGAGGCTGTTGCCATGCGCACGCATGGTCTTGGTGGCGACAGCGAGGTGCATATCGTCTCTGACGGTCTTGATGGCGGGGTAACACTGGGGCCAAGGCGTCTGCTGCCGATCAGCCTTGTTGGCCGTGACGCGCCGGATGTGGTGCATGCCGCGCTTGATACGCAATTGCGCAGCGCGGTGCCCGGCGAACATGATGGCCGTTTCGTCCGCGCGGTTCCGGGGATCGAAGCCGGCGGGTTGTCGGACCGCGAACAGGCTCTGTTGCTGCGCATTGGCGACGTGACGCATCCGCTCGGCGCTGTTCTGCGCACCAGGCTGGATGGGCAGGCGCTGCAACGGCTTGTCGCGCGGGGTCTGGTGCAGGTGGCGGGGCTGACCCCGTCGGATGCAAGCCATGCGCTGGGTGTGCTGCGGGCCTGGGATCGCGAGGCCGCTGAAAAGGCGCTGATCCTGATGGGGCGCAGGCGTACCGGGTCGGGCGAGGTGCTGGCGCGTGACGCGGGCACAATGGCCCGGATGATTGTTGACCGCCTGACCGAACAAACCATGCTGGCCTTGCTCGAGACTGCTTTCGCCGAGGAAGATCAAGGCTTTGGCCTGCCACCCGCGGATCTGGCGCGGCATGTCCTGATGCATCGCGGTCTTGCCGGGCATCGGGGTCTGGTTTCCTTGCAGGCCGGTCTTGCGGTTGACGTCATCGGCCTTGGGGCCTCCGCCTCCAGCTATTACCCCGCCGTTGGGCAGCGCCTGAATACCCGGATGATCCTGCCGGAACATGCCGGCGTCGCGAATGCGATCGGTGCTGTGGTCGGGCAGGTCAGTTTCCGCAAAACAGGCACTGTTACAGCGCCTTCCGAGGGAAAATACCGCGTTCACCTGGAAAGCGGCCCCGAGGATTTCGGCGATCCGGAACTTGCCATGGACCGGCTTGAGGCTGCGTTGCGCCAGGACGCAGAGTCCGATGCCCGCGCGGCTGGCGCGGCAGATATCCTGTTGCAAACCGCCCGTGATGTGCGCTGCGCCGAGATCGAAGGGCGGTCGGTCTTCATCGAAGCGGTCCTGACCGTGGAAGCCAACGGCCGACCACGCGTTGCCACCGATGCGATTGCCATTTGACCAAGCTGTGAATGCGGGATGAGCATCGCGCAACGGCGTGCTATGCTCGAAAGATAGCAGCAGGAGGACAAAGCGGATGCGCGCGGCAGACAGGTTCGATGAAGACCTTTCCGAGCGGCTTGACGGTCTGCGTGACGAGGGGCTTTACAAGGTCGAACGCGTGATCGCCTCGCCGCAATCGGGCGAAGTGATGGTGGAGGGCGACGGTCTGGCCATCAACCTGTGCGCCAACAATTACCTGGGCCTGGCGGATCATCCCGACCTTGTCGAAGCAGGACGTGCGGCGCTGGAGCGATATGGATACGGCATGGCCTCGGTCCGTTTCATCTGTGGCACACAGGAAGAGCACAAGGCGCTTGAAGCGCGGATCGCAGGCTTCTTGGGCATGGAGGACTCCATACTCTATTCAAGCTGCTTTGATGCCAATACAGGCCTGTTCGAGACGCTTCTTGGTCCTGAGGATGCGATCATCTCGGATGCGCTGAACCATGCCAGCATCATCGATGGTGTGCGCCTGTGCAAGGCGCAGCGCCTGCGCTACGCCAATTCGGACATGGCCGATCTCGAGGCGCAACTGCAGGCGGCCTCGGGTGCGCGGCACCGGCTGATCGCGACGGACGGGATATTCTCGATGGATGGCTACATGGCCAAGCTGGAGCAGATCTGCGACCTGGCCGAGCGTCATGATGCCATGGTGATGGTCGATGACAGCCATGCCGTCGGCTTTGTCGGCCCGACGGGGCGCGGCACTGCCGAAGCCTGCGGCGTGATGGACAGGGTCGACATCATCACCGGCACCCTTGGCAAGGCGCTGGGCGGGGCCTCGGGCGGGTACACGGCTGCAAGCGCGCCCGTCGTCGACTGGCTGCGGCAGCGGTCACGCCCCTATCTGTTTTCCAACACGCTGGCACCGGTGATCGCAGCAACCAGCCTCAGGGTGTTTGACATGCTGGAAAACGGTGCGTCATTGCGGGCTGCCTTGTGGGAAAACGCCGCCTATTTCCGTGCCCGCATGGGTGCGCTGGGCTTCGAACTGCTGCCGGGTGAGCACGCCATCATCCCCGTCATGCTGCGCGACCCCAAACTGGCCCGCGACATGGCCGCGCGTCTGCATGAAAAGGGCGTGTTTGTGACTGCTTTCTCGTTTCCTGTTGTCCCGCGCGGTCAGGACCGCATCCGCACGCAGATGTCGGCGGCACTGAGCCGCGACATGCTGGACCGGGCGGTCGATGCCTTTGCCGCGGTGGGGCGTGATTTGGGGGTGATCCGATGAGCAACCAGATGAAAGCATTGGTCAAGGCGCGCGCCGAACCGGGGCTCTGGATGGAACGGGTCCCCTTGCCTGAACCAGGGCCGACCGATGTGTTGATCAAGGTGAGGAAATCGGCGATCTGCGGCACGGATGTGCATATCTGGAAATGGGATGACTGGGCCAGGGCGACGATCCCGGTCCCCATGGTTGTCGGCCACGAATTCGTGGGTGAGATCGTGGAAACCGGCGCGGCGGCAACCAAATACGCGGTTGGAACACGGGTGTCCGGCGAAGGGCATATCGTCTGCGGCATCTGTCGCAACTGTCGTGCGGGGCGCGGGCATCTGTGCCGGAACACAAAGGGCGTGGGTGTGAACCGGCCGGGCAGCTTCGCGGAATATCTGTGCATCCCTGAGGCAAATGTAGTCCCTATTCCGCCTGAAATCCCCGATGAAGTGGCCGCGATCTTTGATCCCTTCGGCAATGCGGTGCATACGGCACTCAGCTTCGATCTGGTCGGTGAGGATGTTCTGGTGACGGGCGCAGGCCCCATCGGCATCATGGGTGCGCTGGTCGCGCAGCGCGCCGGGGCGCAACGGGTGGTCATTACGGATATCAACCCTTACCGCCTTGATCTGGCCCGCCGCCTGGGTGTGCAGCATGTCGTCAAGGCGGATGAAGAGGGCCTTGATTCCGTGATGGCGCGGATCGGCATGACCGAGGGGTTCGATGTGGGGCTGGAAATGTCCGGCGCCCCCCCGGCCATGCGCGACATGATCCATTACATGAACAACGGCGGCAAGGTCGCGCTTCTGGGTATCGCGCCGCAAGGGTTTGCCGTCGACTGGAACGAGGTGATCTTCAAGATGCTCCATATCAAGGGCATCTATGGCCGCGAGATGTTCGAGACTTGGTACAAGATGATCGCACTGGTGCGGGGCGGATTGGACCTTTCGGGTTTGATCACGCATCGCATCGGTATCGACGACTATGAAACCGGCTTTGCCGCGATGATTTCCGGGGATGCGGGCAAGGTCGTGATGGACTGGGGATCGACCGGTTGAGGCGATCTCGGTATTTTGACTGCAGAAACATGATGAAAAGCCGGGGATGCCTTGAAAACAAGGGTATGAGACGCAGCTATCATGTCAGATCAGGCCAGCACGGAGACTGTTATGCCGAAATATGAAAGAAACCCCGATGTGGTTGCAAGCCTGACGCCGGAACAGTTCTGGGTCACGCAGGAAAGCGGCACGGAACGGCCGGGATCGGGCAAGCTGCTGCGAAACAAGGAGCCCGGGATTTACGTCGATGTCGTCTCTGGCGAGCCGCTGTTCGCCTCGTCCGACAAATACGAGAGCGGCTGTGGCTGGCCCAGCTTCACCAAACCGATCGAAGCTGCGCATATCCAGGAACTGACCGACACCACCCATGGCATGGTGCGTGTCGAGGTGCGCAGCACATATGGCGACAGCCACCTTGGCCATGTCTTTCCCGACGGTCCCCGCGATCGGGGTGGCTTGCGGTATTGCATCAACTCGGCCTCGTTGCGCTTTGTGCACCGTGATGACATGGAGGCCGAGGGCTATGGCGATTACCTGAATCAGGTGGAGGATCTGCGATGACCGAAGAACGTGCGGTACTGGCGGGCGGCTGCTTTTGGGGCATGCAGGATCTGATCCGCAAGCTTCCCGGCGTTCGGCGCACGCGGGTGGGCTATACCGGTGGCAACGTCCCCAACGCCACCTATCGCAACCACGGCACCCATGCCGAAGGGATCGAGATCATCTTTGATCCGGCGCGCATCTCCTATCGGCGCCTGCTGGAGTTCTTTTTCCAGATCCATGATCCGACCACGCTGAACCGGCAGGGCAATGACATCGGCCTCTCTTACCGTTCGGCCATCTACTACGTCGACGAGGACCAGAAGGCAGAGGCCCTGCAAACCATCGCGGATGTCGAAGCGTCAGGGATCTGGCCGGGAAAGGTCGTGACCGAAGTTGAACCGGTTGGCGATTTCTGGGAAGCGGAACCCGAGCATCAGGATTACCTGGAGCGTATTCCAAACGGGTACACCTGTCATTTTCCAAGGCCCAACTGGGTCCTGCCACGCAGATGACACGCGCTGATCCAGGCAAGGGCGGGGCAAGGTGAGTCAGCAAAAACCGCAGCGCAAGACCGGGTTTGCCCATCTGATCGCCGCCACCGGCTATTCCATGGCCGGACTGCGCCGGTTGTGGCAGGAGTCGGCGTTCCGTCAGGAAACCGTTGGCGCTGCGCTGGTCTTGCTGCTGCTTCTGGCGCTGGGCGCCTCGGCGGGGCAGATCGGCTTGATGGCGGTGCTGCTGCTTGCGCTTCTTGCCGTCGAGGCGCTGAACACCGCGATCGAAGGGATCGTCGATCACCTGTCGCCGGATTGGTCGGTTTTCGCCAAACAGGCCAAGGATATCGCATCCGCTGCGGTGTTCCTGATGATCCTTGCAAACGGGGTATGCTTGTCGGTGATACTGCTGGATCTTGCGCTTTCAGCTACCTGAGCCACCGCCCCAAGCAAAGAAGAAGGGCGCCCGGTGGGCGCCCTTTTCGTTTGTCATGATAGCGTGCCGGATCAGAAGCGATAGTTTGCACGCACCTGGAAGGTGGTCGCTTCGATGTCCGCGGTGCTCTTGAAGTTGTCGAACTCGTGATACAGCACTTCGCCACCCAGCGAAATGTTGTCAGTCAGCATGTGCTCGTAGCCGGCACCGACGAAATAGCCGGTATCGTAACCCAGACCGTCGATGTCCGCACCGACACCGCCAGCAGTTGCGTAGATCAGGCCATTGCCCAGATCATAACCACCGCGCACTTTCAGGCGGTACACGCGCTCCAGCGTCAGAGCGGGCGAAACCGCCAGGTCGGCGATGTC
Source organism: Paracoccaceae bacterium (assembly GCA_030758115.1). GTDB lineage: Bacteria > Pseudomonadota > Alphaproteobacteria > Rhodobacterales > Rhodobacteraceae > Seohaeicola. The sequence goes on along the minus strand of JANREX010000060.1, from coordinate 176,833 downwards.
TGCGTCCAGACCGACACCAAGCACATAGTTGCCCAGATCAAAGTCGTAACCGGCAGTGAAGCCGCCGATGATATCATCACCGCCGACGCCGGCGAGATTGGTGCTGACATCGGCATAGCCCAACTGCAGACCGGCATAGCCACCGGTCCAGTCCCGACCAGCGGCAATGGCGACGGGTGCTGGTGCTTCAATCATCGGCTCCAGGGCTGCGGGTGCAGCCGAACCTGCGAATGCGGGTGCCGCCAGTGCGGAGGCGCTGAGGGCAGCAATCAGAGTACGAGTCATTTTCATAGTCCCATCCTTTCGTTACGGGGTCGCTACCGTCTCGGCCGTTACACATGATGGCGCGGCAGTCCGTCAGCGATCCCGGCACAAATGAGCCTGAAACCATGATATCGCAAGGGTAGTGCAATGAACTTTCGAACAATAAAAAGTGAGAAAAATAAGCAAGAAATGGCCGAGTAAGCGGACATTTTCCGCCTATCGGCGAAACACCCATAGATAGAATATTTTTTCCGTCCGGGTGGCTGCCTGATCCTACGGGCATTGACCTTTCCCTTTTGGCGCGCAAGCATCTGGCGACGTGGGCGAGGATCCGGATTCATGCAGCCATTACGGGGTATTATCCTCAAACTGTGTTCAGTGGTCCTGTTCATCACCATGGCGTCATTGATCAAGGCCACTGCCGACCATGTTCCACCGGGACAGGCGGTTTTCTTCCGATCCTTCTTTGCGATGCCGGTGATTCTTGTCTGGCTCTGGGTGCGACATGACCTGCGCACGGGCCTGCGGGTCAAATCTCCGCTGGGACATTTCTGGCGCGGTTTCGTGGGAACCGCCGCCATGGGTCTTGGATTCGCGGGTCTGGGCCTCTTGCCGTTGCCCGAGGTGACCGCAATCGGCTATGCGGCCCCTCTTCTCGTGGTGGTTTTTGCGGCGATGTTCCTGAACGAGGAGGTTCGCGCGTTCCGCCTTTTTGCCGTCGCATTGGGCCTTGTCGGCGTATTGGTGGTTCTGGCCCCGCGCCTGACGTTGTTGTCGGGCCCGACGGTCGATACATCGGCCGCCTTCGGTGCGATGCTTGTGTTGATGGGCGCTGTCTGCGCGGCACTGGCGCAAATCTATGTCCGCAAACTTGTCCAGACCGAGCAGACCTCGGCCATCGTCTTCTTTTTCTCGCTGACGGCGACCGGGCTGTCGCTGCTGACCTTGCCCTTCGGCTGGGTCATGCCCCAACCTTTCGAGGCGGGTCTTCTGGTGGCGGCAGGTCTTCTGGGCGGGCTTGGGCAGATCTTCCTGACCTCTGCCTATCGCTTTGCCGATGCCAGTGTCGTGGCGCCGTTCGACTATGCCTCGATGCTGTTCGCGATCCTGATCGGCTACTTCATCTTCGACGAGGTGCCGACCTACCAGATGCTGATCGGCGCGGGTCTGGTCATGCTGGCCGGGGTGATGATCATCTGGCGCGAACATGCGCTGGGTCTGAAGCGCGAAAAGGCGCGGTCGGGCATGACGCCCCAAGGCTGATCCGCGCATTGACCGCCAAGCTGCAATCAATACTGTGACCTTCATCTGAAAAAGCAGGGCATCAAGATGAGCAAGCCGCGCGCCCGTGACCTTGGGCTGCCTTTTCCCGGCACACCGGGTCCGTTCAACGCCATGACCGATGTTCCGGGTGTGCGGGTGGGGTTCGTCACCCTGACCGATCCGCAGCGTGGCATGCGGACAGGCGTGACCGCCATAATCCCGCACGAGGGTAACACCCCGCAACCTGTCTGGGCAGGTCACTATGCGTTGAACGGCAATGGTGAGATGACGGGCACCCACTGGATCGACGATGCGGGCTATTTCATCGGGCCGATCATGATCACCAACACCCATGGTGTGGGCGCAGCCCACCATGGCGCGACCCGCTGGATGATCGACACCTATGCCGACTATTTCCGGGATCAGCATGCCTGGGCCATGCCTGTTGTGGCGGAAACCTATGACGGGGTTCTGAACGACATCAACGCCATGTTCGTCACCCCCGATCACGCGATCGAGGCGCTGAATGCCGCCAGGGGCGGGCCGGTTCCTGAAGGATCTGTCGGGGGCGGCAACGGCATGATCTGCTACGAGTTCAAGGGTGGAACCGGCACCGCATCGCGCAAGGTCGCGATAGGCGAGGTCACGTATACGATCGGCGCGCTTGTGCAGGCCAATCATGGCATACGCCCCTGGCTGTCGATCCTGGGTCGCCCGGTTGGCGAGAGCATGCCGGAAGGCACCTTGATGGAGGCCGAGCAGGGCTCCATCATCGTGATCCTGGGCACGGATGCGCCGCTTTCGGCACTGTCACTGCGCGCTGTCGCCAAGCGTGCGGCCATCGGTATCGGACGCAACGGCACGCCCGGCGGCAACAATTCCGGTGACATCTTCCTTGCTTTCTCGACAGCCAATGCAGGCTCTATGCAGGCGCAACAGGGGCCTGTCGTGATGCGGAGCGAGATCAATCAGAACCACCTCGATCCGTTCTATCTTGCCTCTGTTCAGGCCGTCGAAGAGGCGGTTGTGAATGCTCTTGTCGCGGGCGAGGACGCACCGACCTTCAAGCCAGCCGGCAAGACCGTCAAGGCGATTGACACGGCGCGGCTGGCGTCGATGTTCCGCGATTGATCTTCAGAGGTCACCCAATCCGGCCAGCGCATAACCTGCTGGCAGCAAGGCACGACGAAACCGGCCTAGCGGAAAGCGCGGCGCCTCGGCGCGCATGACATCGGGATAGGGCACACGGGTCGGCTTGTCCTGCACAAGATCTGCAAGCAGCGCACCTGTGTAGCTGCCCATAGCCACCCCGTTTCCGTGAAAGGCGAAGCCGGCAAATGCCCCGGGAAGACCAGGGATCGGCCCGCAATAAGGTGTGCGGTTCGACGAAAAGCAGACCATCCCGCTCCACCCATGGGGTGTTTCGACGTCGCGCCAGGCCGGGAACATCGTCTCGAAATGCCGCCGCGCGCGGGCGGTGATGGCGGCCTCGGCCTGCGCCGAGGCCAGAAGCCCGCCGCGCATCCCGAAGAGGAAGCGGTTGTCCGGCATCAGGCGGAAGTAATGCAGCAGGTTTCGCGTGTCATAGGCCATCTGGCGACTGGTCCAACCCGCCGCGTCCAGTTCGGCCTGCGTCAGCGGGCGGGTGACCAGCACATTTGATTGCGCGGGCAGATAGCGGCCCGCCATCCATGGTGGCAGGTCCTCGGATGAATAGCCATTGGTCGCTACGATCAGTCGCCGTGCCTGCACGGTGGCCCGGTCGGTCGTGAGCGTGAAACCCCGGCTGTCCTGCGCGATCTGCACGACCGGGCTGTGCCCATGCACCCGTGCCCCTGCGGACAGGGCCGCCGCCAGAAGCCCTGCAATGTATTTGCGCGGGTTCAGCGCAAACCCCAGCGGTATTGTCAGTCCGGCCTTGAAGGGCCCGGCCATACCGATGTCTTTCAGCTGATCCGGGCTGTGCCAGGCGGCATCGACCCCATATTCGGCCTTCACGCGGGCGACATCCTGTGCCAACTCCCGCGCGGATCGGTCGTTATGGGCCAGAATGGTCTCGCCCTGCGAATGCGTGTCGGCGGCGATGCCATGGTCCTGCAACAGCCGGGCGACAAGGGTAACAGCATCCTGTTCGGCCCGCCGCCACCCCGCCAGCGCGTCCAGCCCGAACCGATGCACCAGCTCTGCGCTACTGGCCTTGGCGCCCCCAAGGCAACAAAAGCCGCCATTGCGACCGGACGCGCCCCATCCCGGATACATGCTGTCCAGAACAACGACATCGACACCGTCCTGCGCCAGATGAAGGGCCGCGGACAGGCCGGTGAAGCCTGCGCCGATGATTGCGACATCCACAGTGGCATGGCCGGTTGCAGCGGGCGTGACCGCCCTGTCATCAGGCACTGTTCCCGCCCAATAGCACCCAGCGACGGGACCATCGCCATAGGCATAAGCCGGAAAGATGCGGGTCATGCTGTTCGCGCTGCGGCCTGTTCGTCGCGCTGTTGGGCCAGGCTGTTGCGCTTGGTGATGATCGACGCGGTGATGACGCCGATGGTGACGATCGCGATCATGATCGTCGACAGCGCGTTGATCTCGGGCGAAACCCCCAGGCGCACGGCGGAAAAGATCCTGATCGGCAAGGTCGTGGCCGATGGCCCCGCGGTGAAGGACGCGATCACCAGATCGTCCAGCGACAGGGTAAAGGCCAGCAGCCAGCCTGAAATCACCGCAGGCGCAATGATCGGCAGGGTCACAAGGCGGAAGGCATCGAAGGGTGTGCAGCCAAGGTCAAGTGCCGCCTCTTCCAGCGACTTGTCGAAACTGACCAGACGCGACGACACCACGACCGAAACAAAGCACATCGAAAAAGTGGTATGGGCCAGAACGATGGTAAAGATGCCCCGATCAAGACCGATCCCGATGAACAGCAGAAGAAGCGAAAGGCCGGTGATCACCTCGGGCATCACAAGGGGTGCATAGATCATGCCGGAAAATACCGTACGCCCCATGAAACGGCCGCCGCGCACCAGCACATAGGCCCCCATCGTGCCCAGCACGGTCGCAATCGTCGATGACGCGACAGCAACCTGCACGGTGACCCAGGCCGCATCCAGAAAGGACTCGTTCTGCAACAGGGCTCCGTACCACTGGGTCGAGAACCCGGCCCAGACCGTCACGAGGCGTGAGGAGTTGAAGCTGTAGATGATCAGGATGATCATCGGCAGGTAAAGAAACGCAAACCCGAGGGTCAGGGATGTGGCGTTGAACCAGGAAAAGCGCCTCATTGATCCATCTCCCGCTGTTTCTGCTCGTTGCGCTGGAACAGGACGATGGGGATGACCAGGATCAGCAGCAGGATCACCGCCACCGCCGAGGCCACGGGCCAGTCGCGGTTCGAGAAGAATTCCTCCCACAGGACCTTGCCGATCATCAGCGTGTCGGACCCGCCCAGAAGCGAGGGGATGACGAATTCACCCAATGCGGGGATGAAGACCAGGAAACAGCCCGCAATGATGCCTGCCTTGGACAACGGGATGGTGATCAGCCAGAAGGCCGACAATCGCGAGCATCCCAGATCCTCGGCCGCCTCCAGAAGCGAGCCGTCCATCTTCTCAAGGGCTGAATAGATCGGCAGGATCATGAAGGGCAGGTAGGTATAGACGATGCCGATATAGACGGCGGTGTTGGTGTTCAGGATCGTCAGCGGGGTCGAGATGATCCCGGTCCACAGCAGGAACTGGTTCAGGAACCCTTCGTTCGACAGGATACCGATCCATGAATAGACGCGGATCAGAAAGCTGGTCCAGAACGGCAGGATCACCAGCAGCAGAAGCGTCGGACGCCATTCATCAGGGGCCTGCGCCATGCCATAGGCAATCGGATAGCCCACCAAAAGCGTCAGAAGGGTCGAAATTGCTGCGATCTGAAGCGATGACACATAGGCCTTCCAGTAAAGGGGGTCTTGCGTCAGGAAGGTGAAATTCTCGAAATCCAGCTCTGACAGAAAGCTTTTGATCCCATCCCAGCCGGCGGACAGGTCAAGTTGCGGCGTGTAGGGCGGAATCGACAAGGCGATATCCGACAGCGAGATCTTCAGCACGATCAGGAACGGCACAAGGAACAGCGCCAGAAGCCAGAGATACGGAACCGCGATGAGGATGAAGCGCCGCATCGCCTCAGCTCTCCAGAACGACGGCGGCGGTGTCCGTCCAGGACAGCCAGACGCGATCTTCCCAGGTAAAGCTGCGCCGCGACAGGCGACGTGTGTTTGCGGCCTGGGCCTTGATCATCTGCCCGTTGGTCAGCTTGACGTGATAGGTCGAGATGTTGCCCAGATAGGCGATGTCGATGATCTGCCCTTCGACCGCATTCGCCATATCATCGGGGCGTTCGGCTGAAATCGCCACTTTCTCGGGGCGGATCGCAATATGGCAACGCTGCCCCTCGGAAAAGCTGTTGGGCGTCTTGGCAAAGAACGGCTCCTGCCCCTCGGCCCATGCGATCCGATAGCCATCGCCATCAGACGTTGCCACACCATCGATGATGTTCACCTCGCCGATGAAATCCGCCACATAGACGCAATTGGGTGCTTCGTAGATCTGTGCCGGGGTGGCCACCTGGATGATGCGCCCCTCGTCCATCACCGCAACGCGGCTGGATACGGTCATCGCCTCTTCCTGATCATGGGTCACGATCACGAAGGTCGTGCCGGTCTTTTCCTGGATATCCATCAACTCGAACTGGGTATCCTGGCGCAGCTTCTTGTCCAGCGCGCCCAGCGGTTCATCCAGCAGCAGAAGTTTCGGTGCCTTGGCAAGACTGCGCGCCAGTGCCACGCGCTGCCGCTGACCGCCCGAGATCTGGTGCGGCTTGCGCTTGGCGAATTTCACCAATCGGGTCAGGCGCAGCATTTCGTCCACGCGGGCGTCGATCTCGGCTTTCGGTTTGCCTTCGCGCTTGAGGCCGAAGGCGATGTTTTCCCAGACGCTCAGATGCGGAAACAAGGCGTAGGACTGGAACATCATGTTCACGGCCCGCTTGTTGGGCGGAACATTCGCCATGTCCTGTCCGGCGATCAGGATCTGGCCTTCGGTCACGTTCTCGAACCCGGCCAGCATCCGCATGAGGGTTGTCTTGCCACAGCCGGACGGCCCCAGCAGCGAAAAGAACTCTCGTTCGTAAATGTCCTGGGTCAGGTTCTCGATGGCGGTGAACTCGCCGAACCGCTTGGTCACGTTCCGGAACTGGATGAGAGGCTTTGCCTGCGGATCATCCCATGGGGCGAAAACGGTCTGTGCCATGCCGATCCCTGTCCTTTGTTTTGAAAGGACCCGCGCAGATGCTGCGCGGGTCCAAAGCTTCGGGTCTCAGGTGCCCGATTTGATCTTGGTCCAAAGACGGGTCACAGTCCGCTGAACGCCAGCATCCCATGGAGTTGTGGTGAACAGGTTGTTCAGCGCTTCCTCCGACGGATAAATCGCCGGATCGCCGATCACGTCTTCAACCAGGAACTCTTTGGAAGCCGCGTTGCCATTGGCATAGTAGACGTAGTTCGACGCCGCTGCCATGTTCTGCGCATCCATGATGAAGTTCAGGAATGCATGTGCGCCTTCCACGTTCGGAGCATCGACCGGAATCGCCATCTGGTCGAACCACATCTGCGCACCTTCCTTGGCGGCATTATATGCGATTTCCACACCGTTTTCGGCCTCGGCGGCACGATCGCGCGCCTGAAGGACGTCACCCGACCAGCCCAGAGCCACGCAGATGTCACCATTCGCAAGCGCGTTGATATACTCGCTGCTGTGGAATTTCTGGATGTAGGGGCGGATCGCCATGAAGACCGGTTCGGTCTTTGCGATCACGTCGGGGTCATGGCTGTTGGGGTCTTCGCCCAGAAACTTCAGTGCGGCAGGGATCATCTCGGCAGGCGCATCCAGCATCATGATGCCGCAAGCCGCCAGCTTTTCCGCATTTGCAGGGTCGAAAATCAGCGAAAGACTGTCGATCGGCGCGTCTTCGCCCAGGATTTCGGTGACCTTGCCGACGTTCACGCCGATGCCGGTCGTGCCCCACATGTAGTTGATCGAATAGGCGTTCTCGGGGTCGTACTGCTCGGTCCTCGAGGACACGACATCCCACATGTTCGACAGGTTTGGCAGCTTCGACTTGTCCAGCTTCTGGAACGCGCCCGCCTGGATCTGCCGCTGCAGGAAGGTGCCCGAAGGCACAACGACATCGTAGCCGGAGCCACCGGCCAGCAATTTGGTTTCCAGAACCTCGTTGCTGTCAAAAACGTCATAGATCAGTTTCAGCCCGGTTTCGGCTTCGAACTTCGCCAGAAGCTCTTCGTCGATATAGTCGGACCAGTTGTACACACGGACTTCTTGTGCCGCGGCAGCCCCTGCCATGAGCGCGATGGTTGCGGTCATGGTCAGCAGTTGATGTCTCATCAGGTAACTCCCTATGATGGATACGAGGATCTTCTGTCCCTTTTCCGGAATTTGATCAAAGTTTCTGCCTTATGGCAATATGGTAATATTTTCACGACCTCGTTAAACTCGCAAGGAGGTGTCTTGGAGGAACGCGGGGAAAAGCGGCAAAATGGAAGATGGTGCCCGAAAAATGAACACCCTTGTGGACGCGTCCGTGAACCCTCCTGCCCATGAGGTGATCTATCGCAAATTGCGAGAGCAGATCCTCTTCGGAGAGATCGCGCCGGGGCAGGCTCTGACGATCCAGGGCCTGGCCGATCGGCTGAACGCCGGCATGACCCCCGTCCGCGAGGCGATCAGGCGCCTGACGGCAGAGGGCGCACTCGTGTTTCAAGGCAATCGCAGGGTCTGTGTGCCACAGCTGACCGCAGAAAATATTTCCGAGATTATATATGCAAGGCAATGGCTTGAGTCGCATCTTGGGCTGCGTGCCACCGAACGGGCCAGCCCCGCAGACCTGGTGCAGCTGACCGAGATCGACAGCGCCATTGACCGGGCCATTTCGGCGGGTGATCTGCGCGCATATCTTGAAAACAATTACCGTTTTCACGCCATGCTCTATGCTTTGGCAGACGCGCCGATCCTTGCGGAAATGGCAGAAAGACTATGGCTGCGCTTTGGCCCCTCGCTGCGTGTGGTGATTGGCCGGATCGGCACGCAGAATCTGCCGGACAAGCACAAGGACATGCTGCATTGCATCCGAACAGGCGATTCCGAGGGGGCCGCCAAGGCGATGCGGGAAGATATGCTTCAGGGAATGGAGCAGATCCGCGAAATGCTGGATCTGGACCATTCTGAAAACTGATTCGATTGACACTCTGAAATTTGATCATATTCTGAGTGCGTCAAGGAAGTCGCCCTGCAGTGGCGTTTTCCGTCTCACGTCACGACCATCACGAGGCCCGTCATGACCCTGATCACAAATCATATGCCAACGCAGGAATTGCAGGCCCTGGATGCTGCGCATCACATGCACCCTTTCTCGACGCAGACGGCGCTGGCCAAGCGCGGTGCCCGTGTCATCACACGCGCCGATGGCGTCTGGATCACCGATAGTGATGGCAACCGCATCATCGACGGCATGGCAGGCCTGTGGTGTGTGAACGTCGGCTACGGGCGTGACCGCCTGGCAGATGTCGCATCGCGCCAGATGAAGGAACTGCCCTATTACAACACCTTCTTCATGACGACCCATGTGCCTGCCATCGCGCTCAGTCAGAAACTGTCCGAGGTAGCGCCGGGCGACCTCAATCACGTGTTCTACGCCGGATCAGGGTCTGAAGCGAATGACACCAACATTCGCATGGTCCGCACCTATTGGGCGCAGAAGGGCAAGCCCGAGAAGAAGGTGATCATCAGCCGCAAGAATGCCTATCACGGATCGACCATGGCGGGCGCCTCCCTGGGCGGCATGTCGGGCATGCATGCGCAGGGTGGCCTGCCGATCCCGGATATCTACCATATCGACCAACCCGACTGGTGGGCCGAAGGCGGCGACATGTCCCCCGAAGAATTCGGGCTGGAGCGCGCGCGCCAGCTTGAGCAGGCCATTCATGACCTGGGCGAGGATCGCGTTGCAGCCTTCATCGCCGAACCCGTGCAGGGTGCGGGTGGCGTGATCGTTGCCCCCGACACCTATTGGCCGGAGATTCAGCGGATCTGCGACAAGTACGAGATCCTGCTGATCGCGGATGAGGTGATTTGCGGATTTGGGCGAACGGGCAACTGGTTCGGCAGCCAGACCCTGAATATCCGTCCCCATATCATGACGATCGCCAAGGGGCTGTCATCGGGCTACCAGCCGATCGGCGGCTCGATCGTCTGCGACGAGGTTGCCGAAGTGATCGGCGCCTGCGAATTCAATCACGGCTATACCTATGCGGCCCATCCCGTGGCGGCGGCCGTGGCGCTTGAGAACCTCAATATCATCGAGGAAGAAGGCATCATCGATCACGTCAAGACCGATATCGGGCCCTACATGAAAGAGCTGTGGACCGGTCTGACGGATCACCCGATGGTGGGCGAGGCCAAGATCGTCGGCATGATGGGGTCCATCGCCCTGACGCCGCACAAGGAAAGCCGCGCCAAGTTCGCGTCCGAAGCCGGAACCGTGGGCTACATCACCCGCGAGCGGTGTTTTGCCAACAACCTGGTCATGCGCCATGTGGGCGACCGGATGATCATCAGCCCGCCCCTGGTGATGACGCGGGATGAGGCTGATATCCTGATCGAGCGTGCCCGCAGGTCGCTGGATGAGGCCTATCGCCAGATCAAGGCTGACGGCCTTCTGGTGGCAGCCAGCTGAACCGCTATCGACACTGATCCGGCCTGATCGCATCTTGCTGAGGCCGGATCTGGATATTTGAAGCAAGAAGAAGCAGCGCGATCTCAGCCGCGCGCCGCGTTGACCCGCGCGATGCAGAGCGAGATATGTGCGCGGCGTACATCTGCCGCCGCCTGCGCATCGCGGGCCTGCAGCGCTTGCAGACTGTCGCGCAGTTCGGCCAGGAAGATCGCGATCTCTTCGGTCAGATCCAGGTGCGATGTGGCCTTCAGCCAGATCCGGGCCGTGCGGTAATACAGTCTTTCCGAGGTGTCGCGCAGCGCCTCGTTCATGGTCAGGGATGTGCCGAAATGGAAGTATTCCATGTTGAGCCGCGCCAGCGCCCGAACCTCGGGGTTTGTCAGCAGCGCCTCGCCGCGCGTCAGGAAGTCATGGCCCATGGCCACGATCTCGTCCGTGATCGCAACCGGTGACAGCCGCCCCACAAGCCCTGCCAGTTCACGGCGCAGATCGTAGGTCCGTGCCATTTCACCCGGGTCGACATCGGTGACAATCGTGCCCACGCCATGCTGCGAGATCACCAGGCCTTCATCTTCCAGACGGGCCAGAACCCGGCGCAACGGCGTGCGGGAGGTGCCGAATTCCGCCGCCAGTGTCTCTTCCGAAAGGCGCGTGCCCGGGGGGTAGTCAAGCAGGCAGATACGGGTGCGCAGCGCGTCGTGCAGACGCAAGAAACGGGCGCGCGCATCGGATTGGTCAGACATGGCGGGTCAGCCTTTCACCAAGATCACGCAGCATCCCAAGGCACTGATCCAGCTGGGATAGAGCCACATATTCGTCAGCCTTGTGCGCCTGTTCGATACTGCCGGGGCCGCAGAGGACGGCAGACATTCCCATCTGCTGGAGCAATCCGGCCTCTGTCCCGAAGGCCACGACATCCGCACCATTCGCGCCGGTCAGTTCGGAAACCAGGCGGCGTGCCGCGTTCTGTTCCATCGGTTCCAGCCCGCAAACCTCGCCGATGACATAGGTGGTGATCCCGGCATCCGGGCTGATCGCCTGCATCTGCGGCAGCAGCACGTCATTGCAATATGCGGTCAGGTCCGCCCGGACGAAATCGGCATCCGAATCCTGCACGGGCCGCATTTCCCAGTCAAGTTCGGCCCTGCCGGCGATGACATTATGCGCCACCCCGCCTGACAGGCGGCCCACGTTGATCGTGGTCCAGGGTGGTTCGAACCTGCTGCCCACGGGGGCGCGGTGGCGCAGCTGGTGGCGCAACTCCATCAGCCGCGCCACATAGCTTGCGGCATATTCCACGGCATTGACGCCCCGGTCTGGGTTGGATCCATGCCCTTCCAGGCCCCGGAATTCGACAGTGTATTCGCAGCAGCCCTTGTGCCCCTCGATGATCCGCATCTCGGTCGGTTCGCCCACGATTGCCATGGCGGGGCGGATGCCGCGGGCTTGCAAGGCAGGCACAAGCGAACGCGCCCCAAGGCAGCCGACCTCTTCATCATAGGTGAAGGCGAAATGGATCGGACGCTTGAGATCGCGCCCGGCATAATCAGGCGCCATGGCAAGCGCCGCGGCGATGAACCCTTTCATGTCGCAGGCGCCGCGGCCAAAAAGCAAACCATCCCGTTCGACCATCTGGAACGGGTCGCTGTTCCAATCCTGATCTGCCACAGGCACCACATCGGAATGCCCGGACAGGACGATCCCGCCCTCGCGCTCGGGGCCGATCGAGGCGAAGAGATTGGCCTTGGTGCCTGTCTCGTCATGAAACAGGTCGACCCGCGCGCCGATGTCGGACAGCAGGTTGGCCATGTGGTCGATCATGGCCAGGTTGCTGTCGGACGAGACCGTGGGAAAGCCGATCAGATCGCCCAGGATGGCCCGTGTTCGGGTCAGATCGGTCATGACTTCACGAAGATCCGGCGCGGGCGGTTGCAGAAGGTTTCTGCCGGACCGTCCGCCGTGATCAGGATCGATTCCGTGATCTCTATGCCCCATGTGTCCATCCACAGGCCGGGCATGAAATGGAAGGTCATGCCGGGTTGCAGCACCGTCTGATCCTCGGACCGCAGGCTGATCGTGCGTTCGCCCCAGTCGGGGGGATAGCTGATCCCGATGGGATAGCCGCAGCGCGCGCCGCGCTGGATGCCGGCAGCCTCAAGCGGACGGGCAAGCGCATCGGCGATGTCACAGGCGCGGTTTCCCGAGCGGGCGGCTTGCAGCCCCGCCTCGAGCCCTTCGATCAGCGCGGCTTCGGCGCGCTTCACCTCGTCCGGGGGGGTGCCAAGGTAGACGGTGCGGCAGAAGGGCGTGTGGTAGCGACGATAGACGCCGGCCAGTTCGAAGAAGGTGCATTGATCATTCTCGAACTCGCCCCCGTTCCAGGTGATATGCGGGGCCGAGGCATCGGCGCCTGACGGGCACATGGGCACGATTGCGGGGTAATCGCCCCAATCCTCGCCGACACCGATGATCGCCTCGCGCATCACCTCGGCCACAAGGTCGTTCTTGCGCACACCGGGGCGCGCGCGCTCGATGGCTGTATCAACCATCTTTTCTGCAATGCGTGCGGCACGGCGCATGAAGGCGATTTCCTCATGCGATTTGACGGCGCGCTGCCAGTTCACCAGGGCTGTCGCATCCACCAGCGTGGCGCGCGGCAGCTCCGTCAGCATGGTGACATAAGCCTTGGCCGAGAAATAGTAGTTCTCCATCTCGACACCGATGCAGGCCGCCTCGAACCCCATGTCGCACAGCAGCGCCGACAGATGCTGCATCGGGTGGCGTTCGTTGGACTGCACATAGGTGTCGTCATAGGGTTGCAGGTGGTCATGCGGCAGCCAGGCGGTGCGCTTGGCGCCATTCGCATCCATGTTGCGCCCCCACCAGACCGGGTCCCGGTCATGGGTCACGATCACACCCTGATGCACGTAGAAGGACCAACCGTCATAGCCGGTCAGCCACGCCATGTTCGACGGATCCTCGACAAACAGCACGTCTATGCCGCGTTCGGCCATTGCGGTTCGGGTCAGTTCAAGGCGGCGGTCATATTCGACCTTGCTGAACGGCAGGTCGGCAAAGGGAATCGGAGGTACGGACATGGGCGCTTTCCTTGCTGGCGTTTGGCCGAGTTCACCAAATTTGTGCACATCTTTTCCGTTCCAAAAGCGAATTCAGGTGTCGCATTTAGGAAATACACAGTTTTTATGGCCTGTATGGTTGACCCCTGACGCCGCCGCATAAAGGTTGTGCACAACTAAAGCTTTCACATCACCGCCAAGAGGGGCTGCAGATGCTGACCAACGATCAACTGGCCCAATGGGACCGCGAGAATTTCTTTCATCCTTCGACCCATCTGGCCGAATTCGCGCGCGGCAATGTCGCGCAGCGGATCATCAAGACGGCAGAGGGATGCCACATCACCGACCGCGATGGCATCCGTCTGCTGGATGCTTTTGCCGGTCTCTATTGTGTCAACGTCGGCTATGGACGTCAGGAGATCGCCGAGGCCATCGCCGATCAGGCCCGCGAACTGGCCTATTACCATGCCTATGTCGGCCACGGGACCGAAGCCAGCATCACCCTGTCCAAGATGATCCTTGATCGCGCGCCAAAGGGCATGTCCAAGGTCTATTTCGGGCTGTCCGGATCCGATGCCAATGAAACCAACGTCAAGCTGATCTGGTATTACAACAATATCCTGGGGCGACCCGAGAAGAAGAAGATCATCAGCCGCTGGCGCGGGTATCACGGATCGGGTCTGGTGACAGGATCGCTGACCGGGCTGGAACTGTTTCACAAGAAATTCGATCTGCCCCTGGCGCAGGTCATCCACACAGAGGCGCCCTACTATTTCCGCAGGCCCAGGGCCGACATGACAGAGGCCCAGTTCACCGCCCATCTGGTGGCCGAGCTCGAGGCACTGATCGAGCGGGAAGGTGCCGATACGATTGCCGCCTTCATCGGTGAGCCGGTTCTGGGCACCGGCGGCATCGTGCCCCCGCCCGAAGGCTACTGGCCCGCGATCCAGAAGGTGCTGCGCAAACATGACATCCTGCTGGTCGCCGACGAGGTCGTCACCGGATTTGGCCGTCTGGGCAGCATGTTCGGATCGGATCACTACGGGATCGAGCCTGATCTGATCACCATCGCCAAGGGTCTGACATCGGCCTATGCGCCGCTGTCGGGGTCCATTGTCGGCGACAAGATGTGGAAGGTTCTCGAGCAGGGCACGGATGAGAATGGTCCGATCGGCCATGGCTGGACCTATTCCGCGCATCCGGTCGGTGCCGCGGCAGGCGTTGCCAACCTGAAACTGCTGGATGATCTCAAGCTGGTTCAGAATGCCGGTGATGTCGGCAATTACCTCAACACCCAGATGCGCGCCGCACTTGCCGAACACCCGCATGTCGGCGAGGTCCGGGGCGAGGGGATGCTTTGCGCTGTCGAGTTGGTGAAGGATCGCGACACAAGGGAATTCTTTGATGCCTCCGAGAAGGTGGGGCCGCGGGTCGCATCGGCCCTTTTGGGCCATGGCGTGATCGCGCGCGCCATGCCTCAGGGCGATATTCTGGGATTCGCGCCGCCTTTCTGTCTGACCCATGCCGAGGCGGACGAAGTGGTCGAAAAGACGGCAAAATCTCTCTCAGAGGCAGTTTCATGACAGAGATGTCGGGAACATTTCCTGCATTTGCAAGCATGACGCGCCGTTTCGCCTGTCAAAATTGGATTTGGCAATTTGACACAGCAAAAGGGTTGCAACCTACAAGGTGGCGCGTTTTAGTCTTGGGTAAATGTGCGACGAAGATTGCGCAGTAACAACAAACGGGGAGCCGACATTGGCTGGATCAAGTGCGAACGATGCGTTCGTAGCCTTTGAGCGCGTGCAAAAAAGCTACGATGGCGAAACACTGGTCGTCAAAGACCTGAACCTGACCATGCCCAAGGGTGAGTTCCTGACGATGCTGGGGCCATCCGGGTCGGGCAAGACGACCTGCCTGATGATGCTGGCCGGGTTCGAGACCGCCACCCATGGCGAGATCCTGCTGGACGGGAAGCCGATCAACAATATCCCGCCGCACAAGCGCGGCATCGGCATGGTGTTCCAGAACTACGCCCTGTTCCCGCATATGACAGTTGCCGAAAACCTGTCCTTCCCGTTGGAAGTGCGCAAGATCGGCAAATCCGAACGCGAGGAAAAGGTGCGCCGCGCGCTGGATATGGTCCAGATGGGAAAATTCGAAAGTCGCCGCCCGGCGCAATTGTCGGGGGGTCAGCAGCAGCGGATCGCGCTGGCGCGTGCTCTGGTCTTCGAACCCGAACTGGTGCTGATGGACGAACCGCTTGGCGCGCTGGACAAGCAGCTGCGCGAAACCCTGCAGTTCGAGATCACGCGACTGGCCCATGATCTTGGCATCACGACCGTTTACGTGACCCATGACCAGACCGAGGCGCTGACCATGTCGGACCGTGTAGCCGTATTCGACGATGGCCGGATCCAGCAGCTTGCACCGCCCGATGTCCTGTATGAGCAGCCGCAGAACAGTTTCGTCGCGCAGTTCATCGGCGAGAACAACACGCTTGAGGGCGTCGTGCAGGAGATCAAGGGCGATATCTGCACCGTCAAGCTGGACGACGGCGAGGTGATCGACGCCAAGCCTGTCAATGTGTCGAAGCCGGGCGAACGAACGCGCGTGTCCATTCGCCCCGAGCGGGTGGAGTTCAACAAGGACCGCCTTCAGCCCGGGGCGCACACGCTGAAGGCCGAGGTTATGGAATTCATCTACATGGGTGACATTTTCCGCACGCGGTTGCGCGTTGCAGGGAATGACGAATTCGTCGTCAAGACGAGAAACGCACCTGACCAGGTGCGCTTGAAGCCAGGTCAGCATATCGACATCGGATGGTTGCCGCAGGACTGCCGAGCGCTCGACGCTTGATAGTCGTTTGGTTTGCAGCCACTGAATTGGCATCTGAGCGAGAAGAGAAGCGGATGTGACGCCCGCAGCACCGCCTCTCAAACAACAATACGGGTAACAATGGGAGTTAACTGAATGAAAATAAAAACAGCTCTGATGGCGACCGCTCTGAGCGGTATCGCATTCTCTGCAACGGCGCAGGAACTGACAGTGATGTCATGGGGTGGCGCTTACACGAAAAGCCAGGTCGAGGCTTACCACAAGCCGTTTACCGCGACCACGGGTATCAAGATCAATTCAGTCGATGCGGACAACCCTGCAACCCCGATCAAGGCGCAGGTTGAAGCCGGCAACGTGACTATTGACGTCGCAGATGTGGAATTCTCGGATGCCGTACGTCTTTGCGACGAAGGTCTGCTGGAGCCTATCGATCTGTCGATGCTGCCCGCCGCTCCGGATGGAACGCCCGCGACCGAAGACTTCATCGAGGGTGCGCTTCAGGACTGCGCAGTGGCAAACATCGTTTGGTCCACCGTGTTCGCATACAACAGCAGCAACGTGTCTGGCGCTCCGACCACGATTGCCGACTTCTTCGATACCGGAAAATTCCCGGGCAAGCGCGGCCTGCGCAAGTCGGCCAAAGCTACTCTTGAAATGGCCCTGATGGCTGATGGTGTCCCTGCCGGCGAAGTCTACGCCGTCCTTGACACCGATGAAGGTGTGGATCGCGCATTTGCCAAACTGGACAGCATCAAGTCGGATATCGTCTGGTGGGAAGCTGGCGCCCAGCCGCCGCAGCTTCTTGCTGATGGCGAGGTCGTCATGTCCACGGCGTACAATGGTCGCATTTTCAACGCAGCCGTTGCCGAGAAGCAGCCGCTGGTTGTCGTGTGGGATGGCCAAATCCTTGATTTCGACCTGTTTGTTGTACCGAAAGGTGCTCCGAACAAGGAAGCAGCCATGCAGTTCATTGCGTTTTCGACCGACACCCAGCGCCTTGCGGATCAAGCAAGCTGGATCTCGTACGGCCCTGCACGCAAATCGTCGGGCGCTCTGGTTGGGACCTATTCGGATGGTGTGACCGAAATGGCGACACATATGCCGACCGCGGCTGAAAACCTTGGCAATGCATTGGTCAACAACTTCGAGTTCTGGGTCGACAAGGACGCGGAGCTGAACGAGCGGTTCAACGCTTGGTTGGCCAACTAATTCTATTCGGCTCGGCCGCAATGCGGTTGATTGCCTAAAAAAAGGATCGGGCTCTGCTGGAGCCCGATCCACTGGAAAAAGGGATGGCTCTATGACAGACGGATTGGCCAATCAGGGTGCAAGCAACTCCCCTGGAGAGCTGTTGTTGACGACCGTGGACGGCAAGCCTCTGAAGCAGGCACTGATCCATGCTCAGTCACGGGCAAAGAGACGTGCCTTCTTTCTTGTGATGCCTCTGTTGTTGTTCATCTTGATCACGTTTGTGGCCCCCATCGCCCAGATGCTGCACAGATCCGTGCACAATGACGGGTTCATTGTGACCGAAGACTTCGGAACGGGTGAGCGTACGCCGATCATGGTGAACCTCACACAATGGTTCGACGAAAATCCCCCCGGATCCGAGATCGACGAAAGCGCCTATGCCGCGCTTGCGGCAGACATGGTTGTCCTGAAGGAAGAGCGCGCCGCGGGGCAGGCCGGTACGCGCATCAACTATGAGATTTCCGGCTCTCGTTCACTTTTCACGAAAACAGCACGAAACGCCGACAAACTGGCGCCCCCCTACAAGGAAGCGATTATCGGAGTTGACCCTGACTGGGATAATCCCGAGCTTTGGACCGTGATGCGGTCTGCTTCCAGCGCCTATACGGCAACATTCTATCTTGCTGCGATCGACATGACACGAGACGCAAACGGCAACATAGAAATGGTGAACGAGAACCGCCAAGTCTATGTCAAACTGTTTCAGCGCACGCTAATTCTTTCGCTTGTCATCACCTTCCTGACATTTCTCCTGGCCTATCCGGTGGCACATCTGCTTGCCACCTTGCCCCTGCGCTATTCCAACTTGCTGATGATCCTGGTCCTGTTGCCATTTTGGACGTCACTTTTGGTGCGTACGACAAGTTGGATGATCCTGTTGCAAAGCCAAGGCGTCATTAACGATGCAATGGTGGGATTGGGTGTGCTGGACGACGAAAATCGCATCCAGATGATGTACAATCAGGCAGGAACAGTAATTGCGATGACGCATATTCTGTTGCCGTTCATGATACTTCCGCTCTACTCGGTGATGCGTCCAATAAACCCGAGTTATGTGCGTGCTGCGCGTAGCCTTGGCGCAACGAGTTGGACCGCGTTCCGGCGGATCTATTTTCCGCAAACCGTGCCAGGTATCGGCGCAGGCGCGCTTTTGGTCTTCATCCTTGCGGTCGGCTACTACATTACGCCCGCCCTTGTGGGTGGCGCTGATGGACAGTTGATTTCAAACCTGATCGCCTTCCACATGCAGAAATCGTTGAACTGGTCGCTTGCCGCCGCTTTGGCTGCTCTGCTTCTGGGTGGCATTTTGATCCTGTACTGGCTTTACGATCGCCTGATCGGTATCGACAATCTGAAACTGGGGTGAGGCTCATGGCACTTCCAAAACATGCAGATACGCTGGAACGCATATGGCACTACGCCTACCTGGTCATATGCGGCCTGATTTTTCTGTTCCTGATCGCGCCGATCCTTGTCGTGATACCGCTGAGCTTCAACGTGGAGCCCTATTTCACATTTACCGAGAAGATGCTGAAACTGGATCCTACTGGTTATTCGATGCGCTGGTACGATTTGCTTCTTACTTTTGGGATGATCGATCCAGATGCAGCCCGCGGCGGAGCCTGGTGGGCTGACGCTTGGGCGAACTCCAATTGGATCAACGCAACAAAGAACTCGATCATCATTGGGTTTTTCTCGACGTTGATTGCAACGGCACTGGGAACCTTTGCCGCCTTGGGATTGAGCCGCCCGGAAATGCCCTATCGCCGTACAATCATGGCTGTCCTGATTTCGCCGATGATTGTGCCGATTATCATCACAGCCACAGGCCTGTTCTTCTTCTATTCTTCGATCGGGATCGCAGATTGGTCGATCTTTGGTTGGAAAATACCATATCTGGGCGTTGTCCTCGCGCATGCGACGCTAGGGATCCCTTTCGTGATCATCACTGTTACGGCAACGCTTGTGGGGTTTGATCATTCCCTGACGCGGGCAGCGGCAAACATGGGTGCAGATCCGGTAACCACCTTTTTCAAGGTGCAAATGCCCCTTATCCTGCCGGGCGTGATTTCCGGGGGCCTGTTCGCATTTGTTACGTCCTTCGATGAAGTGGTTGTCGTGCTGTTTGTTGGTGGTCTGGACGAACAAACTATACCGCGCCAAATGTGGAATGGTATTCGGGAGCAAATCAGCCCTGCAATCCTGTCAGTCGCCACTATTCTCGTGATCATCTCTGTTGCATTGCTGACGACGGTTGAATTGTTGCGCCGCCGGTCCGAACGCCTGCGCGGAATGAGCCCGGGCTGACCCATGGACATCGTTGGCAAGACTGCCCTTGTCACGGGTGGCGCACAGGGGATCGGCCTTGCCTTGGCGCAGGCGCTCAAGCAGGCTGGTGCCGGATGCGTCATCATTGCGGATCTGCGCCTGCCCGCAGAGACCCCGGACGGTGTGGATGAGGCGCTGATTTGCGATGTGTCGGATCCGGCGCAGATCGCCGCGATGATCGACCATGTCGAGACCGCGCATGGTCATATCGACATCATGTGCTCGAACGCCGGGATCGCCACCGGCATGGATACCACCTTCGACAATATCGCCTTTGCGGACCCACAGGTCTGGGACCGCGCCTGGGCGGTCAACGTGATGGCCCATGTTCACGCTGCGCGCGTCCTGATCCCGCGGATGAAGGCGCGGGGCGGTGGCTATTTCCTGCACACGATCTCGGCGGCGGGTCTGCTGTCGCAGGTGGGCTCGGCGGTCTATTCCACGACGAAACACGCAGCCGTCGGCTTTGCCGAAAGCCTGGCCATCGGGCACCGTGATGATGGCATCCGCGTCTCGATGCTATGTCCGCAAGGTGTGGCGACCCCGATGCTGGAGGGGATACCCGAAGGCCCGCAATTGGGCGATGGTGTGCTGAGTGCCGAAACCGTGGCAGAGGCGGCAATCGACGGGATCCGCGCCGAACGTTTCGTGATCCTTCCCCATCCCGCTGTCGCAGACTATATGCGCGCGAAGGTCGAGAATTATGACCGCTGGATCGGTGGCATGGCCAAGTTGCAGCGGGCGATGAAACCCGGCTGACGCCGGTGCAGGCCGCACCGGTGGATTTGGATATTTTTTGCAAGAAGAAGCAGGGAAGGGGCGCGCATGTCGGACGCGGAAAAGCACAATGCCGAGATGAAGGCGCTGCAAAAGACGCAGCGCGCGAAGATTGCAGAGTCCGGCGACCCCGAGCGCGGGCTTGTCCTGGTGCACACGGGCGATGGCAAGGGCAAGTCCAGCTCGGCTTTCGGCGTGGTGATACGGGCGCTTGGCTGGGGGCAATCCGTCGGGGTTGTCCAGTTCATCAAGGGCACATGGGTCACTGGCGAAAAGCAGTTTTTCGACAAGCTGGGCGGTGTGACCTGGGCCACGATGGGCGAGGGGTTCACCTGGGATACGCAGGATCGCGACCGTGACATCGCCGCGGCAGAGGCTGCTTTTGCCAAGGCGCGGGGCATGATGGAAAGCGGCGATTTCGATCTGATCGTCCTGGACGAGATCAATATCGCGCTGCGCTATGATTACCTGACGCCCGAGGCGGTGATCGCAGGGCTCGAGGCGCGCCACCCGCGTTGCGCGGTGATCCTGACCGGGCGCGACGCGCCCCAGGCCCTATGCGATTACGCCGATCTGGTCAGCGAGATGCGCGAGGTCAAGCATCCCTATCAGGCCGGGATCAAGGCGCAGCGCGGCGTCGATTTCTGAAACGACAAAGGGGCTGCGCGGTTGCAGCCCCTTTCCTTTCGAGCAGATCCGGAGGTCAGCTGCGGACCAGCGTTTCGTAGCTTTCCGCGATGTCACGGGTCAGTGCGCCCACTTCGAAGTTATAGCTGCCGATCTGGCCCACGGGCGTCACTTCTGCGGCGGTGCCGGTCAGCCAGCACTGCTGGAAGCCTTCCATCTCTTCGGGCATGATATGGCGCTCATGCACGGTGATGCCCTTTTCCTTGAGCATCCCGATGACGGTCTGGCGTGTCAGCCCGTTCAGGAAGCAATCGGCCAGCGGGGTATGAACCTCGCCATCCTTGACGAAGAAGATGTTGGCGCCGGTCGCCTCGGCCACATAGCCGCGATAATCCATGAACAGCGCATCCGAGCAGCCCTTGGCCTCGGCGGTGTGCTTGGACGTGGTGCAGATCATGTAGAGACCTGCCGCCTTTGCATGCACGGGGATGGTTTCGGGCGAGGGGCGTTTCCACTTCGAGATGTCGAGCTTGGCACCCTTCATCTTGGCATCGCCATAGTAGTTGCCCCAGCCCCAGACCGCGATGGCCAGATGGACAGGATTGCGCGCCGAGGACACGCCCATGTCCTCGCCCGCTCCGCGCCAGGCCACGGGGCGCACATAGGCGTCTGTCAGGCCGTTCGCCTCAAGCGTGGCTTTCTTTGCGGCCTCGATCTCATCGACCGAATAAGGGATTTCGAAGTCGAGGCAACTTGCCGAGAAATGCAGACGTTCGGAATGCTCGCGGCTTTTGAAGATTTTGCCGTTGTAGCAGCGCTCGCCCTCGAAGACCGAGCTGGCGTAATGCATGGCATGGGTCAGGATGTGCACATTGGCGGACCGCCAGTCTACCAGCTTGCCATCCATCCAGATCTTGCCATCGCGGTCATCATATGCAGCCATCGGTCACTCCCTGCCTCGCGTGCTTTGCGAATATTGCGTTCAAAATGTCCGGTTCGGACATAAAGTTGCGTGGAAACTGCGATTCGCTACCAGTTACATCTTGGAATGTCAACAAGACTGACTTAAACTGCCTTGATCTGAGGCAGTCTGTCCATACGGGCTGTCGCGCATAACGGGACAATACCATACTGAACCGAAGGGGGAAGGCATGATGTCGGACGCGCCGGGCGGAGAATCTCTGCTGTTCCTGACGGATGAACAGTTACGCCAGGGAATCGAGGCGATGTTCTTCGCTTACCGTGGTTTCACGGCTGATCCCGACCGGATCCTGGCAGGCATGGCTTATGGCCGGGCCCATCACCGTGCGATCCATTTCATCAATCGTGCGCCCGGCACAACGGTGAACAACCTGCTGATCCTTCTTGGCGTCACCAAGCAGTCGCTGAACCGGGTCCTGCGCACGCTGGTCGAGGACGGGCTGGTGGAAAGCAAGGTCGGAAAGGCCGACAAGCGCGAGCGTCACCTCTATCTGACCGAGGCTGGCGAAGCGCTGGAGCGCAAGCTTTCCGATGCGCAGAGGGCGCGTATGCGCTCTGCCTACCGCGCTGCGGGACCACAGGCCGTGGCGGGTTTCCGGCAGGTTCTGGAGGCGATGATGGATGGCGATCTGCGTCGCAAGTACCAGGCGTTGAGGGATAGCGGCACATGAATCGACAGGATGCACATCTGCTGATCGTCGACGATGACGAGCGTATCCGCGGGCTGCTGCAAAAATTTCTGATGCGGCACGGTTTCATGGTTTCGGCTGCGCGTGACGCGGCACATGCCCGGCGCATTCTTTCGGGGCTGGACTTCGACCTGATCGTGCTGGACGTGATGATGCCGGGTGAGGATGGGATCAGCCTGGCCCGTGCCCTGCGGGAAACGCGGCAGACCCCCATCCTGCTGCTGACCGCAAAGGGCGAGACATCGGACCGGATCGCCGGGCTGGAGGCTGGTGCAGATGACTATCTGGCAAAGCCCTTCGAGCCCAAGGAACTCTTGCTCAGGATCAACGCGATCCTGCGCCGCATGCCCGAGGCCGCGCCGGTGAACACGGCACCCAAGGTGCTGCAGATGGGCGCGGTGCGTTATGATATCGAGCGCGGCGAGATGTGGCAGGGTGACAGCCTGATCCGCCTGACGGCGACAGAAGCGCAGCTGATGCGCATCTTCTCGGCCCGCCCCGGTGAGCCATTGAGCCGGATTCAACTGGTCGAGGATCTGGGGCGCGATCGCGATCAGGCGCAGGAACGTGCCGTCGATGTGCAGATCACGCGCCTGCGCCGCAAGATCGAGGCGGATCCGAAGCAGCCGCGCTACCTTCAGACGGTGCGTGGTGCGGGCTACATGCTGGCGCCGGACTGAGTGGGCCGGGCCGGGAATTTGAGTATTTCTGGAACGATGAAGGAAAGAGGTGGCGCATGACCACAGGGCTTTGGACGCATGACGCCTTTTCGGGGCATGTGACCCCGCCGGGCCATCCCGAGCAGGTGGCGCGGTTGACCTATGCGGAGCGCGCTCTGTCAGCTGAGCGTTTTGCCGGTCTGGCCCGGTTCCAGGCGCCGCTTGCCGATGATGCGGCTCTGCTGCGGTGCCATCCACAGTCCCATATCGATCGCATCGTGGCGGCCGAACCGGCAACCGGCTGGCGGCAGCTGGATGCCGATACACATATGTCACCCGGATCGGTCGAGGCCGCGCGCCGGGCGGTCGGCGGCGCGATTGCGGCTGTCGATGCCGTGATGGCAGGGGATGTGGGCAATGCCTTCGTGGCCGCCCGCCCGCCCGGTCATCATGCCGAGCGTGAGACGCCGATGGGGTTCTGCCTGTTTGGTACGGTGGCGATCGCCGCCAAACATGCGCTTGATCATCACGGCCTCGCACGGGTCGCCGTGGTCGATTTCGATGTGCACCACGGCAATGGAACGCAGGACCTGTTGTGGGAGGAGCCGCGCGCGGTCTTCTTTTCTTCGCATCAGTCGCCGCTCTGGCCCGGCACAGGTGCCGAATCCGAGCGCGGCGCCCATGACACGATCTTCAACATTCCGCTGGAGCCGGATAGCGGCGGTGCCACGATGCGCGCCGCCTATGAGGGGCGCGTCTTTCCGATCCTCTCCGCGCTCAAGCCCGAACTGATCCTGGTCTCGGCCGGTTTTGACGCCCATCTGGCGGATCCCCTGGCACAACTGCGTTGGCGGACCGAGGATTTTGCCTGGATCACCGGCCGCTTGTGTGACCTGGCCGAAGAGATGTGTCAGGGCCGCGTTGTGTCGGTGCTGGAGGGTGGCTATGATCTGGACGCGCTCGCGGCTTCGGTTGCCGCGCATGTGGATGTGTTGATGGAGAGAAGCGCATGACCGACAGGCCCGTAGCCGACCTGAGTTTTGAAGAGGCGATGAAAGAGCTGGAGGGCGTGGTCAGCCAGCTGGAACGTGGCGATGTGGCGCTGGACGAGTCGATCCGCCTTTATGAACGCGGTGCCGAGTTGAAGAAACGCTGCGAGGCCAAGCTGAAGGAAGCCGAGGAGAAGGTGGCCGCCATCACCCTGGATGGCGAGGGCCAGCCCGCCGGCCTGAAAACGGTCGAAGGCCTCTAAGTGTTTCAAGTTCGACTGCAAGAGGTGGCAGTGCAGGTGCAGGCGCATCTGGATGCCGTGATGGCCCCGCTTGAAGGGCCGATCGCCGACGCGATGCGCTATACCTGTCAGGGCGGCAAGCGTCTGCGGGCCTTTCTGGTGATGGAAGGCGCGCGCCTGCATGCGGTCGATCCGGCTCATGCCATCTGGCCCGCCGCCGCGATCGAGATGATCCATGCCTACAGCCTTGTGCATGATGACCTGCCTTGCATGGATGACGATGATTTGCGCCGCGGGCGGCCGACCGTGCATGTCAAATGGGACGAGGGAACCGCCGTTCTGACCGGAGATGCGCTGCAGACGCTGGCCTTTGAATGCCTTGCGCATCCGCAGTGTCACACCGATCCTGCCGTGCGCGCCGATCTGGTGCTGAGCATGGCGCAGGCGGCCGGGGCCCAGGGAATGGTTCTTGGGCAGGCCCTCGACATTGCCGCGGAAACTGCGGACCAGCCTCTGAGCCTTGATCAGATCATCGCGCTGCAGAACGGCAAGACCGGTGCCTTGATCCGGTGGTCGGCCATGGTCGGCCCCGTCATGGCGCGGGCTGATGTGGGGCCCCTGCGCACCTATGCGCAAGCGCTTGGCCTTGCCTTTCAGATCGCGGACGACATCCTTGATGTGACCGGGGACGAGGCCGCCGCCGGAAAGCGCCTTCAGAAGGATGCAGAGGCCGGCAAGGCCACATTCGTCAGCCATCTTGGTCTGGACGGGGCGAAACGCCGCGCCGAGGCATTGGTGCAGGATGCCTGCGACGCGCTATCTGTCTATGGCGGGGCTGCGGAAAACTTGCGGGATGCGGCGCGCTTCGTTATCTCGCGCGATAATTGAGACGACAGAACCCCCGGAGGGGTCAACGATGACCGACAGACCCCAAACCCCCTTGCTGGACCAGGTTCACCTGCCATCCGATCTGAAACGTTTTTCGGACGAGGAATTGCACCAGGTGGCGCAGGAACTGCGCGCCGAGACGATCTCGGCCGTATCCGTGACGGGTGGCCATCTGGGGGCAGGGCTGGGCGTTGTGGAACTGACCGTGGCGCTGCATGCGGTCTTCGACACCCCGCGCGACAAGCTGATCTGGGATGTCGGGCATCAATGCTACCCGCACAAGATCCTGACCGGCCGGCGCGAGCGTATCCGCACCCTGCGTCAGAAAGACGGGTTGAGCGGCTTTACCAAGCGATCCGAGTCGCCCTACGACCCGTTCGGGGCGGCGCATAGCTCGACCTCGATCAGTGCCGCGCTGGGTTTTGCCGTGGCGCGCGATCTGGGGGGCAGCATCGAATCCGGGCTTGGCGACGCGATCGCGGTGATTGGTGACGGGTCGATGTCGGCCGGCATGGCCTTCGAGGCGATGAACAACGCGGGTCACTTGAAAAAGCGGCTGTTCGTGATCCTCAATGACAACGAGATGTCGATCGCCCCGCCCGTGGGGGCGCTTTCATCCTATCTCAGCCGTCTTTATGCAGGCGAGCCGTTCCAGGAATTCAAGGCCGCGGCCAAGGGCGCGGTCAGCCTGCTGCCGCCACCCTTCCGCGAGGGCGCAAAACGGGCGCGGGACCTTCTGAAAGGTCTGACCGTAGGTGGCACCCTGTTCGAGGCGCTGGGCTTTTCCTATCTGGGGCCGATCGACGGGCATGATCTTGACCAGCTTCTGCCGGTGCTGCGCACCGTCAAGGCGCGTGCCACCGGCCCGATGCTGATCCATGTGATCACCAAGAAGGGCAAGGGCTATGCCCCGGCCGAATCCGCGCGTGACAAGGGGCACGCCACCGCCAAGTTCGACGTGTTGACCGGCGTGCAGAAAAAGGCCCCGTCAAATGCGCCCAGCTATACATCGGTGTTCGCGCGTGCGCTGCTGGACGAAGCCGCCCGCGACAGCCGGATCTGTGCGGTAACGGCGGCCATGCCCGATGGCACCGGCTTGAACCTTTTTGCCGAGCGTTACCCATCGCGCTGCTTTGACGTGGGGATTGCCGAACAGCATGGCGTCACCTTTTCGGCCGCGCTGGCGGCAGGCGGTATGCGGCCATTCTGTGCGATGTATTCCACCTTCCTGCAACGCGGGTATGACCAGGTCGTGCATGACGTCGCGATCCAGCGCCTGCCGGTCCGTTTCGCCATCGACCGCGCGGGTCTGGTGGGTGCCGACGGAGCAACCCATGCCGGTGCCTTCGACGTCGCGTTCCTGGCGAACCTGCCCGGTTTCGTCGTGATGGCGGCGGCGGACGAGGCCGAATTGGTGCATATGGTTGCGACTGCGGCAGCCCATGATGACGGCCCCATCGCTTTCCGCTTCCCGCGTGGTGAAGGGACTGGCGTCGAGATGCCCGAACGCGGTGAGCTGCTGGAGATCGGCAAAGGCCGGATGATCCGGCAGGGCGCGCGCGTCGCGATCCTGTCGTTCGGCACCCGCCTGTCCGAGGTCATGACCGCATGCGAGGCGCTTTCGGCGCGCGGCATCACCCCCACCGTGGCCGATGCCCGCTTTGCAAAGCCGCTGGACCGCGACCTGATCCTGGCTCTGGCCGCGGATCACGAGGCGCTGATCACCATCGAAGAAGGTGCTGTTGGCGGTTTCGGCAGCCATGTGGCGCAGCTTCTGTCCGATGAGGGCGTCTTTGATCGCGGGTTGCGGTTCCGGTCCATGGTGCTGCCCGATACCTTCATCGATCACTCCAGTCCCGAGGACATGTATGCGACGGCCGGTCTGAATGCGGCGGATATCGAAGCCAAGGTGCTTGAGGTCCTCGGGGTCGAGGTTCTGGCGCGGCGCGGATAGACCGGCCTGTCAGAACACCCGCGCCAGGGCCACGCTGACCCCGGTCACCAGCAATCCCAGGTAGGTGTATCCCAGCATCACGAAGATACCGTCCCGCAGTGTCTGTCCCGCCGCCAGAAGCGACAGCCCCACGGCGCTGAGCGTTGTCGAGAATGGCACAAGCGACAGCGGCGGCCAGGTCAATGCCACGGCAATGATGACAAGATAGGCGAGCAGAGAGATCGGCTGCCGGGTCAATGCCATCCAGCGCCCGCTGCGATGCGCATCGATCCAGGCGGCGGGTCTTTCCAGGCTGTCAAGCGCCCGCACCAGCCTGGACGCCGAAATGCGGCGCCGCATGATGGCATCGGGCAGCCAGAGGTGATGCCGCCCCATCACGGCCTGACCTGCGATCAGCAGGATCACGACCGCCACCAGCGAGGGCAGAAAAGGGATCGCCGAAAGCGGCGAGACCATCAGCAATCCCAGCACCAGCAGTGTCGCGGCGAAGGACCGTGTCCCGATGCGCGACAGGATATCGCGCAGGCTGACGGTATCCTCGCCCTCTGACGGTCTGATGGCTGCAAGCAATGTGGTCAGGGTCGGAGGGATTTCCGGTTCGGGCGACTTGATGAGGCCCTGGAAGCGCACATCGAGTGTCACGCTGTCTCTCCTGCCAGAAGGGCGCGCAGCCCGTGACGGTAATCGGGATGCAGCAGTTTCACGCCCAGTTCGGTCTTGATCAGGTCATTTCTGACCCGCTTGCTTTCCGCGTAGAAGCTGCGCGCCATCGGGGTCAGATCGGCCTGATCGAAAGGGACTTCGGGCGGCAAGGGAAGTCCCAGAAGTTCGGCCGCATGACCGATCACATCCTGCGGAGGGGCGGGATCATCGTCGCACAGGTTGTAGATCGCACCCGGACGCGGCCGGTGGATCGAGGCCTCTAGTACCTGCGCGATATCGTCGACATGGATGCGGCTGAAGACCTGGCCGGGCTTGATGATCCGCCGCGCGGTTCCATTGCGGACCTTTTCGAAAGGACCGCGGCCCGGTCCGTAAATCCCGGCAAGACGAAAGATGTGCAGCGGCAATCCGGGCAGCGACTGCCAGGCCTGTTCGGCCTCCACCCGCATCCCGCCTCGCCGCGTCGAAGGGGTCAGTGGCGTATCCTCATCCACCCAACCCCCCTGATGATCGCCGTAGACACCTGTAGTGGACAGATAGCCGACCCATTCCAGCCGGGGTGCGGCCCGCGCGATCTGATCGCGCAAAAGGGCAAGAACCGGATCGCCGTCAGCCTCGGGTCCGGCGGAGCATAGGATATGGCTGGCTTTGGACAGCGCGCCGCGCAGATCGCCATCCGGCCAGAGAATCGGGGTGATGCCTTCGGCCTTCAACGCCCGCGCCTTGTCCGGGTTCCGGGTCGTGCCCAACACGGTCCAGCCTTGCGGCAGCAACCGCCTTGCCAGCGCGCGGGCCGAGTAACCATGACCAAAGGACAAAAGTGTGTTTCCCATGCGCGATAGATGTGTCTGGCCCCAACGGAAAGCAATAGGGAAGATGTGTTACAAAAAATGCTTTGAGATTCGATTTTTGTAACTTATAACATGTGAAGCGAACGGAGGAGTCTTCCATGTACTCACAAGGACTGATCGGGGCCGACGGCCGGACCGAGGAAACACCCGAATTTCTGGCCCGCTTTCAGAAGCGGATCGATGCCGAGGAAAAGATCGAACCCAAGGACGAGATGCCGGAAGGCTATCGCCGGACGCTGATCCGCCAGATCGGCCAGCACGCGCATTCAGAGATCGTCGGCATGCTGCCGGAAGGCAACTGGATCACCCGTGCGCCCAGCCTGCGGCGCAAGGCGGCCCTTCTGGCAAAGGTGCAGGACGAAGGCGGGCACGGCCTTTACCTTTACTCCGCGGCCGAGACCCTGGGCGTCAGCCGCGAGGAGATGACCGAGGAGCTTTTGTCCGGCAAGGCCAAGTATTCCTCGATCTTCAACTACCCCACGCTGAGCTGGGCCGATATGGGCACCATCGGCTGGCTGGTGGATGGTGCGGCGATCATGAACCAGATCCCGCTCTGCCGTTGCTCCTTCGGTCCCTATGCCCGCGCGATGATCCGCGTCTGCAAGGAAGAAAGCTTTCACCAGCGCCAGGGCTACGAGATCGTGATGACCCTGGCCCAGGGCACGCCGGAGCAGAAGGCCATGGCCCAGGACAGCCTGAACCGCTGGTGGTGGCCCTCGCTGATGATGTTCGGCCCGCATGATGCGGACAGCCAGCATTCCGACCAGTCGATGGCCTGGAAGATCAAGCGCTTCACCAATGACGAGTTGCGTCAGAAGTTCATCGACGCCACCGTGCCACAGGCCGAATACCTGGGCCTGACAATCCCTGACCCCGACCTCAAGTGGAACGAGGACAAGGGCGGTTATGATCACGGCCCCATCGACTGGGACGAGTTCTGGCGCGTGGTCAAGGGGCATGGCCCGATGGCGAAGGACCGGATCAAGGCGCGCAAGAAGGCTTGGGATGATGGGGCCTGGGTGCGCGAAGCAGCCTTGGCCCACGCCGAGAAACGCCGCGCCCGCAAGATCGCGGCCGAGTAACCGCTGGTCAGGCCGGGGGCGCTGCCCCCGGACCCCCGGAGTATTTTCAGAACAATGAAGGAGAAGGCGATGACCGCGACGATACCGCTTTGGGAAGTGTTCATCCGTCCGCGCAATGGTCTGGCGCACAAACATGTCGGCAGCCTGCACGCCGCGGATGAGGTGATGGCCCTGCAATCGGCGCGCGATGTCTACACGCGGCGTGGCGAGGGCAATTCGATCTGGGTCGTCCCTTCGGCGGCGATCACGGCATCCGATCCCGACCAGACAGCCGAGAACTTCGAGCCGACGGCCGACAAGATCTATCGCCACCCGACCTTCTACGAGATTCCCGAAGACGTGGGGCATATGTGATGGCTGTCTGGGAAGCGCTGCTGGAACTGGCGGATGATCACCTGGTGCTGGGCCACCGGATCAGCGAATGGTGCGGTCATGCGCCGATGCTGGAAGAGGATCTGGCCATGCCCAACATGGGGCTGGACCTGATCGGCACCGCGCGCACGCTTTATGATCACGCGGGCAAGCTGGAAGGCAAGGGAAGGTCCGAGGACGATCTGGCCTATCTGCGTGACGAGCGGGAATATCGCAACTGCCTGCTGGTGGAACGTCCAAACGAGGATTTCGCGCATACCATGCTGCGGCAGTTCTATTTTGCCGCCTTCATGCGTCCCTATTGGCTGGCGGCCCTGAACAGCACGGACGAGACTGTCCGCGGCGTCGCGGGCAAGGCCGAAAAGGAAATGGCCTATCACATCCGCCATGCAGGCGAATGGGTGATCCGCTTGGGTGACGGAACCGAGGAAAGCGCCGCGCGGATGCGCGATGCTGTCGAGGCGCTGCACATCTACGTGGATGAGCTGTTCGACAGTTCCGATGCCGCGCGCGATGCGGAAGCCGCTGGCGTTCTGCCTGTACGCGCCGATCTGCGCGCGACATGGGAACGGACCGTGTCCGAGGTCTTTGCCGAAGCGCTGCTGGAGCAACCCAAGGCTGCCTATGCGCAGCGCGGCGGACGGCAAGGCATCCATAACGAGACGCTTGGTCATCTGCTGGCCGAGATGCAGGTCGTTCACCGCGCCCATCCGGGGGCGCGGTGGTGACTGTCTGTCGGCAGGGCAGCGCCGAAGCGGCCTGGGAAGCGGCAGCAGCCGTTCCAGACCCCGAGGTGCCCTGCGTGACAGTGGCGGATCTTGGTATCTTGCGCTGGGTCAGGGTCGAAAACGGCGTGGCCGTGGCCGGCGTCACGCCGACCTATTCGGGCTGCCCGGCCGTGCTGGCGATCGAACTGGCGGTCGAGGCGGCGCTGCGCGACGCCGGTTTCGAAGCCCGGATCGAGCGTGTTCTGAGCCCGCCCTGGACCACAGACTGGATCACCGAGGAGGGACGCGAGAAGCTGCGGGAATATGGTATCGCGCCGCCCGTCAAAGCCTCGGGCTCGATCCGGTCGCTGTTCGGTGACGTGGCTGTGACCTGCCCGAAATGCGGCAGCACCGACACCGAAAAGCTGAGCGAGTTCGGATCCACGGCTTGCAAGGCGCATTATCGCTGCCGCAGCTGTCTGGAACCTTTCGACTATTTCAAATGCATCTGACGACACGAGGGAAACGCCCATGTTCCATGACCTGACCATCCGCGAGGTGCGCCACGAGACGCCTGATTCCGTGGCGATTTCCTTTGATGTCCCAGAGGCGCTGACTGACGTCTTCGCATGGGTGCCGGGGCAATACCTGACCCTGCGGGCGACCGTGGGCGGGCAGGATATCCGCCGCTCCTATTCCATTGCCAGTCTGCCGGGCAAGCCGCTGACCGTGGGTGTCAAGCACGTGCAAGGCGGCGCGTTCTCAAGCTTTGCGCAAGATCTTGCCCCCGGACAACACCTTCAGGTCATGCCGCCCGAGGGGCGCTTTACCTGCAAGTCCGAGGATCGCCTTGTGCTGATCGCCGCCGGGTCCGGTGTCACGCCGATGGTCTCCATGGCCGCCGATGCCCTGGCGCGCGGGGCCGAGGTCACGCTGATCTATGGCAACCGCAACACCGGCTCGATCATGTTCCGCGAGGCGCTGGATGGCCTCAAGGACCGCTATGTCGACCGCTTCACCCTGATCCATATCCTCAGCCGGGAACCACAGGACGTGGCCCTGCTGAACGGGCGCATTACCGGCGAGAAGGTCGCGGCACTGGCGCGGGCTGGTGCTGTTGATCTGGCGGGCGCGGATGGGGTGTTCCTCTGCGGTCCGGGCGACATGATCGACGATGTGGCGACCATGCTGAAGGAGCAGGGCATCCCGAAAGAACGCGTCCACTTCGAGCGCTTCTTTCAGGACGGTGAGGTGCAGCGTGCGCCCCGTTCCGCCGCAGCCGAAGCGGCCGCGGCCCACGGTGTCACGGTCGAGGTGGTGTTGGACGGTGCGCGCAAGCAGTTCACCGTCGAAGCCGGAGATGACAATGTCGTCGCCGCAGCCGAGCGCCAGGGCCTGGAACTGCCCTATTCCTGCAAGGGCGGGATGTGCTGCACCTGCCGCTGCAAGGTGGCCGAGGGCAGCGCCGAAATGGCCGTGAACTATTCGCTGGAACCCTGGGAACTGGAGGCAGGCTTTACCCTGGCTTGCCAGGCGCGGCCCACCAGCGACAGGCTGGTGCTGGATTTCGACGCGGCCTGATCAACCCGGCAGGGGGCGCGAGGGGACCCAGACATAACCGTCGGGATCCATGATATAGGCCTCTCGCAGCCCGTGGGGTTTGTCGGTCGGCGGCTGCAGGATCATGCCGCCTGCGGCGTCGGCCCGTGCGGCGGCTGTGTCTGGATCCGTCTGAAACAGGCGCAGTTCCGCGCCGGTTCCGCGCGGACCGGATTCCGGCAGCAGAGACAGCAACGGATTGGCGTGATAGGTCCTGTCGGCATGCAGCTGCACGAGCTGCCCATGATAGTCGATGATCGCGAAATCCTGATTGATGCGACGCGTCTGCATGCCGAACACATCGGCAAGAAAACGGGCCTGTCTCGGCACGTCGCGGACCAGCAGGTTCAGCCCCAGACCTGACAGGCTGCGCCCGAAATCCGGCGCGGTCACGCTATCGAAATCCATGGTTACCCCCTGCATTTTCCGTGGCTTTGCCTGACGTCCCGTCGCAGCTTGATCCTTGTGCTGTGGGGTGTCAACGTGGGGCTGGGATCGCGGCACAGCGGTCCGTCCCAAGCAAGCGAGCCGTAATGCCCAGACAGGATGATTTGCCGCTGAACATACCGGATCAGCCAGAACCACAGACGTTTACCGATCCGAAGGCGGCCGTTGCGCACCTTGTCGCGCTCTATGATGGCGCCACGGGATTTCTGTGTGATCGTTTCGCCCGGACGATGCAGTCCGGCCATCCCGGTTGCCGCTACCGCGCCTTCTATCCCGAGATCCGCATCACCACGACCAGCCATGCCAAGGTCGACAGCCGCCTGAGCTTTGGCCATGTCGCGCGTCCCGGCGCACATGCGACCACCATCACGAGGCCCGACCTGTTCCGCAATTACCTGGAACAGCAAATCGGTTTGCTGATCCTCAACCACGAGGTGCCGGTGCAGATCGGCCTGTCCGAAACACCGATCCCGGTGCATTTCGCGGTCGCCAATGACCCGGGCATGACCGTGCCACAGGAAGGGGCGGCCGACTTCATCCTGCGCGATGTCTTTGATGTTCCCGACCTGAACACGATGAACGATGATATCGTGAACGGAACCTACAAACTGCCGCCGGATGGAACCGAACCGCTGGCCGCCTTCACGGCGCAGCGGGTGGATTACTCTCTGGCGCGGTTGGCCCACTACACTGCGACGGATCCGGTGCATTTCCAGAACCATGTCCTGTTTACCAACTACCAGTTCTACGTGTCCGAGTTCGAAGCCTATGCGCGCAAGGTGCTGGCCGATCCGGAAAGCGGCTATGTGAGTTTCGTCAGCACCGGGAATGTCGAGATCACGGACCCCCGGACGCCCTTGCCCGTCGTCGACAAGGTGCCGCAAATGCCGGCCTATCACCTCAAGCGGGCGGATGGATCGGGGATCACCTTGGTCAATATCGGGGTTGGCCCCTCCAACGCCAAGACTGCCACTGACCATATCGCGGTGCTGCGCCCGCATGCATGGATCATGGTCGGCCATTGCGCGGGGCTCAGGAATTCGCAATCGCTGGGTGATTTCGTCCTGGCCCATGCCTATCTGCGCGAAGACAAGGTGCTGGACGATGACCTGCCGGTATGGGTGCCCATCCCTGCGCTGGCCGAAATCCAGATTGCGCTGCAGCAGGCCGTGGCCGAGGAAACGCAGCTTCAGGATTACGATCTCAAGCGGATCATGCGAACCGGAACCGTCGCTTCGGTCGACAACCGTAACTGGGAATTGCGCGACCAGACCGGCCCGGTGCAACGCCTCAGCCAGAGCCGGGCCATTGCGCTGGACATGGAAAGTGCGACGATCGCGGCCAACGGCTTTCGCTTCCGTGTGCCTTACGGCACGCTTTTATGTGTCTCGGACAAGCCGCTGCATGGAGAGCTGAAGTTGCCCGGCATGGCCTCGGATTTCTATCGGACACAGGTGTCACGGCATCTTATGATCGGCATTCGGGCCATGGAACGCTTGCGGGACATGCCACTTGCGCGTATCCACAGCCGGAAATTACGAAGTTTTGACGAAACGGCCTTCCTGTGAACCGGGCGAATTCACGCTGCCAAAGGCAAAAAAGCGGATATTTGCACGTTTTGATCTTGTGTTGCCCCACTATTCGTTGTGTTTAGACACGAGATACAGTTAAATCTAACAAATGAGCCCCAACAGATCGGGCAGTTGAAGGAGACCAAGAAATGGCAAAACCGATGACCAAGACCCAGCTTGTTGCCGCTCTGGCCGATGAAATGGGCGCAGACAAGAAAACCGCGGGCAGCGCACTGGATGCTGTCGTGGCGATCATCACCCGCGAAGTGGGTGCCGGCGGTGCAGTGACCCTGCCCGGTATCGGCAAGATCTACTGCCGCGAGCGTCCGTCGCGCATGGTGCGCAACCCCGCCACCGGCGAGCAGATGCAGAAGGACGCCGACAAGGTTGTCAAGATGACCATCGCCAAGGCGCTCAAGGACAGCGTGAACGGCTGATCTTGCATCCCTGATGAAATTCCGAAAGGGTCGCCAATATGGCGGCCCTTTTGCTTTGGGTGTCATGGCAACCCGGCAGACAGGCAGAGACAGACTTGAATATTCGCGCAATTGCCATGGGGTTGATGTTTGCCCTGATGTGGTCGTCGGCCTTCACCTCGGCGCGGATCATCGTGGCCTATGCGCCGCCTCTGGCTTCCTTGTCGCTACGGTTCTTCCT
Source organism: Paracoccaceae bacterium (assembly GCA_030758115.1). Lineage (GTDB taxonomy): Bacteria > Pseudomonadota > Alphaproteobacteria > Rhodobacterales > Rhodobacteraceae > Seohaeicola. The sequence goes on along the minus strand of JANREX010000060.1, from coordinate 141,258 downwards.
GTCGGGCCTCATAGGTGTGGGCATTGCCGTTGCGCTGGGCCAGACCTTCCGCCTGACGCGCGCGCAATGGCGCGCGACGATCATCTTCGGCCTGTGCCAGAATGCACTTTACCTTGGCCTGAACTTTGTTGCGATGCAGACGGTCGAGGCCTCTGTCGCGTCGATCATCGCATCCTCCATGCCGCTGATGGTGGCCTTTGCGGGATGGGCGATCTTTCGTGAAAGGCTGCCGCGTCTGGGTTTGATCGGCCTTGTTCTGGGCTTTCTGGGCGTTGGCCTGATCATGGGGGCGCGGCTGGATGCCGGGGTCGACCTCTACGGTCTGATGCTGTGCATACTTGGCGCTGCGGCACTGACCGTGGCAACCCTGTCCGTGCGGGGGGCATCTTCGGGCGGGAACGTGATGATGATCGTAGGGCTTCAGATGTTCGTGGGAGCCGCCATTCTTGCCGTGGGGTCGGCCCTGTTCGAGACGATCGAAGTGACCATGAACTGGAAGCTTGTCGTGGCCTTTCTTTATACCACGCTGGTTCCCGGTCTTGCGGCCACCTGGGTCTGGTTCACGCTGGTCAACCAGATCGGCGCGGTCAAGGCGGCCACCTTTCATTTCCTCAACCCGTTCTTCGGGGTGGCCATCGCCGCGGTCCTTCTGGGTGAGGCGCTGGGCCTCCTCGACATCGTGGGTGTGGTGATCATCGCCGCCGGCATCCTTGCCGTCCAGCTTTCGCGCCAGAAACCGGTGGTTTGAAACAGGGCCCCACGGTCTCGTGATGGTGGTTGAAGGCAACGTGTGATGACAGGCGTGGTGCAACCCGTCTAGATCGTTGCCATCGGGCTGGCCGCTGTCCCGCCCTGTCCGTTTGACCATGTCCTGTTCACCTGAAGGAGTTTCCATGAACCGCCGCGATTTCATTGCTCTGACATCTCTGACCACGGTGACACTGGCCTTTCCGCTTGCCGTGCGCGCCGCCGGTCTGCCTTATACGCCTGCCCTGCTGGCCGAACGGCTGGCGGCAGGCGATACCGTGTTTCTGGATTTCAAGGCCAGCTGGTGCAGCACATGCAAGGCGCAGGAGCGTGTTCTGGCAGCCCTCAAGGCCGAAACGCCCGAGTATGAGAAGAAGATCACCTTCATCGATGTTGATTGGGACGAATACGGTCGCTCGGACATCGTGCAGAAGTTGAAGATCCCGCGCCGTTCGACACTGGTCGTGTTGCGTGGCGATCAGGAGTTGGGACGCATCGTGGCACAGACAGGCCGCGCCGAGATCAAGGCGCTGATGGACACGGCTCTGCAGGCGGCGCTTTCCTGATCAGGTCAGAAGCGCAAGCAGCGCGCTCAGGGTGAAGAACGCACCCCCCGTCGCACCCAGCAGCGCGATCGACGCGATCCCCTCATGCCCGTAATCCTGGGCCAGAAGCGTATAGATCCCGAACATTGGCATCGCCGTCGACAGGATCACGGCCACCGCCATGTCGCCGGACAGCAAGGGCAGGCCGATCAGGGGCAGGGTCATCAGAACCAGCGCAGTCATGGCCGGGCTGATCAGCAGCTTGCCCGCCACGATCTGTGCCGCCAGCGACCGTTGGCCCACGATGGGCAGACCCACAAGCGAGCCGCCTATCACGAACAAGGCAAGCGCGCTGGAGGATGCGGCCAGCACGTCCATCAGGCGCGTGATCATCTGCGGCACGGGCAGTCCCGACAGCATCACCAGAAGGCCCAGTATCAGGCCGATCACCATGGGCCGGCGCAAGACACCCAGGATGATGCCCGCCGCGATCCTTGGCAGCGATTTCCCTTGCCGGTCGCGAGACGCTTCCAGAAGGATCAGACAAAGCGGGATCAGCAGGAAGTTCTCAACAACCATGTTCAGCGCAAGCACCACGCCTGCCAGATCGGGAAAGACCAGCAGCATCACCGGATATCCCACGAACCCCGAATTGTGGCAGGTCGATCCCATGACGGCGATCGCGCGGCGGGCGGGGCCTGTGCCCTGAAGGGTGAACCACAGGAAGGTAACGCCGATTGTCAGCAATCCACCCAATGCGAAGACAGCAAGATACCCAAGGTTCAGCACCTCGCCCGGATCGCGTGTGGCGATGGCGTTGAACAGCAATGCCGGCAAGGCGATGTTCAGGACATATTTGCCCAGCGTTTTCATGTCGGACTGCGTGAACAGCCCTGCGCGCACCGCCCCGTATCCGATCGCGATCAGTGCGAAGATCGGGAACGTGATGGTCAGGATCGCGCCCAAGCCTTACCCGATGCGCCCGCGTGTCTCGCCAACCGCGCCGCCAATCTGGCCCCGATGCAACAGGATATGATCCAGGATGACGCAGGCCATCATCGCCTCGCCGACCGGAACGGCACGTATACCGACGCAGGGATCGTGCCGACCCTTGGTGATGATCTCGGCGGCCTGACCACTCTTGGTGATCGTCTGCCGGGGTTTCAGGATCGATGATGTGGGTTTGACCGCGAACCTGACGACGACGTCCTGCCCGGTCGAAATGCCGCCCAGAATGCCGCCTGCGTGGTTGGACGAATAGACCGGCTCGCCGTCATTGCCCAGGAAGATCTCATCGGCGTTTTCCTCGCCGGTCAGCATGGCCGCGGCCATGCCTTCCCCGATTTCCACGCCCTTGACCGCGTTGATCGACATCATCGCTGCGGCCAGATCAGTGTCTAACTTGCCATAAATCGGTGCGCCAAGTCCGGCAGGCACACCCCGGGCAACCACCTCGATGATCGCGCCGACCGAGTTGCCGGACTTGCGCAGACCGTCAAGGTAATCGGCCCATTCGGCGGCGGCCACGGCATCTGGCGTCCAGAACGGGTTCTGGTCGATCTGGTCCCAGTCGAACCGGTCGCGGTCGATCCCATGGGGGCCGATCTGCGTCATGTAGCCGGTGATCTGCACCGCGGGGGCAAGTGTCGCCAGCGCCGCCCGTGCAAGGCCGCCGGCCGCCACACGTGCCGCTGTTTCGCGCGCCGAAGACCGTCCGCCGCCGCGATAGTCCCGGACACCGTATTTCTGCCAATAGGTGATGTCGGCATGGCCAGGGCGGAATTTCTCGGCAATGTCGCCGTAATCCTTGGACCGCTGGTCGGTATTCTCGATCATCAGCTGCACGGGCGTGCCGGTTGTCTGCCCTTCGAACACGCCGGAAAGGATGCGAACCTCGTCGGCCTCGCGCCGCTGGGTCGTATATTTGTTCTGCCCCGGTTTGCGCCGGTCCAGCCATTGCTGGATCATGCCTTCGTTGATCGCGATGCCCGGCGGGCAACCGTCCACGGTCGCCCCCAGCGCAGGCCCGTGGCTTTCGCCCCAGGTGGTCACGCGGAACAGATGGCCAAAGCTGTTCATGCTCATGTGCAGCACTCCTTTGCGGCTGGTCTAGCGGGGCGCTTGCCCTGTCTCAAGCGGTTTTGCCTTGATGGGGCTGTCCTGCGGCACTAGGGTCGCGCTCACCTCGGGGTGCATGGCCTTCCGCCACGCTGAGATGCCGCAAGGCGAACCCGTTGAACCTGAACCGGTTAGACCCGGCGGAGGGAAGGTATGGACGCCCTCCACACTGCCCCGAAGCCCGGATCGTTGGAGGATAGAATGAAGCCCCATCTCGTGATTGCCACCCTTCTGGCCGCTGGTCCCGCATTGGCCCAGACCCCGGAACTGACCGTCTATACCTATGACAGTTTCGTCTCTGACTGGGGGCCGGGACCTGCCGTCAAGGAAGCCTTCGAAGCGGAATGCGGCTGCACCTTGAACCTGGTCGGGGCTGGCGATGGCGCGGCCCTACTGGGTCGCCTTCGTCTGGAAGGGGCGCGCAGCGATGCCGATATCGTGCTGGGCCTCGATACCGGCCTGATCGCGGCGGCGCGGGAAACCGGGCTCTTCATGGCTCATACGGTTGACACTGATCTGGACCTGCCGGTGGACTGGACCGATCCGCTGTTCCTGCCCTATGACTGGGGTTACTTCGCCTTCGTCGGCAATCGGGACGCGGCGCAGCCCGCCGATTTTCGCGCATTGGCGGCCAGCGACCTCAAGATCGTGATCCAGGATCCCCGGTCATCCACCCCCGGACTTGGCCTGCTGATGTGGGTCAAATCCGCCTATGGCGACGAAGCCGCCGGTATCTGGGAAGGGCTGGCCGACAATATCGTGACCGTCACTCCCGGCTGGTCCGAGGCTTACGGCCTGTTCCTGGAAGGCGAGGCTGATCTGGTCCTGTCATACACGACTTCGCCCGCCTATCATCTGATTGCCGAGGAAGACGACAGCAAGGTGGCCCTTCCTTTCACCGAAGGACACTACATGCAGATCGAGGTTGCCGGCAAACTGGCGGCGACCGATCAGCCCGAACTGGCCGATCAGTTCCTGCGTTTCATGCTGGGCAACGCGTTCCAGTCGATCATTCCCACGACCAACTGGATGTATCCGGTCATCATGCCGGAAGGTGGGTTGCCCGATGGATTTTCGACCCTGATTCAGCCTGAAAAGGCGATTTTGGCCCCGATCGACCAGGCCGATGCGCTGCGTGATCTGGCGCTGGACGAATGGCTTCGCGTCCTGTCCCGCTAGGGTGGCATCCGGCAGGCCCCCGGGCCGGTTGGGCTGTGGCAACCCTGCTGGTGGCCTTTGTTGTGCTGCCCTTGCTGGCGGTGTTCTGGCGCGCGAGCGGGGCAAGCCTGCCTGGCCCTGCGGATTGGTCAGCCGTCCGCTTCACGATTTTCCAGGCGTTTCTGTCCGCCATCTTCAGCGTGATCCTGGCCATTCCGGTGGCCCGGGCCCTGGCACGCCGCCAATTTCCGGGCCGATCCGTTTTGATCACGCTCATGGGCGCGCCCTTCATCTTGCCCGTCATCGTCGCCGTGCTGGGGCTTTTGGCGGTTTTCGGACGCTCCGGGATCGTCAATCAGGCACTGGCATGGATCGGCCTGCCGCCAGTGCAGATCTATGGGCTGCATGGGGTCGTTCTGGCGCATGTCTTCTTCAATCTGCCATTGGCCACCCGGATCCTGCTTCAGGGGTGGCAGGGCATTCCGGCTGAAAGGTTCCGTCTTGCGGCAAGTCTTGGCTGCCAGCCGCGCGATGTGTTCCGCCTTCTTGAATGGCCGATGCTGCGCGCCACCCTGCCGGGAGCGATGCTGTTGATCTTTGCCATCTGCCTGAGCAGCTTTGCCGTGGCGCTGACCCTTGGCGGCGGGCCGCGCGCGACGACGGTCGAACTGGCAATCTACCAGGCGTTCCGGCTTGATTTCGATCTTGGTCGCGCGGCGGTTCTGTCAGTCCTGCAGATGGCGATCGTCATGCTGGCCGCGGGTCTGGCCTTGCGCCTGAGCCTTCTGGACGGGTTCGGGCGTGGCATGGACAGGGTTCCGCGCCGCTGGGAGGCCGAACAGTGGCCGCTGCGGGTGCTGGACTGCCTTGTTCTGCTGTTGGCGGCGCTGTTTCTTCTGCTGCCGCTGGGGGCGGTTGTCTGGCGCGGTCTGTCCGGGTTGGACGCGATACCGATGCAGGTCTGGCGGGCGGCGTGGGTATCGCTGGTGATGGCCCTGTCATCGACCGTTCTGACGGTGGCCATGGCCCTTGCGCTGGCTCATCTGGCGCTGCAGCGGCGTGGGGTCGAAGCGCTGGGGCTGCTGGGTATTGCGGCGTCCCCGCTGGTGATCGGCACGGGTTTGTTTCTTCTGATCAATCCGGTCAGCGATCCGGCGCGCTGGGCCTTTGCGGTGACGGTGCTGGTCAATGCGATGGCGGCACTTCCCTTCGCCCTGCGGGTCATGGCCCCCGCCTTGCGGGAAATCGAGCGTGACTTCGGGCCGTTGGCCGACAGTCTTGGCATGACCGGTCTTGCGCGTTTGCGGGGGCTGACTCTGCCACGCCTGCGCCGCCCGCTTGGGTTTTCAGCCGGGCTTGCGGCGGCGTTGTCGATGGGTGACCTTGGTGTGATCGCCCTTTTTGCCGATCCGGATCGCGCGACCTTGCCGCTTCAGATCCTGCGGCTCATGGGGGCTTACAGGATGGACGCCGCGGCAGGGGCAGGGGTGATCCTGCTTGCATTCAGCCTGCTGCTGTTCTGGCTGTTCGATCGGGGAGGGCGCCGCGATGCTGACGCTTGAGAGCCTGGAAATCCGGCAGGATGCTTTTGCCCTGCGCGCCGATCTGTCGCTTCAGGCAGGGGCCGTGGTGGCTGTCATCGGCCCTTCCGGCGCCGGCAAATCCACCCTTCTCAATGTCATCGCGGGGTTCTTTGCGCCGGTGCAGGGCCGGGTCCTGTGGCAAGGTCAGGACATCACCACCCTGCCACCGGCGAAACGCCCCGTTTCCATGCTGTTTCAGGACAACAACCTGTTTCCGCATCTGACTGTGGCGCAGAATGTCGGATTAGGGATCCGGCCTGATCTGCGCTTGTCCAAAGAGGAGCGGTTTGCTGTGTCGGATGCCCTGCGGCGTGTTGGTCTTGATGGCTACGGTGCGCGCAAGCCCGGTGCCCTTTCCGGGGGGCAGCAGGGTCGTGTGTCCTTGGCGCGCGTATTGGTGCAACGCCGCCCCCTGATCCTGCTGGACGAGCCCTTTGCGGCCCTTGGTCCTGCCCTCAAATCCGAGATGCTTGACCTCGTGGCCGATCTTGCCCGTGAAACGGGCGCAACCCTTCTGATGGTCAGTCACGATCCGTCCGACGCAAGGCGGATCGCGCCACTGACGATCCTTGTGGCAGAAGGCACTGCCCTGCCGCCGCAGCCCACGGATGCCTTGCTGGATAACCCGCCCCCATCCCTGGCGGCCTATCTGGGCGACTGAGGGCGCGGCAAAGAAAAACCCCGCACAGGGCGGGGTTTTTCAATTCGACCTGTCCGAAACGGATCAGGCGTTCTTTTCCTTGCGCTTCACCGGCATCCAGATCCGCTTGTTGGTCAGGTACAGCAGCACGGTGAGGACCGACAGGAACAGCACGGCGATGAAGCCTGTCTGCTTGCGGGCCATCATCTTGGGCTCTGCGGTCCACATCAGGAAAGCGGATACATCTTCGGCAACCGCTTCCATCGAATTGCTGTGGCCATCCGCGTACTCCAGCTGATCCTCGTAGAGTGGCGGCGCCATGCCGATCCAGCCACCGGGGAAAGCCGTGTTCTCATACAGGGTTGTTCCGGCCTCGACCTTTTCCTCGCCCGTGTAGCCCATCAGCAGCGAATAGATATACTCCGGTCCGCCCATCCCTTTGAACAGCTGGTTCAGACCGCTGCCATAGGGCCCGTGGAACCCTGCGCGCGCCTTCGCCATCAAAGACAGGTCAGGTGCGTTCGACAGGTTCGATTCCGGGAAATGGTCGGTTTCGGTGCGCGGGCGGAAATCGTCCAGCTCGGGATCGAAAATCTCGAACTGGGTCGCATAGGCACGCACCTGGTCTTCCGGCAGGTGGGGCCCGCCTTCATCGGCCAGGGTGCGCAGCGGCACGAACTTCAATCCGTGGCATGCCGCACAGACTTCGGTGTAGACCTGAAGTCCGCGCTGCAGCTGGTTCTGGTCGAAGGTGCCGAACGGCCCTTCGAACGAGAAGTCCACATCCTCGATATGGCCAGCGGCCCCGGCTGCCATCGCCGCCCCACCCGAAAGGGTCAGGGCAGCAACTGCGGCAATCGCAATCTTTCTCATCATGATCCCTGTTCCTTTCTTATTCGGCAGGGGTGCCGGACGTCGCACCGTAATGCGCGTTGAAGTCTTCTTCGATCGTCGCGGGCGCAGCCTGCGGCTTTTCGATGACACCCAGCAGCGGCAGGATCACCAGGAAGTAGGCGAACCAGTAGGCCGAGGCGATCAGCGAGATCGTTGCATAGGGCTCCTCGGCGGGCATTGCGCCGACCCAGGTCAGCACCACGAAGTCGACGCACAGCAGGGCGAACCACCACTTGAACATCGGACGATAGCGGCCCGAACGGACACGGCTGGTGTCCAGCCAGGGCGCCAGGGCCATGACCGCGATCGCACCGAACATCGCCAGAACACCGAAGAACTTGGCATCGATGATGCCGCCGGTGATCCAGTCTGCGAACATCACGACCCAGACATCGGCGGTGAAGGCGCGCAGGATCGCGTAGAACGGCAGGAAGTACCATTCAGGCACGATATGCGCCGGCGTCGCCAGGGCATTCGCCTCGATGTAGTTGTCGGGGTGACCCAGGTAGTTGGGCATGAAGCCGACGATCGCGAAGAAGACGACCATGATCAGCGCCAGCGCGAACAGGTCCTTCATCACGAAATAGGGCCAGAAGGGCAGCGTGTCCTTCGCGGCGTCTTCCTTGGACGTGCGGCGCACCTCGACCCCGGTGGGGTTGTTGTTGCCGGTCGTGTGGAAGGCCCAGATGTGCACGGCCACCAGGGCTGCGATCACGAAGGGCAGCAGGTAATGCAGCGAGAAGAAGCGGTTCAGCGTGGCATTGTCCACGGCGGGTCCGCCCAGCAACCAGGTCTGGATCGGCTCGCCGATGAACGGGATCGCGCCGAACAGGCCGGTGATCACGGTTGCACCCCAGAACGACATCTGGCCCCAGGGCAGAACGTAACCCATGAAGGCGGTCGCCATCATCAGCAGGTAGATCAGCATGCCGATGATCCATGTGATCTCGCGCGGGGCCTTGTAGCTGCCGTAGTAGAGACCACGGAAGATGTGCAGGTAAACGGCGACAAAGAACAGCGATGCGCCGTTCTGATGCAGGTAACGCAGCATGTGCCCGCCATTCACGTTCCGCATGATGTGCTCGACCGAGGCGAAGGCCAGATCGACATGCGGCGTGTAATGCATGACCAGGATGATGCCGGTCACGATCTGCATCGCAAGACAGAAGGTCAGGACGATACCCCAGATCCACATCCAGTTCAGGTTCTTGGGTGTGGGGATCATGATCGTATCATAGATCAAAGCCACGATGGGCAGGCGCGAATGCAGCCACTTCTCTCCACCGGTCTTCGGTTCGTAATGGTCGTGAGGAATTCCAGCCATGTTGCTTTTCCTTTAACCCAGCTTGATCGTTGTTTCGTCTTCGAAGGCGGCGACGGGGATCCACAGGTTCTGCGGTGCCGGCCCGCGGCGGATTCGCCCCGAACTGTCGTAATGTGACCCGTGGCAGGGGCAGAACCAGCCGCCAAAATCGCCCGCTCCGTCACCGATGGGCACGCAACCCAGGTGAGTACAGACGCCGATCATCACCAGCCATTCGCCGGCTTCGTCCAGCGAGCGGTTCTGGTCGGATGCGTCCAGGGACATGTCATTGCGGTTCTGCGCGTTCTGATCGGGAAGCTGGCTCAGTTCGACGGCGCGCGCCTCTTCGATTTCGGCTTCCGTGCGGCGACGGATGAACACGGGCTTGCCCAGCCATTTCACCGTCAGCTGCGTTCCGGGCTCGACGCCGGACACATCGACACGAATCGATGCGAGTGCCTGAACGTCTGCTGAAGGGTTCATCTGGTTGACCAGCGGCCAGATGGCTGCACCTGCAGTTACGGCACCGGCGCCAGCGGTGGCGTAATAAAGGAAATCTCTGCGGGTGCCTTCGTGATCTTCTGCGTGTGACACGAGGTTTTCTCCATTCCAGGGCCGAACAGGCCGTATACAGGTTCTGGCCGCGACAAGCGCAGCCTTTCCGACGCGGTATGTAGCGGGGCTACCCCGTCTCGTCCAGCGGACAATGGCCCCATGTGACAAACTGCGACTTTTGGTGCAACCCTGTGATATTGTGACGCCGGACGCGGGTCGCTATGCTAGCATTCCACTAGTTACAATATCGTAAGTATGCGGACACCGCCCGAGGCCTGAAAGATATCACCATGCTGAAAAAGACCGTTGCCGCCGCTGCCGCCCTTGTCCTCACGTCGCTGCCGCTGATGGCGGAAACAGAGATCAGCGTCTATGGCGGCTGGCAGACCGCCCCGCACAGCAGCGTCAGCGGACAGCGCGCCGATGGATCGTCCTTTGACGAGAATATCGGCTGGGATGGCAAGTCTCTCTCGATGCCGCCCTATTACGGTCTTCGCGCAATGTGGTGGCAACCGAACAATATCGGCTACGGGATCGAAGTGACCCATGCCAAGTTCTATGCCCCGACCGATGAGATGCCTGTCGGATTTGATCGGCTCGAGTTCACGGACGGGCACAACATCGCCACGGCAAACGTGATGAAGCGTTGGCCGGGCCAGTGGGCCGACCGGTTCTCGCCCTATCTGGGGGCGGGTATCGGCATCGCCGTGCCCCATGTCGATGTGACCGAGAATGGAAACCGGACCTATGGATATCAGTTCACCGGACCGGCCCTGCGTCTGACCGCGGGCGCGTCCTACGAGCTGAACGCCCGCTGGGCCGCATTTGGCGAATACCAGTTCACCATTTCAGACAACAAGGTGGATCTGGATGGCGGCGGCACATTGAACACCCGGTTGATCAGCAACGCGCTGAACCTTGGTTTGTCGTTCCGCTTCTGACTTGCCTCTCGATGCGAAAGACAAGGCCCCGTGCGTGCTGCGCGGGGCCTTTTTTCTGGGCCTGGTCACCGTCAGAAAGCGGATGAGCGCCTAGTCGGCGGGCGCGGTCGCCAGCATGGAGGGGCGTTGCGAGAAGGCGGCATACCAATCGTCAAGCGCGCCGCGATCCTTGCGCCACTGGCGCGCATCATGGCGGAAATCGAGATAGCCAAGCGCACATCCCACGGCCAGTTGACCCATGCAGAGCGGTCCCTCCAGGTGGCTCATCCAGCGTTCGTTCAACGCATCGAGTGCGCGCGACACCTTGGACCATTGCGCCTCGATCCAGGGTTCGTAGACCTTGTCTTCCGGGCGGATGCGCCGCTCGTAGGTCATCGAAACGGCTGCATCCATGATACCGTCGGCTGTCGCCTCAAGCGTCAGGACCTCCCAGATGCGCGCCTCGGGGTACAGTTTGCCGCCAGCGCGGGCATCGAGGAAACGGGTGATGACACGGCTGTCGTAGATCGCAGGCCCATCCTCGCGCAGCAAGGCCGGGATCTTGCCCAGCGGATTGGCGGTTGCGACCTCGGCGGCGGTGGCCACGGGCGAGGTCTTGACGCCCATCACCGCGACATCGGCAAGCTGGCCTGTTTCATGCAGCACCACATGCACCTTGCGCACGAAAGGTGACGCGGGGGACGAGACGAGTTTCATGGGAATGGGTCCTTCCTGACTGTTCCGCGCGACAGTAGGCCCAGTTCGGGGCGGCTGTAAACCGGCCAGCGGGCAAGGCGGGGGGCTGTCTGCCCCCCGGTCCCTGCGGGACTCCCCCCGAGGATATTTCAGGCAAGAAGAAACCGATCAGGCCCGGGCGACCAGTTGTGTGCCCTGGATGCCGATGATCGTTGCGCTGACGATCCGACCTTCGGCCTGGGGACTGTCGAATGCGACTTCGGTGAACTGCTCTGTCCGGCCCATATGCGGGTTTTCCAACAAGACGCGATGGGTCAGGCCGATCTGCTGGTGAAGATGGGTCATGACGCGCGCATCGCCGGCCGCGCGCAGCCTGGCGGCGCGGTCCTTGATCGCCGGACCCCGGACTTGCGGCATCCGCGCGGCGGGTGTGCCGGGGCGTGGCGAATAGGGAAAGACATGCAGCCATGTCAGGTTGCAGTCTTCCACCAGGCGCAGCGAGTTCTGGAAATGGGCTTCGGTTTCCGTGGGAAATCCTGCGATGATATCCGCGCCGAATGTCATGTCCGGGCGCAGAGACAGGGCTTCTTCGGTAAAACTGATTGCATCGTCGCGCAGGTGCCGGCGTTTCATCCGCTTGAGGATCAGGTCATCGCCATGCTGCAAGGACAGGTGCAGATGCGGCATCAGGCGGGGCTCGGTTGCGATGGCCTGCATCAGGTTATCGTCGACCTCGATGGAATCGATGGAGCTGATGCGCAGCCGGGGCAGGTCGGGGACAAGGCGCAGGATCCGCATGACCAGATCGCCCAGCTTGGGCGTGGCTGGCAGATCGGCGCCCCAGCTTGTCAGGTCGACCCCGGTCAGGACCACCTCGTTATAGCCGGAATCGACCAGGCGCTTGATCTGGTCCACCACCACACCAGCAGGGACCGAGCGGGAATTGCCGCGCCCGTAAGGAATGATGCAGAAGGTGCAGCGGTGATCGCACCCGTTCTGCACCTGCACATAGGCGCGCGACCTTGTGCCGAATCCGTCGATCAGGTGACCCGCGGTTTCCGTCACGCTCATGATGTCATCGACCTGCACGCGTTCTGTCTGTCCGATGAAATCGGGGGACAGGCGCGTCCATGTCTCGGGTTGCATCTTCTCGGTATTCCCGATGACCAGATCCACCTCCGGCATGGTCGAGAATGTCTCGGGCTCGGTCTGCGCGGCGCAGCCGGTGACGATCAGGCGCGCATCCGGGTTTTCGCGGCGCAGGCGGCGGATCTCCTGGCGTGCCTTGCGCACGGCTTCCGAGGTCACGGCGCATGTGTTCACGATCACCGCACCGGACAGGCCCGCCTGCGTCGCCAGATCCTTCATCGCCTCTGTCTCATAGGCGTTCAGGCGGCAACCGAAAGTGGCGAATTTAGGTGGCTGCAGGGTCATTGGACACTGTCCAGGAAAGCTGGTGTCAGATGGCCAGAGGCCACGTGCATGGTCGCGCCGGTCATCCAGACGCCATCCTCGCGCCACTCTACCACAAGGTCGCCGCCATCCAGCGAGATCGTGACCCGCCGCCCCGTCAGCCCGCGCCGCGCCGCGGCCACCGCGGTGGCGCAGGACGACGACCCCGAGGCCAGGGTGACCCCCACGCCACGTTCCCAGACCCGCATCCGCAGGTGGTCGGGCCCCAGAACCGAGGCGAACTGCACGTTCGTCCGTTGCGGAAACAGCGGATGATGTTCCATCTGCGCGCCGCGCGCGGCCAGATCGACAACCTCGGCATCGGGCACGAAAAAGGTGCAATGCGGGTTGCCCATGCCGGTGGCTGTCGGCGCACCCTCGATGGGCAGTTGCAGCGTGTCCATCGGACCGGCCAGCGGAATCTCGGACCAGTCCAGTTGCGGCTGGCCCATGTTGACCGATGTCAGGCCCTGTCCGGCATCCACCGCCCGCAGCATGCCGCGGTCTGTGGTCAGGGTCAGGTCCGTTGTCCCGGTCTCATCCATGAGGAAGCGCGCGATGCAGCGTGTCGCGTTGCCACAGGCGGCCGATGTCGATCCGTCGGCATTGTAGAAGGTCAGATGTGCGTCGCCTGCGCCGGTGTCCGAGATCACGGCAAGCTGGTCGAAACCGATACCGCGATGACGGTCGGCGATGGCGGTGACAAGTGATTCCGACAGCCCGAACCCATCGGCGGCGGAACTGCCCAAGCCATGGCTGCGCGCATCGAGAACGACAAAGTCATTACCCAACCCGTGCATCTTCATGAAGGGCAAGCCCGTTGTCATGTCCGCTTTCATGGCGCGCATATACTCTTGCCCGCAGCGTTATTCCAGTATGCTGGAAAGAAAGGTCGATTTTCGGGGTTGACCCTATGCCCGGGTCTTTCTAGAAGCGCGGCTTAGTGGGCCGTTAGCTCAGTTGGTAGAGCAACTGACTTTTAATCAGTGGGTCGCAGGTTCGAATCCTGCACGGCTCACCACTGATCCTCGAATGCAGATGTTGCGCAGGGACCGGAATATCAGGTCAGGTCTTGCGTGTGACCGTCCGGATCAACCGGGCGCCTTGCCTGGCCGGGCGCGGTCACATCGGGATGGATCGCCCATGCGCGGGGCAGGGTTGCGACCTTTTCAGTGACCAAGCGCATTTCGCGCGGCTGCGCCAAGTTCGATGATCTCGGCCGTGATGTCCTCCTGCCGGACCTGGCGCAGCAAGGCCTGAAAGGTGTCAAGCTCGCGCGCGATCTGGCTGCCCGCAGCGGACATGGCTTCCATACGTGCTTCGTTCTCGGCGGCGAAGGCGTGAAGCGCCGCCTTGCAGATCAGGGCGTGCAGGTATTCGCGGCCAAGCGAATCGATGAGCCCGTCAATCGGGATCTGCATCAGCGGGCGCGCCCCGCCTTCCTTGGGAAAATGCGACATGTCGATGGGAAACAGGGATTGCCGCATGATGGTCGGGCGCCCGTGATCCGATCCGGTAAAGACCACATCAAGCCGGTCGATCCGTTCCTCGCCGACCATCGCAAAAATCGCTTTCGTGATCCTGTCGGCAAGCTTGGGAATCCCGGGACTGTGCGAGGGCATGGCCGTGGTCCAGGCAGGCACGATCCCGCGGGCGGCCGCGATGGAAAGGCCGCGGGTTCCGATCAGGAACAACCTGTCGGGCTCAAGCTCCGCTGCGATGCTGTCGATCACACGCTCGGTAAAGGCCCCGGCAAATCCCTGTTCGGCACAAAAGACGAGCAGGCCAAGCTTGCCGGAATCAGCACTGGATTCGGCATGTATCATCGAACTGTCCGGCCCGAGGGCATGCGCCATCGCCCTCGCAATGGTTGTTGCATAGCCATCGACCGCCTGGACCTGCGTACGTGCAACCCGCGCGCGGCCGGCCGCGATGCCCTTCATGGCGTTCACGACGGCCCCAAGCTGGCGCACCCCGGCAATCCGCGCACTGATCTCGGCCAATCGTGCGGTCATGGCGCCCGGTCCGTCGCGTCTTTGGAAGATGCCTCGCCCCCCGGCGTATCTTCACAAAGAGAGCCGGCAAAACGAGAGAGCACCGCGACAAGCGCCTCGCGCGCTGCCGTGTCGAGCGTTCCGGTCTGCGCAATGCTCTGAAGGATATCTGCCGCCTCGCTGTCCAGCGCTGCGGCAAGCCGCGCCTGAAAAGCGTCCACAGCTTCGGGGGGCAGCGCATCCAGTGCGCCGGTTTGCACGGCCAGCAGCAATGCGACCTCATCGGCCAGACGGAAAGGGCGATGCGGGGGCTGACGCAGGATCCTGCGGATCCGTTCGCCCCGCGTCAGTTGCTGGCGCACACGGTCCTCGGGCATCGCGCCGAAGCGGCTGAACACCTCGAGTTCCAGAAACTGCGCATAGTCCAGACGCAGCGATCCCGCGGCCTCGCGCAGCATCCGCGTCTGTGTCTTGCCGCCGACGCGGCTGACACTCAGCCCCACATCGACGGCGGGTTTCTGGCCCTGATGAAACAACGGTGCATCCAGCACGATTTGCCCGTCGGTGATCGAGATCAGGTTGGTCGTGATGAAGGCCGAAAGGTTGCCCGCAACGGTTTCGGCAATGGGCAAGGCCGTGAGCGACCCGCCGCCGCGCGCCGGGGACAGCTTGGCCGCCCGTTCCAGCAGGCGGGCATGGATGTAGAACACATCGCCCGGAAAAGCCTCGCGCCCCGGTGACTGGCGGGTCAGCAGGGCGATTTCACGGTGGGTGGCGGCGTGTTTGGACAGATCGTCGATCACGACCAGCGCATGTTGCCCCTGATCGCGGAAATATTCGGCCATGCTCATGCCGGCATAGGGGGCGATCCATTGCAGACCCGGCGCAGAGGCCGCAGAGGCCACAAGGACGATGCAGCGATCGAACGCACCTTCCGCCTGCAAGGCATCGATGGCCCGGCGCACGCTGGAGGTCTTTTGCCCGACGGCCACGTAGATGCAGATCATGTCGCTGTCGCGCTGCGCGATCAGCGTGTCGATGGCCAGAGTGGTCTTGCCGGTCGAATGGTCGCCCACGATCAGTTCGCGCTGGCCACGGCCAAGCGGAAAGAGCGTATCCACCACGACGATTCCGGTTTGCACGGGTTCCGTCACAAGATCACGTTCGATGACCGAAGGGGCCGGGCGTTCGATGGGCCAGCGTGCCTCGGCCAGAACCGGGCCCTTGCGATCAAGCGGGCGGCCAAGGGGGTCGACGATCCGGCCCAGCAGCGCCTCTCCGACCGGCACGCTGACAACCTCGCCGGTGCCGAAGACCATGTCGCCCGCCTCGACCCTGGTCGCCGCGTCCAGAAGCACACAGCCCACGAGATCCGGGTTCAGCACCCGCGCAAACCCGAACTGCCCACCCTCGAAGCGCAGCACCTCGTCCAGCCGCACATCCCGCAGCCCCGAGATCATCGCGACCCCGTCGGCGATCTCTTCCACGCGACCCCTGTGTTCCGCCCTGGGTCCAAGCGTCGTGCGTTCCAGAACCTCGCGCGCACCGGTCAGCCAGTCCTTGGTGTCAGGCCGCATCCTTGAGATCCTTCAGTATGGCGTCCAGATCCGCGGCCCAGCTGCTGTGCAGCACGAAATGCCGGGTCCGCAGTTCGAACCCGGCGATCAGCGCGGGGTCCGTGTGGAAATTCAGCCGTGGCTGCGCATCGAGCGCCGCCGCGACGGCCGTTTCGATCCGCATCCTGGTTGCACTGTCCAGATCGGTCGCGCTGATCAGATCCAGACCGCCCGCCGTTGCCGTCAGGGCCGCCCTGTCCTGTGCCGGCAGCGCCTCTATTGCGTCGATCAGCAGATCGAGAAACGCTGTATTTGCTTTTCCGGCACCCAGCCGCGCCAGAAGCTTGCGGGCAATGTCCACGGCCAGTTCAGCCGATTGCGCTGCTGCGGCCACACGGTTTGCGTCGTTGACATGCACGCTTTCAAGCTCTGCGGCTTTCAGCATGGCCTGGGCCTTTGCTGCCGCCTCTTGCAAGGCTGCCTTGGCCGCGCCCTCGGCCTGCAGGGCGGCCTCGCTCAGCAGTGTGTTGCGTTCCGCTGCCATCCCGTCCCGCGCGGCCACGACCTCGGCCAGCATGTCATCGGCCTTGGCTTGCGTGGCTTGCGCGTCATTCAACATGGTTTCAACCTTGTCCTGCCGTCTGGCGATGGCATCCGCCACCGGCCGCCAGAACACGCGGGACAGCAGCCAGACAAGGATCAGGACGTTGACGGCCTGCAATCCAAGGGTCCACCAGTCGATCGTCATGCGGTCACGCCAGCAGCGGGTTGGCGAAAAGCAGCAGCAGCGCGATCACCAGGCAATAGATGGCCGTCGTTTCGATCATGGCCAGGCCCACGAAAAGCGTGCGCGAGATCGTGTTCGCCGCCTCGGGTTGGCGCGCGATGGCGTCCATCGCGGCGGCGACGGCGCGACCTTCCGCCAAGGCGGGACCTATCGCACCAAAAGCCACGGTGAAGGCTGCGCAGACAATGCTGACAAGGCTGAGATAGTCCATCAAATATCCTTTTCGGTTGGGGAATTGGCCGAACCTGCATCGGTGCTGCGGGCTTTGCCGGTCTCGACGGCGGAGGTGATGAAGACCATTGCGAGGACCGCGAAGATATAGGCCTGTACCAGCCCGGTCAGCAGGTCGAGCGCCATCAGCGGGATCGGCACCAGCAGACCAGCCAGAGAGGCAACGATGCCGATGACGAAAACGCCGCTCATCACATTTCCGAACAGGCGCACGAACATCGAAAAGATGCGTGTCACGCTGGACAGCATGTTCAGCGGGATCATCAGGGGGTTGGGGGTGGCGAAGGACCTAAGATAGCCGCCGACACCGCCGACGCGCACGCCGAACCAGATCACCGAGAAAAAGACGATGATCGCCAGTGCTGCATCGGTTTCAAGCTGCGCCGTGGGCGGGGCAACCCCCGGCACCAGGGATGACCAGTTGGCCACCAGAATGAAGAGGAAAAGCGTGCCGATGAACGCCCGGTAAGCTGCGGGTCTGGCCCCCGTGGTTTCGGCGATCTGTGTGTCCAGTGTTGCCACAAACAGTTCCAGCGCGGCCTGTCGCCTGCTTGGCACCGCATCAAGCCTGCGCGTCAGCAGCGCCGCGCCCAGCACCAGCACCGCCATGATCACCCAGGTCGTGACGACGGATTGGGCAATGGGAACCGGGCCAAGCTGGAACAGGATGGTGGAATCAAGCGGTGAATTCACGGCTGCTTCCCCCTGTCATGTCGCAGTATCATGGCTTTCACCGTCAGAACGCCCGCCAGTGCGGCCAGAAGGGCAAGGCCGCCCAGCAGCACCGCAAGGTAGAAGCCGACCCCGATCATGATCAGCCGCCCAAGGGACAGGGACAGCGCCAGAACCGGGCTGCCGCCGTTGACGATCAACGTGGTCGTCCAGTGCAGGGCACGGAAATAGGCGAACCCCAGCAGCAAACCACCGGCGAAGCAAAGCGGCAGGGTCAGGACAAGGGGAAATGTCTGGGTCATGTTCATCGCGCGTTCATCCATTTCCAGGCGGTCCAGCCGCCAAGGCAAAGACCCAGCAGCATGAAGGGGGCGGTCCAGAAAATCCCGCTGGACAGGCGGGCATCCAGCCAGCGCCCCAGAAAAAGCCCCGCAAGCGTGGGGATGACCAAAATCCAGCCAAGGATCCCGATCTGCGCCAGTCGGCGACCCACGGACATGTCGCCCTCGCGCAGCCAGCGGTCGCGCCGGTCGCGCCGCTTTTGTGTCTCGCGCACCAGCGGGTCGTCCTCCGGTTTTGGCGGGGGGGCTTGCGTCATTGGAATTCTCCCGCGTTTGCGCCGGGTTTCAGGCGGCTGATCATGCGGCGTATGGCATGCAGTTGCAGGCGGACGGTTTCGACATGCTCTGTCCGTTCGCGGTCCTCATCCGTCTGGAACCGCGCCAGCACCTGACGGTCAAGAATGGCAAGATCGTCCCCTGTCACCGCCTCGCGCGTGGCGATGTTGACCAAGGTGTCGTGATTTTCTGCACGGCTTACGGTCATCACCCCGCCGCGCAGGGCGCAGAACCGTTCCGCATCGTCCTGTCGCCAACTGACGATCGACACCGCAAGGGCGGTCAGAAACGGGGCATGGCCCGACAGCACACCGAAGCTGCCGCTTGCATCCTCGGCGCGCAGGCTGTCGATCTGCGCATCCACGATGACGGACAGGGGCGTCATGATCCGCAACCTCATGCCGCATGCCCTGCGGTGGATGCCGTTTGCGCGGCATTCTTTCGTCTTGCGTCCTCGATCGTGCCGACCATGTAGAGTGCGCTTTCCGACCAGTCGTCGGCCACACCGTCCAGGATGGCCCGGCAGCCCGCCAGCGTGTCGGCCAGCGGAACACTGGCCCCCTTGGTGCCCGTAAATGCCTCGGTCACCATGAAGGGCTGGGTCAGGAAACGCTGCAATCGCCGCGCACGCTTGACCAGCAGCCTGTCCGCCGTGCTCAACTCCTCGACCCCCAGAAGCGAGATGATGTCGGCCAGTTCGCGAAACCGGGCCAAGGCCTGACGGACGGCCTCGGCGATCTCGTAATGGGTCTGTCCCACGACCAAAGGATCCAAAAGGATCGAGGACGAGGCCAGCGGGTCGATGGCCGGATAGAAGCCTTCGGCCGCCTGTGCGCGGCTCAGAACGATCACGCAATCCATATGGCTTGAAATCGTCGTGACGGCCGGATCGGTGAAATCGTCCGCAGGCACATAGACCGCCTGGATCGCAGTCACCGCCGACCCCGCGACCGAGGCGATGCGTTCCTGAAGCCGGGCGACTTCGGTCGCAAGTGTCGGCTGATAGCCCACGCGCGACGGCATGCGGCCAAGCAGGCTTGATACCTCGGCCCCGGCTTGAACGAAGCGAAAGACATTATCCATCAGCAACAGGACATTCCTGTGCTGATGGTCACGGAAATATTCCGACACGGTCAGTGCCGTCAGCGCCGCGCGCCAGCGCGCGCCGGGTGGTTCGTTCATCTGTCCGTAGACCAGAACGGTACGTTCAAGCACGCCGGACCCCTGCATCTCGGTCAACAACTCGTGGCCCTCGCGCGATCTTTCCCCGATGCCCGCAAAGACCGAGATTCCTTGATATTTTTCGACCATTGCGCGGATCAGTTCCATCACCAGAACGGTCTTGCCCACACCCGCGCCACCGAACATCGCGGCCTTGCCGCCCTGTGCCATGGGGGTCAGCAGGTCGATGACCTTGACCCCCGTTTCAAAGACATCCGTGGTGCGTGTCTGGGAATGCAGGGCCGGCGGCGGCGCATGGATGGATCGGCGCGGTGTGTCCGGGGGCAGCGGGGCGCCATTGTCCTGCGGCTCGCCCACGACATCCAGAACCCGACCAAGCACGGCCTTGCCGACCGGCACGGTCACAGGCCCGCCTGTGGCATGGACCGAAACGCCACGGGCCAGACCGGCGGTGGATTGAAACGCAACGGCGCGCACCGTGCTCTGGTCAAGATGGCTGTGCACCTCGAGGATCAGCGGCGTGGGTCTGTCCCACTCGACGATCAGGGCCGAATTGATCCGTGGCAGGTCGGTCTCTGCAAAGACCACATCCACAACCGCGCCGCGCACTGCATGCACGACACCGCAAGGCGTCGGATGTTTCACGGGCTGATCTGATTGGTTTTTCATGTTTCGGACCTTCGAGCAGGGAACTCGTACGTACCTCACCCCGTGAACCTAACCGGGCATGAGACGGGATGCCTTGATCTGTGTCAGTCCAAGGGGTCAGGCCGCGTGGCCAGTGCCTGCCATCGAATTCACGCAAGCTTGCCGCGCACACCCGTCGGCAAAGCCGCACACCAAAGGAGCGGCCATTCATGCGGTGTGATGATCGTGCAGGCGTGACGTCGCCCGGGTATCAGACGAAGCGCCGGTTCGGGGCAAAGGCTGCAATCGGCAGATTGGGCATGCGCCCTTCGGCAAGGTCCGCCACGATCCGCCCGGTGATGCCGCCAAGCGTCAGACCCAGGTGCTGATGCCCGAAAGCATGGATGATCCGGTCGGAATGCGGGGCATGCCCGATCACGGGCATGCTGTCGGGCATGGTGGGCCGGAAACCCAGCCAATGGCTGTCCGGTGGCGGCAGCGGGCCCAGCATCTCGGCCCCTTTTCGTGCGATATAGGCCAGGCGACCACGGTTTTCCGGTGCGCGAAGGCTTGCGATCTCGACGGTTCCGGCCAGCCGCAGGCCTTGCGCCATGGGCGTGGCATAAAATCCCCCCTCGGCCCAGCCCACGGGCCGGGTGATCCGGTGCGCGTCCCCGGCAAAGATCAGGTGATAGCCCCTTTCTGTGCCCAAGGGCAGGTTTTCCGCGCCCGAACCCCTGACCGATCCGGCATGCGCCCCCGCCGCGATGACCACGCGCGCGGCCTCGATTCGGGTATCGCCAAGGACGACTTCGACAGATGTCTCGTAGGCGCGTGTCTCGCTCACCCTGTCTTGCCGCCACTGGCCACCAAGCGCCAGAAAGCGACGGTGCATCCTGTTGATCAGCTCTTGCGGGTCCCGCACCGACCGCGCGGCGGAATAGTGAACGGCCCCATGGATCGGCAGGCGCAGGCCCGGTTCCAGGGCGAGGGTATCCCGAGGGCCAAGCACCTCGAACGGGATGCCAAGGGATTTGCGGAAGGCCAGCCCGGCCTTGTCACCCTCTGCGGCCTCCTTGGTGGACCAGACCGTCAATTGCCCCCGGTCGACGATCAGATCCTCGGCCCCGGCCTCTGCGATCAGCGGGTTCAGCCCTGCATCTGCATGGCCCATCAACGCGCCCAGCTGCCGCGCGATATGATCGGACCGGGCTGCCCGGCAGTTGGCCAGGAACGACAACATCCACAGCGGATGGCGCAGCGCATGCATCAGGTCAACCGACAGCGGGCTGTCGCCGCGCGACAGCAGCCGTGGCAGGGCGCGCAGCACGGCGGGGCTGTTCACCGGCATCACCGCATAGGTCGCAAGCGTGCAGGCATTGCCGAAACTGGTCCCGGACCCCGGCGGGTTCGGATCGCAGAGCAGAACCTTCAAACCGCGTTTCTGCGCCCAAAGCGCCGAAGCGGTCCCCACGATACCTGCGCCCACGACGACAAGGTCGAAATCCTGCATACCCCACCCCCTTGCTGCGCGCCGAGGTGGCCATGGGGCACCCGGCTTGTCAATCGGCCCTGCTGCCTCGACAATCGCACAGAAACAAAAGCCGCGGCCCTGTGCCAGCGGAATTGCGAAGCGGTGAAACTGCATCTAGGGTTCGGCCATGTTTGCATTCGTCGCCGCCGTCTTCTTCCTGATCATCACCCCCGGTCCCGGTGTCCTGTCCACGGCAGGGGTCGGATCCGGCTTTGGCTTCAAGGCGGGCTCGCGGTATGTTCTGGGCTTGTTTCTGGGCACCAACCTTGTGGCGATTGCCGTGGTCAGCGGGCTTGCCGCACTTGTCCTGGCGGACCCGCGCATCCGCACGATCCTTTTCGCGCTGTCCTTTTCCTATCTGGCCTATCTTGCGTTTCGCATCGCCTTTGCCGGTAACCGCGTGGCCTTTATCGAGCGGGCACGCCCCCCCGGTGTCGGGGGTGGCCTGCTGCTTCAGATCGTCAATCCCAAGGCCTATGCCGTGAACACCGCCCTGTTCACCGGGTTTGCCTTCCTGCCGGACAGCTATGCCCTGGAGGTGGCGATCAAGTTCCTGATCATGAATGCGATCTGGATCCCCATTCATTTCCTGTGGCTGATGGCGGGGGTCACGCTGCACCGGCTTGACCTGTCCGAGCGTAGTCATTCCCTGATCAACATCGGAATGGCGCTGTCGATGCTGGCGGTGGTCGCCATCGCGGTCATCGCCCAGCTGCGATAGCGAGCCGCCGCAACGGATCCGGCCCCCTCAGCCAGCGCCCTCAGGGGGTGTTGGCAGCACCGCATTGCAGAAGATGCGCCATCATCCGGCTGACCGCACTGGTGCGCCGCGTGCTTCCGGGTGCGACGAAATAGGCCCAGGGGCTTTCGGGGCGCAGGGTGAAGGGTTCGACCAGCAAGCCCCGGTCAAGGTAGAGCCTTGCAAGCGATGTCACGGCGATGGTGATGCCCAGACCCTGAACCGCCAGTTCCAGCGCAACGTTGGAGCTGTTCGAGCGGAATTGCGCGCCCGACGCCAGATCGACCTGACCCAAGGCAGGATCATTGCCTGCGTCGGCCAGAAGCGACCAGTATTCTTGCCGTCCGGACACCAGAACACGCGGGAGCGTTGCAAGATCCGCCAGATGCCTGCAACGATCTGCCAGCGCAGGCGCACAGACCAGGGACAGGGTTTCGGGCCACAGCCGTCTTGCCCCCGGTGGAACCTCGTCATGACGACAGACCGAGATGGTCAGATCCGCGATCGGGTCTTCGCCGGTTTCCCAGACGGTGCCGTGGATCGTGACCTCGATGTCGGGATGTGCTGCATGAAAGCTGGCAACAGCTTGCGGCAACCAGTTCTCGGCCAGGCTGACGGGGCAGGCCACCATGACCGTCCGGTCCCGCCCGCCCGAGGCTATGGCATCGGTTGCCGCATCGATCTGGGCCAGCGCTTGCCGCAGCGTCGGCAGAAAGGCCGATCCCACCTCGGTCAGTTGCAGGCTGCGCGCATGGCGCAGGAACAGATCGCGCCCCACATACTGCTCCAGCGCCCGGACCTGACCACTGATGGCCGCCTGGGTATAGCCCAGTTCCCCCGCAGCCTTCGTGAAGCTCAAGTGCCGGGCCGAGGCTTCGAAGGCGCGGATCAGGTTCAGGGGCGGTGGCGGTCTTGTCATGAAGCCCTCGTCGCTCGCGCTGCTGCCGGTGCGGGCATCTTTCGCGCGCCATCGCGCCCATGACAACGTTTTATTTATGGCAAGACCCCGAAACATCCATATGCACCCCTGTCTGCCCCCGTCTATCTTGGGTCTTGCCTGTTGAGCGTATTGGCGCGTTCAGGGCATGGCTGGTCAAGGAAAGGACCCCCGATGACCGAAGAGCGGCGCAGCGGCGGGCGGCGTGGAAAAGCGGCGCGTACGGGCAGCGGGCTGTCCCAATTGCCATGGCGCAACGTTGAAAATCCTTATGCTCCGCTTGAGATGGCCGACCCCGAGGCCATGGACAGGCTGCATGCGACCTCTATCCGCATCCTGTCCGAACTTGGCATTCGTGTGGATGGTGAAAAGGTCATGGCGCTGTTCGAACAAGCGGGCGCGCTGGTTGATCGTGACACGGGCATCGTGCGCATCGACGAAGCGATCGTGAATGCGGCGCTGGCCACGGTGCCACGCAGCTTTACCCTGACCCCGCGCAATCCCGCCCGGCGGCTGACATTCGGGGGGCGTGCGCTGAATTTCGGCCTGGTGGCGGGGCCGCCCAATGTGCATGACGCCTTGCGGGGGCGGCGGCCGGGCAACATGGCCGACTACAAGGATTTCATCCGCCTCGCGCAGCATTTCAACGCGATCCACATGATCGGCAACCAAGTGGCCGCGCCGCAGGAGTTGCCGTCGAATACCCGCCATCTTGATTGCTACATGGCGAACCTGACGCTGTCCGATATGACCTATCACTGCACGGCGATCGGTCGCGGACGTGCGATGGACGGTATCCGCATGATGGCCATTTCGCGCGGGATCACGATGGACCAGATCGCCAGCGATCCCGGCGTCATCACGATCATCAGCGTGAACTCGCCCCGTTTGTTTGATCAGGAGATGGGCGAGGGCCTGATCGCCATGGCCGAACACGGGCAGCCTGTCACGATCACCCCCTTCACCTTGATGGGGGCGATGACGCCTGTGACACTTGCCGCGGCACTGGCCCAGCAGAATGCCGAGGCGCTGTTCGGCATCACGCTGACGCAACTGGTGCGCCCCGGCGCGCCGGTCATGTACGGGGCTTTCACGTCGAACGTGGACATGCGGTCCGGCGCACCTGCCTTTGGCACGCCGGAAAACACGCGGGCCAATGTGATCGCAGGGCAGCTCGCGCGGCGCTACGGCCTGCCCTACCGCAGTTCGAATTCCAATGCCTCGAACGCTTGCGACCTGCAGGCGGCTTACGAAACCTCGATGGCGACATGGGGTGCCGTGATGGGGGGCGCGAACCTGATCTATCACGCGGCCGGCTGGTTGGAGGGCGGTCTGACGGCCAGTTTCGAAAAGCTGGTTCTGGATGTCGAGATCCTGCAGAACATGATGGAAATCCTTCGCCCCTTCGATGCCTCCGAGGGTGAACTTGGCTTTGATGCCATCGCGGCTGTTCCCACGGGCGGGCATTTCTTCGGCAGTCCCCACACGATGGAACGCTACGAGACCGCCTTTTACCGCCCGCTGTTGTCGGACTGGACCAACCATGGCGCATGGGAGGCGGCCGGATCGCATGACGCGCTGCATCGCGCGACGGGCATCTGGCAGCAAGCGCTGCGCGATTACGAAGAACCCGCCATAGACCCGGCCATCCGCGAAGAGCTGGAGGCCTATGTCGCCAACCGCAAGCAGGACATCGGACAGGACGAACCATGAGCACCATACAGGCCAATACCACGGCAAAGCCCCTGCCAAGCCACGCCCCTGCCGTCGTCATCGGCGGCGGGCTCGTGGGCTGTTCGATCCTTTACCATCTTGCGCAGAAGGGCTGGACCGATGCGGTCCTGCTGGAACGGTCCGAACTGACTTCGGGGTCGACATGGCATGCAGCCGCCAACATCCACGGTCTGCACGACATCACCAACATCAGCCGCATCCAGCATTACACGATGCAGCTTTACAAGACGCTCGAGGCCGAGACAGGTCAGGGTTGCGGGATCTTCCAGCCCGGATCATTGTATCTGGCGCAGACAGAGGCGCGTGAACATCAGCTGCGCATCCAGGCGGCGCGTGCACGCCGCTATGGCATGAATTTCCACGAGGTGTCGCGCACCGAGGCAGAGCGGCTGCATCCGCTGGTCGATTTCGACGGGATCCGCTGCATCATGTACGAACCCGACGGCGGCAACGTGGACCCCTCGGGTGTTACCCATGCCTATGCCGCCGGTGCGCGGGCGCTGGGCGCGTCGATCCATCGTTTCACCCCGGTCACAGGGACCGAGGCACAACCCGACGGCACCTGGATCGTGCGTACGGAACGCGGCGATATCCGCACGCCTTGGGTGATCAACGCGGCCGGTCTCTGGGCGCGCGAAGTGGCGCAGATGGCGGGCCTGTCCTTGCCCCTGATGCCGACCGAACATCAGTATTTCGTCACCGAAACCATTGCCGAGGTTGCCGCGCTTGGGCGGCGTCTGCCCTCGGTCGCGGATCGTGACGGTGAATATTACCTGCGCCAGGAGGGGCTTGGCCTGCTGGTCGGCGCCTATGAGCGCGACATGCGCTTCTGGGCCGAAGATGGCACGCCGCAAGGATTTGGTCACGAGCTGTTCGCCGATGACCTTGACCGGATCGAGCCCAACATGCTGCGGGCCATCGCGCGCGTTCCCGCTGTCGGGCAGGCCGGGATCAAGCGGGTCATCAACGGCCCGATGATCTGGTCGCCCGACAGTTCGGCCCTGTTTGGCCCGGTGCCTGAAATGCGGGGGTATTTCTGCTGCTGCGGGATCATTCCCGGTTTCTCGCAATCCGGTGGTCTGGGCAAGCTGGCTGCCGAATGGATCGTCGAGGGCGAGCCGCTGCTGGACATGTTCAACTGGGACATGGCCCGCTTTGGCCATTGGGCCGACAAGGCCTTTACCCGTGCGCGGGTCGAGGATCAGTATGCCCATCGCTTCAAGATCCATTTCCCGACGGAAGAACGTGCGGCAGGCCGCCCCATGCGCTGCCGCCCGGCCTATGCGATGCAAAAGGACATGGGCGCGGTCTTTGGCCTGAACTACGGCTGGGAACATCCGCTGTGGTTTGCCGCGACGGGCGAACCCCAGGAGGAGACTTATGGCTTCACGCGCCAGAACTGGTTTGGCCCCGTGGGCCGCGAGGCGCGTATGCTGCGCGACAAGGCCGGGATCATCGACATCTCGAATTTCGCCAAATACCGCGTGGCCGGACCGGGTGCCGAGGAGTGGTTGAACGCGCTGTTCGCCAACCGGATGCCCACGCGCATCGGCCGGTCCTGCCTGACGCCGCTGATCGGCGTGCGCGGTGGTATCGCGGGCGATTTCACCGTCACGCGCCTGGGCGAGCAGGAGTTCTGGGTGATCGGATCGGGCATGGCCGAACGGTTCCATCAGCGATTCTTCCGGGCGATCCCGCTGCCCGATGGCACCACCTTCGAAAGCCTGACTGACACGACCTGCGGGTTCAACGTGGCTGGCCCCAAGGCGCGCGACCTTCTGGGGCGCCTGACGAATGCGGATCTGACCAATGACGCCTTTCCCTTCATGTCGTCGGCCCGCATATCGGTGGCGGGTGTGCCCTGCGTCGCGTTGCGTGTCAGCTTTACCGGCGATCTTGGGTGGGAGTTGCACTGCGCCGCGAGTGATCAGGTCAAGCTTTACGCAGCCCTTCTGGATGCTGGCCGCGAGGTCGGCGCCGGTCCGGTCGGCAGCCGCGCCCTTGCCAGCCTGCGGATCGAAAAGGGCTATGGGTCCTGGGGGCGTGACTACAGCCCCGAATACTGGCCGCAGGAATCCGGCTTGGACCGACTTGTGAAGGCGGACAAACCGTTCCTGAACAAGGCGGCTTGGGAAGCTATTGCCGCCCTGCCGCCGCGCGATGTGATCACGATGCTCGAGATCCAGACCGATGGTGCCGATGCATGGGGGGGCGAGCCGGTTTTCCTCAGCGACGGCACCCCGCTGGGCCAGGTATCCTCGGGCGGCTATGGCTTTTCGGTCGGCAAATCGTTGGCCATTGCCTATCTCAAGGCAGGCATGGCCAGGCCGGGCGACAGGGTCATGGTCTCGATTCTGGGGCTGGACACACCAGCGACCGTGCTGGACAAACCGCCCTTCGACCCCGAAGGCCTGCGGTTGCGCGCCTGAGGGGGCAAACGGGCCGGGGGCATTTCGGCAATCCCGGCCTGCCGCGCAATCGGGGCTTGCCTGTCCCGGTTGCAGCCCTAGGCTTGCGGGATCTGAACATCTGCACATTCCAGCAACGGACCCCCCATGATCGCAGCCGCCCTGGCCGTCCCCGGCGATATCAACACAGTGACCGGCGGCTATATCTATGATCGGCGGCTGCTTGCGGAATTGCGCGCTGCAGGGCGCGACATGCAGCTTGTCGCCTTGCCCGACAGTTTCCCATTTCCGTCCCCGCAAGAGATGGACGCGGCGATGCGCGCCTTGCAGGCGCTGCCCGCAACCTGCCCCGTGATCATCGACGGTCTGGCCTTCGGCGCGCTGGACCCTTTGCAGGTGGGTCTGATCAAGGCGCCCATCGTGGCGCTTGTGCATCATCCGCTGGCACTGGAAAGCGGCCTGCCGCAGGATGTGCAGGATCACCTGTGGCGGACCGAACGCGACAACCTGCGCCATGCAGAGCAGATCCTTGTTCCCAGCCCGCATACGCGGGCGATCCTGACAGAGCGTTACGATGTCGATGCGGCACGGATTCATGTGGCCTTGCCCGGCATTGACCTGCTGGCCCCTGATACGCCTGTCGCGCCGGAAAGCCCGCCCCTGATCCTGTCGGTCGGGATCCTGCATCCGCGCAAGGGCCATGACGTTCTGATCGATGCATTGGCAAGGATTGCCGATCTGGAATGGCGGGCTGAAATCGTCGGAAACCCTTGGGAAAAGGGTCATTCCGACGCGCTGGAGGACCGTATTCGGCAAGCGGGACTGTCAGGGCGGATCAACTTGGCCGGTCGCGTGTCCGATCAGGTGCTTGAGACGCTTTACCAAAGGGCGTCGATCTTCGCCCTGGCGACGCGCTACGAGGGCTACGGGATCGTTTTCAACGAGGCGCTTGTGCATGGCTTGCCTATCGTGTCCTGCCGGACCGGGGCCGTTCCTGACACGGTTCCGCGTTCAGCAGGCCTTCTGGTCGCGCGGGACGATCCCCGCGCATTTGCCCTGGCATTGCGCCGCCTGCTGACCGATCACACCTTGCGCGACGACATGGGCAAGGCGGCGCGTCTGGCAGGCGGGCGGTTGTCATCATGGGCGGAAACCGCGCGGATTGCCGGTCTTGCGCTGGATCAGGCGGCGGGCCGCGCATGATTGACAGGCAGCTGCAAGACGATCTTGCCTTGGCGCAGCGCGCGGCGCAGGCAGCGGGCGACATCCTGATGGATCACTGGTCGCGCAGGCAGAACCTGCGCGTGACGCAAAAGCGCGCGGGCGATTTCCTGTCTCAGGCGGATCTGGATGCCGAGGCTAGCCTGCGGGACACGCTGCTTGGCGTCTGTCCCGACGATGGCTGGCTGGGCGAGGAAACAGAGGCCATTGCCGTCGGGGCGCAGCGCCGCCGCTGGATCGTGGATCCGCTGGATGGAACCACCAATTTCCTGCGCGGGATCCCGCATTGGGCGGTGTCCGTCGCGCTGGAGGTCGATGGCGTTTTGTCTGTGGGTGTTGTCCATGACCCCGCCAAGAGCGAGACCTTCTGCGCCAGTACCGGTTCAGGCGCCTGGCTGAACGGTGCGCCGATCGAGGTTGCGGATACGGCAAGCCTGAATGCGGCCTTGTTCGGCACGGGCATTCCCTTTGGCGGGATGGATCATATCGATGATCATGCCGCCGACATTGCACGGCTGATGCCCTCTTGTGCCGGCGTGCGGCGCATGGGGGCCGCAGCGCTTGACCTGGCCTATGTGGCCGCCGGACGGCTGGACGGTTTCTGGGAACGTCGCTTGCGCCCCTGGGATATCGCGGCCGGGCTGGTGCTGCTGCGCGAGGCGGGCGCGGTGGTCGGATCCCTTGATCCTGCGGAACAACCCGAGGATCAGGGCACGGTGCTGACGGCCGCGCCGCGCCTGTTCGATGCCTTCGCCGCTTTGCTGCGCGCCTAGGCGGGCGTGTCGGGGCCAGCAAGCCGCGCGTAAAGATCGCCTGATCCTGCGGTCGCGGGCAAGCTGTCCAGCCAGGCGCGCGTGTCCGCCGCATCGCGCCATTGCGGCCAGAGGAACGCACCGCTTTCCCCTTTGACCGGGTTGAACTGGTAGGGACCCAGCTCCATCAGCCGGTCAATCACCTCATGGGTCAGACCCGGCAAGCCTGGCAGGTATTCAACCGACACCATCTCCACGGGTTGGGTCAGGCCAGACAGAACCTCAAGCTCGAACCCCTCGACGTCGATCTTGATGTAGCGCGGCATCCCTTCTTCCGCGATCAGCCGGTCAAGGGTCGTCACCTGCACCCGCTGCTTGCGGTCCCACCGCACATGCCCGAACCCATGCGTGGCGCTGGCATCCTCGACAAATCCGGCCTTCAGAGACGAGACAGTGGGATGCAGGGACGAGACCGCCATCTCGGCCATGGTTTCGGCGCCGCCTGCCGCGGCTTCGACCAGCCGGATATCGCGCGGCAGGGTCAGGCGCAGAAACCCGGTGAAAGGCGCCTGAGGTTCCAGCGCCACGACCCGCGCCCCGGCGGCCCGCATCGCCCGCGCCCGCGTGCCCACATGCGCCCCGACATCAAAGACAAGGTCACCTTGCCGCAGCAAATCGCGGTAGAACCGCCGCAAGGGCCCAGTCCTCACCGGATTGTGATAGATCACAATCGACCTCAGAAGGCCTATCCAGACACCCAACGCCAAGCTCTCTCTCCTCGGGAAGCAAGCAATGATCCTTGCAGAGGTCAAATAGTGCAACTTTTCAATCATTCAGCCCGTATGGGCAGAAGATTGCCCAAGCGGATGAAACCATCGCGAAAAACGAATGCGTGGTCTTGTCTGCATCTGTTCAATGCTAGTTTGAGGTGGATGTAATTGAATTTTGGTTGTCAGATGAACGCACTCCGCCCGGCCCAAGCTTCTGCCCGCGTGGCCCAAGACCCGCTTTCGGCGTTTCTCGTACCCAGCCCCCTGGAGCGCGTGATGCGTTTGAAGGGCGACATGCGCATGGGTCTGCCCGTTCTGGTCACCCATGAGGCAGAGGCGTGTCTGGTTGTCGCGGTCGAGGCCCTCAGCAAGGAACGGCATGACGCGATCATCGCCTGTGGCGCGGGTGCGGGGCTTGTGCTGACGGCACATCGTGCGGCGGTGATGGGGATCGCGGATGTCGCTGCGATCACGTCAGATACAGTGGTGCTGCCTGTTCCGCAGCAGACCGGCCTCAACTGGCTGCTGGCGATGGCGGATCCGTCGCGGGCGATTCTGCAGGCCGCCTTGCCCGGTGGACAGGCAGGCCGGGTTTTGCCGGGAACGATCATGCACAAGGCGGGTGTGGCGCTGGCCAAAGCGGCCCAGTTGCTTCCGGCGGTGCTTGTGGTGCCGCTTGCATCCGGCGCCCGGAATGAAGGTCTGGTCCGGACCGATACGAACGGGCTGTCATCGATGGCGGCACAAGACATACTGGTCGAGTTGACCAAGGAACGGACGCAGCATCCGGTCTCCTCGGCAAGGTTGCCGATGGCTGTGCACGATACGGGGCGCGTGCATGTGTTTCGACCCGATGACGGCGGAATCGAGCATTATGCGATCGAAATCGGCACACCCGATCCCGGCGGGCCGGTGCTGGTGCGTCTGCATTCGGCCTGTTTCACGGGCGATGTGCTGGGCAGTCTGAAATGTGATTGCGGCCCTCAATTGCAGGCGGCGGCGACGGCCATGGCCGATGCCGGTGGCGGCATCCTGCTCTACCTCAACCAGGAGGGGCGCGGGATCGGCCTTGCCAACAAGATGCGCGCCTATGCCCTGCAGGATCAGGGTTTCGATACGGTCGAGGCCAATCATCATCTGGGGTTTCAGGACGACGAACGTGACTTCCGGGTTGGCGCCACCCTTCTGTCGCGCCTGGGGGTTGACCGTGTGCGCCTGCTGACGAACAATCCGGCCAAGCTGGCGATGCTGGAGAAGCAGGGCATTGCCGTCACCGAACGGGTTCCGCTGGTCGTGGGCAAGACCCCGCAGAATGCAGCCTATCTTGCGACCAAGGCCGCGAAATCCGGACATCTGTTCAAATGAACGCACTTGCCCTTTGGTGTGTGGCCCCCGACCGCGCCGAGATCAGGCCCGGCCATGTCGCCGCGGACGGTGTGGCGGTAGAGGCCCTGTTTTCCGGCATCAGCCGCGGGACGGAACGGCTTGTTGCGGCCGGTCGCGTGCCTGTGTCCGAGCATGAGCGGATGCGTGGACCCGGCATGGAAGGGGCGTTTCCGTTCCCGGTGAAATATGGCTATTGCAGCGTCGGCCGCGTGACCGAGGGCGCGCTGGCCGGGCGTTGCGTTTTTGCGCTTTTCCCGCATCAGACCAGATATCGTCTGCCGGAAACCATGCTGTCGCCTTTGCCCGATGCGCTGCCGCCGGAACGTGCGATCCTGGCCGCCAATATGGAAACCGCGCTGACCATCCTGTGGGACAGTGGCGCCGGTGCAGGCGACCGGATCGCGGTGATCGGTGGCGGTGTCGTTGGCGCGCTGGTGGCGTCGCTGGCGGCACGTTTGCCCGGCGCAGAGGTGACGCTGGTCGACATCAATCCCGACCGTGCGGATCTGGCCAGGGCGCTGGGGGTCGCATTTGCGCTGCCTGACGCGGCGCCGCAGGGCTGCGACGTGGTCATTCACACCAGCGCGACCGAAGCGGGCCTGACACTGGCGCTGTCGCTTGCCGGTCAGGAGGCAACCGTTGTCGAGGCCAGCTGGCATGGTGACACCCCGGTCCGGGTGCCATTGGGCGGGGCGTTTCACAGCCGCCGCCTGCGGCTTGTCAGTTCACAGGTCGGCCATCTGCCCGCCGGAAGGTTGCCGCGCTGGACTTATGCGCGCCGGATGGGCAAGGCGCTGGAACTGCTATGCGACCCACGGCTGGACGCCCTGATCTCGGGCGAAAGCGCTTTTTCCGATCTGCCGACCGATTACGCCCGTATCCTTTCGGCACCAGGTACTCTGTGCCACCGCATCCGCTACTGAAACAACTCTCGGAATACCCCTCAAGGAGCCCAAATGTACGCCGTCGAAGTCCGTGACCATATCATGATCGCCCATTCCTTCCCCTCGCCGGTCTTTGGCCCCGCGCAGGGTGTGCATGGTGCGACCTTTACCGTCGATGCCGCCTTTTTTGCCGATGATATCGACGAGCACGGTCTGGTCGTCGATATCGGCCTCGCGATCGAGGCGCTGGCGGCGGTTCTGGAACCCCTGCGCTACAAGAACCTTGACGAGGTGCCGCAGTTCAAGGGGATTTTCACCACCACGGAATTCCTGTCTGGGCATATTTTCCGGGAAATGGCCGCCAAGGTCCGATCCGGTGCACTGAAGGACAATGGGCGGGTCAAGCGGCTGCGGATCACATTGCACGAAAGCCACATGGCGCGCGGCTGGTTCGAGGCGGAGATCTGAGCGATGGGTTTCAGCGCCGCCTGGCTTGCCCTGCGTGAACCGGCCGATCATGCGGCGCGGGACGCGGCGCTGTTGCGCGCGGCGGCGCAGGCGGCAGGACCGCAGGCGGTGATTGTCGACCTGGGCTGCGGTACGGGTTCCACCATTCGCGCCTTTTCAGGCCATCTGGCCGAGGCGGCAACATGGCGCCTGGTCGACAATGATCCCGAACTTTTGCGTCATGCGGCATTGGCGGCCCAGGGGGCTGTGACCACGCACCGGATCGATCTGCGCGACCTGGACAGCCTGCCACTGGACGGTGCCAGTCTTGTGACGGCGTCCGCTCTGCTTGACCTGTGTTCGCTTGACTGGGTTGAGGGGTTGGCGGAACGTCTGGCTGATCACGGGCTGCCGTTCTATGCCGCCTTGACCTATGATGGCGTGATGCACTGGACCCCGTCAGATACGGCCGATGCGGCGGTGACCGTCGCGTTCAATCGCCATCAGGTGGGCGACAAGGGCTTCGGCCCGGCGCTGGGCCCGGGTGCGACCGACGCCATGGCCGCCGCGCTTGAACGCCGTGGATACGCGGTGCACCGTTCCGACAGCCCCTGGCACTTGGGGCCCGACCAATCCGCGCTGCAACGTGAATTGCTTGCAGGTATCGCGATGGCGGCTGCCGAAGCGGGAGAGTCGCAGGCCATGGCATGGGGTGGCACCCGCGCCGCTGCTGCCAAGACGGCGCTTTGCCAGATCGGCCACACCGATTTGCTGGCCCTGCCGCCAGTTGCGCCATGACCAACTGGAAAGGAGGAAAACGATGCACAATGTGACCGTTACCCCCGAGGTGTGGGAGCGTATCCTCGCCATCCGGTCTGGCCGGGCCTGTTCCTGTTGCGGCACCTGGTCCGATGGTGAACGTGCGGCGCTGGATCTTTATGGTCCGCTGGCGCGGCGCGATCTTGGCCCGGTCACGATTGCGCAGATCGGACAGTCACTGGATGGCCGGGTCGCGACCCTGTCGGGCGATGCGCGCGATGTGTCCGGTCCGGACGGTCTGGCGCATCTTCACCGGATCCGGGCGCTTGTGGATGGGGTGATGATCGGCGTCGGCACGGCGCTTCACGACAAACCACGCCTTGATGTGCGGCTGTGCAGTGGCCCCAACCCGGCGCGGATCGTGATCGACCCGAAAGGTCGCCTGCCCGATGACGCGCCGGCTCTGCGTGCCGATGGGACCCGCCGCTTCGTGATCCAGGCCGTTGATCGCAAACG
This sequence comes from Paracoccaceae bacterium, assembly GCA_030758115.1. Lineage (GTDB taxonomy): Bacteria > Pseudomonadota > Alphaproteobacteria > Rhodobacterales > Rhodobacteraceae > Seohaeicola. The sequence goes on along the minus strand of JANREX010000060.1, from coordinate 106,894 downwards.
CCCCGCCGGGGTCGAAGTGATCCGCCTGCCGCTGGTCAAGGGTATCTTCGAGCCTCATGCCATCCTTGGCGCCTTGCATGAGGCGGGATTGTCCACGCTGTTGATCGAAGGTGGCGGGATCACGATTGCGGGCTTTCTCGAGGCGCAGTTGCTGACCCGGCTTCAGGTTGCCATCGCACCCTTGCTCATCGGGGCAGGGCGGGCTGCCTTGACGACCCCCACCGCGCCGCTGACCCTTGCCGAATGCATCCGGCCCGAAACACGTGTCTTCGGTCTTGGTTCGGACGTTGTCTTCGATTGTGGCCTCACGCCGCTGGCCAATGCGGCGGCACTTCCCTTGCATGACCGGGCCAAGAGCGGTGCGTGCCAGGCGGCCTCCTACCTGTCCTGATGACAGGCTTCAGCGGATCACCCGCGCCCGGCGCGCTGGACTGCGTAAGCTGGAACATCCATCGGGGTCGCGGTCAGGATGGGCGCATCGACCCGAACCGGACGGCGGATGTTCTTTTGTCCGAAGTCCTGGTGCCGCGCACTGCCGTTCTGGTGCTGCAGGAAGCCGATGAGGAGTGCCGCCCCCATCGCGGTTTCCTGGACATCGGCCGGATCGAGGATCAGAGCGGGCTGCGCCATGTGCATAGAACGGCTACATCGCGCTGGGGTCCGGACAGCCACGGCTTTCTGGGCGTGATCGTGTTCCTTGCACCGGATATCGCGGTCGAGGATGTCACCCTGCTTGATCTGCCCGGACATTGCCACAGGGGGGCGGTCGTGGTCGATGCAAGCCGGGACGGACATGCCTTTCGCGTGATCGGCACACATCTGTCACTGGGCCAGCCGTTGCGCATCGCGCAGATGCGGGTCATTGGCCAGCACCTGCGCCGCCGGTCCCCGCGCCAGAACCTGCTGATCGGCGATCTGAACGAATGGCGCCCCTGGGGTGGTCTGGCGATGTCGCCGCGTCTGCTGGGGCAATCGCTGACAGGTGCGGCAAAAGCAAGCTTTCCGGTGGCGCGCCCCATCCTGCCCCTGGACCGGATCCTGACAACCGCGCCCGGCCGCGTCGAAGACATGCGCGCGCTGGATGGTCCCGGCATTCGCATCGCATCGGATCATCGCCCGGTGGCGGCGCGTGTCACGCTTGGTCCTGCGCCATAATGCGTGACAGGCCCAAGGGACCTGTGCGCGCAGCCGTCAGACTTGGGCGACGACCGTTTTCAGCGATGCGGTGGCCACATCCGTCCCATGATCCCGTCGCGTTTGATCAGCCCATGTTGCAGCGCCGCCCCGAGATGAAGCGCCAGCAGAACCACCAGCGCAAGGGCGCCCGCGTAATGCAACGACTTCGCGGCGTTGGCCAGGGCTTCGGACCTTGGCACAAGGCTGCCCATGCCAAGCGCATCCAGCATCTCGATCGGAAAGCCCCCGGCCCGGACCCGCACATAGCCCGATACCGGCATCAGCACGATCAGCGTGTAAAGCAGCCCATGCACCCCGGCCGAGACGCGCCGTTGCCAGGATGGCAGGGATGCCGGAAGTGGCGGTGGTGGATTGCGCCACCGATACAGAAGGCGCACCAGAACCAGCAGGCCCACGACGACGCCCATGTTCTTGTGAAACAGGAACAAGGCGTTCTGGAACGGTCGGCTGAGTCCCTGTTGCACCATGAGGAAGCCAACCGGCACCATTGCCAGCACCAGCGCCGCGACCAGCCAATGCAGCCAGCGTGCGGGTGCCTTGTAACGATCCTGTTGTGGCAACATGGCGTCCTCGCATATCACATGAAATTCAGGTAGCCGGAAACAGGGCCCGGTCAAGCGCACCCCCATCAGTCCAAGAGGGCGCATCCCTTGACTGCTTTGCTTCTACACTATTTCTGACGGATGAACCCCATGTCGCCTGATGCCATTATGCCCGACCGCGCGCGCGTGATCCCGCCACGCCTGGGCCTGTTGGTCTGGGCGGCCGGCACGGCCCTTGCGATGCAGGCGGTGACCCTGGGCCTGTTCGACGCCCCGGCCTTGGCGGGGATACCTGCACTCGTGTTGTTCGCCGCAGGGGTTCTGCTGTTGTGGTGGCAACTGCCCGCGCATTACCCGCACGCGCGGTTTGGGTCTTGCAACGGGGTGACGTTGCTGCGGGCGGGTCTTGGTGCAAGCCTGCTTGCCCCCCTGCTGTCCCCGGATGCGGGTCAGGCGGCTCTGGGCGGATGGGCAGTGGCGCTTGTCGCGCTGTTTGCCCTGTCGCTTGATGGTGTCGATGGCTGGCTGGCGCGGCGTCAGGGTCTGGCCTCGGGGTTCGGCGCGCGTTTCGACATGGAGATCGACGCCGCCCTTGCCCTGATCCTGGCACTGCATGCCTTTGCCGATGGCATGGGGGGGATCGTGGTTCTGACCCTGGGCATCATGCGCTATGTCTTTGTCGCGGCATCATGGGTCCTGCCGTGGATGACAGCGCCCTTGCCTGACAAATTCGGGCGCAAGGTGGTCTGCGTGATCCAGATTGCCGCCCTGATCGCCTTGCAGGTGCCGATCCTGGGAGGAGGTCCGGCGCTGGGCATCGCCTGGGCTGCCGTGACGGCGCTGATCTGGTCCTTCGGGCGCGACACGCTCTGGCTCTGGAGGCACCGTTCGTGACCCAGGCCCCCTGGCGCCGCTATGGTGCCCTCGTCCTGTCGGCGGTGTTTCTTCATCTGGTCCTGATCCAGCCGAACCATCCGGCGGCCATGACCTGGGGGGCATTGGGCGCCTTTGCGCTTGAATGGCCCTTGCTGCTGCTGGCCTTGCCGGTGATCGGCGACAGGCGCGCGGGGCGGCTGATCCGCGCGGTGCTGACCTTGGCCCTGACCGTGATCGTTGTCCTGAAGGCTGCGGATTTCGGCATGTTCACGGCCTTTGCACGTGGCTTCAACCCGGTGGGTGACATGCCCCTGATTGCGGCGGCCTTTCGTCTGACATCGGGGTCGATCGGCCTGCTGCCTGCGCTTGGGGCTGCGCTTGGCGTCGTGGCCGTGGTGATCGCCTTCGCCGCCTGCCTGTGGTGGGCGATGGGCGTCTGGGCCCGCCTTCCGCTGCCCCGCCCGGCGCAGTTTGCGGCCGGGTCGGCGGCCTTTGTGGCACTTGGCCTTGCGGTGTCGGATGTCGGATCGATCATGGCGCGCTGGCCGGTTCCGTTCAATGCGCCGGGCACGGCCTTTACGGCCCGTGTCGGGTTGGAGCGTGCTGTCCTCGTGCGGGACACGCTGGCCGATCTGCGCGCCTTCAACGATCTGGCCCGCGCCGACCCTTTCGCCGCGCGCGGGGATCTTCTGGACCGGATTGATCGGGATGTGCTGGTCGTGTTCGTTGAAAGCTACGGGCGCACCAGCATGGACACGCCATTCTATGCGCAGCAGCATCGCCCCTTGCTTGAAAGGGCAACGCAAGACCTGCGGGATGCGGGTCTTGCCATGCAATCGGCCTATCTGACATCGCCGACCCGCGGGGGGCAAAGCTGGCTGGCCCATGCGACCTTTGCCAATGGCATGCGGGTCGATGGGCAAGCGCGCTATCAGGCGGCCCTGGCCAGCGGGCGCGAGACGCTGTTTCATATCGCGGCCAGATCAGGGTTTCATACGGCAGCCGTGATGCCGGCGATCACGCTGGACTGGCCCGAAGCGGCCTTCATGGGTTTCGAGACAGTCCTGCCCGCGGCCGACCTGGGATATCGCGGCCTGCCCTTCAATTGGGTCACGATGCCGGACCAGTTCACCCTGTCCGCAATGGACAGGCTGTTGCGCGATACGCCGTCCGACCGCAATCTTTTTGTGCAAGTTGCGCTGATCTCGTCGCATGCGCCATGGGTGCCGATCCCGCGGCTGGTTCCCTGGGAAGACCTTGGCGATGGCACGATCTTTGACGAGATGGCCCGATCCGGTGACCGGCCCGAGGTGGTCTGGCGCGATCATGACCGGGTGCGCGATCAATACCGGCAGTCGATCACCTATGCGCTTGAAACCGTGTTCGCCTATGCCATGCGCCATGCGGATGATCCGCCTTTGATGATCGTTCTTGGCGATCATCAGGCGGCGGGTTTCATCGCGCTGGACGAAAGACGGGATGTGCCTGTCCATCTGATCGGCCCGCCGGATCTGCTGGCGCAGGTTGCCGACTGGGGGTGGACGCCTGGATTGATCCCGGCGGATACCGCACCTGTGCTGCCGATGGAGGCGATGCGCGATCTTCTTCTGAAAGGTTTCAGCACGCAGCCCCGTGCCGGGGCGTCCCTGCCGCTGTCCGCAAACGGGGGATAGACCATGTTTGGAAAAGCGGGGATCATCAGACTGCTTCGGGTGGCGGTGACGCTGGCGGTTCTGGCGCTGCTCTGGCGGACCGTTGATGGACCCGGTGCCTTGGATCTGCTGCTGGGCGCAGACCCGGTCTGGTTGCTTGCGGCGGTTCTGGCCCTGAACGGGCAGACCGTGCTGTCTGCCCTGCGCTGGCGATTGACAGCGCGTCGCCTTGGCCAGTCGATCACCGTGGGTCGGGCCATCCGCGAATATTACCTGTCGCAGATCGTGAACCAGTCCTTGCCGGGTGGCGTCGTGGGAGATGCCGGCCGGGCCGTCCGCGCAAGGCATGAGGCCGGATTGAAACGCGCGGGGCAAGCCGTGGTGTTCGAACGCCTGGCCGGGCAACTGGCCCTTTTCGGCGTGACGGGCGCCGCCGTGCTGCTGGTCTGGCTCGGGCCTGGTGGAATCGTGCTGCCTGACTGGGTGCTGCGCCTCGTGGCAATGACCGCGGGCGTCGTGATTGTCGCCGCTCTTGTGCTTCTTGCGATCAGCCGCAGCGCCCTTGCCTGGGGGCGGCATGTCCGCGAATGGTCAGCCGCCTTCGCGGCCTCTGTCCTGCACCCGGCGGTGATCTGGCGTCAGATATTCCTCAGCCTGGCCACGACGGCCCTGAACCTTCTGGCTTTCGCCATTTGCGCGCGCGCAACCGGCACCAGCCTTCCGCTGACGGCCGTCGCGATTATCGTGCCGCTGATCCTGCTGACCATGCTGATCCCCATTTCGGTCAGCGGCTGGGGGCTGCGGGAAGGCGCGGCGGCCGCGCTTTTCCCGGTGATCGGGGCCACAGCCACCGAAGGCTTTGCCGCCAGCTTTGCCTTTGGCCTGATGTTTCTGGTCAGCGTCCTGCCGGGGGTGGTGTTCCTGTTGATCCATCCCAGGCCGCAATCGGCCTGAACAGTCTCTGTTTCAGGGCAATTCGGCCGAGGGGATGATTCCGAAGAACGCGCCATCGGACCAGATGCCAAACCATGTGACCCCATCGACAACATGATCGGTTCCCAGATCCACCAGCCTGTAAAAGCTCTTGCGGTCGATCAGCGCCTCAAGCCCGGCGCGCACCATGACATAGGGCGAGGGCTCGCCCGTCTCGGGGTCGCGCACGAATCGCAGCGGGGTGTCAGTTGTGGCGGTCACGCTGTCACCGACATTGGTGTGAAAAGTCAGCTTTTGCGCCTGTCCTTCGCCTTCGGTTTCGAAATCCACGGCCACGAAAGGGGCGTCATCGACGGTGATACCCACCTTTTCCACCGGGGTGACGAGAAAATACTTGTCCCCATCCCTGCGCAAAATGGTCGAGAACAGGCGCACCAGCCCCGGCCTGCCGATCGGTGTGCCCTGGTAGAACCACGTGCCGTCCCGCGCGATCCGCATGTCCAGATCACCGCAGAAGGGCGGATTCCACAGATGTACCGGTGGTAGACCCTTGCCCTTGGCTGCCTTTACAGAGGCAGCAATGCCTTCTGCCGAGGGGGTCACGATCATTTGTCCGCTCATTGCTTTTGCCATTTCTCTTTGCCGAGATACTATCATCATAATGACCTAGGGTTCAAAGGAGGCATTGCCATGTCCGATCACGCCGATCTGGTCGCCGGTATCGAAGCGCTGGAGCAGAAGCTGGCACAGGCGCGGTCCTCGATCACGCGTCGTTTCATCGGACAGGAAACGGTCGTCGACCTGACCCTGTCGGCTTTGCTTTGCGGTGGGCATGGCCTGTTGATCGGCCTGCCGGGTCTTGGCAAGACGCGACTGGTCGAAACCCTTTCGACCGTCATGGGCCTGCAGGGCAACCGGGTGCAGTTCACGCCGGACCTGATGCCTGCGGATATCCTGGGGTCGGAAGTTCTGGAAACCGATTCGGACGGACGCCGCGCCTTTCGCTTCGTCGAAGGTCCGATCTTTTGCCAGTTGCTGATGGCGGATGAAATCAACCGCGCCAGCCCGCGTACCCAATCCGCGCTGTTGCAGGCGATGCAGGAACGCCGCGTGACCGTTGCGGGCCGGGATCGCCCGCTGGGCAAGCCCTTCCACGTTCTGGCGACGCAGAACCCGATCGAACAGGAAGGCACCTACCCGCTGCCGGAAGCGCAGCTTGACCGCTTCCTGGTGCAGATCGACGTCCAGTATCCCGATCGTGCGACAGAGCGTGACATCCTGCTGGCCACCACCGGCGTGGCCGAGGAAGAGGCGCATCAGGTCTTTACCGATACGGAACTGCTTGAGGCACAGACCCTGCTGCGGCGGATGCCGGTAGGCGACGCCGTGGTCGAGGCGATCCTGGATCTGGTCCGCGCCTTCCGCCCGGAAGATGACAGCGCGGATGACCGTGTGCGCCAGACCGTTGCATGGGGCCCTGGCCCCCGCGCGGCACAGGCGCTGATGCTGACCGTGCGCGCGCGCGCCCTGCTTCAGGGGCGGCTGGCGCCATCGGTCGAAGATGTCGTGGCCATGGCGCGCCCGGTGCTGACGCATCGGATGGCGCTGAACTTTGCCGCCCGCGCGCGTGGTGACACCCTGACAGGCCTGATCAATGATACAGCCGCCCGCATCACGCGGATCGAGGCGGCGGCGTGACCCAACCCAATCCCCTGACTCTCCGCGCCAGGGCCGAGGCCGAAGCCGCGCGCTTTCCGCCGTTGCTGGCCCGCGCCGAACATCTGGCAGGCACCGTGCTGCTGGGTGAGCACGGTCGCCGGCGCGCAGGACAGGGGGATGATTTCTGGCAATACCGCCCCGTCCAGCAGGGCGACCCTGTCAGGATGATCGACTGGCGCCGTTCCGCGCGCGGTGACACGCAATTCGTGCGCGAACGGGAATGGCAGATCGCGCAAAGCGTGATGCTCTGGGTGGATCAGGCGGCATCGATGCGCTTTGCATCAGACCCTAACCTGCCTGAAAAGGCTGATCGCGCGCGCCTTCTGGCACTGGCCGTGGCGGTGCTTCTGGTGCGCGGCGGGGAGCGTGTGGGCCTGACCGGCACCGCCCTGCCGCCACGCCGCGGGAATGCGCAACTGCTCAGGTTGGCCGAGATGTTCAGCCGCGATGAGGATACGGATTACGGTATTCCCGAAGCGCGGGCGATGATCCCGCAGGCGCGCGCCATGTTCGTATCCGATTTCCTGTCCGACCTCGCGCCTGTGCAGGCCGCGTTGACCAAGGCTGCGGATCGTGGGGTGCGTGGCGTCTTGATCCAGGTTCTGGATCCCAGCGAGGAAGCGTTTCCATTCCACGGGCGCACGATCTTTCAAAGCATGGGCGGTACACTTGCACATGAGACGCTGAAAGCGGGCGATCTGCGGGGGCGCTACCTCGAACGGTTGGCCGAACGCAAGGCGGCGCTGGCCGATCTGTGCGCGGCAACGGGTTGGCAGTATCAGTGCCACCACACCGATGCTGCGGCGCAATCGGCGCTTCTGTGGGTCTGGCGCGCGTTGGAGCGGGGGGCGGGCACATGATGATCGGCCCCATCGGTTTCGCGGCCCCTTGGCTGCTGCTGGGCCTGCTGGCCTTGCCGATCCTGTGGATCATCCTGCGGGCGGTGCCGCCTGCGCCGATCCGCCGGCGCTTTCCCGGTGTCGCCCTGCTCCTGGGCCTCAAGGATGACGAAAGCGTCACGGATCGCACCCCCTGGTGGCTGCTGTTGCTGCGGATGCTGGCCGTCGCGGCGGTGATCATCGGGCTTGCGGGGCCGGTTCTGAACCCGCAGGCCGATCGCCAGCCGGGCAGCGGCCCGGTTCTGATCGTGATGGATGGTGGCTGGGCCGGGGCGCAGGACTGGACCGGGCGCGCCGAACTTGCGGACCGCATGCTGGCCGAAGCTGGGCGCGAGGGGCGTGCCGCCGCCATTCTGCGGTTGAGCGCGCCGGAACAGGCGGCGTTTCAATCTGCGGACCTGTGGCGCAGCCGCGTCGCCGGGATGGTGCCGCAACCCTGGACGCCGACCCCCGAGATGGTGGCGCGGGCCATCGCGCTGCTGCCCGAGGGCGGATTCGAGACGCTTTGGTTCACCGATGGCCTGTCGTTCGACGGTCGTGACGACCTGCTGACTGCATTGGAGGCACGTGGCGCGGTGCGCGTCTTTGCCTCTGGCCGCAGCCCTGTCGCGATGCTGCCTGCCGTCTATCAGGACGGCGTTCTGCAGCTTGCCGCCCGCCGCGCCAGTGCTGGCCCGGCGCTGGATCTGACGGTTGCCGCGCATGGGCTGGACCCGTCCGGAACGCCGCGTGTTCTGGCGAACCTGCCCTTGCAGTTCGAACAGGGTGCGACCGAAGCCTTGACCGAGGCAAGCCTGCCTTCGGAACTGCGGGCGCGCATCACGCGATTCGAGATCGAAGGTCTGCGCAGCACCGGGGCCGTGGCCCTGTCGGATGACAGTCTCAGCCGCCGCGAGGTTGCGCTGATCGCAGGGCGCGATGACCGCGAAGGTCTGGAACTGCTGTCACCGTTGCATTACCTGCGTCAGGCCCTCGCGCCGAATGCCGACCTGCTGGAGGGCGAGCTGATCGATCTGCTTCCGGCAAATCCCGATGTCATCATTCTGGCCGATATCGCGACGCTCTCGCCCTCGGAAGAAGACGCGCTGCTGGAATGGACCGAGGATGGCGGCCTTCTGTTGCGGTTCGCCGGGCCGCGCCTTGCGGCAAGCGAGGTCAGCCGGACGGAAGAACACCCGCTGATGCCGGTCAGGCTCAGGGCTGGTGGCAGGACCGTTGGTGGCGCCATGAGCTGGGGCGATCCCAAGACGCTGGCACCCTTCACCGAGGACAGCCCGTTCTTCGGCCTGCCGATCCCTGATGACGTGACCGTCACGGCGCAGGTGATGGCGCAGCCGGACCCCACCCTTGCCGATCGCGTGATTGCCCAGCTGACCGATGGAACGCCCCTTGTGACGCGCAAACCGGTGGGCCAGGGGCATGTCGTGCTGATGCATGTGACGGCCAATGCCGAATGGTCCAGCCTGCCGTTGTCGGGTCTGTTCGTGCGGATGCTGGAACGGCTTGCGGTGTCTTCCGTGGGCCAGGGTCTGGTGGCCGAGGATCTTGAGGGCACATCATGGCAGCCCGTGACGGTGCTTGACGGGTTCGGCCGCGTCCAGGACGCGCAAACCCTGCCTGGCGTGGATGGGGCGGCCTTGCTGTCGGATCCGCTGGGGCCGGATCTGCGGCCCGGTCTTTATGACGGCAATGACCGCCGCATCGCGCGCAACACCATTTCCGCCGATACCGTCCTGTCACCTGCCGCATGGCCGGCGCGCATTCCCGTCGAAGGATTGTCGCGGCCCGCGGAAACGCCGCTTGCCGGTTACCTTCTGGCGGCGGCGCTGACCCTTCTGCTGGCTGATGTGATCGCTTCGCTTGCCCTGTCGGGGCGCCTGATGGGGGCAAGGGCTGCCGTGATCCTGCTGGCAGCGCTGTCCGCGCTGCCGCGTGATGCGGCGGCCGATGATGCCTTTGCCATCGCAGCGACATCCGAACTGCGGCTTGGCCATATCGTCACCGGCGATGCCCGTCTGGATCAGACAGCGCAGGCGGGTCTGCGGGGGCTGTCCGAGACACTGTTCTTCCGCACTTCGGTCGAACCGGGCGAGCCGATGGCGGTGAACCTCGAGACGGATGAGATCGGGCTTTTCCCGTTCCTCTACTGGCCGATCACGCCGGAACAGCCCACGCCCTCGGTCGATGCCTATGAAAAGCTGAACCGCTATCTGCGCTCGGGCGGCATGATCCTGTTCGATACGCGCGATGCCGATGTCGCCGGGTTCGGTGCCGCCAGCCCGAATGGCCGCAAGTTGCAGCAATTGGCGGCGCCGCTGGATATTCCCGCGCTGGAGCCGATCCCCGAAGACCACGTGATCACGCGGACCTTCTATCTCTTGCAGGATTTCCCCGGTCGTCACACCGCCCGCGACGTCTGGGTCGAGGCGGCACCGGCGGACGCCGAAAGGATCGAAGGCATGCCGTTCCGAAATCTCAACGATGGTGTCACGCCCGTTGTGATCGGCGGCAATGACTGGGCCGCCGCCTGGGCCATGGATGAGCGGGGCAATGCCCTGTTTCCCGTGGGGCGTGGTTTCGGCGGCGAGCGGCAGCGCGAACTGGCCTTCCGCTTTGGCGTCAATCTGGTGATGCATGTGCTGACGGGTAACTACAAATCCGACCAGGTCCATGTGCCAGCACTTCTGGACAGGCTGGGCCAATGACCGGACAGATCATCTTTGATCCGCTTCTGCCCTGGGCCGTTCTGGCTGTGCTGGGTGCGATTGTCGTGATTGCCGCTGCTCTGGCCTTGATGCGTGGCCTGTCGGGCTGGGCGCTGCGCCTGATGGCGGGCCTGGTCGTGCTGGCTGCGCTCAGCGGGCCGAACTGGCAGGAAGAAGACCGCGCAGCGCTGTCGGACATCGTGCTGATGCTGGTTGACCGCTCATCCAGCCAGGCGCTGGGCGACCGCGCAGCCAGGACCCTTGAGGCCGCGGATGCGCTTGAGGCCGAACTGGCCGCGCGCCCCAATACCGAAGTGCGCCGGATCGAGGTGCCCGATGGTGAAGGTGACAGCGGCACCCAGTTGATGACCGCCTTGAACGAGGCCCTGACGCAAGAGCCGCGCGGGCGGATCGCCGGGATCGTGGCGCTGGGCGATGGGCGCGTTCATGACATGGACCGCGCGCCCGAATTGCCCGCACCCCTGCATCTGCTGCACACCGGTCTGCCGGATGACTGGGATCGCCGCCTGATCGTGGAAAATGCCCCGGCCTTTGCCATTCTGGGTGAACCGGTGATGCTGTCCCTGCGGGTCGAGGACATGGGGGCCGCGCCCCAGGGGGTGACCCGCGCGCCGCTTGAAATCTCGGTCGATGGCGGTGAGCCGCAGCGCTACGAGATCGAGATCGGCCGCACCTTCGAATTGCCGGTGACCCTGCCGCATGGCGGGCGCAACGTGATCCAGTTCACGGTGCCGCAGGCCGAGGGCGAACTGACCGACCGCAACAACACCGCCCTGGTGCAGATCAACGGCGTGCGCGACCGTTTGCGCGTCTTGCTGGTGTCGGGCCAACCCCATGCCGGGGGGCGCACATGGCGCAACCTTTTGAAATCGGACAGCTCGGTCGACCTGGTGCATTTCACCATCCTGCGCCCACCCGACAAGCAGGATGGCGTGCCGGTATCGGAACTGTCGCTGATCGCCTTTCCCACGCGCGAACTGTTCATGGAGAAGATCGAGGATTTCGATCTGATCATCTTCGATCGCTACAAGCGGCGGGGCATCCTGCCCACGCTCTACCTTGAAAACGTCGCCGACTATGTCCGCAAGGGCGGCGCGGTGCTGGTTGCGGCCGGGCCCGATTTCGCGACGGCCTCGTCGCTGTATCGCTCACCGCTGTCCACCGTTCTGCCCGCGCGCCCGACGGCGCGCGTGATCGAGGAAGGGTTCGTGCCCCGGGTCACCGACATGGGGCAACGGCATCCTGTCACGGCGGGGCTTGCCCCCCCCGAGGGCGAGGATTGGGGCCGCTGGCTGCGCCAGATCGACCTTGAGACCGAGCGTGGCAATGTCGTCATGTCCGGTATAGACGATCGCCCGCTGTTGATCCTTGACCGTGTCGACGAGGGGCGGATCGCGCTGCTTGCCTCGGATCAGGCGTGGCTCTGGGACCGGGGCTACGAGGGCGGTGGGCCGCAGCTTGAACTGCTGCGCCGCCTGGCCCACTGGATGATGAAGGAACCCGAGCTTGAGGAAGAGGCGATATGGGCCGAACCCACGGGCCAACGGATGCGGATCATCCGTCGGACATTGGAAGACAGCGCCGGCCCGGTCACGATCATCACGCCGGGGGGTGAGGAAATCGAAGTGCCCCTGACGGAAGTCAGCCCCGGCCAGTTCGAAGCCGTCTACGATGGACCTGAGATCGGGCTTTACCGTTTGACGGATGGCGATCAGTCTGCCGTGATCGGCCTTGGCCCTGCGGCCCCGCGCGAATTCGAGCAGACCATCGCGACAGGCGCGGTGATGCAGCCCGCAATTGACAGGCTGCGCGGTGGCGTTCTGCCGCTGGCGGACGGGCTGCCCGCGATCCGCGAGGTCAGCGCGGGCCGCCCTGCCGCCGGGCGCGGTTGGATCGGCCTGACCCCGCGCGACGCGTTCGAGACGCGCGATCTGCGTCAGATGCCGCTGCTGCCCGCCTGGCTGGTGCTGTTGCTCGCATCCGGGCTGATCGTGGGGGCGTGGCTGCGCGAAGGCCGCCGCTGACGCATCAGCGCCGCAGGGTCACGCGGAATGTCTGCTCTGACCATCCATCGCGCGAGCAGCTTGTCCTGATCAACACCTCGGTCGTGCCATCGGGGACCATGACGTTGCTCAGGCTGCGGGTGAAGGGCTGCTCGTCCACATGGGGATGGAACAGTTCGCGATAGCCCAGGCGGTTGCCGGCCGGATCCAGCACTTCCCAGCCATCGGCGTAATGATCCCAGCCCGTGTCGGGGTGACTGATACTGACGTCGAATCGCCAACCCATGCTGGCATGTGTGGCCGTGACCCCCACGATCTGTGGGGGATCTGCCATCACGACCGGGGCGGACAGGCAAAGAAAGGTCGGGATAAGTGCTGCAAACCGGGATGTCATGACCCTATCCTATCAGGCTGGACTGCCATGCCCGCTCACGTCTGCGTGTGGCCCATGCCGTCCGTCTGGGCCACCAGGATCGCCCGTGATTGCGAGGCGAATTCCCGCCGCCAGAGGACGAACAGGGTGATCAGCGTGGCGGCGATCAGCGGCAAGGTTCCCAGGAACCAGGCGGCGCTGCCCAAAGCGAAATAGACCGAGCGCAGGCCGCGGTTGAAGCTGCGCGCCGCAGTGATGTTGACCTCGGCGGCTTTGGCCGCGCGGGGTATCGCCGCGGTGTCTTCCGGATCGTTGGGCACGGCCGCGATCAGCACCGCGCAATAGCCGAACAATCGATGCGACCACACGAACTTCAGAAAGGCGTTGGCCAGGAAAATCAGCGTGACCAGCAGCTTCACCTCCCAGACAAAGATCGGATCCTGGGTCATGGTCAGGTCACTGGCCAGGCCTTGCAGCCGCTCGGCGTTGCCGATCAGGGCAAGGCCACCACCGATGGCGATCATCGTGGCCGAAGCAAAGAACGAGGCCCCTTGCCGCAGCGTGCTGAGCACCTGCGCATCGAACATTCGCGTCTGACGGCTCACCATCATCCGCATCCATTCCCGCCTGTATTCCGCCATGAGCACAGAGACCGACGGGTGCGCGCTGTTCTGTGCCTCGATCCGCCAGCCTATCACGATCCAGCCCATGAAAAGCAGGGCAAGCCCCGCAAGATCCAGCGGGCCGAACAATCCTAGGCGATCTGTCCAAGTCATGCCAAAATCCTAGTGCGACATATCTTGACTTGCCAGACGTATAAATTGGTTATATTTTCTTACCAATACCCAGGAGGAGACCTGAGATGGACATGCCAAGCCCGAACCCAGTGATTTTGGCGAAGAAACCGCGCCTGGTCGAGCGGCTGTTGCAGGTCTTGCCGCCGGATGCGGTGATCCATCTGGAATCCGAGACCCGTGCCTATGAATGTGACGCGCTGACGGCCTATCGCTGCCCGCCCATGGCGGCAGTATTGCCGTCGACGACACAGGAAGTCTCCGATGTTTTGCGGATCTGTCACGAAATGGGGGTGCCGGTGGTGCCGCGTGGATCGGGCACATCGCTGGCGGGTGGCGCATTGCCGACCGCCGATAGCGTCATCCTTGGCGTGGCGCGGATGAATGCCGTTCTGGAAACCGATTACGAGAACCGTTTCGTACGTGTGCAGTCTGGCCGCACCAACCTCAGCGTGACGGGCGCAGTCGAGGAATATGACTTCTTCTATGCGCCTGATCCTTCCAGCCAGCTGGCCTGTGCGATTGCCGGCAATATCGCGATGAACTCGGGCGGGGCGCATTGCCTGAAATACGGCGTGACCACCAACAACCTGATGGGCGTGACCATGGTGCTGATGGATGGCACCGTGGTCGAGATCGGCGGCGCGCATCTGGATTCCGGCGGTCTGGATCTGCTGGGCGTGATCTGCGGCTCCGAGGGCCAGCTGGGCGTCGTGACCGAGGCCACGCTGCGCATCCTGCGCAAGCCCGAAGGCGCACGCCCCGTCCTGATGGGCTTTGACAGCAACGAGGTGGCGGGCGAATGCGTGTCCGACATCATCAAGGCGGGCGTCCTGCCTGTCGCGATCGAGTTCATGGACCGCCCCTGCATCCGCGCGACCGAAGCCTTCGCCAAGGCGGGATACCCCGACTGCGAGGCGCTTCTGATCGTCGAGGTCGAAGGCTCGGATGCCGAAATCGACGAGCAGCTGGAGCGGATCGTCGCCATTGCCCGGCAACATAATCCGGTGGAGTTGCGTGAAAGCAAATCGGCCGACGAAAGCGCGCGGATCTGGCTGGGACGCAAATCGGCTTTCGGGGCGATGGGGCAGATCAACGACTACATGTGCCTCGATGGAACGATCCCGGTCAGCCAGCTGCCCTTCGTGCTGCGCCGCATCGGCGAGATGAGCAAGCAATACGGCCTGGATGTGGGCAACGTGTTCCACGCCGGTGATGGCAATATGCACCCGCTGATCCTGTTCGATGCCAACAAGCCCGGCGATCTGGAACTCTGCGAGGCTTTTGGCGCCGATATCCTGCGTCTGTGTGTCGAGGTGGGCGGCTGCCTGACCGGGGAACATGGCGTCGGCATCGAAAAGCGCGACCTCATGGTGGATCAGTTCGACCCTGACGATCTGGACATCCAGATGGCGGTCAAGGACGTGTTCGATCCGAAATGGTTGCTGAACCCGGCGAAGGTGTTCCCGCTGCAAGCTTCCGAAGCGCGCCGCGCTGCCTGACATTGCGCCGGGGGTGCTGCCCCCGGACCCCCGGAGTATTTTGGCAAGATGAAAATGATGACCCCCCGGACAGAGGCCGAATTGGCCGAAATGGTCGCAGGCGCGACCAGACGCTTGCAGATCATCGGTGGCGGAACACGATCCGTCGCGGATGCCAGGGATACCGATGTGCTGACCGCACGGGGCCTGTCGGGCATCACGCTCTACGAGCCCGGCTCTTTGACACTTGTCGCCCAGGCCGGAACGCCGGTGGACGCGATCGAGGCCGCGCTGGCATCCGAAGGTCAGCGTCTTCCATTCGAGCCGATGGATCACCGGGGATTGCTGGGGACCAGTGGCACACCCACCATCGGCGGTGTGGTGGGCGGCAACGTCAGCGGTCCGCGCCGCATCCAGGTGGGGGCCGCGCGTGATTTCCTGTTGGGTGTGCGCTTTGTCGACGGGACGGGACGTATCCTGAAGAACGGCGGCCGGGTGATGAAGAACGTCACCGGCTATGACCTGGTCAAGCTGATGGCAGGCTCGCGCGGGCGCCTGGGTGTGCTGAGCGAGGTTTCCTTCAAGGTGTTGCCCATGCCCGAAGTGGCCGTGACCCTGGTCCTGCCGGATCTGGATGACATGGCCGCCGTGCAGGCGATGTCCCGCGCTCTTGGCTCGCCCTACGAGGTGACGGGTGCCGCCCATTGGCCGGGGCAGGGAACATATCTGCGGATCGAAGGATTTGCCGGTTCCGTGGCCTATCGCGCCGGGAAATTGCGCGAGATGCTGGGTGGCGAGGTCGAAGAGAGCGTCGAGCGTTGGGCCGCAATTCGCGATGTTGCCCCGTTCCAGAGCGCCGAAGGAGATATCTGGCGCCTGTCCGTCAAGCCCAGCGATGCGCCCGGTCTGGTGGCGCGCGCCGGTGCGGATGAGGCGCTGTATGATTGGGGCGGGGGGCTTGTCTGGCTCAGGATGGCGCCTGGCACGGATCTGCGGTCCCGCCTTGGTGCCTTCAATGGCCATGCAACGCTTGTGCGCGCAGGCGCGGACACGCGCGCGCGCTTTCCCATGGAGCAACCCGAGCCGCCAGCCCTGGCAGCGCTGTCGTCCGGCATTCGCGCGCGTTTCGACCCGCGTGGCATCTTCGCCGCCGAAACGGACATGTCGCCCCTGGTGGCGTCATGATCCCTCTGCTGCTGGTGCCAGCGGTCGTGGCCCTGTCGCTGTGCCTTTTGCCGCCCGGTCGCCAGGCGGCGGCGGGCATCGGAATCGCGGCGGTCTTTCTGGCGGTGCTGTGGTTTGCCACCGGGGGCCTCGCGGGCAAGGGCCTTGGCGGCACCTATGCCTTGATGGCAGCCCCCGGTGTGGCCCTTGCGGGTCTGGCGCATCTGACGCACCGCGTACTTGGTCCGCGCCTGCCGGTCTGGGGCTATGCCCTGGCGGCGGTTTTTCTTCTCGTGGCCCTTTCGGCCTTCTTGCGCGCACTTGCGGGGAATTGACATGCAGACGACCTTTACACCCGAGCAGTTGAAAGACCCGGCCATTGCGCGGTCGAACGAGATCCTGCGATCCTGCGTGCACTGTGGCTTTTGCACGGCCACATGCCCCACCTACCAGGTGCTGGGCGATGAGCTGGACAGCCCCCGAGGGCGTATCTACCTGATCAAGGACATGCTGGAGAACGAGCGCGTTCCCGATGCGCGGACGGTCAAGCATATCGACCGTTGCCTGTCCTGTCTGGCCTGCATGACGACCTGCCCCTCGGGCGTGCACTACATGCATCTGGTCGATCATGCCCGCGCCTATATCGAGGATCGTTACAAGCGCCCGCTGTCCGATCGGCTGCTGCGCTGGGTTCTGGCGCGCATCCTGCCCTATCCGATGCGGTTCCGGGTTGCCTTGCTGGGGGCCAAGATCGGACGCCCCTTCGCCTTCCTGATGCCGGATGCCCGCCTGCGCGCCATGCTGGAGATGGCACCGAAGGAAATTCCCCCGGTCAGCCGCAATGACGATCCGCAGACCTTTGCCGCACAGGGCGCGCGGCGCAAGCGGGTGGCGCTGATGACCGGATGCGCGCAACGGGCGCTTAACACCGACATCAACGACGCCACGATCCGCCTGCTGCAGCGCCACGGCTGCGATGTGGTGATCGCCGAGGGGCAGGGCTGCTGCGGTGCGCTGACCCATCACATGGGCAAGGAAAAGGAAAGCCACGCCACCGCCGCCCGCAATATCCGTGCCTGGGTGGCCGAGATGGATCGCGGCGGGCTTGACGCCATCGTCATCAACACCAGCGGCTGCGGCACGACGGTCAAGGATTACGGCCACATGTTCCGCAACACCGATCTGGCGGCGGATGCGGCGCGGGTGTCTGCCATCGCCAAGGACGTGTCCGAGGTGCTGATGACCCTTGATCTGCCCAAGGGCGATGACAAGGGGATGACCGTGGCCTATCACGCGGCCTGTTCCCTGCAGCATGGGCAGAAGATCAAGACCTATCCCAAGGACCTGCTGAAGAACGCCGGTTTTGCGGTGGTCGAACCTGCCGACAGCCACCTGTGCTGCGGCTCTGCCGGGACCTACAACCTGATGCAGCCCGAGATCTCGAAGCAGTTGAAGGACCGCAAGGTGCGCACGCTCGAGGCCCGCAACCCCGATGTGATCGCAGCCGGCAATATCGGCTGCATGATGCAGATCGGATCGGGAACGCAGGTACCGATCGTTCACACGGTCGAGCTGCTGGACTGGGCCACAGGCGGGCCGCAGCCACCGGCGTTGACCGCACCCGGCAAAAGACAGCCCGAGATCCCGATTCTGCGCTGATCTCTGTCGTATTTTTGCCTTATTCTGCGCCTATCCCTGTTCCCAATTCCGAGGGACCACGATGAAGTGCAGGTTTTTCCGGGCTTTGGGCCTGATTTGGGCGGGAATTTTCCTGACATCCGGCGCGCTGCTCGCGCAGGATGCGCGCCTGACCCGGCTGGATACGGGTGATCAGACCCGAGGATGGGAAGCCGTCGGACGTCTGGATATCGACGGGCGTGGTTTCTGCACGGGCGCGTTGATCGCGCCCGATCTGGTTCTGACTGCGGCGCATTGCCTGTTTGATCGGACAACCGGCCAGAGGATCGATCACAGCAAGATCGAGTTCCGGGCAGGGTGGCGCAACGGACGCGCCGAAGCCTATCGCTGGGTGCGGCGCGCGGTGATCGACCCTGACTATACCTATGATGAAACAGTGGTCTCGACGCGCGTGCGCAACGATGTCGCCCTTCTGGAATTGCAGCAACCGATCCGCACAACCTCGGTCGTGCCGTTCGATACGGACTCGCGTCCGCGCACCGGTGACAGGGTCGGCGTCGTGTCCTACGCCTATGACCGGGCCGATGCGCCATCCTTGCAGGAAATGTGCGGTGTCATGGGACAACAGGACGGCGTGCTGATCATGTCCTGCTCGGTGGATTTCGGATCCTCCGGTGCGCCGATCTTTTCCTTCGGATCCGAAGGCGTGCGCATCGTTTCCGTTGTCTCTGCCAAGGCTGAAGTGCGGGGAACCAAGGTTGCCCTTGGCACGCAGCTACAGGAACCCCTGAACCGGCTGAAGGCGCGGCTTGCAGCTGGCGACGGGGTTTTTCTGCACGCCTCGCCTGACAGCAACCGCGTGACGCCCGGCGGCGCGCAGCGCGATACCGGGGCCAAGTTCGTCCGGCCCTGATCGGGTCTGGCCCGTCTTGAAACTTTCTGAACTGCTTCCCACATCTGGGGTATCGGGGTGCCACCAAGGGCCCCGACCACATGGCCTGTCCCGGATGGGAAGGCGTTTTTCAGTTGTCGCTCAGATGGAGGATGACCCATGCGAAACTTCGACCTTGCACCGCTTTACCGTGCAACAGTTGGCTTTGACCAGATTGCAGACCTGATGGACCGCGTGTTCGCCAGCGACCTGCCGCAGCCGACATACCCGCCCTACAATATCGAGAAAACCGCGGAGAATGCTTATCGCATCTCGCTGGCCGTCGCCGGTTTCGCGGCTGATGACCTGACCGTCGAGGTCAAGGAAAACGCGCTTGTCGTGGCCGCCCGGAAATCGGATGAGGCCGATGAAAGCCGGACCTACCTGCACCGTGGCATTGCCACCCGTGCCTTTGAACGGCGCTTTACCCTTGCCGATCACGTGCGCGTCACCGGTGCCACCCATGCCGATGGAATGCTGCATATCGATCTTGTGCGCGAAATCCCCGAGGTGCTGAAACCTCGTCGCATCCAGATCGCAAGCCCGGCCACACAGCGTCAGACCGACAAGGACGTGGTCGAGGCGCAAGCCGTAAACTGACGGGCACGCCCTCTGCCCTGATGTCTGACCCGCAGGAGCGATCCTGCGGGTCATTTTGCCTTAGCCGGCCCAAACGGCATAGCTGCCCGCAACAGCCAGATAGCGACCTGTCTTGCCCAATCCGACAAGCAGGATGACAAGGGCGATCTTGGTGCGCATGGCACCTGCCACCACGGTCAGCGGATCGCCCACGATCGGCACCCAGGCCATCAGCAGCGACCAGCGCCCGTATTTTTCATACCAGGCCTGCGCGCGGTCATATTGGGCAGGTGACACCGGGAACCAGCGGCGATCCCGAAACTCGGACGCATAGCGGCCCATCCAATAGGTCAGGATTGATCCCAGCAGGTTGCCGATCACGGCGACCGTCAACAGTATCACGGGGTCGCCGATCCCCGTGGCCAGAAACCCCAGCAGCACCGCCTCTGACGATCCGGGCAGAACCGTGGCCGAGGTGAAGGCGCTGAAGAACAGCGCGGCATAGGCGGAAAGCGGGGTCATGAGCACCTGCATGTGACTGGCCCTGCCCCTTGATGGCCAAGCCCTGGTGACTTGCAGATAGGCATGGCCCTGGGCCAAGGCAATCCTTCATGAATGACGACAGAATCGCTGTCTGATGTGAAAAGGGCGGACCGTTTGCGCGGCCCGCCCTTTCGCTGTCTCGGGATGCGGTCTTAAACCGCCATGCAGATATACTTCATCTCAAGGTAATCCTCGATCCCGTGGCGGCTGCCTTCGCGGCCGAGACCGGATTGCTTGACGCCACCGAAGGGCGCGACCTCGGTCGAGATGATGCCCGTGTTCACACCCACGATCCCGTATTCCAGCGCTTCGGCCACCTTGTAGACGCGGCTCAGGTCGCGGGCATAGAAATAGGCGGCCAGACCGAAAATCGTGTCATTGGCCAGTTCGATCACCTCATCGACATCGGTGAACTTGAACAGCGGCGCGAAAGGACCAAAGGTTTCTTCGGTCGCGACGATCATGTCGCGGGTGGCACCCGTCACGATGGTGGGGGGCAGGAAGTTGCCCGGCCCCTGCATCGGCTCGCCGCCCATGATCACGGTGCCGCCTTTCGCGGTGGCATCGGCCACATGGGTCTGGACCTTCTTGATCGCATTGGCGTTGATCAGCGGTCCAAGGGTGGTTCCCGCCTCAAGCCCGTCACCGACCTTGAGCTTGCCCACCGCCTCTTTCAGCTTGGCGGCGAAAGCGTCGTAGATGCCGGCCTGCACATAGATCCGGTTGGCGCAGACGCAGGTCTGGCCGTTGTTGCGGAACTTGCACATGATGGCGCCCTCGACGGCGGCGTCCAGATCGGCATCGTCGAACACGATGAACGGCGCGTTGCCACCCAATTCCATCGAACATTTCATCACCTGATCGGCGGCCTGACGCAACAATATGCGCCCCACATTGGTCGACCCGGTAAAGCTGAGCTTGCGCACGGTGGGGTTCTCGCAGAACTCCTTGCCGGTCTCGGACGCATTGGTGGTGGTCACGATGTTCAGAACACCCGCCGGAATGCCCGCGCGTTCCGCCAGCACGCCCATGGCCAGCGCCGACAGCGGCGTCAGTTCTGACGGGCGGGCGACAAAGCCGCAGCCGGCGGCCAGCGCGGGTGCCACCTTGCGGGTGATCATGGCGGTCGGGAAGTTCCACGGCGTGATGGATGCGGCCACGCCGATCGGCTGCTTGATCACGGTGATGCGCTTGTCGCGCTGATGACCGGGGATCGTCTCGCCATAGATGCGCTTGGCTTCTTCGGCGAAAAACTCGATGAAGGCGGCGCCATATGCGATCTCGCCCTTGGCTTCGGCCAGCGGCTTGCCTTGCTCGGCGGTCAGGATCGTGGCCAGGTCATCCGTGTTCTCGACCATCAGGTCGAACCAGCGGCGCAGGATCGTGGCGCGTTCCTTGCCGGTGTATTTCGCCCATTCCTTTTGCGCTGTTTCCGCAGCGGCGATGGCCTGCGCCACCTGGGCGCGGCTGAGGTCGGCGACATTGGCGATCACGTCGCCGCGCGCGGGGTTGGTCACCTCGAATGTCGTTCCGGTTTCACTCTCGACCCATTTGCCACCGACATAGGCCTTTTCGGCCAGCAGCGACGGGTCCTTGAGCAGGGATTTCAGGTCTGTCTTGCTGTCCAGCATGGCGCATCCTCCAATTATCCAGTGGCACAGGCAAAGCATCTGGCGCTAGGCTTGTCCAGAGCAGGAGGAGAGATTGCCATGGCCGAGCTTGACGATGCCTATGCCAATGCCGCCCATATCCCGGGTGCCGCGGATTATCCGCCACGTTGGGAACGCGCGGCAGAGGCGCTGCGGGAGGGGCTGATCGAGCAAGGTCTGGCCGATCTGGATCAGCCCTATGGCGACAGCCCGCGCCAGCGCTTCGATCTGTTCCATCCCGGTGCTGCGGCAAAGGGGCTGATGGTCTTCGTGCATGGTGGCTACTGGCTGCGGTTTGACAAGAGCGTCTGGTCGCATCTGGCAGCGGGGGCGCTGTCTCGGGGTTGGGCGGTGGCGATGCCGTCCTATGACCTCTGCCCGCAGGTGCGGATCGCCGATATCACGCGGCAGATCGCTGGGGCCGTCACGGCCTCGGCCGCCATGGTCGCAGGACCCATCGTGCTGGCCGGACATTCGGCAGGCGGTCACCTGGTGACGCGGATGCTGCAACCGGGTCTTTTGCCCGATGCTGTCGCCATGCGTCTGCGTCATGTCCTGTCGATTTCACCTGTATCGGATCTGCGCCCGTTGATGCGCACCAGCATGAATGCCGATTTCATGCTGGACGATGCATCCGCCAGGGCCGAAAGCCCGGCCTTGATGGTTGAACGTCTGCCAGTGCCTGTCACGGTCTGGGTGGGCGCGGATGAGCGCCCTGTCTTTCTGGACCAGGCGCGCTGGCTGGCCGAGGCCTGGGGCTGTGGGCATGTGGTGGACGAGGGCAAACACCACTTCGATGTCATCGATGCGCTGACCGACGGGCACAGCAGCATGATCGACCGCCTTCTGGGTTGATCCGGTGTGATCCGAGTATTTGGGGAACGATGAAAGGGGCGCGCGGCGACCCCCTTAACCGTGCAGGTCCTGCCAACTGGGTTTGACATCGCCAGGCAGGGATGCGGCCGCGAACATCGCACGCGCAATCGCCCGCGCCATGCAGGTGGCGGCAGCATGGCCCAGATCAAGCGTGTCGATGACCGGATGACCCAATGCGCGCGCGCCTGTCGCGACTGCAAAGATCAGGTCGCCGTCCATCGGGGTATGCGCAGGCACAAGCGCACGGGCGAACCCGTCATGCGCAGCGGTGGCCATGCGCGTGCATTGCGCCTGTGTGAGGTCTGCATCGGTGGCCACGATGCCGATCGTGGTATTGGCGTGGCTGGCGATCTTCGTCACGGCGATATGCGGATCGGGATAGGTCCGCGCCACGCCACGGCCGCCGAATTCATCGCCCGTCTCGAAGGGGGCGGCCCAGAAATGCGCCGTGTCGCCGACAGTGGCCGACCCCAGCGCATTGACCGCCACAAGCGCGCCCACGGTATGGCCCGAGGGCAGGATGACCGAGGCCGATCCCAGCCCGCCACGCAGGTTGGCCGTGATCGCCCCCGTTCCCGCGCCGACGCTGCCGATCCCGAAGGACATGGCGGCATTGGCCAATGCATCCCGGCCAAGGGACTTGTAGGGGTTTTCGCCCCAATCCTTCGCGCCGCCGTTGTTGAGATCGAACAGGATCGCCGCCGGCACGATCGGAACGGTATGCGCGCCGACGCGGTATCCCCGCCCCGCAAGCCGCAGGGCATCGGCCACGCCCGACGCTGCATCCAGACCAAAGGCCGAACCGCCCGACAGCACCAGCGCATCGACCTGCTGCACCGTCTTGTCGGGCGCCAGAAGATCGGTTTCCCGCGTGCCGGGCGCGCCCCCCATCACATGCACACCAGCCGTGAAGGGTGCATCGGCCACCAACACCGTCACGCCGGTCTTGATCCGCGTATCCGTGGCATTGCCAACCCTGAGGCCCGCCACATCGGTTATCAGATTCATCGGGCCGGGGGCTGTGGTCTTGGTCATGCTGGTCTTTCCGGGTGCTGTCGGGACAGTTGGATCACAAACGGATCACGAAATCCTTGCGGGTCGTCTCGACCACCTCCCATATGCCACGAAACCCCGGTCGCAGCACGAAACTGTCGCCGGCCCGCAGGGTCACGGGCGCGCCACCGTCTTCGGTCAGGATGCTGACGCCCGACAGGATCCGGCAATATTCCCATTCGTCATAAGACACGCGCCATGCGCCCGGCGTCGATTCCCAGATACCGCAGTAGAGCCCATCTCGATCTTCGAGCGTCCAGGAGGTGAAGACGGGATCACCCTTGAGCACACGATCCGGGGCTGGCCGGTCCACCTCGGCTGGCCCTTGCGGCGTGATGGGAAAGAACAGGTCAGACATTGCCACGTTTCCTTGCAATACGCGCCGCAGGCTAATGCGGGTAGGTCGGCAGAGGCAAGGGCCAAGCGGCAGGGTTGAAACCGGGACGGCCTGCCCACAGTTTTACAAGATGGGTGCGCTGCCTGTCCTGATGGGGCATGATGGCCCCGTTGCAAGGAGATGGGTGCATGGTAGTGGCATTGGCGCGGCTGATCGTTGTGGGCTTTGTTGTCCTGACCGTGATTTATCTCTCGCTTTCTTTCTACTCGCGTTCCGTCCGCCGGGCCAAGCTGCGCCGCAAATGGGACGAAGATATCCGGCGCGGTGACCGCGAGGAATACGTGAGGCGCGGGCTGAAGATCTATGACCGCTCGTTGCGCCGCAAACTGCTCTGGGGTGTCTATATCGTACCTGTTGTGACCATCGCAGTGGTGATCTATCTGGTAAACTTCAACTGACCGCGAAGGGAAACGGTATCATGCGTTATGTGAAATGGACCTTCATCGGAAGCTTCTGGCTGCTGGTTGCGTCCTTTCTGCACTATACCCTTCCACAGCATGATGTGGTGCGGATCACCGATACCTATCTGGAACGCATCGACTTCGGCGAAAACTCGATCTTCTGGGCCAATGCGCCGACGGGTGATGCCGTCAATCAGCAGAACCGCGATGTGTTCTTCATCCAGACCTTCCGGACGAACGAACGGCCGATGATCTATCGGAACGAGGATACCGGATGGGGCTGGCCGCCCTATTTCAAGTTCAACACCTCGAACCTGCAGGCGCAGGCGGCCGATCTGGAAAGCCGCTCGACCAGCGGTCAGGAGGCCCAGTGGGTCGTGATCCGCCACTACGGATGGCGCAACGAATTCCTGTCGATCTATCCCAATGCGATCAAGATCTGGCGCGTGGACAGCCCCGATGTCACGATCATTCCCTGGATCAACATCATCATCCTGACGCTGCTGACCGCCTTCTTCTGGGCGATCTGGGTGCGCTGGCGGCGTTTCCGCGAGGCGCGCATCGATCCGGTGCTGGAAGATATCGGCGATAGCCTTGAGGCGGCCACCGACCATGTCGTCGACCGGCGCGGCAAGGTCCGGCGCTGGTGGGACGGTGTGCGCGGCAAGACCCAGACGCGCTGATCAGCGTTTGCCGTAATAGAGGCCGACGACATGCTCGGCCTCGGCGAAGAACAACCAGCGCGAGGCAAGGATGCCCGCAACATGGCTGATCACGGCCAGCAACCCGAAGACATGCGCAAAGGGCAGCAGCAATAGCGCCACGGGCAGCACATAGCCGAACACAAAGGCGATGGCGCGCAGTTTGACCGCATGCTTGCGTCCCACGACATGCACCATCTCGCGCAGCAGGTAGTTGGGGCCGGTATGCGGCGGCTCGAAGGCGCGAACCGACCCGATTCCGCCAAGGCCCGTGGCACTGGCCATTGTGGTGCCGGATGCGGCGAAGGCGCGATCGCCCTGCCACCACCATGCCAGTTGCAGGATGCCGGCCAGGGGCAACAGGATCAGCGCCCAGCTTACCTGACCCGCCAGCAGCGCCCCGCCCCCAAGCGACAAGCACAGGAACAGGGCTGGCGTCAGGGGGCTGCGCCAACGCGGCACCGTTTTCATCTGCGCGTAGATCATCGAGGTCGTGAAGACGGTTCCCAGCGCCAGGGCCGCGCCCAGCCACCCCAGGGGCACCCAATCCGTGGCAAGGAACACGCGCCCGATGGCGTAGGCGGCCATCACGGCCAATGTGGCCACCGCGCAGATCGCCTCGCGGCTCAGCCAGCTTGACCGCCACTGCGTGAAGGCCAGCAACCCGCGTTCCGGGTGCCCGAGGTGAAAGGCCGAGGCGATCAGCCCGCCGCCTGCCAGCGCATAGGCGATGGCGAAAAAGACAAAGGCCACAATCCCGGTTGATCCGGGCATGCCGATACCCAGCCAGACCATCAGGCCAAAGCCAAGGCCGGACAGGGTCGTGAAGGCGATGATCGAGGGTGCGGGATGCATGTCAGAGCCTGTCCAGCGCTTTGTCGAGCCAACCCAGGAAGCCCTTGGGCTGGTCTGTCACCGGTGCCAGGAATGGCGCCAGAACGTCGATATCCCCGGTCTGGTCCAACCGGTCCTTGGGGCGTGGCGGCAGGTATTTGTTGACCGGCGCGGTGCCCTGTTCGGGCATAAGGTCCATGCCGCCGCGCGCGGCCACAAGCTGGCTGACGTCGCTGTCGGGGTCTGACAGATCCCCGAAATGCCGCGCATTGCTGGGGCATGTGCGCACGCAGGCGGGCACGCGGTCCACCTCGGGCAGGTTGTCGTTATAGATGCGGTCCACGCAAAGGGTGCATTTCTTCATGACCTTGGCGGCCATGTCCATCTCGCGCGCGCCATAGGGGCAGGCCCAGGCGCAGAGGCCGCAGCCAATGCAGGCATCCTCGTTCACCAGAACGATCCCGTCCTCGCGCCGCTTGTAGCTGGCCCCGGTCGGGCAGACCGTCACGCAAGGCGCGTTGTCGCAATGCAGGCAGGATTTCGGAAAATGCACCAGTTGTGCGGCCCCGGCCTCGGGCTGCACCTCGTAGCTGTGCACGCGGTTCAGGAAGGTCCCGGATGGATCTGCGCCGTAGGGGTCCTGATCCGACAGGGGCGCGCCGTAGTTCTGGGTATTCCATCCCTTGCAGGATACGACGCAGGCATGGCAGCCCACGCAGGTGTCCAGATCGATCACAAGCCCCAGCTTGCGTTCGGTCCTGTCCGGAAGGGTCGTCATGCCAGAAACTCCAAAGTGGTCTGTGCGGGCAGGCGCGTCACCGGTTCTTCCTTGGATGGGTCCCATGTGGCGATGAACCAGATGAAACTGCCGACGATCAGCGCCACGAAGACGGCAATCACCAGAAGGGTGCGTTGCGTCGGGGTCATGTCTCTACCTTCCAGGCAAGTGTGGCGGGGCCTTGGCCCACGGGCGATGTGATCGGTGGATAGGCCGGTTGGCTGCGCGCGGGGGCGGCGACCTTCTCGATCTTGACGCGCAGGTCGAACCAGGCGGCTTGTCCCGTTACCGGATCGGAATTCGACCAGCGCAGGCCGTCGCCGCGCGGCGGCAGCAATTCATGTATCAGGTGGTTCAGCAAGAACCCCTTTTCCGCCTCTGCCGCCTTTTCATCCAGCGCCCATGCGCCCTTGCGCTTGCCGATCGCGTTCCAGGTCCAGACGGTATTCGCGTTCAGCGCCGCCATATGCGCCACGGGCACGGTGATCACCCCATGCGCCGAGGTCACCTGCGCCCAGTCCCCTTCGACAAAGCCATGCTGACGCCACAGCGCCGTCGGCACGTAAAGCGGGTTCACCCCGTGGATCTGCCGCAGCCATGCATTCTGCGTGCCCCATGAATGATACATGGCCATCGGGCGCTGGGTCAGGGCGTGGACCGGGAAGGCTTCGGGGTCGGCATGCCCATCCTCAAGCGCGCCATACCAGATCGGCAACGGATCCAGCGTGGTCTTGATGCGTTCGCGCAGGTGGTCGGGCGGCTGGCGCAGCCCATGCCCTTCGGCGGCCAGTTGGAACCGCCGCAGCGGCTCGACATAGAGCTGGAACAGATAGGGCTGCGGGCTGTCGTAGAAGCCCATCTGAACGGCCCAGTCCTGGTAGGCGCGGTTCCAGGGTTTGAAATAGCTGGCACCTTCCGGCACATGCGCGACGAAGAAGCCCCCGTTGGCAATATATGCGTCCAGCTGCGCGGCATTGGGGCCGCCGCGCCCGTGGGTCAGGCCCTTTTCACCCGTCCGCCATCCCGCCAAGGGGCCGATGCCCGGCTTGCGTTGATGGTTGACCATGTAATCGGCATAGTCGGCATAGGTCGGGCTGCCGTCCGGTTGCACCATGCCCGGCAGGCCCAGTCGCGCACCAAGATCCAGCAGCACGGACTGGAACCCCCGCACATCCCGATCCGGTTCGATCACGGGCCAGCGGATCGCGTCGGCGGCGCCGTCGGCCTCGGCGATGGGGCGGTCCAGCAGGCTGATGCAGTCATGCCGCTCAAGATAGGTGGTATCGGGCAGGATCAGGTCGGCATAGGCCACCATTTCGGAACTATACGCATCCGAATAGATGATGCGCGGGATCACGTAATCGCCGTTTTCATCGGTATCGGTCAGCATCTGCATCACGCCGCCGGTATTCATCGACGAATTCCACGACATGTTGGCCATATACATGAACAGCGTGTCGATCCTGTAGGGATCGCCCGCATGGGCATTGCTGATGACCATATGCATCAACCCATGGGCCGACATCGGGTTCTCCCATGTGAAGGCCTTGTCGATGCGGGCGGGGCTGCCGTCGTCACGCAGGCACAGATCGTCCGGCCCCTGCACATAGCCCAGATGCGGGCCATCCAGCGGCGCGCCGGGGGTCACCTTGCAATGTGGCTTGGGATGGGCTGTTGCGGGCTTGGGGTAGGGCGGCTTGAACCGCATGCCGCCCGGCGTTTCCACCGCCCCCAACAGGATCTGCAGGACATGCAGCGCGCGGGCGGTCTGGAAGCCGTTCGAATGGGCCGAGATCCCGCGCATGGCGTGAAAGGCGACGGGGCGACCCACCATGGTCTGATGCGTCTCGCCGCGGAAATCGGTCCATTCCCGATCAAGCGTCACGGGGTCGTCGAAGGCGACGCGCGCAATTTCCGCCGCAAGCGCGCGGATCTTGGCGGCGGGAATGCCGGTGCGACCTGCAACCGCTTCGGGCGCGTATTGCGCATCGAGATAGCGTTCGGCCAGCAGATGCATCACCGGGCGATGCGTCACGCCTGCATGCCGATGCGAGGCGGCCAGATCGGGGCGCACGCCGGGTTGGTCGAACGGCGTCAACTTGCCGGTCACGCGGTCGATCACCAGGGGCTTGCCCGCCTCATCGCGCAGGAACAGGCCATGCTCGGGCGATTTCGGATCGCCATTCACCAGCACCGGCGCATTGGTGTAGCGCGACAGGTAATCCAGGTCGATCTTGCCCGCGCGCAGCAATTCATGCACCAGCGACAGGATCAGCAGGCCATCGGTGCCCGGCGTGATGCCAAGCCAGTCATCGGCCACCGCGTTGTAGCCGGACCGGATCGGGTTGACGCCGATGACCCTTGCACCGCGCGCCTTGATCCGGCCGATCCCCATCTTGATCGGGTTGCTGTCATGATCCTCGGCCACGCCGAACAGGATGAACAGCTTGGTATGATCCCAGTCGGGCTGGCCGAACTCCCAGAAGGCGCCGCCCATCGTGTAGATGCCGGCGGCTGCCATGTTGACGCTGCAAAACCCGCCATGGGCCGCGAAATTCGGCGTTCCGAATTGCTGCGCCCACCATCCGGTAAAGCTTTGTGACTGGTCCCGCCCGGTAAAGAACGCAAGCTTTTCCGGCGCGGTGTCGCGCAGCGGCTTCAACCACGAGGTGGCCAGTGTCAGCGCCTCGTCCCAGCTGATTTCCTCGAACTCGCCCGACCCGCGTGGACCCACACGTTTCAGGGGCGCACGCAGGCGCGAGGGGGCATTGACCTGCATGATCCCCGCCGATCCCTTGGCGCAAAGAACACCCTTGTTGACCGGGTGATCGCGGTTGCCTTCGATATAGGCGACCTTGCCCCCTTTCATATGCACGTTGATCCCGCAGCGGCAGGCGCACATGTAGCATGTCGTCTTGCGGATCTCGTCCGATACGGGCGGCGAGGTATCCAGATGCGGTTGGGTCATGCGGCGTCCTTCTGCATCAGGGACAGGGCGTCGCGGGCGATCTGACGCTCCTCATCCGCGGGAACAACATGCACGGGTACCGCGCCAAAGCAGGCCAGATGTGCAAGGATACCGTCCCGCACGGGCGCTGCATTCTCGCCGATCCCGCCGGTAAAGGCGATGGCATCCAACCCGCCCATGGCGACAATGGCGGACCCTGCATGGCGCGCTGCCCAATAGCAGAAATGATCGACGGCAAAGCGCGCCTCGGCCGTGTCGGTCGCCAGAAGCTGCGCCATGTCATTGGTTCCCCCAAGGGCGCGCAGACCGCTGCCCTGATTCAACAGATGGGTCGCACCGTCTATGCCGTGATCAGCGGCGATCCGCAGCACTGCCATGCCGTCGATGCTGCCCGCGCGGCTGCCCATCACCAAACCTTCCAGCGGCGAATACCCCATCGAGGTGGCAACCGAGCGCCCCTCGAGGATCGCGCAGAGGCTGGCCCCGTTGCCAAGGTGCAAGGCCAGCAGGCGGCGCGGCAGATCGGGGCGCAGGGCCTCGACCAGCCCGGCATAGCTGAGGCCGTGGAAACCATAGCGCCGGATGCCCTTGTCGCGTTCGGCCTGCGGGATCGCATAGGTCACGGCAACCTCGGGATTGGTCGCATGAAAGGCGGTGTCGAAACTGCCGAATTGCGGCAAATCGGGCGCAAGACGGCCAAGGGCGTGGATGCCCGACAGGTTATGCGGGTTGTGCAGCGGGGCCAGCGCGTTGCAGGCGGCGATCTGCGTCAGGATAGCAGGGGTCAGGCGGGCGGGCGCGGTCAGATGCGCGCCCCCGTGCACGATCCGATGGGCCGCAGCCGTCAGCCGGTCCAGGGTGATGCCCCTGGCCGCCAACGCATCCAGAAGATGCGACAGGGCTGCCGCATGATCCGCAGCCTCGACCTCTTGCCGTTGCCCTGCGATGCTGATCCGGGCCTTGCCGCCGATCTCGGAGACCGCACCCTCGACCACCGAGCCGAGCGCGTGATCGAACACTTCGATCTTGATCGAGCTGGAACCGGCATTGACCACGAGGATCATGGGCGCACCCCCGCCGCGATCACACCCAGCGCAGCAGAGGCGATGCGCGCCGGTGCGCCCTGCGCACGAGAGGTCAGCAGGATCGGCACCTTGGCCCCCAGGACAAGCCCCGCCGCACAGCAGCCCATGCCCAGCGACATCAGTTTGAACAGCGCGTTGCCTGTCGTGATGTTGGGCGTCAGGATGATGTCGGCATCTCCTGCTACCGGCGAGATGTAGTTCTTGGCCGCCGCCGCCTCGGCCGAAAAGATAAGGTCCAGCGCCATGGGGCCAGCCACCTCGGCTTGCGGCAGGGCGGTCTTGGCCCAGGCCGCGATCACGGCGGCATCCATCGAGTTTTGCAGTGATGGCAGCGGGTCTTCATTGGCCGACAGGATGCCCGCCTTGGGCCGCTCGATCCCCAGTTGCTGCGCCAGGCGCACCGCATGGGTCAGGCAGGCCTGCCGTGTCGGAATGTCGGGGTCCACGTTCAGCGCGCCATCGGTCAGCAGCAGCGGACGATCGGAATGGGGGGCGGTGATGTGGAACACATGGCCACAGCGTGTATCGGCATCGCGCAGCCCGGCCGCGCGCGGCAGCAGGCTTTTGAGGAACACCGATGTGTGCACCTGGCCTTTCATGATCGCATCCACCTCGCCCTTGCGGGCCAGTTCGGCGGCCTGCTGGCCTGCCGCCGGTCCGGGGGCGTGGATCAGGCGCAGCGCGGCGATATCCCAACCGATCTGTTCTGCCACTTGCCGGATCTTGGGGGCGTCGCCGATCAGCACGGGATGGGCGAGGCCCGCCTCACAGGCTTCGCGGATGCCTTCAAGGGCGTTCACGCTGCCCGCATTGACCAGGGCCACGCGCGGCACGGGCAGCCCGCGCGCCTGATCCAGAAGGCGGCGTGGGGCATCAGCCGTAACTGCGGACAGGAAGGGAAAAGGTTCTCTCATGACAGGCTCAATCGAGCATGGCTTCGCGATTTAGGCAAGCGCTCAGGACAAGCGTTCCGCCCCTTTGATGACGCAAGCGCGAGTGGCCCGCCGGGGATGCCTCCGGCGGGGATATTTGCAGCAAGAAGAAGCGCGGTTGCGTCCGGGCCCGGCACCGGGGATCAGGCGGGCTGCTGCGGCCGCATGTCGGCGACCGAAATGCCGGCCACCGGGACCGGTTTCTTCATTGCGTCGCGGCGGAAGGGTTCGCCCAGTTCCTGGTTGATCAGCGCCTCGATCAACGTGGTCTTGCCATGCTGCATCTGGTCCTCGATCGCGCGCGACAGCGCGGCGCGCAGTTCGTCCATGGTTTTCGCCTGTACGCCCTGCAAGCCGCAGGCCTGCGCGATGCCGGCATAGCTGACGCCGTCATCCAGTTCGGTGCCGACGAAATTGTCATCATACCACAGGGTCGAATTGCGCTTTTCCGCGCCCCACTGGTAGTTGCGGAAAACCACCATGGTGATGGCGGGCCATTCCGGGCGGCCGATGGCCGTCAGTTCGGTCACGGCGATGCCGAAGGCGCCATCGCCCGCAAAGCCCACGACAGGGGTATCGGGGCAGCCGATCTTGGCGCCGATGATCGAGGGCAGGCCATAGCCGCAGGGACCGAAGAGGCCGGGTGCAAGGTATTTGCGACCTTCCTCGAAGGCAGGATAGGCGTTGCCGATGGCGCAGTTGTTGCCGATGTCGCTGCTGATGATCGCCTCGCGGGGCAGCGCCGACTGAATCGCGCGCCAGGCCATGCGGGGGCTCATCCAATCCGGCTTGTCGGCGCGGGCGCGCTGGTTCCAGGTGGTGCCGGGATCATCGTCCTCGTGATCCATCGAGGACAGTTGCTGCGCCCATTGCGACTTGGTCTGCGCGATCAGCGCCTTGCGATCGGCGCGTCCTTCGTCGCCCGCAGCCGGGGCAAGCTTTTCAAGGATCGAGGCCGCGACCTTCTTCGCGTCCCCCACGATTCCGACGCTGACCTTCTTGGTCAGGCCGATCCGGTCGGGATTGATGTCGACCTGGATGATTTTCGCATCCTTGGGCCAGTAGTCGATCCCGTAGCCCGGCAATGTCGAGAAGGGGTTGAGGCGCGTACCAAGGCAAAGCACCACATCGGCCTTGGCGATCAGTTCCATGCCGGCCTTGGAGCCGTTGTAGCCCAGCGGGCCGGCGAACAGCGGATGCGAACCGGGGAAGGCGTCATTATGCTGATAGCCCACGCAGACCGGCGCATCGAGGCGTTCCGCCAGCGCCATGGAGGCGGGGATCGCCCCTGCCAGCACCACGCCCGCACCGTTCAGGATCACGGGAAAACGCGCGCTGGACAGCAGGTCGGCGGCGCGTTGCACGGCATCTTCGCCGCCGCCGGGACGCTCGAACGTGACCATTTCGGGCAGGTCGATATCGATCACCTGGGTCCAGTAGTCGCGCGGCATGTTGATCTGGGCAGGCGCCGACATGCGCCGCGCGTTCAGGATCACGCGGTTCAACACCTCGGCCACGCGCGAGGGGTCGCGCACCTCTTCCTGATAGGCGACCATGTCCTTGAACAGGGCCATCTGTTCGACCTCCTGGAAGCCACCCATGCCGATCGTCTTGTTGGCGGCCTGCGGGGTCACCAGCAGCAAGGGCGTATGGTTCCAATAGGCGGTTTTCACGGCGGTGACGAAATTGGTGATGCCGGGGCCGTTCTGGGCGATCATCATCGACATCTTGCCGGTGGCGCGGGTGTAGCCATCGGCCATCATCCCGCCCGATCCTTCATGCGCGCAATCCCAGAAGGTGATTCCCGCGCGCGGGAACAGATCCGAAATCGGCATGAAGGCCGAACCGATAATGCCGAAGGCATGTTCGATCCCATGCATTTGCAGGGTTTTCACGAAAGCTTCTTCGGTTGTCATCTTCATGGAACTGCTCCGGTCATGGGAAAGGGGCCACAGCGGGCCTTTGGGTAAGATTAGGCGGCAGGCAAAGGTGGCAATAGGGCCAGTTGAGATCGGCAGTTAGGTCCAGGTTGGGTGCCGGGCCGCATTCTGCATTGCAGTCGCGACAAGGCGTACACCCTCGCCGATCCGTGCCGCCGGGATCGAGGAATAGGCCAGCCGGTAGAATTGTGTCGGCGGGACGGCGTCGGCGAAGAAGGGCGCGCCGGGTTCGATCAGAACGCCTGCGTGCCGCAGGTCGATGGCGACCTGCCCCGTATCGACCCCTTCGGGCGCACGCATCCAGATGCTGGAGCCTCCGAAGGTGCCACGCCCTGCGATCGTCAGGCCCTGGCGCTGGATCGCCTCTTCCAGGACCTTGCGGCGTTCGGCAAGGGTGCGGGCCATGCGGCGGATCTGCGCATCGTAGTGACCCAGTGACAGGAAATAGGCGGCCGTGCGCTGAATATGGCCGGGCGGGTGACGCAGCACGCTGGCGCGCAGGGCGCGCGCCTCGCGGATGAAGGCCTCGGACCCGACGAGGTAGCCCAGCCTGAGACCGGGAAACAGCGACTTCGAGAAACTGCCGACATAGATCACGCGCCCTTCCCCATCGAGGGATTTCAGCGCGGGCGAGGGCGGCGAAAGATAGGACATCTCGAACTCGTAATCATCCTCGACGATGATCGCATCCAGCGCGCGGGCACGCTCCAGCAAAGCGGTGCGGCGCGCCATGGGCATGGTGGCGGAGGTGGGGCACTGGTGACTGGGTGTGGTGAAGATGACATCCGTGCCATCCGGGATCGCATCGGGGGGCAAACCATCGGCATCGACCGCGACAGGGGCCAGGCGACAGCGCGATTGCGTCAGGATATCGCGCAGCGCGTGGTAGCAGGGGTTTTCGATCGCGGCCAGGCGCCGCTGGGTCAGCAGCACCTGCGCCGTCAGCCACAAGGCGTTTTGTGCGCCCAGTGTCACCAGGATTTCAGACGGCCGCGCCACGATCCCCCGGCGGGGCAGGGTGTGGCGGGCGATGAATTCCACCAGCTTGGGATCGTCCTGATCATAGTAATCCGTGGTCAGCGCCGTGAAGTCCCGCGCGCCCAGGGCTTGCAGGGCGCAAAGCCGCCAGTTGGCATGGTCGAATAGCGAGGGGTCCGCCTGACCATAAATGAATGGATAGCGAAAGCTGGCCCAGTCCTGCGGTTTCACAGGGGTAGAGCCGCCGGTGAATCGCTGCCCTATGGCGCGGGCCCAGTCCACGCTTTCGCTGCGGCTGGGCGCGGCTGGCGACGGCGGGGGTTCCGGCGCATTGTCTGACACGAAATAACCGGATCGACCTTTAGCCGCCAGGTAGTCATTGGCCAGCAATTCGGTATAGGCCAGTGTCACGGTGATCCGGCTGATGCCCAGATGCGCGGCCAGTCGGCGGGTCGAGGGCAGCTTTTCCCCGCGCCGGAACCGTCCGGACAGGATGCCGCCCGCGATCATCTGCTGGATGCGCGCCTGCAATGTGCCCTGGGACGCCTGATCCAGGAAAAAGGTTTCGACCGGTATGACCATACACATACTCTATGCTGGACTTAACTGGCAGGTAAACTGGTCTTATCTTTGCGAGGCTTGTCCAAATTGCGGTGAAAGGGGATGCTGCACCGGCGCAGGGATCAAAAGAGGGAACGCCGAATGATTGCCGTGATATTCGAGGTAACGCCGAAAGAGGGAATGAAGCAGCCCTACCTGGACATGGCCGCGAAGATGCGCCCGCTGGTCGAACAGATGGAAGGCTTCATCAGCGTCGAGCGGTTCCAGAGCCTGACCAACCCTGACAAGCTTCTGTCGATCTCGTTTTTCGAGGATGAGGCCGCGCTGGATCGGTGGCGGCAACTGCCCGAGCATCGCGGCGCGCAGAAAGCCGGGCGCGGCCAGATGTTCGCCGACTACCGGCTGAAGGTGCTGCACGTGTTGCGCGATTACGGCAAGACGGATCGCGAACAGGCGCCCGATGACAGCAAGGCGCTGCATGGATAGCGCCATGCGAAAGGGCGCGGGATTGCCCCGCGCCCTTTTGGCATCTGCATGATCAGGTTCAGCCGAAAACGCGGGTCAGTGCGCCGTCAACGCCTTCGATGATCTGGTCGATATCGTCCTTGGTGGCGATCAGGGCAGGGCTGAAGCACAGGGTATTGTTCAACCCGGGCAATGACCGGTTGGTCGCCCCGATGATCAGTCCCTGCGCCATGCAGTCGGCCGTCACCATCTGAACCTTCTTTTCGGCCATCGGCTCGCGCGTTGTGCGATCCGCGACCAGTTCGGCACCCAGGAACAGGCCCTTGCCGCGTACATCGCCGATCACGGCGTGCTTGTCCTTCAGCTCGGCCAGGCGGTCCAGCATGTAGTGGCCCATCCGGGTGGTGTTTTCCAGCAGGCCCTCTTCTTCGATGATCGCCATGTTTTCCAGCGCCGCCGCGGGACCGGCCGTGCAGCCGCCGAAGGTCGAGATGTCGCGGAAATAGTTCAGCGGATCGGTCGCGTCATCCTTGAACATGTCGAACACGGCTTCGGTGGTGACAAGGCAGGCAATGGCGGCGTAACCGGATGCCACGCCCTTGGCCATGGTCACCATGTCCGGCTGGATGCCGTAATGCTGATAGCCGAACCATGTGCCGGTACGGCCCACGCCGCAGACCACTTCGTCGATATGCAGCAGAACGTCGTACTTGCGGCAGATCTCCTGCACACGCTGCCAGTAGCCTTCGGGCGGGGTGATCACGCCACCGCCTGCGGTCACCGGCTCAAGGCAGATGCCGCCCACGGTATCCGGACCCTCTGCAAGGATCACGGCTTCGA
Organism: Paracoccaceae bacterium; assembly: GCA_030758115.1. Lineage (GTDB taxonomy): Bacteria > Pseudomonadota > Alphaproteobacteria > Rhodobacterales > Rhodobacteraceae > Seohaeicola. The sequence continues at coordinate 70,386 of JANREX010000060.1, read as the reverse complement.
TCTGGTTGGCGGCCCATTCGCCGTAATTCTCGACCGGGGCGCCCTGATCGGCGGCGCGGTACTCAAGGCAATGGGGGACACGGATGAAGCCGGGTGCGAAGGGGCCGTATTGCGCGTTGCGCTCGTCCTGACCGCCTGCGGACAGACAGCCGATCGTTGTGCCGTGGTAATCACGGTCCCGGTAAAGGATCTTGTGCTTCTTGCCGCCGTAACGCTTGTGCGCGATCTGGCGGATCATCTTGAAGGCTTTCTCGTTCGCCTCGGATCCCGAGTTGCAATAATAGACGCGGCTCATGCCCGGCATCTTTTCGATCAGCCGCTCCGAGAACATCGCGCCGGGGATCGACCCGGCAGAGCCGGCAAAATAGTTCAGCTTGATCAGCTGGTCGCGCACCGCATTCGCGATGCGTTCGCGGCCGTAGCCAACGTTCACGGTCCAGACGCCCCCGGACACGGCATCCAGATGCTCCTTGCCCTTCTGGTCCCAGACGCGCATGCCCTTGCCCTCGACGATGATCCGGGGATCGGTCGTCTCATAGGGTTTGTGCTGGCTCAGGTGGTGCCACACATGGGCGCGGTCGGCGTCCACAACAGCCTGAATGTCATTGTCGAACTTGCCGTCCATCATCGTGCCGCTCCATCTGCCTGCATGAGAAAGAAGCCCGCGGAAAGGCGAGCCATCCTTTGCAGTATCACACGCAAAGGGTGGTAAAGAAATAGGGCCAAATCACCCACTTCATTAAGTCCAGATCATGCAGATTGTCATGCCTGTGTTTTGTGCGCTTGCGTCAAAATGTTGAAGATAAACTGAAAACTTCGTTCCGATTGACTAAAAAGGCCGCGCGCGAAAGCCGGTCGCCGTTTGAACGCCTAGAAAATCATTGATCGGAATCGGCTTTTCCAGTCCGATGATCATGGCGGTCGGGTGCCCCCGTTTTCGGCATTTTGCTCCCGTCGCCAGAATCGACAGACCACCGCAAACAGGTGGCGTAACCGACAGGAGATATGGATGACACCGAAAGCAAGACTGATGGGCGCCGTCGCCGGCATCGCCATGAGTGCCATGGCGACGGCTGCCATGGCCGAGGAAATCACCGTGGCCTACTTCACCGAATGGCCGATGCCGTTCCAGTACGCCAAGGAAATGGGAACCTATGACGAGGTCATGGGCGTCAAGGTCAACTGGCGTGCCTTCGATACCGGCACCGCGATGAGCGCCGCGATGGCCTCGGGCGATGTGCATCTGTCGGTCAGCCAGGGCGTGCCGCCCTTCGTGGTGGCAACCAGCGCGGGCCAGGACCTCAAGATCGTGGACGTGGCCGTATCCTATGCGGACAATGACAACTGTGTTGTCGCCAGCGCGCTGGAGATCGACAAGACCAGCGCCGCCGATCTGGCCGGCAAGAAGGTCGCCGTGCCGCTGGGTACCGCCGCGCATTACGGCTTTCTCAAGCAGATGTCCCATTTCGGTGTCGATCTTGCCAGCCTCGAGATCGTGAACATGGCGCCGCCCGAAGGGGCCGCCGCCATCGCGCAGGGTGCTGTCGACATGTTCTGTGGCTGGGGTGGTTCGCTGCGCCGCGCCAAGGAGCATGGCAACGTCCTGCTGACCGGCGCCGAGAAAGAGGCGCTGGGCATTCTGGTCTTCGACGTGACCAGCGCGCCCGCAGGCTTCGTGGCCGAAAACCCCGATCTGGTTGCCAAGTTCCTGAAAGTCACGGCCGATGCCAACGCCATGTGGGCGGACCCCGCGAATCGCGACAAGATGCTGCCGGTCATCGCCAAGGATGCCGGCATGGATCTGGACGCAACCGCGGCCACCATCGACACCTTCGTGTTCCCCACCGTGGCGGAACAGCTGGATGCCAAATGGCTGGGCGGCGGCGCACAGGATTTCATGAAAGGCGTCGCACAGGTCTTTGTCGAAGCGGGCAGCATCCCCTCGGCACTGGACAGCTACGCCGATCGCGTGGTCACCGGACCGCTGGCCGCGGCACAGGGCATGTGATCTGAAACCGGGGCAAGGCGGGGCCTGTCGGGCCTGTCTTGCCCCTTTCGTGTCCTTGTCGGCGCAGGCTCGATCCGGCTTTCGCCGGATGCCTCCGGCGGGGATATTTTGGGCAAGAAGAAACCGGTCGCCCGTCGTTCCTTGCCGGGGCGCGGCACAGAACCGGACCTGAACACAGGAAGGGGCGGAAGGTGTCGACACTTTCCATCGACAAGATTTCGATGCGGTTCGATCTGCCGAATGGCAGCCATGTGCAGGCGCTGCGGGATGTCAGCCTGACATTGAATACCGGCGAACTGCTGAGTGTGCTGGGCCCCTCGGGTTGCGGCAAGACCACGTTGCTGAACATCGTTGCGGGTTTCCTGGCCCCGACCGAGGGGCAGATCACGCTGAACGGGACAAGGGTACGCGGACCTGCAGCCGAACGCGGCATGGTGTTTCAGCAGGGCGCGCTGTTCGAATGGATGAGCGTGCGCGACAACGTCAGCTTCGGCCCGCGCATGGCCGGCCAGCGCGAGGCACAGTGGAAATCGACCGTGGATCACCTGCTGGATGTGGTGGGCCTGCGCGATTTCAAGGAAAAGTCGGTTTATGAACTGTCAGGCGGCATGCAGCAGCGCGTCGCGCTGGCCCGTTGCCTTGCCAATGATCCCGACGTGATCCTCATGGACGAGCCGCTGGGCGCCCTTGACGCGCTGACGCGCGAAAAGATGCAGGGCCTTGTGCTGAAGCTGTGGAAGGAAACCGGCAAGACGATCATCCTGATCACCCATTCCGTCGAAGAGGCCCTCCTTTTGGGCGAGCGCCTTCTGGTCATGGCGCCGCGCCCCGGCCGCATCCATCGCGAATACAGGCTTCCCTTTGCCGAGATGGGCGTGGGCCAGGACCTGCGCGCGGTAAAGAAGCACCCCGATTTCGCGACGACGCGCGAGGAGATACTGAGCATGATCTGGGACATGGAAGAAGAGATCATGGGCCGCAACGAGGAGGCAGGCGCATGATCCCGCTGCTGATCTATCTGGCGATCTTCATCGGCAGCTTCATCCTGATCCGCGTTGGATTGCGCCGTTTGCGCGAGCGGCATGATTTCACCTCGCTCAAGACCGTGACCTTCGGCGATGAAAGCGCCGTGCGCGCCGACCGCGCGGCCAGCATCGTGTCCATTCTTGCGATCTTCCTGTTGTGGGGCGCCTTCACCGGCAGCAAATGGGTTCCTGTCCATGCGCCCGGCCCTTTCACGGGTGAGGCGCAATTCACCTATACCGTCGAAGGGCCGGATGGCGCGCGCGATGATGCGACCGTATTCGCCCGTGTGAATCCCGTGGGCGAAAACGCACCCGCACCCGAGGCGGAGCCCGGCGACGGCTTTGCCCGCAACGACACGGTGGCCGTGGGGGCCTGGCGGTCGGTGCTGGTGACCTGGGACGACAATGACGAGATCACCCGTGCAGAGGGCGCCAGCATCGTTGCGATCGAAGGCGTGCCCGTCACGGTTGGCGGCACGGTCGAGACACAGGCCGGCCGCGTCACGGTGACGTCACGCGGCACGCTGAACTATTCGCCCCCGCGCGGCCTGCAGATGGAGCCGATCTGGCTGCCACCGCCCGAGGCCGTGGTGGCCCGCGTGGCGGAAATCGCCGCCAGCGGTTACCAGAATTTCACCCTTTGGGAACATCTGGGCTGGTCGCTGTTCCGCGTGATCGCAGGCTTCGTGCTTGGGGCGCTGGTCGGGATTCCGCTGGGCTATGCCATGGGTCTGTCGGACTGGTTTCGCGGCTGGTTCGACCCGATCGTGGAATTCATGCGCCCGGTGCCACCGCTGGCCCTGATCCCGCTGGTGATCATCTGGGCGGGCATCGGCGAGGCTGGCAAGATCATCCTGCTATTCCTGGCCGCCCTGTGGATCATGACCATCGCGGCGCGTGCGGGTGTATCGGGCGTGGCGATTTCCAAGGTTCATGCGGCCTATTCGCTGGGGGCCAGCAAATGGCAGATCCTGCGCCATGTGATCGTGCCGAACTCCCTGCCCGAGATTTTCACCGGCGCGCGGGTCGCGATGGGGGTGTGCTGGGGCACGGTGGTGGCGGCCGAACTGGTGGCCGCCGAAAAGGGGGCCGGCATGATGATCATGGTCGCAAGCCGTTTCCAGCTGACCGATGTGGTGATCATGGGGATCATCCTGATCGGCGTCATCGGCTATGGTATCGACATCCTCATGCGGATGGCCGAAAAGTGGCTGGTGCCCTGGAAAGGGCGCGTCTGAACCCATGCCCTGCAAGGGGCGCGCGTGACAACGCAGCCATGATGAAAGACCCGCAATGACCCCGCAGGATCGCGCATTTCTGGCGTCCATGTTCAACGCTGCCGTGGCGGCGGCAGATCCCCGCAAGGCGCTTGCCGCGCATCTGCCCGCCCGCCCCAAGGGGCGCACCATCGTGATCGGGGCCGGAAAGGGCGCGGCACAGCTGGCCGCGGCCTTCGAGGACTTGTGGCAGGCACCGGTCGAGGGGGTCGTGGTGACACGCTACGGCTATGCCTGCCCCACCCGCCATATCCGTGTCCTTGAGGCGGCGCATCCCGTGCCTGATGACGCGGGGCTGGCCGCGTCCGAGGCGCTGTTTGATGCGGTTGCAGGACTGGGGCCGGATGATCTGGTGGTGGCACTGGTCTGCGGTGGTGGCTCCGCGCTGCTTGCTGCGCCTGCAGAGGGTTTGACCCTGGCGGATGAGGTGGCACTCAACGAAACCTTGCTGGCCTCGGGCGCGCCGATCGGGGCGATGAATGCGATCCGGAAGCAGTTCAGCCGGATAAAAGGCGGACGCCTTGCCCTGGCCGCCTATCCCGCGCGGATGGTCAGCCTGATCGTGTCGGATGTCCCGGGCGACGATCCCGCGCAAGTCGCCTCGGGGCCGACCGTCGCCGACAGGGTGGACCGCGCCAGGGCGCGGGCCGCGCTGCGTGATCACGGCATTGAACTGCCCGAACGCTTGGTGCGCTTTCTGGATGAGACGGCCGAGGATGCCCCCTTGCCCGATGATCCGAAACTGGCGCGGAATGATGTGCGCGTGGTCGCCTCGGCCGCGCGATCACTGGAGGCTGCTGCCGAGGTTGCACGGGCCGCCGGTGTAGCGGCTGTCATCCTGTCCGACGCGATCGAGGGCGAGGCCCGCGAAGTGGCGCGCATGCATGGTGCGATGGCGCGCGAAGTAGCAAACCGGGGCCGTCCTTTCGCGCCGCCGGTCGTCATGTTGTCGGGTGGGGAAACCACCGTCACGATCCGGGACAAGGCAGGGCGGGGCGGGCGCAACACCGAGTTCCTGCTGTCATTCGCGCTGGCGGTCGAAGGCTGCGCCGGCATCAGCGCGCTGGCGGCGGATACTGACGGGATCGACGGGTCCGAGGATAACGCAGGCGCCTTTGCGGATGGCGAGACGGCGGCGCGCATGCGCGCGGCGGGGCACGATCCGGCCATGACACTTGCCAATCATGATGCATGGTCGGCCTTCGATGCGATTGACCAGCTTTTCGTGACCGGGCCGACGGGAACCAATGTGAACGATCTGCGCGCGATCCTCATCCGGGGCTGAGCCGCGTCGCCACGCAAGCGGCGGGCGCCGGGGTGTTTCGGGCAAAACCCCGAAAAGCCTATTCGGTGTTCAGCAGAACGGCCTCGACCCGGCGATTCGCCTCGCGGCCCGCGCTGGTGGTGTTCGGCGCGATCGGAGAGAGATAGCCCATCCCCTCTGCCTCGAGCTGTCCCGCCGGGATGCCGTAGTCCTGAACAAGGCGGTCACGCACCGCAGACGCGCGTTGACGCGACAGCGCGATATTGCCCGACAAGGCACCCACCGTATCCGTATGGCCCACCAGCGCCACGCGGCGTGTCGGATCGGCCCGCAGGAACGCCGCAAGGCTTTCCAGTGACGCGGTGCCGCCTGGGGCCAATTGGGACGATCCTGTCTGGAAGCTGAGATCGGACAGGATGACATGGCCGCGCTGCGTCAGGCTGTCGGCCAGCGACAGGGCGACCTGTGGCATGGGCTGACTGCTGTTTCTTGCAGGGCCTGCTGCCGCGGGTGGTTCCGCGCCGACGGGCGGCGTGGCCGCGCCGGTCTCGCCGGGGCGCACGACGCGCAGGGCCTCTGCGGCGACGGTGGATGTGACGCGGATCATCTGCACGAAGCCGGCATTCGACGAAGCACTGACCAGCAGGCCCAGATGATCCTGCTCGTTGCGCGCGGCCGAAAGAAACCGGAAATCCGTCAGATCGACATACATGTCCGGTGCCGGAAGAACTTCGGTCGCAAAGCGGAAATCGAACCCCCCGCAGGAGGCCGCATGGCATTCGAAAATCGTCTCATACCCTGCTGCGATGATCTGTTCGCGGATCGGCGCAAAGATCTGCAGCGTCGTCAGCGCCTGTCCCGGTATGCGAAACACTTGCCGTTCGACCTGCCCCTCAAGCTCCATCACCGGTAATGCGCCCTCAGCAAAGGGGCCGATGGCAAGCGCATGGCTGTCCGGCGCGGTCACCACGCGGGTCGTCAGCTGGCTGCTGAATGGCAAGGTCAGTTCCAGCGAGGTTGCCGGGCCTGCCAAGACAAGCCCGAGGATCAGCGCCATCCCTGCAAAGGACCTGTGGGAGGGGCGGACCGTTTTCATCCCGTCAGGTCACCTGGCCTGCGCATGATACTCGTCATTGGGGCGCATGTCCGTGGCCGAGGCGACCCGGTTCGTCATGTTGTAGAAGGCCGCGACATTGGCGATGTCCCAGATGTCGCGATCCGTGAACCCGACATCGCGCAGTGCCTGGCGGTGATCTTCTTCGATTGTGGCCGAGGCGGTCGTGACCAGCGCCGCGAAATCCAGCATCGCGCGTTGCCGCGCATCCAGCGGTGCCACCCGGTAGTTCATCACCAGCATTTCGCCCAGCTTGGGGTCGCCCGACAGTTGCCTGACCGCCGCGCCATGCGCCGTCAGGCAATAGAAGCAGCGGTTGATGGACGAAACCGTGACCGCGATCATCTCGCGCTCCAGTTTGCTCAGGCCGCTGTCAGCCAGCATCAGGTCATTGTAGAGGGCGGAAAAGGTGTTCAGCTTGTCGATGTCGAAGGCATGGGCGCGCAGCACGTTCGGCACCATGCCCAGCTTGTCCTGACAGATGTCGAAGTATTTCTGCGTGGCGGGCGGCAGCGGATCGACTTGCGGCAGGTCAAGGGCGGTGGGCTGATCTTTGGTGGTCATGCTTTGCTCATTTCAGGTCATCTGGATGTTTTCGGTAGTGGTACTGTCCCACAAGCGCCATCCCGAGGGAAGCATAGAGCGCATTCGCCGCCGTGTTCGCCTCTGTGCAGACCACGGCAAGGTGGCTGGCCCCGTTGTCGCGCGCCCAAAAGGCCGCAAGCCGCATGAACCAGCCCGCCATCCCCTGCTTGCGTTGATGTGGCAGCACCTCGAGGGCGTGAACCATGGCGATGCCATCATGGATCGCGACAAAGGCGGTGCCGCCGGGATGATCGTTGAGCCGTCCGAGGATCGAGGTCTTCGGCCCCTTCGCCCTTTGCATGACGGCAAGCCGTCCGGGGCCGATCCCGCCCTTGGCCCAGATGTCGATCTGGATGGCCAGCGGCTCCCATACGCAGAAGGCCGTCACGGGTGGCGGACGGCGTGTTGCCACCGCATCGACCGGCGCGACATAGAGATTGACGGGATCGACGATCACATAACCACGCCGGGCCAGCAGGTCATCCAGCGCCGTATCGCCCGCCCTGATCTGGAACAGGCGCGGCTGTTCCATGGCTTGCATCGCCGCTTCGGCGGCGTCGATATCCCGCGGCGTGATGGGGCCAAGCGCCGTCGCGGCCGACACCCGTTGCCCGCCCCCGTCGCCCCGCCGCAGCAGGACATGTCCCAGAACCTGCGTCTCGGCCGCAGGCCATGTCCCGTCGATCACGTCATAAAGCTGCGCCAGATCCGGCATCATGCGGGAAACAGGGCCGACAGTTCCGCCATCGCGGCATCCACCCGTGCACCATCTTGCCCCCGGATCACGATATTGGCGCCATAAACCCCGTTCTGCTGGAACGGATAGGACCCCATCGACAGGTCCGGGTAGCGTTGGGCCAGTTCGGCCAGCGGACCGGCGATATCGCCTTCGCCACGCTGAATGCGCAGGGTCTGCGACAGCAGTGGCTTGCCGCCGGTCAGGGTCGGCAGGATCGAGGCGACCATGGCCTGAAAGACCGAAGGCACCCCGGCCATCACATGCACATTCTCCACCGTGAAGCCCGGTGCGGTCGAAACAGGGTTCTCGATCAGGCTGGCCCCGTCAGGGATGCGCGCCATCCGCAGGCGGGCGGTGTTCAACTCGCTTCCGGTGCGGGCGTAATGCGCCGCCAGCAGCGCGCGGGCGTCCTCGCGCACATCGATATGCCGATCGAAGGCCTGCGCGATGCAATCGGCCGTAATGTCATCATGCGTCGGCCCGATCCCGCCCGAGGTGAAGACATGCGTATAGGCCCCGGACAAGGCCTTGACGGCCGCCACGATGGCGGGGGCGTCGTCGCTGACCACACGCACCTCGCGCAGGTCGATACCGACCTTGGTCAATTCGCCTGCCAGGTAATGCATGTTGCTGTCGCGCGTGCGCCCCGACAGGATCTCGTCCCCGATCACGATCATGGCGGCGGTTGGATTGGTCATGGCGCTGTCCTTGAAACATCAGATGCCTCGGTATAGGCCCAAGCCCATGCGCTTTCCAACCCCTCTGCTGCCCGCCAGGCTGATCCGCCGCTACAAGCGTTTTCTGGCTGATGTGGTGCCCGAAACCGGCCCTGATGCCGGTCAGCAGGTGGTGGCGCATTGCCCCAATCCCGGCTCGATGCTGGGGCTGGCGGCGCCAGGCACAAGAATCTGGCTTGAGCGCAACGACGATCCGAAGAAAAAGTTGCGATACGGCTGGCGCCTGGTGGATCATTGCAATGGGCATTTCACGGGGATCGATACGGCCTGGCCCAACCGGATGCTGCGCGCTGCATTCGAGGCGCGCGCCGTCCCGGCGCTTGCCGCCTATGGAACGGTCCTGCCGGAACAGCGCTATGGCGCCGACAGTCGCGTCGATTTCCTGCTGCGTGAGCCGGGTCTGCCCGATGCCTATGTCGAGGTGAAAAGCGTGACCCTCAGCCGGCAGGCAGGCCTGGCCGAATTCCCCGACAGCGTGACCGCGCGTGGCGCCAAGCATCTGGGCGTGCTGGCCGACATGGCGCGGCAAGGGCATCGCGCCGTGCTGTTCTATCTAGTGCAGCGCAGCGATTGCACCCGGTTCGACCTGGCCCGCGACATCGATCCGGCCTATGCCGCCGCCGCATCGGCCGCGCGCGCGGCCGGCGTCGAGGTGATTTGCCATGCCTGCAGGCTTGACCCCGATGGGATCGGATTGTCACATCCGCTGACGCCCGCCCTTGGCTTGACTGGCAACTTGGGATAAATCGGCCTAAATAAAGACAAAACGGATTTTCAGGACGGAGCCCCGGTTTGAACGATCAGCATCGCGGCCGCCTCACGCGGGATGGCATCCGAATTCATGAAGACGGTGACTTTGCCGGAATGCACCGTGCCGGTCAGGTGGCCGCGGCCATTCTGGACGAGATCGCAGAGTTCGTGCAGCCCGGCATCACCACCGCCGAGCTGGACCGGATCATCGAGGACAAGGTCGAGGCGACTGGCGCGAAATCCGCCACGATCGGCTACAAGGGCTATCAGCATGCCAGCTGCATCAGCCTGAACCATGTGGTCTGTCACGGGATCCCCGGCGACAAGAAGCTGAAGGACGGCGATATCCTGAACATCGACGTCACCGTGATCGTCGATGGCTGGTTCGGCGATACCAGCCGCATGTATGCTGCGGGTGCCCTGTCGCGCAAGGCCGAGCGGCTGATCCAGGTGACCCATGACGCGCTGATGCTGGGGATCGAGGCGGTCCGGCCGGGCAACACATTTGGTGATATCGGCCATGCGATCCAGTCTTTCGTCGAAGGGCATCGCATGAGCGTGGTGCGGGATTTCTGCGGCCATGGCCTGGGCCGCGTCTTTCATGCGCCGCCCAATGTCCTGCATTATGGCCGGCCGGGCACCGGACCGGTGCTGGAAGAAGGGATGTTCTTCACCATCGAGCCCATGGTTAACCTGGGCCGTCCCGAAACCAAGGTGCTGGCCGATGACTGGACAGCCGTGACCCGCGACAAGTCGCTGAGCGCCCAGTTCGAGCATTCCGTGGGTGTCACGGCAACTGGGTGCGAGATCTTCACCCTCTCGCCCGCGGGACGGTTCCACCCCACATACGGCTGACGCGCCGGTCAGATGGCAGGCATGCGGATCCGCGCGCGACCCAGGCGCGGATGCAAGCGCCCCGCGATGCCCCATGCCAGCCAGAGCCCTGCACCACAGGCCATGAAGACCCCCGGCAAGGGGGCCGCCAGCAGGACCAGCCAGGCGATGCCGGGGGTCAGGATCCCCGATACATCGCGGAAGCTGGAATAGACCGCGGACATTTCGGTGCGTTCCGATGGCTTGACCGCCATCAGGAAGGGCAACCCGCCGCAGACATCCAGCAGGATCAGGCAGAACGAGGCCAGCATCAGCAGGACCACCGCCCCCCATGGCAGCCACTGGCCAATGCCCGCCGCGATGAACAGCGCGCCTGCCGCGAAGAAACCGAAACGCACTGCCGTGCGGATCGAACTGGCCTGAACGAAGCGCAACATCAACGGTGTCAGGAAAAGCGTGCCATTGGTGATCGACAGGACGATCCCGCCCGTCGCCTCGCCCAGCCCGGACTGGACGGCGAAGATCGGCAGGTAGACCACATAGACCCACCAGCCGCAGGACCGGATCACCGCGAAAAGCCAACCCGCGATCAGGCGCGGTTGCGCGAAGAAGCGCCCCAGAAAGGCCAGCGGATTGGGCGCGGGCGCGCGCGCCCGGCTGATCAGCTTGCCATTGCCCAGCCGCATCGACCAGAAGACCGACAGCATGCACATGGCCGAGACGCCGGCGACCACGAAAGGCGCAGGCTGCCAGAGCGCCATCAGCGTCACACCCAGAACCGGCCCAACCGTCCAGCCGAGGGCCGAATAGAACATCCGCATCGACTCGGCCCGTCCCAGATCGGTCCGCGCGATATAGTCCAGCACATAAGCATTGAAGCAGACGAAGGTGATCACCGTCGCCAGCGTATTGCAGAGCAAGGCGAACATGATCATGTCGGTCCCGCCCAGTACCGCAACCACCGATCCGACCACATAAAGCGAGGCGCCTGTGGTATACATCCATCTGCGTGGCAGGAACCGGTTCAGCCAGGGCACCATCAACCCGGCCAGCAGGGATGTGATCCCGATCATGAAATAGACCTGGGACACGGTCTGCGCATCCTGAAGGGCGCGGTACATCTCGAGCGGAAAGACTGATATCAGGATCCCGCGGGTGATGGCCTCGAATCCCTGAAGCGTCGCGAAACCTCGAACGCCGGGCGTGGGGGCAAAGCGGGTCCAGAGGGGAATGTAACGGGTTGCCATGGAAATTCCGGATCAATGTCCCGGCAAGCTGAACCCGCATGTCCTGCCATGCTTTCCCGTTTCCGACCCCATGGCGCGTCGTCTTTTTGCCCTGTTGCAAGAGTGACCGTGAATGGCAGCCCTGCGGGGGCTTGCCTGTCCGGCAAGCCATTGTCGGATCAGCCAGCGCGCAGCAGGCTGATCACCGTATCGCCGTAGCGGCGGCTGTCCAGAAGGCTGACGCCTTCGGGCGGCATGATTGCCGCACTTTCTTCCCAGACGATCAGCGCCTCGGCGGCGATCCAGCCCTGGGCAAGGGCCTGGTTCAGGGCCTGTTCGCCCATGCCCTTCGCATAAGGCGGATCAAGAAAGACAAGATCGCAAGGCAGGCCGTCATTCGGGGGAAGGCGGCGGGCATCACGCTTGATGATCCGCGTCTCGGCCGCAGCGCCGCAGATCGCGATGTTCTGCCGTATCAGTGCCAGCGCCTTGGTCCCGTCGTCGACGAAAGTGGCATGTGCGGCCCCGCGCGACAGCGCCTCGAGCCCCAGTGCACCCGTGCCTGCGAACATGTCCAGAACACGTGCGTCGGTGATCGGGTCGCCAAAGCGGCCGCCGGCCAGCATGTTGAACAGGCTTTCGCGGGTGCGATCGGTCGTCGGGCGCAGATGCGCGCCGGGATCACCTTTGCCCAGGGCCGCAAGGGCGCGGCCCCGAAACCGCCCGGCAACGATCCTCATGCGGGAAGCAGCGATTTCAGCGGGGTGTCCGGATCGGCCACAGCCGCAGGCGCGGGCGATTGACCCGCCTCGATCAGGCGCTTGCCGATCATGTAGGCGCGCGGATCGTTCATCGCGTCCACCGCCAGCAGTTCATCGCCCCGGAAATACCACACGGACTGGCTGCCCGGCTTGTCGCCCGGCCGCACCACCGTGCGGTCATAGCCCGCATTGAGCCCGGCAATCTGGAGTTTCACGTCATACTGATCTGACCAGAACCAGGGCTTTGCGATATAACCCTTGTCGGCGCCCATGATGTTTTCGGCCACGCATTCCGCCTGTTCGATCGCGTTCGGCACGCTTTCCAGCCGGATTCGTCCATCTTTCCAGGGAAACGAGGCGCAATCCCCGGCAGCCCAGATCGCCGGGTCCGATGTGCGGCCCTGCGCATCGACCTTGATGCCGTTCTCGATCTCGAGGCCTGCCGCCTCGGCCAACGCGGTGGCGGGTGTGATGCCGACGCCGACGATCACCAGATCGACGGCCAGTTCGGTGCCATCGCTCAGCCGCGCGCCGGTGACATGCCCCTCGCCCAGCAGGCGATCCAGCCCGATACCCTCTCGGATGGTCACGCCATGCCCTTGATGCAGGGCGCGGAAAAAGTCGGATGTCTCGGGTGCCGCGACCCTTTGCAGAATACGGTCCGCCATTTCGACCAGCGTCACCTCAAGCCCGCGCTTGGCGGCGACGGCAGCGGCCTCCAGCCCGATATAGCCGCCACCCACGATCAGCGCGCGCTTTCCTTGCACGACATGCGGGGCCATGGCGTCGACATCGGCCAGATCACGCACCACGAAGACGCCATCCAGCGCCCCGCCGATGCTGGCGGGCAGGCGGCGTGGGTCCGACCCGGTGGCCAGCACCAGATGATCGTAGGACATGACCTCGCCATTCAGTGCGAGGGTCCGGGCGGCGCGGTCGATCCCCGTGACACGGGTGTTCAGGCGCAGGTCGATCCGGTGTTCGGCATAGAAACTTTCAGGCCGCAGGAACAACCGGTCCAGCGCCATGTCACCCAGCAGATAGGCTTTCGACAAGGGCGGGCGCTGATAGGGGGGCACGGGTTCGGCGCCGATTAGTGCGATGGATCCGTCAAAACCGGAATTGCGCAACTTTGCGACAAGTGACGATCCGGCTTGTCCGGCTCCGACGACGACAACATGCATCATCCCTGTTCCTTTTCGAAAGTATTGGCCTCGGATTGCGCGGCACCCTATATCCACGTTACCGGATAACGCAAACCCAAGGTGAGGAACAGGATGACGATTTCGACCGGGGCAAATCTGCCCGATGCAAAGCTTGTGAAGATGGGTGACAAGGGGCCGGAAGCGGTGGCCCTGGGCGAAAAGCTGAAAGGTCGCAAGGTTGCGATCTTCGCGGTTCCAGGGGCATTCACGCCCACATGCCACTCTGCCCATGTGCCGAGTTTCATTCGCACCAAGGATCAGTTCGCCGCCAAGGGCGTGGACGAGATCATCTGCATCAGCGTCAATGATCCCTTCGTCATGAAGGCATGGGGCGAGGCGACAGGCGCCACCGCCGCCGGCATCACCATGCTGGCCGATGCCTCCAGCGCATTCACCAAGGCGATCGGCATGGACTTCGATGCGCCGCCCGCAGGGCTTGTCGCGCGGTCAAAGCGTTACGCGATGCTGGTCGAGGATGGTGTGGTCAAGGTATTCCACCCCGAGGAAAGCCCCGGCACCTGCGAGATTTCGGGTGGCGAGGCGTTGCTGGCCGCGATCTGAGGCTGTGACTGAAGACAAAACCCCCGCCCGGCATCGCCCGGCGGGGGTTTTTTGTTGTCTGCGTCGTTGATCTTCATCCGGCGTTGATCATCGTCCTCGTGGGGAAGGGAATGTCGATGCCACCTGCATCCAGCGCCTCTTTCACGGCGCGCTTCATGTCCGCCTGATATTGGAAATAGTCACCCGAGTCGCACCAGACCCGCACAAGAAAATCGACCGAAAAGTCGCCAAGGTTGTTGACCTGGAAGAAGGGCGCGGGATCGGTTCTGGAGCGTGGATCTGACATGATCGTGTCGCGGATGATCGTCTCGGCCTTCTTCAGGTCCGCGTCATAGGACACGCCAAAAATCCATTCCGCACGGCGCGTGTCATAGGCAGAGTAGTTCACGATGACATTGCCCCAGACCTGGCTGTTGGGAATGATCACCTGGACATTTCCCACCGAGGACAGTTCGGTAAAGTTCAGCGAGATCTCCTGCACCGTGCCCGATTGGCCGGCAACTTCGACGAAGTCACCGTTCTTGAAGGGGCGGAACAGGATGATCATCACGCCCGCCGCCACGTTCGACAGCGTGCCCTGCAAGGCAAGGCCAATGGCAAGACCGGCAGCACCGATCACGGCGACGATTGACGTGGTCTGAATCCCGAAGGTGTTCAGCACGAACAGCGCCGTAAAGGCCAGGATCACATAACGCAGGATATTGCCGAGAAAGCTGAACAGCGTGATGTCCAGCCGCTTGTACCGCCGCGACAGGCCGATGACCCGGTTGCGCGCCCAGCCCGCCACGATGAACCCGCCCAGAACCAGCGCCAGCGCGCCGACAACCGATCCGGCAAGCGAGGCCAGGAATTCAAGGGTCAGAACGTCCGCCAGCGTGGTTCCGTTCCAGATGTCGGTGTTCATCAGCTCTTGCATGTGTCCTCCTTGAAGCAGCGCCAGCAGAGGGTCACAGGCTGTCCATCTTGCGCGCCAGCTTTGCATCCAGCGCCGACAGCCCATCCACGTCATGCGTGGTCAACACCACCGTCACGGTCTTGTAGACATTGGACCATTCGGGGTGATGGTTCCATTTCTCGGCCCACAGGGCGGCCTGCGTCATCCAGCCAAAGGCTTCGGTGAAATCCTTGAACTGGAATGTCTTGATGATGGCGTCGCGGTCTTCGACCATGCGCCAGCCCGTCTCGAACAAGGGCTCCAGCATGGTCTTGCGGCCTGTATCGCTGAGGCGTTCGGTCATTCCTGTTCCTCCATTTGGGTCTTTCTGAACGGACCATAGGCCGTCAGAACCTCGATGTCTTCGGTGACGGCGCGGCGCTCCGCCTCCAGGTAGCGGGCGACGGCATCGGCAAAACCTGGCTGGCGGATCCAATGCAGGGAATGGATGGGCACCGGCAGATAGCCGCGCGCCAGCTTGTGTTCGCCCTGGGCGCCGGCTTCGACCCGCGCCATGCCCTGCGCGATCGCGAAATCCATCGCCTGATAATAGCACAGTTCGAAATGAAGGCAGGGATGATCCTCGGTGCAACCCCAGTAACGCCCGAACAGGGTCTGCCGCCCGATGAAATTCAGCGCGCCCGCTACCGGCACACCGTCGCGCATGGCCATTACAAGCAGCATGTCGTCTCGCAGCGTTTCATGCGCGATGTCGAAGAAACGCCGCGTCAGATAGGGCGTGCCCCATTTGCGTGCGCCCGTGTCCTGATAAAAACGCCAGAAATGGTCCCAGTGCCATTTTTCGATCTGGTCGCCTGTCAGGGCCACGATCTGCCCGCCGAAGGCTTGCGCACGCTCGCGTTCCTTGCGGATCATCTTGCGCTTGCGCGAAGAAAGAGAGGCCAGGAACCCGTCGAAATCGGGATAGTCCGCGTTCTCCCAGTGGTATTGCTGGGTGACACGATGCATCAGACCCATTGTCTGACCAGCTTCGGCCTCGGACCGGGTGCAGAATGTCACATGCAGCGAGGACAGGCTGTTCTTGTCCGTCAGCTCGACCGCCCCCTGCACCAGAGCGGCCTGGCCGCTGTCCTCAAATCCGGGCCGGGTCAGGAAACGCCGCCCCGTGGCTGGCGTGAAGGGCACCGCGATCTGAAGCTTGGGATAATAGCGCCCACCCGCGCGTTCATAGGCATGGGCCCAGTTGTGGTCGAAGATATATTCGCCCTGGCTGTGCGACTTGGCATACATCGGGGCGCAGGCGATCACCTGACCGTCTTGCCGCGCGACCAGATGGCGTGGCTGCCATCCCGATCCGGCGTCCACCGATCCGCTGTCTTCCAGTGCCTTGAGAAAACGCCAAGTGGTGAACGGGTCCTGCGGGGGGCCTCCATCCGTTGTTTCGGGGCAGGCACATGCGTCCCACGCGGTCTGCGGGATCTCCGACAGGCTGCCCAGCATGTCGATCTCGATCATGTCGTCACTCATGGCGGCGTGCCCCCTTCATGCGCCCTTTAATCTGGATCGGCGGATGGGCCGATCAAGCCGGGATCGCGGCGGGATAGCCTTCGAAGGTGACATTATGCGCGATCTGCCGTGCCGTGGCCTCGGCCTCGGCGGAACGGATCGTCCAGCAGAGGATCGCGGCCCCGCGCACCTTGAGGTCGGCAACACGTGCCGCACCCAGATCGCTGGCGTCATGGCTGATGAAACAGGCCTTGGCCGCATCGTAATCCGGTATCTCGCGCAGCCGCGCCCGTGTCCCGGGGGGCAGCAAGGGCCAATCCTCTGCCGTATAGGCACAGGTGGTCAGGCCGCGCGGAATATCGGGACAAAGACCGGCCATGGCGATCATGGAATGCGGGTTGAAGGACATGACAGCCACGGGCCCGGCATAGCCATGCAATGCACGCGCCGTCGCAGCCTCGAGAGCACCGACATTTGCCCCCATGGCCCCATCCTGATCCTTGATTTCGATCAGCAGGGGCGCACGCCCGGCGACCTGTTGCAGGACCTGTTCCAGCGTGGGGATGGTGTCCGTGCCGCCCGTCAGGGGGATCTGTTGCAGTTCCGCCGCGCTGCGCTGTCGCACCGGTCCCACCTCGGCGGTCAGTCGCTTCAGGTCGTAGTCGTGAAAGACCATGGCCTGACCGTCCGATGACAGTTGAAGGTCGATCTCGATCCCGTATCCGGCCCGGCAGGCGGCCTCGATGGCGGTGGGCGAGTTCTCTGGCCGCCCGGCCGCAAGGTCGTGCAGGGCGCGATGTGCGATCGGCGCGCCAAGGAATTGTGCGGAAAGTCGGCTCATTTGATCTGGAAGATCGCTTCGATTTCGACGGCGACACCCAGGGGCAGGGCTGCGGCGGATACGGCGGAACGCGAATGCCGCCCCATGTCGCCCAGCGCCTCCACCAGGAAATCCGAGGCCCCGTTGATCACCTTGGGTTGATCGGTGAAATCAGCGGTCGAATTGACGAAACCCGTCAGCTTGACCACACGCTCCAGCCGGTCGATGTCACCGCCGCATGCGGCCTTGAGTTGCGCCAGAAGACTGATCGCGCAGGCCTTTGCGGCTGCGGCGCCGGCCTCGATATCCATGGTGTCGCCCAGCCGTCCCTTGATCAGACCGTCGGGTCCGTTGGAAATCTGACCGGACACGAAGACCAGGTTGCCCGCCTGGACGAAGGGCACGTAATTCGCCGCCGGAGCGGGCGCAGAGGGCAGGGTCACACCAAGTTCGGCAAGACGGGTTTCGATGGCGCTGGTCATGGGGGTCTCCGTGTCGCGGGTGATTTGCGCTGGACGCTACCGGGCTTCGTGGCGGAAGGAAACCGCAAACGGATGACAGGCAGGATGTGCCGATATGGAACGTCGCCCTATTCCTCGCGCAGCGCCAGTTTGACGCCATCCGCCAGCGGTTTCAGCAGGTATTGCACAACCGTGCGGTCGCCGGTGCGCAGGAAGGCCTCAACCGGCATGCCCGGAATCAGAACCGTTCCCTCCGGCAGCTTCGCCGTCTCGGATACATCCGGAGCGATCACGGCACGGTAGAATAATCGTCCTGAGGCGGGATCGGCAAAGGCGTCGGCCGATATATGCGCAACCCTTCCCACAAGATCGGGGATGTCCTTGTTCTGCAACGCGGGAAAGCGCAGCGTGACCTCCTGGCCGGGAAAAACGCTGCCCACATGCAAGGGGTCGATCTGCGCCGTCACGATCAAGGGCCGGTCCTGCGGTATGATCGACAGGATCGGATCGGCGGGCCGCAGGACCGCGCCTTTCGAGTGGACTTGCAAGCCATGTATGATCCCCGCGACCGGCGCGCGAACCTCAAGCCGGTTCAGTCGCTCCAGCAGGGCGCGGCGTTTCTCCTGCATGTCCATTTCGCGCGGTTGCAGATCACGCAGGCGGGTGATCGCCTCTTCGCGCTGGCCGTCGCGCAGTTGCAGCAACTCAAGCCGGATCTGCGCAATCCGGCTTTCGCTCTCGGCCCTCTGCGCGTCCACGGCGCCGATGACCCCGGCAAGGGCGGCCAATTCCCGTTGCAGGTCAAGAACGCGGCCGGCCTGGGCAAGGCCACGGTCAAGCAGGATCTTTTGATTGGCGAGCTCCTGCCTGATCAGACCTTGCTGGATCTCCACGGCCTCACGTTGCGCGGTCAGCCCCTCGATCTGCCTCGTGATCTGCTGGATCCGCAGTCCAAGCTGGTTGGCCTGAAGCTGCCGCGCATCGCGCCGCGCCGCCATCCATTGTCTTTGCCCTTCGACAAGACTGGCAATGGCCGGGTCCCGATGCGCGGCGGACATCAGCAAAGGGTCGAAAACCGGCTCTTGCAGCCCGTCAAGCTCGGCCTCGTTGCGGCCCAGGCGCGCCATGACATCGAAGAGTTCCGCCTCAAGCAGTGCCAATTCGGACGACAGCGCCGCACCGTCAATACGGATCAAGATCTGGCCTGCCGCGACTGGCATGCCCTCTGCGATATGGATGTCACTGATCGGGCCGCCATCGGGATGCTGCACCACTTGCCGGTTCTGCTCGACCTCGATCCGGCCGCTGACAACGACAGCACCTGCAATGTTGGTGAACGTGGCCCAGGTCGCAAAGCCGCCCAGCAGCAAGGCCAAGGCCATCAGGCCAGTCAGGATGGCCTGGCCGGTCGGATAGCGCGAGGCGGCATCAGCCGTCACGACCCCCAGGTCCTTATGTGTTGGCTCGGTGTCGCGCGCAGAGCCTGCGGATTGTCCAGAACATCCCGCAGGATTTCGTGCCGGGGGCCGAATGCCACGCGCTGACCGCGGTCGATCACAAGGATAAGGTCGCATTCCTCGATGGCGGCGGGGCGATGGGTCATGATCAGAACGGAGCGCCCCTCGGATTTCATGGTGCGGATGGTTCCGTTCAAGGCGGCGGCCCCGTCATGGTCCAGATGAGCGTTCGGCTCGTCCAGAACCAGAAGTACGGGGTTTTCAAAAAGGGCGCGCGCCAGTCCGATCCGCTGGATCTGCCCCCCGGACAAGCGACCACCGGCTGTTTCGATTCGTGTCGCATAGCCATCGGGCAGCCGCAGGATCATGTCATGCGCCCCCGCCTTGCGGGCTGCGGCGATCACCTGTTCCGCCTTGGGGTCGGGTGACAGGCGGGCGATATTCTCGGCGATGGTGCCGTCGAACAGATCCACCCGCTGCGGCAGATAACCGATGTGCCGACCAAGGCTGACGGGGTCATACTGATCCAGCGTCGCGCCATCCAGCCGGATCGCGCCCGTCGCCGGAAGCCACAGGTTGCTGACCGCGCGGGCCAGCGCCGATTTGCCCGCGCCTGACGGGCCGATCACGCCAATCGCCTGTCCGGGTCTGACGGCAAGGTTCATCATTCTCAGAACCGGCTGTGCCGCGCCCGGTGGAATGACCGTGAGCGCCTGGATATCGAGATGCGCGGCGGGTGTGGGCAGGGTGATCCCTGGCGTCGGGGCTGGCATCTCGGTCAGCAGCCGGGCCAGGTCATGCCACCCGTCATGCGCCTGCGTGAACAAGGGCCAGCTGCCGATCATCTGCTCGATCGGGGCCAGGCCACGCGCCAGAAGGATCGACGCGGCAATCATCGCGCCTGCGCTGATCTCATCCTTGATGACCAGCCATGCGCCAAGCCCAAGCATGGCCGTCTGCAGGAACAGCCTGCAGGTTTTCAGCGCCACGGTCATGCTGCCGCCGACATCGGCCGCATGGACCTGCATCGAAAGCGCCTTGTCGCGCGCGGCCTGCCAGCGGGCGAAAGCATGCTCGCGCAAGCCCGCAGCCTGGACCGTTTCGACAGAGGCACCGATCTGGGCGCCAAAGGCCATGGCCGCCGCCCCAGCGCTATTGGCACCGATCACGGATCGCCGCGTGAGGGCCTGGTTGCCCAGCGCCAGAAGCACAAGCACCGCCCCACCGCCGAATGCCAGCGCGCCAAGCCAGGGGTGAAACATCGCGATGCCGATCGCGAAGATCGGCACCCATGGCAGGTCGAACAGCGCCAGCACCGCCTGCGAGGTCATCAGCCGTTGAACCGCCTCGAGCTGCTGCGGTCCGGCCTGCCGCTGCCCCTTGAGCGCATGCCGCCCGGCCAGGTCATTGCGCAGCATCGCATCAAAGACGCGGCGTTCCATCCCGTGCTGGAAGCGGGCGCCGATCCGGATCATGATCCGTCCCCTGGCGTGATCCAGCAGGCCCATCATCGCATACAGGAACCCGGCCAGGCAGGTGAGGGCGGCAAGTGTCGGCAATGACTGGCTGATCAGCACCCGGTCATAGACCTGAAGCATGTAGACCGGGCCGGTCAGGATCAGAATGTTGGTGAAGACACTGAACAGCCCCACCCACCAGAACAACCCAAGGCTTGCCCGCCGTGCAGCGCGCAATTCCGAAAGGCCGATCTGGAAATCTGCTGTCCGCATGCGACATGTCCCACGATTTGCACCAAGAATTTACCGGCCGATTCCGGACCGCTCTTCCGTCTGCGGGTTGGACGGTATAATGAAATGACCTAACTTTGGGTTAGCGGCGCAGTCGGAAGAACCGAAAAGGGCGCGTCGCACACGTCACTTTCGCCGGTCATGCGCCCGGGATTTCAGATCAGATGCTTTTGGACACGGGTCATACATTGCAACACATTTTCCCTGCCTTTCGGTTTTCCCTGATACGGTCCGCTCGGGCGCGTATGCTGCCGCTTTTCGCCGTGATCCTTTTGGCGGGCTGCGCGGCGCAGGACCCGGGCGCTACGGTGACGCGCGACGGGATCAGCGATCCGTTCGAAGAGCGGAACCGGAACGTGCATGAATTCAACAAAGCGGTGGACCGCGCCGTTCTTCGCCCGTTGTCGCGCGGTTACACGCAGACCGTTCCAGAGGATCTGCGGCTGGTGGCGAACAATTTCGCCTCCAACCTGTCGACTCCGGGTCTGGTGGTGAACAACCTGCTGCAAGGGAATTTCAAGGGCGCGCTGACGAATACCTATCGTTTCGCGATCAACAGCACCATTGGCTTTGCCGGATTGGTCGATGTGGGCGACATCACCGGCGTGGCCGAGGTCGACACCGATTTCGGTGAGACCCTGCATGTCTGGGGCGCAAAAGAAGGGCATTACGTCGAATTGCCGTTCCGCGGCCCATCGACCCAGCGCGATGCCGTCGGGCATGTCGTGGACCTGTTCACCAACCCTTTGTCCAGCGTTCTTTCGGGAACGCAGAACGATATACGGATCGGGGCGCAGGTCCTGGACGTGATCGCGGATCGTGGCCGTTTCGGTGACACGATCGATTCCGTTCTTTATGACAGCGCCGACAGCTATGCCCAATCGCGATTGATTTACCTGCAGAACAGACGGTTCACGCTTGGGCGGTCTGGTGCTGCGACCTATGACGACCCATATGCGTCAGGACAGCCCGATGCCTATGATGACCCCTACGAGGACCCCTATGAAGAGTGATGTGACACGCCGCTTCGCGATCGGATCCATGGCCGCAACCGTTGGCCTGGCCGGGGCAGGGCTTTCCCTGCCCGACATGGCGATGGCGATGACGACAGAGCGGGCAAAGACCCTGGTCGATGCTTTGGTGGCAGATATCAACGGGGTGATTGCCTCGGGCAAATCCGAACAGGCGATGTATGTCGAGTTCGAACGTATCTTCGCCCGCTACGCCGATGTGCCCACGATCGCAAGCTATGCGATGGGTGTCGATGCCCGTCGCGCGACGCCGGCGCAGATGCGCGAATTCACCACCGTGTTCCAGCGCTACATCTCGGTCAAATACGGGCGCCGCTTTCGTGAATTCATCGGCGGCCAGATCGAAGTGCAGGGCGCGCGCGCGGTCAAGAGCTTCTACGAGGTCAAGAGCCTTGCGGTACTGCGCGGGCAGGCGCCCTTCGAGGTGACGTTCCTTGTCTCGGATCGCAGCGGCAAGGACCTGTTCTTCAACCTGTTCATCGAAGGCATCAACATGCTGCTGACCGAACGGACCGAGATCGGTGCGATGCTGGACCGGCGTGGCGGCAATATCGACGCGATGATCGCGGACCTGCGCGCAGGCGTCTGAGGCGGCGCAGACGGACAAGAGGAAAGCAAAAGGCGCGCCCGGTGGGACGCGCCTTTTTTCATGCCCGGTTTCATGCCCTGTCCGTGCAGGTCAGTTCCGGCCCGCGCCGAACAGATCGCGGAACAACTGTTCGATCGCGGTCTGCGTTTCGGGCTGGCCGTTGCCGGTGCCGCGCTGCTGGCCTTGCCAGGGATCCTGCCCCGCGGACACCTGTGGCGCCTGTGCCGGTGCGGCCGGGGCCAGCATCGGCAGGGGGCGGGCGGGCAGGCCCTCATGCACGCGGGTCATCACCTCATGCCAGATTTCCGAGGGCAGGCCGCTGCCGGTCACCCCGGTCAACGGCGTGTTGTCGTCGTAGCCCATCCAGACCCCGGCGACATAATCAGCGGAATAACCGATGAACCATGCGTCGCGCGCGGCCTGCGTCGTGCCGGTCTTTCCGGCGACGTCGCGATCCTTGAGGTTCGCGCGCGTGCCCGTCCCGCGGGTCGTGACCTGATGCAGCATCCAGGTCAGCTGTTCGGCCGCCTCCTGGCGGATCACACGCTCGCCCATCCCGCCTGTCGCGGTCATCAGCGGCTCGCTTTCGCCCTGCATCCGCAATTCCACCAAGCCATAGGGCGTCACCGCCGACCCCCCGTTCAGGATGCCGGCAAAGGCGCCTGTCGTCTCGATCAGAGTGGCCTCTGACGCGCCCAGCGCCAGGGCGGGCCCGGCCGCCAGATCGGACTGGATGCCGAATTGCGTGGCGACTGTCCGCACGGTTTCCAGCCCGACGCTTTGCGCCACCTTGACCGCCGGGATGTTCAGGGATCGCGACAGGGCTTCGGTCATCGTGACCGGTCCGTTGAAGCTGCGGTCATAGTTGTTGGGGCACCATTCGCCCGATCCCGGGATATTCACGCAATAGGGCGAATCGTCGATGATGTCGTTGGGCGAATAGCCAAGATCCAGTGCCGCGGCATAGACAAAGGGCTTGAAGGCCGAGCCGGTCTGCCGCCGCGCCTGCGTGGCCCTGTTGAAGGCGCCCACCACCTTGGTATCGCGCCCCCCGACCATGGCGCGGACGGCCCCGTCCGAGGACATGACCACGATCGCGGCCTGCGCCTTGGACCCTTCGCGCACCTTGTTCTCGAAGATATAGAGCATCGCCTCTTCGGCGGCCTGCTGGATCCGGGGATCCAACGTGGTGCGGATCACGACATCCTCGGTCGTGTTGCGGGTAAAGAATTCAGGCCCGGATGACATGACCCAATCGGCAAAGAAACCGCCCGCCCGTGCCTCGGCGGCTTCGGACAGCCGCGCGGGATTGGCCAGTGCATCCTCTGCCTGCGCCTGGGTCAGATAGCCCTGTTCCTGCATCAGGCGGATGACCGTGGCAGCCCTGTTTTGCGAGCGTTGCAGGTTGTTGGTCGGCGCAAGGCTTGTGGGCGCGGTCAACAGCCCCGCCAGCATGGCCGCCTCGGCCGGGATCAGCTGACCTGAACTCTTGCCGAAATAGCGCTGAGACGCGGCCTCGGCGCCATAGGCCCCGCCACCCAGATAGGCGCGGTTGATGTAGATCGAAAGGATTTCATCCTTGGTGTACTTGGCCTCCAGCGCGAAGGCATAGACCGCTTCCTTGATCTTGCGCGACAGGGATCCGCGACGGCAGTCCGCCTCGTATTCGGTTTCGGATTTCCACAGTTGCGGATCATAGGCGACGCCAAGACACAAAAGCTTGGCCGTCTGCTGGGTGATGGTCGAGCCCCCGTTGCCGGACAGCGGTCCGCGCCCCTCGCGCAGGTTGATCCGGATCGCCCCGGCGATGCCGCGCGGAGACAGGCCCAGATGACGGTAGAACCGTTTGTCCTCGGTCGCGATGACGGCGTTCTTCAGATGCGGCGAAATCGTCTCGGCGCTGACGACACCGCCGAACTGGTTGCCACGCCAGGCAAAGACGCGGCCGTCGGCATCCAGCAACGTGACCGAGCCGCGCTGGCGGCCATCCAGAAGCGCGCTTGCCTCGGGCAGGGTTGTATAGAAATAGCCGATCGCACCGGCCAGGATCAGGGCCGTGATCAGGCCCACGCGCCAGGTGAATCCCCAGACGATTCGCCAGATCCAGCCGAACAGGCCCGCGAAAAGCGCCACGATCGGATTGCGCCGTTTGCCCGTGCGCCGGGGAGCGGACTTGCGCGCAGTCGGTTTCGAAGGCTTCGATGCGGATGTCTTCGCCGCAGGGCTGGCCTTTTTCGCACCAACGCGTCTGTCCGCCACAAGCGGTGGCTTCCGTCGACCTGAATCACTCATGCTCTGCTCTGCCCGGCATCTGTTGTTTTGGCGAATATAGCGATGACTTGGGCAAATGTTGACCCTTGCGACGCGGCTCAAGGCTTTTTGTTTTGCACAATAATTAGACAATAAAGTCAGAACGCACAAAATTTGCACAAACAGTCCGGTTTCAAAGGCCGGTTTCCCCGCCTGGTCTTTCAAAATCCGGCCCCAAGCCGTTTTGCTGCAACTGCAACATGCGGGCCTCATCCCGCTCCAGACGAAGGGGACACAGGTGAAACTCATCATTGCAACGATCAAGCCGTTCAAGCTCGAGGAGGTCCGTGAAGCTCTGACCGACATCGGCGTCCGCGGCATGATGGTCACTGAAATCAAGGGCTTTGGATCTCAGTCGGGCCATACCGAAATCTATCGCGGTGCCGAATATGCCGTGAACTTCGTGCCGAAGGTCAAACTCGAGATCGTGGTGAACGACGGCATGGCCGACCAGGTCGTGGACACGATCACCGCAACCGCCAAGACCGGCAAGATCGGCGACGGCAAGATCTTCGTTCTGGATGTGGCACAGGCCGTGCGCGTCCGGACCGGTGAAACCAATGAGGACGCGGTCTAACCGCGCCGGGGGAAAGGATACATGGACATGAAATCTCTGAAATTGCTGCCGCTTGCCGCAGCATTGGCTGTGGTGCCGGTGATGGGCCTTGCGCAGGATACGTCCGAGGCCGCACCGGCCGTGGACAACGCCTTCATCTTCAATACCCTGCTGTTCCTGATTGGCGGCTTCCTGGTGTTCTGGATGGCGGCGGGCTTTGCCATGCTGGAGGCGGGTCTTGTTCGCTCCAAGAACGTGACCACGCAGCTGACCAAGAACATTGCGCTCTTTTCGATCGCGGCCATCATGTATTGGCTGGTCGGCTACAACCTGATGTATCCCGGCGACGGCTGGTGGATGCAGGGAATGCTGGGGCCGATCTTCGCCACGGCTGACATCGGCGGCGATCCCGCGCTGGAAACCGGCTATGCGACCGGCTCCGACTTCTTCTTCCAGCTGATGTTCTGCGCCACCACCGCGTCGATCGTGTCGGGTACCCTGGCCGAGCGTATCAAGCTGTGGCCCTTCCTGATCTTCACCGTCATCCTGACCGGCTTCATCTACCCGATCGAAGCATCCTGGCAGTGGGGCGGCGGTTTCCTGTCCGAGATGGGCTTCTCCGACTTCGCCGGCTCGACCCTGGTGCATGCCGCTGGTGGTTTCGCCGCTCTGGCCGGTGCGCTGATCCTTGGTCCGCGTCTTGGCAAGTACAAGGATGGCCGCGTCAACCCGATGCCCGGTTCCAACCTGGCACTGGCGACCCTGGGTACGTTCATCCTGTGGCTGGGCTGGTTCGGCTTCAACGGTGGCTCGCAGCTGGCGCTGGGCACCGAGGCTGATGCAAACGCCGTCGCGGTCATCTTCGCGAACACCAACATGGCCGCTGCGGCCGGTGCGGTCGCGGCCCTGATCCTGACGCAGATCATGTACAAGAAGGTCGACCTGACGATGGTGCTGAACGGTGCCCTGGCCGGTCTGGTTTCGATCACCGCAGGTCCGCTTGACCCGACCCTGTTCGGCGCGCTCTGGATCGGTGCAGTTGGCGGCGTGATCGTGGTTCTGGCCGTGCCCTTCCTGGACAAGCTGAAGATCGACGACGTCGTCGGCGCCATCCCGGTGCACCTGATCGCAGGCTTCTGGGGCACGCTGGCGGTTCCCTTCTACACCGAAGGCACGTCCTTCGTGACCCAGATCATCGGTTTCGCGATCATCGGCGCCTTCGTCTTCGTGGTCAGCACCGTGGTCTGGCTGATCCTGAAGGCAACCATGGGGATCCGCGTCAGCGAAGAGGCCGAAGTCAACGGTCTGGACGTGTCGGAACTGGGCATGGAAGCCTATCCGGAATTCACAAAGGGCTGATCTTTTCCTCCCGAGAAATCAGCACGACAGAGAACCCGGGCGTCCGCGCCCGGGTTTTTTGTCTTTGGCAGCTGGAGATGGCGCAGGGGGCTGTCCGCCCCCCGTCCCTGCGGGACGCCCCCCGAGGATATTTCAGGCAAGAAGAAGCGGGCGTTAACCAACTATCAGGGGTTTTGGTGTCAACATGAGGGGCCGGACAGGCAAGTCCATGGACGGCCCGCAGCCCGGCTGATCCGTAGCATCCGCGATGCTGCCGGACCGGCGGCAGCCAGGATGCGGAGTGTTCTGCAAGCTAATGAGTGGTCTTTGTGGCACCGGCCCGGACTGGCCTTGAACGGCCTGATCCGGCGCCGGACTTCCCAAGATCACGCCACCGGCTGCGGCGCGCCTGTGGCCATGTTCGTGCCGATATAGGGCTGCTTTGCAGCTTTCCACGCGGCGAACCCGCCTTCCAGATGGGCGACCAGGGTGATCCCTGCTTCGATCGCGGCGCGGCAGACCCGTTCGCTGCGCATGCCCGATCCGCAATGGAACACGATGCGCTTGTCGGACTGGCCCGGCAGTTTCTGCGCATTGAAGAAGGCAAGCGGCATCAGCAACGCGCCTTCGATATGTTCGAACATGTACTCTTGCGGGGTGCGGACATCGATGACCACCACCTCGTTCCGGTTGAAGGCCGCAGCCAGTTCTTCTGCGGTCCAGGTCTCGAACACGGCATCGCCGACGGTTTCGGATTTCATCACTCAGTCCTTTCAGGGTTTTCGGTTTTCAACGGGATATCAAGACTTGCCAGAGCTTCCTTGCAATGGGCAATCATCACCTCTGTGAAGCGCTGCACCTTGGGGTCGCGATATTTTCGGCTGGGCGACAGGCAGGCCAGTTGCGTGGGCAGCGGGGGTGTTGCGGTGGCCACCGGCACAAGCGCGCCGCGCCGCAGATGGTCGGCCACCTCGAAAATCGGTTTCATCACGATCCCCGCCCCGTCAAGCGCCCAGCCTGTCAGGACATCGCCATCGTCGGATTCCAGCGGTCCCGTCACTTCGAACCTCTTGGGTCCGTCCGCTGTCAGAAGCGTCCACTGGAATTCCTTTGCCCCCGGAAACCGCAGGTTCAGGCAGTCATGCCGATCACGCAGCAGCGCTGCTCCATCTGCCGGCATGCCGCGCCGCGCCACATAGTCGGGCGCGGCACAAAGCACGCGCGGGCAATCCGCAATGACCCTGATCTTGAGATCGCTATCCGTCAGCGGGCCAAGGTGAAAGGCCAGATCCAGACCCTCGCCTGTCACGTCGATCACCCGGTCGGACAGCCGCAGACGGATGTCGATCTGCGGATAATCCCGTTTGAAGCCAGGCACGGCGGGCGCGATGAAGCGGCGCCCGACGCCAAGGGGGGCGGCCACGAAAAGCGTGCCGCGTGGGGATTGGGTGGCGGCCATCACCTCGGCCTCGGCTTCGTCTATGGCCTGAAGGATCCGCGCGGCCCCGTCATAGAACAGGCGCCCGTGTTCCGTGGGGTTGAGCGCGCGGGTGGTGCGGTTGAACAGGCGCACCCCCAGATGTTTCTCAAGTTCCGCGATCCGGGCCGAAGCGACGGCGGGCGACGTCCGCTGGTCACGGGCCGCCGCGCTCATGCTGCCCAATTCGAAGACACGCAGGAACATTCTGATGTTGTTCACATAGGCCATTATCAGTCTTTGCTTGAAACTGTTCCCGTCATTCGCAGGATTAACAAACAAGTTGATGCTGCGATAGCCTGATCCAAACCCCTGCCCGAAGGAGAGCGTGATGTATGATCTGGCCGCAATGGGTGCCTGGCTTGAATTCGCGGTGCGCTGGCTGCACGTGATCACGGCGATCGCCTGGATCGGGTCATCCTTCTACTTCATCGCGCTGGACCTCGGCCTGCACCGTGATCGCAACCTGGCATCAGGTGCCGATGGCGAGGAATGGCAGGTGCATGGCGGCGGTTTCTATCACATCCAGAAGTACCTTGTGGCCCCCGCCAACATGCCCGACGGGCTGATCTGGCACAAATGGCAAAGCTACTGGACCTGGATGAGCGGCTTTTTCCTGCTGGTTCTGGTCTATTACCTGGGGGCCGAGTTCTACCTGATCGACCCTGCCGTGATGGAGCTGGCGACCTGGCAGGCCGTGGGCCTTTCGCTGGCCTCGCTGGCCTTTGGCTGGATCATCTACAATACCCTCTGCAAGGTCTTCGTGGATGCGAACCAGACCGGGCTGATGCTGGCGCTGTTCGTGGTGCTGGTGGCAATGGCCTATTTCTATACCAGCGTCTTCTCGGGGCGTGCCGCCATGCTGCACCTGGGCGCCTTCACCGCCACGATCATGAGCGGGAATGTCTTCTTCATCATCATCCCGAACCAGAAGATCGTGGTGGCGGACCTGATCGCCGGGCGCAAACCCGATCCGAAATACGGCAAGATCGCCAAGCAGCGCAGCACGCATAACAACTACCTGACGCTGCCCGTCATCTTCCTGATGCTGTCGAACCACTATCCGCTGGCCTTCGCGACCGACAACACATGGATCATCGCCAGCCTTGTCTTCCTGATGGGTGTCACGATCCGGCATTACTTCAACTCGATGCATGCACGTACGGGCAACCCGACATGGACATGGGCGGCCACCGTCCTGATCTTCATCGCAATCATGTGGTTGAGCACCGCGCCGATGTTCCGCTCGGATGCGCCCGAGGAAGCGCAGGGGGCTGCCTTGCGCTTTGCCCAGGCAGAGGGGTTTGACCAGGTGCATGACATCGTCATGGGGCGCTGCTCCATGTGCCACGCAGCCGAGCCGTTCTGGGAAGGGCTGTTGTGGGCCCCCAAAGGTGTCCGTCTGGACACAGAGGCGCACATCGCGGGCGCGGCGCGCGAGATCTATCTGCAGGCGGGCATCAGCCATGCCATGCCGCCCGCGAACCTGTCCTACATGGAAGCGGAAGAGCGCGCGGCGATCGTGGCCTGGTACAAGGCGGCCACGGGTGGCTGATCTGCGCTGAGGCATTGCTCGATGGTGGTCGAATCGGATCAGGCCATGCTAGGTTTTGCGGCATGGCACATCCGAACCCCAAGATAGGCGAAAACCGCCCCGTCATCAGGCAACTTGATGAGGCTGCGATCAACCGGATCGCGGCGGGCGAGGTGGTGGAACGTCCCGCCTCTGCGGTCAAGGAACTGGTGGAAAACGCGCTGGATGCTGGCGCACGCCGCATCGACATCGCCTTGGCCGATGGTGGCAAGACCCTGATCCGCGTCACCGATGACGGCTGCGGCATGGCACCGGAGGATCTGCCGCTGGCCCTGTCGCGCCATGCCACCTCCAAGATCGACGGCTCGGACCTGTTGAACATCCACAGTTTCGGCTTCCGGGGCGAGGCGCTGCCATCGCTTGGCGCGGTCGGCCGGTTGACCATCACAAGCCGTGCGGGCGGGCAGGATGCGGCGCAGATCACGGTGGCGGGCGGGCAGATCGGCCCGGTCAAGCCTGCTGCCCTGACGGCGGGCACGGTGGTCGAGCTGCGTGATCTTTTCTACGCCACGCCCGCGCGCCTGAAGTTCATGCGTTCGGACCGGGCCGAACAGCAGGCGATCAGCGATGTGATCAAGCGCCTCGCCATGGCCGAACCTTTCGTGTCCTTCACGCTGCGCGACGTCTCGGGCGGGGGCGAGGGGCGGGTGCTTTTCCGGGCGGACGGCGAAACCGGCGACATGTTCGATGCGCTGCACGGGCGTCTTGCCCGTGTGCTGGGCGGCGATTTCGCCGATAACGCCTTGCGGATAGATGCGGAACGCGAAGGGTTTCACCTGACCGGCTATGCCGCCTTGCCCACCTATTCGCGCGGCTCATCCGTGGCGCAGTTCCTGTTCGTGAATGGCCGCCCGGTGCAGGATCGCCTGCTGATCGGGGCGCTGCGCGGCGCCTATGCCGATTTTCTCAGCCGTGACCGCCACCCCGCGGCGGCCCTGTTTCTGGACTGCGATCCGCAGCTGGTGGATGTGAACGTGCATCCCGCCAAATCCGAAGTGCGCTTTCGCGATCCCGGCATGGCGCGGGGCCTGATCGTCACCGCCCTGCGCCATGCGCTGGCCGAGGCGGGGCATCGCGCCTCGACCACGGTTGCGGCGGCAACGCTTGGGGCCTTCCGTCCGGAACCCGCAGCGCCCCATCAACCCGCGCGCGTCTACCAGATGGATCGCCCCAGCCTTGCCGCGCGGCAGGCGTCCTATGCGGCCCAGGCCCCCGGTTTCGCCGAGATGCCCGCCAGTACCTATGCCGCGCGGGTCGAGGAGACCTTGCCCGAGGTCGAGGAGACCGCTTTGCCGCTGGGTGCTGCCCGCGCGCAGGTGCATGAAAATTATATCATCGCCCAGACGGATACAGGCATGGTGATCGTGGATCAGCACGCCGCGCATGAAAGGCTGGTCTATGAGCGTCTCAAACGTCAGATGGCGGAAAACGGCATCGCGGCGCAGGCCTTGCTGATCCCCGAAATCGTCGAACTGTCGCCCACCGATTGCGCGCGCCTGCTGGATCACGCCGATGATCTGGCGCGCCTTGGCCTGGGGGTCGAGCCTTTCGGCGGCGGGGCCATCGCCGTGCGCGAAACACCCGCCTTGCTGGGGGCGGTCAATGCCCGGTCCATGATCCTCGATATCCTCGACGAGCTGGCCGATCAGGGGGAAAGCACCGGCATCCAGACAAGACTTGAGGCGATCCTCAGCCGTGTCGCCTGTCACGGGTCCATCCGGTCTGGTCGCCGGATGCGTGCCGAAGAGATGAACGCCTTGCTGCGCGAGATGGAAGCCACCCCCCATTCCGGCCAGTGCAATCACGGACGTCCCACCTATGTCGAACTGAAACTGGCCGATATCGAGCGGCTGTTCGGGCGGCGATGATCACCCTGGGCGGTCAGAGCTATGCGCTGGATGATCCGGCGGTGCTGCTGGTGCTGGCAGGGGGGCTGCTGGCGCTGGTGGTCGTGGTCTTGCTGATCCTGGCCCTGCGCGCCGCAGCGCGATCTGCGCGGATGACGGAACCGCTGGCGCAGCAGATGGCCTACATGGCGTCGCGGGTGCAGGGGCTGGGCGATGGTCAGCAGCAACTGTCGGGCGGCCTGACCCATGTGGCCGAGGCGCAGGCGGCATCACAGGCGCAGATGATGCGACTGATGGAGCAGCGGCTGGCCCATGTGACAGGGCAGATGACCGAAACCCTGCATGGATCGGCGCGCCGCACCGCGCAATCATTAGGCGAACTGCAGCAAAGGCTGGCCGCCATCGACAAGGCGCAGGACAATATCACCAAGCTGTCGGGCGATGTGCTGTCCTTGCAGGACATCCTGTCCAACAAGCAGACGCGCGGCGCCTTCGGCGAGATCCAGTTGCACGACATCGTGGGCAAAGCCCTGCCTGCCGACAGCTACAAGATGCAGGCGACGCTGTCGAACGGGCGGCGGGCCGATTGCCTGATCCATCTGCCCAATCCCCCCGGTCCGATTGTCGTGGACAGCAAGTTCCCGCTGGAGGCCTATGAGGCGCTGCGCCGCGCGGACAATCCCAATGACCTGAACCGCGCGGCCAGCCTGCTGCGCCAGTCGGTGCGCGGCCATATCAAGGCCATCGCCGAGCGCTATATCATCGAAGGTGAAACCGCTGACGGTGCGCTGATGTTCCTGCCGTCTGAGGCGGTCTATGCCGAGTTGCACGCCAATTTCCCCGAACTGGTCCGCGAGGGATTTGCCGCCCGCGTCTGGATCGTGTCGCCCACGACCTGCATGGCCACGCTGAACACCATGCGCGCGATCCTCAAGGATGCGCGCATGCGCGAGCAGGCCGGCGCGATCCGGCGTGAACTGGGTCTGCTGTCGCAGGACGTTGAGCGTTTGGGCCAAAGGGTCGAGAATCTGGATCGCCATTTCGGCCAGGCCGCGCGCGATATCGCGGATATCAAGGTCAGTGCCGACAAGGCGGGGCGCCGCGCCAAACGGCTGGACAATTTCGATTTCGAGGATGTCATCCCCGAGGTCGATACGGAGCAGCCCCCCCTTGTTCTGGCGCAGGGGCAAAGGCGAGAGCCCTGAACGCCAAAGGGCGGCCCCCGTGGACCGCCCCTTTTCGCGTAAATGCTTGCCGGATCAGATGCGGAAGAACGGCTGCGCGATGCGCGGGATCAGCTTGTTGAACCGCAAGGGCGCGTCGGTCGCCGCAAGGCAGATGCAATCCTCGCCGATATCCGCGACCGGGGTATGGGTCAGGTCTTCATCCGCGATCTCGATATCGCCACGGGCAAAACGGTCGGTCTCATCCACGAAGGCGCCTTGCAGCACCAGCGTCAATTCCATCCCGCGATGGCCATGATCCGGCACGGCAGCACCGGCCGGGATGTAGAGAAGCCGTGCAGTGGCGTCCTTGGATGTCGGCAGGATCGCCTGCTTCACGCCCATGCCGATCGGTTTCCATTTCACCTTGTCGACATCACCGCCCACGTATTCGCGCACAGGCGCCGG
This sequence comes from Paracoccaceae bacterium, assembly GCA_030758115.1. Classification (GTDB taxonomy): domain Bacteria; phylum Pseudomonadota; class Alphaproteobacteria; order Rhodobacterales; family Rhodobacteraceae; genus Seohaeicola. The sequence continues at coordinate 37,040 of JANREX010000060.1, read as the reverse complement.
CAGGATGGATGCTGCGTCGCCACGTGCAGGTGAACGCTTTTCCGGGCGCAGCGCACCTGACGAGATCAGGCGCATCGTTTCGGCAAAGCAATCCTGCGACACGGGCTCGCTGTCGGTTCCGTCAAGAAGCGCGCCGCCCACACTGTCAAAACTTGCCAGCTGCGCGCGACACTCGTCGCACATCGACACATGTGCCGCGACGATCAGGTTGAACGCCTCGGGCAGCGATCCTGCCGAGTAAGCCATCAACAGCTGGTCTGTCAGATGATGTTTCACATTATGCATCTTCATTTTCACTTCATTGCGTGGCGAAGCCTGTCCAACGCCAATCTGATGCGGGATTTGATCGTGCCAAGGGGCAGGCCGGTTTGTTCTGCGATTTCGCTATGCGACAAATCGCCAAAATAGGCCTTTTCGATCAGTTCCCTCTGTTTCTCGGGCAGGGCGGCAATCGCGCGCCCCAATTGTTCGCTTTCCTGTTGCAGGCTCAGGATGTCTTCCTGATCCGGCTCGTCTTCCGGACCCCAGTCGAGGTCTTCCGGTTCGGGGCGCCGTTGCTTGCGCAGCGCGTCGATCTTTCTGTTCCGTGCGATCGTGAACACCCAGGTGGCAACCGAGGCGCGGGACGCATCGAACAGATGCGCTTTCTGCCAAAGCGTCGCCATCACCTCTTGCGTGCATTCCTCTGCCAGGGTTGCATCCGCCCCGGATCGCATCAGAAATGCCTTCACCCGTGGCGCGAAATACTGGAACAGTTCGGCGAAGGCCGCCTGGTCCTTGTCTTCCCTGATCCGGGTTATGTGGGTGATCCAATCGGTCGGATCGTATTTTGTCTTCATGGCCAATGGCTTCGCCTTCGCGGACAAATCTGCTTTTGCCCCGTTCCTACCACGCGCAGCGGGCGGGGACGAGGCGACATTTGCTTCCGAAGGGTCAACCAGGTTGAACATGCAAATCAATACGCTGGTTTGCCGCGACCGGATCACCGCGCATGTGATTTTTCTGTAAATCATCCAAAACGCGATCTACTGCGTATTCCCATCTAAATTCGAAATCACGTCGACCGGAGCCAGAACCACATGCCATTCGAAGCGGGCCGCGTTGCCCCAAGGAAAATAGCCGTCATCGGAGCAGGAATTTCAGGCATGGGGGCGGCGCATATGCTGGCGGATACCCATCATGTGACCCTGTTCGAGGCCGAGCCCAGACTGGGCGGACATGCCCGCACCATCGTGGCGGGCAAGAACGGCGACCAGCCTGTCGATACGGGCTTCATCGTGTTCAACTATGCCAACTACCCGCATATGGCGGCGCTGTTCGACCGGCTGGATGTGCCGGTGGTGAAATCGAACATGAGCTTTGGCGCCTCTCTCAAAGGGGGGCAGCTGGAATATGCGCTGACCAGCCTTTCGGCGCTCTTCGCGCAGAAACGCAACATCGTGAACCCGAAATTCCTGGGCATGGTGCGCGACATCCTGAAATTCAACGCCCAGGCCCTGATCGTGGCGCAGGACCGCAGCCTGACGACCGGTGAATTCCTCAAACAGCTGGGGACCGGCGACTGGTTCCGCGATTATTATCTTCTGCCGCTCTCGGGCGCGATCTGGTCCACCCCGGTCGAACAGATCATGGACTTTCCCGCCCATGCGATGATCCAGTTCTTCGAAAACCACGCCCTTTTGAACACGACGGGCCAGCATCAGTGGTTCACCGTGCAGGGCGGGTCGGTCGAATATGTGCGCCGCCTGGGTGATGCGATGCGCACGCAGGGCGTGACATTCCGCCTGGGCACGCCGGTCGATGCCGTGCGCCGTCCGCATCTGGGCGCAGAGGTCAAGGTTCAGGGCGGGGAATGGGAAGCCTTCGACGAGGTGATCTTTGCCACCCATTCCGATGACACCCTGCGCCTGCTGGCCGACCCCACGCCCGAGGAAAAGGCGAACCTGGGCGCCATCGCCTATCAGCCGAACGATATCGTGCTGCATGCCGATCCTGCCGTCATGCCACAGCGCAAGGTCGTCTGGTCGTCCTGGAACTATACCGAGATCGTGGACAAGGACACGGACAAGATCGACCTGACCTACTGGATGAACTCGCTGCAGCCGATCCCGCAGGATGATCCGCATTTCGTCACGCTGAACAGCACCCGTCCCATCCGCGAAGACCTGATCTATGACCAGGTCACGCTGCGCCATCCGGTCTATGACATGGCGGCGCTGGCGGCACAGGAGCGGGTGCGCGCGACGAACGGGACACGCAACACATGGTTCTGCGGCGCCTGGATGCGTCACGGCTTCCACGAAGACGGGCTGGCCAGCGCCGTGGACGTGGTCGAGGCGCTGTCGCGCAACAACGTGGCACTGGTGGCGGCCCAGTGACAAGGATCGACCATATCGCCGGCCATACCTGGCATGGGCGCAAGGGTGGCGTCGAGAACGCCTTTCGCTACGGGGTGGATTACCTGTTGCTGGATGCAGAACATCCGCAGGACGGACCCAGCCTTTTCGGGCGTAATCGGGGCAGCCTGACCTCGGTCTGGGACAAGGATCATGGCGGGCCGCCAAAGCAGGGACGCGGCGCCCAATGGGTGCGCGATGTGCTGGCGGCACACGGGATCGAAACGCCTGCGCGGATCGAGCTTCTGACCCAGCCGCGCGTTCTGGGGCATGTGTTCAACCCGGTGTCCTTCTGGCTCTGCCGCGATGCGCAGGACGATCTGCGCGTCGTCATCGCCGAGGTCACGAACACCTTCGGCGATCGCCATTCCTACCTTGTGCACCGCGATGATCACGGCCCGATCACGTCCGAGGACCGGATGCGCGCCACCAAGCTGATGCATGTCAGCCCCTTTCAGCCGGTCGAGGGTGGATATGAATTCCGCTTTGATATCCGCGCGGACCGGATCGGGATCTGGATCGACTATACCGGTGGCAATGGCGGTGTGATCGCGACACTTGTGGGCGCACGCAAACCCCTCACAAACACGGGTATCCTGCGCGCGACCTTGCGTCGCCCCTTTGGGTCACGCCGGGTTCTGGCGCTGATCCATTGGCAAGCGGTCAAGCTGTGGTGGAAAGGCGTGGCCTATCGCCCGCGCCCCGAACCGCCCATTGAAGAGGTCAGCAGGTGAGCACCCTGAGTGTGACATTGCCCGCAGCACCCGCGCTGCCAGCCTATGGGGTCTTCGCGGCCCTTCTGGCGGCGGCCGGGCTGCCGATCTACATCCACGCCCCCAAGGTTTACGTGGATGACTACGGCGTGTCGCTGGCGGCTTTGGGCGCTGTTCTTTTCGGCCTGCGTCTGTTCGACGTGGTTCAGGATCCGCTGCTGGGGCGGCTTGCCGGTGCATTGCGGCATCAGCGTGCGCTGGCAGTTGCAGGTGGCGTCGCTGTCATGGTGGCCTCGATGCTGGGGCTGTTTGCCGTCGTCCCGCCCGTCGCGCCGCTGATCTGGTTCGCGCTGATGCTGGCCGGCGTATTTTCGGCCTTCAGCTTCCTGACCATCTGTTTCTATGCCCAAGGCGTGCAGACCGCCGGAACCATGGGCCCCGCAGGCCACATCAGGCTGGCCCGGTGGCGGGAAACCGGGGCCCTTCTGGGGGTTTGCGTGGCTGCCGTGGCGCCCGTGGCCCTGGGTGGGTTCGAGGGCTTTGCCCTTGGCTTTGCCATACTGGGCCTCAGCGCCGTCTGGCTGATGCGTCATCAGTGGGCGGGCACGCACGACACGGCCGAGGCAGGGATGCTGCCAGTCCTGCGCGATCCCCTGGCGCGGAGGCTCTTGTTGATTGCACTGGTCAACGCGGCACCCGTGGCCGTCAGTTCGACCCTGTTCCTGTTCTTCGTCGAAAGCAGGCTTGCCGCCCCCGGCTGGGAAGGCCCTTTCCTGCTGCTGTTCTTCCTGTCGGCGGCTGTTGCGACCCCGTTCTGGGGCAGGGCGGCCGAGGTCTATGGCCCCAAAAGGGTTCTCATGTCGGGCATGGTCCTTGCGATTTCAGCCTTCGGCTTTGCCATGACCTTGGGGGCCGGCGATACCCTGGCCTTTGCGGTCATCTGCATTGCGTCGGGTGCGGCGCTGGGCGCGGACATGACGCTTTTGCCCGCGATCTTCGCATCGCGCATGGCAAAGATCGCGCCCGGTGCATCGGGCGCCTTCGGCCTGTGGTCCTTCGTGTCGAAACTGTCGCTGGCCTTTGCCGCGATAGCCCTGCTGCCCGCATTGGAGGCCGCCGGATTTCGCGCAGGTAGCGACAATTCGGATGACGCCCTTCTGGCGCTGAGCCTTGCCTACGGGCTTGTGCCTTGCGTTCTGAAACTGCTTGCCATTGGCCTGCTGGCCACAACCAACTGGAAAGAGGACTAGATGGCGGATTCTCTTCTCTTCATGTTTATCGGAATGGCCCTGGTCCTTGCTGCGCTTTGGGCCAAGGCAAGGTTCTGGTCATTCACCTCTCAGACCCCGCAGGATTACGAAAAGGGCGCGCCCCAGTTCGATCTGCGCGAACATCTGAACGGCCCGATCCTGTGTGAAGGCGTGATCTATGGCCCGCTGGGCCGCGTCACATCGCGTTTCGTCGGCAAGTTCGAGGCGCGGTGGGACGGAAACCGCGGCGTGATGCGCGAGCACTTCATCTATGACAGCGGCGCCACGCAGGATCGCGAATGGCGTCTCGAGATCGGGAATGACGGGCAGATCAAGGCAGATGCCGACGATCTGGTCACACCGGGAAGCGGTCAGATGTCAGGATCTGCGGTCCAGCTGAAATATCGGATTCGTCTACCCGAAGAGTCCGGCGGCCATGTCCTTGATACGGTGGACTGGATGTATCTTGCGCCGAACGGCACGGTGATGAACCGCAGCCAGTTCCGCAAATTCGGGATTCCCGTGGCCGAGCTGGTCGCAACAATGCGCAAGGTGGATGCGGAATGATGGACTGGCAGGGCAAGCGGTACTGGCTGATCGGCGCAAGCGAAGGGCTGGGCGCGGCGCTTGCCCACAAGCTGAGCAAAGCCGGGGTCGAGGTGATCGTATCCGCCCGCAATGAGGATCGTCTGAGGGCGCTGGTGGCAGAACTGCCGGGCAAGGCCTCTTTCGTGCCTGTCGATGTCAGTGACCGCGTCAGTGTTGAAACGGCCGCCGCACAGGTCGGGCAGATCGACGGGATGGTGTATCTGGCCGGGGTCTACTGGCCGATGAAGGCGCAGGACTGGAATGCCGATCAGGCCGAAGCGATGGCCGACATCAATTTCACAGGCGCGGTGCGCGCCGTCGGTGCCGTGATCCCACAGATGGTTGAACGTGATTCCGGGCATATCGTGATCACCGGATCACTCTCCGGTTTCCGCGGCCTGCCCGGTGCGATCGGCTATGCCGCGTCCAAGGCCGGCACGATGTCCCTGGCCGAAAGCCTCTATGCCGATCTGCGAAAGACCGGGGTGCGCGTGCAGGTGGCCAATCCCGGCTTCATCCGGACCCGCCTGACGGACAAGAACGAATTCCGCATGCCCTTCCTGATGGAACCGGATCAGGCCGCGCAGGACATGTTCGAGCTGATGAACGACGAAACCCGCTTCAAGCGCAGTTTTCCCACCGTGTTCAGCTGGCTGTTCCGTCTGTCCCAGTTCATGCCGGACTGGATGTACTACCGTCTGTTTGCCTGAGATCAAGGACGCTTCCGTTTGGAGGGATCACCACTGTCTGGCATAGTGCCAACAGGAGGATCACTGCCATGCTGGAGATTTCAGTCAACAAGATCGCCCAAGTCGTTTTGATGTCGCGCGAGTTGAACCGCGCCGAGGGCGAATTGCGTGCCTTCATCGATCGCCTGAGTGACGAGGAGCAGACCAGTCTGGTTGCCCTGATGTGGATCGGGCGCGGCTCTTTCGAGCCAGAAGAACTGGAAGAGGCGATCCGGACCGCCGCCCAGGAGGCGACCACACCAACCGCCGATTACCTTTTGGGCACGCCGCATCTGTCCGATCATCTTGAAAACGGGCTGGATGCCCTTGGGCTGTCTGCCATCGACGAAGAAGATGATTTGATTCGAGGCGGTTAAGCAATCTTGGGGCTGGATTTGTCCGCATTTTGCCGGATCTGTGCATTTGTGCACCAATTGGGTGCGACTTTTCGATGATTGACCTCAGGGCAGTGGGATTTCCTACTTCACGAATTCCCTCTCCTTGCGATGCCATTCACGTGAGCCGTTAGTTATATTTCAGGCTGCGCGGAAAATATTTTTCGCAAACATATGTAATTGAATAATAAAAATTCCTATTTTCCGTTTCTGGGAAAAGTTTCAGCCTTCAAGATGGCGCGGCCACACATTCCCTTGAGCAGGCGTGTTTTGAATGTGCGCTGATGTGACGTCATATTGGGTTCAGATCAAAAACGATCGTAACGCAACCAAACGGAGTTACACCATGAACCGCATTATCATGACCGCAATCGCCGCCGCCACCTTCAGCACCGCCGCCTATGCAGGCGACATGGCATCCGGCAACGACACCCTGGGCACCCGCGCCGAAGCCGCCACTGTCACCGTTTTCGAACGTGACCGCGGCATTTCCGGCAGCGACATGATCTCGGCCACCGCAGGTGCCGAATTGATGGTCGACGCTGACCTGATCCTCGCCCCCCGCGACCAGGCGATTGCAGAAGACGGCCAGGTGACGGTCTACAGCTTCAACGCACCTGCCAATAACAGCGCCGTGACTTTCGCAACGCGCTAAGTCTTCCTCCCCGACGCTGGCCTCCTCTCCGGCGTCGATGAACAGCTCCCCGTTGTTCAAAAAGCCCCGCCCGGATCATTCCGGGCGGGGCTTTTCCGTTTCGACTTTCATCGCTGGATCAGGCCGCGCTGCGGTCCACGATCTGCAGATGCTGCGCCAGCTTGTCGATCTCGGCCATCCAGTGCGTCACAAGTCGCGGATCTGAGGGCGCGGCGGAAACGCCGGCCGGGATCTCGCGGGCCAGAACGGCCTCGACGGCCAGGGATACCGGGATCGACACCAGGCGCGCCATCGCCGTGCCGCGCGCATCGCCCCAGGCATCCATCACATAGGACTTGTGCCAGACGGTCTTGCCGTCCTGTTCGGCCTTCAGTTCCACGCAAAGCACCACCCGGTCAGGCTCGCCCTCGTCATAGGCGTTTTCCGACCAGAACTGATCGGACATGTCCTTCAGCCTTGCATCGCCCTCGGGGCCGGACAAAGTCTCGATCTCGGCAAAGACATCGGCCCAGGCATCGGACCAACCGTTCAGGCGCAGGGTGCCGCGCACGAAGTCGCGCACCGGCCATGCGGGATCGAAACGGTAATCCTCCATGAAGGGGATGGAATCGCGGTTCGGATAGACCTCGAATGTTTCCGGTGTCGGCAGGGGCGCGTCATAGCTGCTGAGCGCGTTCCAGGGACGATCCACCCGCAGTTCCGAGAAGTTGCGGATCGACCGCGAGGGCGAGCGCAGCGCCTTCAGCACACCCAGCGGTGACCAGCTGAACTTGTAGCGGAACGCGTTCGGGATCTTCGGCACCCCGCCACAATAGGACAGGAACGAGATGGCATTCGCCGGATCATAGGCATCCGAGGCGCGATATTCGGCGACAAGATGATGCGCCATCAGATGGTCGATGCCGGGATCAAGACCCACCTCGTTGACCGAACACAGGCCCTTGTCGCGGAACGTGTCGTCCAGCGCCCGCATCTCCGGCGCGATATAGGAGGAGGAGACGAAATGCGCGTCCTTCTCGAGGCAGAGCTTTGCCAGCGGCACATGCCAGTCTGCGGGCAGCATGGACACGACCACATCGCCTTTGGCCAGGTCCGCGCCAACTGCGTCGATGTCGAAGGCCTTGATCCGGTCGGTCAGATCGCCCACCGTCTTGCGCGCCTTTTCGACGGAACGGTTCCAGACGGTGACATCATGCCCCGCCTCGATCAGGCGACGCAGGCCGGGGATGGCCGACAGGCCGGTGCCGCACCAGTGGATGGTCATGGGCTTTCCTTTCCTTACTTGAATTTCAGCTTGGCCGTGACGATGGCGATCATCGCCGTAACCGACACGATGTTGGCAAGGATCAGCGGCCAGTCGACGATCATGATCCCGTAGGCCAGCCAAAGCGAGACCGTGATCAGGAACAGGACCTGCGCGACAAGTGACAGGCTGCGGGTGTCACGCGTGCGCCAGACCTGCAAAGCCTGGGGGATCCAGCAGATCGTGCCCAGTATGGCGGCCGCGTAGCCGATGTAGAGTGGCGTCATGTCAGACCTTTGCCAGATGGGTCAGGAAGGTGTCTTTCGCACGCCCCCAGACGCCGGTTTCAAGATGGTTCAGTTTCAAAAGCGTCGGCAGAAGCTGCGCCGCATAATCCTGCGAGCTTTCCACCGGCAGCATCGAGGGCAGGTTGTCGATCGCCGTCACATCCAGCGGGGGCGCGTCGTGCACGCGCAGTGCAGGCTCGGCCCATGTGGTGGTGCGGTCATAGACCTTGATGGGCGAGAAATCACTGGTCGGATCGCAGGCGATATCGCCGATCACGGTCAGTGTGCGCGGGTCTGTCGGGGCGGATGCGGGTACGAACACAGGCGTGCCGGGCCGCGCCAGGATACAGTTGAGGAAGATCTCATGCTCCATGATCTGGGGAAACGGCCCGCCGCTGGCGGTTTCGGCCATGTCCCAGCGGGTGACCTGCATCCCCATCGCCTCGCACAGGTCCGATGCGCCTGTGCCCACGCGCCCCAGCGCCCCGATGACGATGGCACGTGGGGCATTGGTCTGGATGCCGTCCATCGCTGCGGTCAGGTCTGCCACCAGCGCGTCGCGCCCGGCATAGACGCCGACGGGCCCGCAAATCCCGCCATCCTGCTGAGCAAGCCAGCATTTCAGCGCGACAGCCGCGCCCGCGAAACCCGCCCAATAGCCAAAGGCGGCGACACGCCGGCCATTTTCATCGACAAGGTATTCCAGGTCATAAAGCGTCCCGCCCCCGGCCTTGAACCGCTTGAGCAGTTCCTGACCGGCCGGTTGCCCCTTGAAGGCATGTCCGAACATGATGTGGCGGTGCGGCAGCGGCGTGCCATCCTCGGGCAGTTCCTTCAGCCCGAAGATGATCGCGTCGGCGGGCGCGTCGGGCCAGCTGTTCTGCGCGGCAATCGCAGCGCCAGCGGCACGGTAGCCGTCGATCGCAATGGCGCGCACGTCGCTTTCCTCGATGGTCACGCGAATGCCCGCCTTGATCAACGCCGCGCAGCCTTCGGGGGTCAGGCCGACCCGTTCTTCATTCGCGCGCTGTTCGGCGCGGACCCACAGATGTGTCATGGTTCTGTTCTTTCGGCGGAAGTGTCCCCCGCACCATAGCCAAGGGCAGGGGCGGCTTAAAGATGCGTTTGTGCGTGCTGACGATCAGGCCGGTCCAGATGCGGCACGGCGTTGAACTGGGTCAGGGCCATATCCGTGCCCAGACGGTGCAGGCGATGCACAGAAGTGTTCATGATCGCGATGCAGGCGCGCGCGAAGGCGGGTGTGGCCAGTCCCATGGTCTGGCGCAGCACCATCCCGATCAGCCCGCCTGATGTGACAACCAGCGCAGGTCCACGACCCGCGCCGATCTCGGCCATCGCATCGCCCACCCTGTTGTGGAAATCGTCAAAGCTTTCGGGGGCCTCATCGATCGTTCCGGCCTCCCAGGCCATCAGAAGCTGCGGCATGTAGGCCACGAAGCCTTCGCGCGATTGCGGCAATGCGATGCCATGCTGTGCGCTGAAAAGATGGGCCAGCGTGAAGAACTGCATTTCGTTCAGCCGCGGGTCCTGCACGATCTGGGCATATTGCCCGGCCTGCATCGCGGTGGCTGTTTCCACGTGACGGATCAGCGTGCCGCAATAGACACGCGTAATCTGTTCACGCGTGTCGCGCAGATGTTCCCCCAGCCAGGCGGCCTGTTGATGGCCAAGCGGGCTCAGGCTGTCATAGCCGGTCTCGTCGCGCGCTTTGGTCTGGGCCTGGCCATGGCGCACAAGGGTGATTTGTGACATCGAAACGCTTCCTCTGCATGCGCCGCAGACCTAGGTCAGCGCGCGGGGCAAGACAACCCACAAGGCGGCATCTGGACATCCCCGGCGGATGAAGATTGTGTAACGGTCAACAGAGATGAAAGGGCACGGGATGCAGGTGAATGGCGAACGGTTTCTGAAGGATCTGCACGATCTGCGCCAATTCGGTGCCTCCGGTGTGGGCAAGGGCGTCGTTCGCCCGGCCTATTCCGCGGCCGATATCGCTGCGCGCGAATGGCTGGCCGAACGGATGCGCGACGCCGGACTCGAGCCGCGTTTCGATGCGGTGGGCAACCTCTTCGGCCTGGCGCCGGGCCGGTCGCTTTTGATGGGATCGCATAGCGACAGCCAGCCCGAGGGCGGATGGCTGGATGGTGCGCTGGGCGTGATCATGGCGCTGGAAATCGCGCGCGCTTCGCAAGAGGCCGGCGGCCCTGCTGTGTCGGTGGCCAATTTTCAGGACGAAGAGGGGCGCTTTGGCGTGACCACCGGCAGCGCGATCTGGTCGGGCCAGTTGCCGCTGGACCGCGCCGACACGCTGACCGACAGCGCAGGCGTTACCTTTGCCGATGCCCGTTCCGCCATGGCGCATCTGGCGGGTGAACCCATCGATCCCGCGCGGTTCACCGGTTTTGTCGAATGTCACATCGAACAGGGCCCATGGCTGCACGAGGCGGGGCAGGCCATCGGTGTTGTCACCGATATCGTCGGCATCCGTGACATGACCATCACCATGGAGGGCGAGCAGAACCACGCAGGCACCACGCCCATGCACCGCCGCCGCGATGCTTTCCAGGCGCTTTCGGCCTTCAACACCGCCCTGAACGACAGGCTGCGCAACATCGTGACGCCGCAATCCGTCTGGACCATCGGCCATGTCGATCTGCATCCCGGCGCGCATTCGATCGTCCCCGGTCGCGTCACCTTCTCCATGCAATGGCGCGATGGCGATGTCGGGCGCCTCAAGAGGATGGAGGATGTGATCCGCCAGACCGCAACCGAGGTTGCGGCCGAACGCGGCATGTCGCTGTCCTTTTCCGGAATGCTTGGCCTGGAACCTGTCGCCATGGATCCAGGGCTTCGCGCGGCGCTTGCTGCTGCGGCGCAAGCCCTTGTGCCCGGTCGCTGGCGCGACATGCAATCAGGCGCGCTGCATGATGCCACCAATGTGGCGGCCCTCATGCCGGCCGCGATGATGTTCGTGCCCTCCATCGGCGGGATCAGCCATGCCTTTGCCGAGGATACGGACGAAGGCGACCTTGTGACAGGGCTTGAGGTGATGGGGCGCGCCTTGTCCGACCTGTGCAAGGCGCACTGAATCGGGTCAAATCAGCCGGTCCAGGCCACATCGCCCAGAAAGATGTAACCGGCGCCATAGATCGTCTTGATCAGGCGCGGGTTCTTCGGATCCTCGCGCAGCTTTGTCCGCAATCGCGAAATGCGGACATCCATCGCCCGGTCGAAACTGTCGCTGGCCGCACCGCCCAGGATCTCCTGCATCATCGCGCGCGAGATCAGGCGCTTGGGCCGTTCAAGAAACAGGCGCAGCACTTCGCCTTCGGCATGGGAAAACGGCGTTTCGACGCCGCTGTCATCCTCCAGCGCGTAACGGTCGAAATGGGCCGTCCAGCCATTGAACAGCGCTGTCTGCCCGGTCTGCGTGACGGGCTGGCCCCGGCGCAGACGCGCGCGGATGCGGGCCACGACCTCGGCCGGATCGAAGGGCTTGATGATGTAGTCATCCGCCCCCAGCTCCAGCCCGGTCACGCGATCCTGCACCTGCGCCCGCCCCGAGATGATGATGACCACAGCGCCCTGTTCCAGTGCCAGGCGATGCACCAGCGTCAGCCCGTCACGATCGGGCAGTGACAGGTCCACAAGGCAAATATCCGGGGTGGCACTTTTCAGCGCGGCTTCGAATTCCGTGGCGCGACCGAAACTCATCGTACGGAACCCGGCCTCGGTCAGGGCATGGGCCAGCATGTTCCGGATTGCGGGTTCGTCATCGAGGATGGTGACCAGTGGTGCAGTCATCGTGTCTTGCCTCCGCCTTGCAGGAATGCGGACAGGCCGCTGGCGCTGAACGGTTTCATCAGCACGGGCACCCGCGCGACAGCAGCCTTGTGATAGGGGTGATCGCGCGGCAAGGATGTCATCAGGCGGCAAGGCGGATGGCTTGCGGGCAGACGGTCCAGCAGGTCCAGCCCGGTTTCATGCCCCTCCAGCGTGATGTCGGACAGGATCAGCGCGATATCCGGCAGCTGATCCAGCAGCGCCATCGCCTCATCCACGCTTGCGGCTTCGATGACCGCATGGCCAAGGTCGCGCAGCATCTCGCGGATACCGACGCGCAGGTCGGGACTGTCCTCGACCAGAAGCACGAGGCCCGGCGCAAGCGCCAGCGCGGCAGGCCGCAGCGGCAGGCGCAGGCTGACCTTGCCACCCTGTTCGGTATTGCCGATCACGACGCGCCCGCCGGCCAGCTTGACCATGTCATAGACCATGGCCAGCCCCAGCCCTGTGCCCTCGCCACCCTTGGTGGTGAAAAACGGCTCAAGCGCATGTTCCAGCGCAGCCTCGGAAAAGCCGGGGCCCGTGTCCGTCACGGTGAACTCTGCCCAGGTGTTCTGCACCGGGGTAACCTCCAGCCGTATCTCGCCCGAGGTGCCGCAGGCGTCGCGCGCATTCAGGATCAGGTTCAACAGGGAATCCTGCAACATGCCGGTATCCAGCATCAGCGCATCATGCGGGATGGCGTTATGGATCGTCAGCGCGATACCGGGCGGCAGCGCAGGGGCGGCAAGAGTTTCCAGATCCGACAGCGCCGCGCGCAGGTCGGCCGCCGTGGGGTTCCATTCGCGCGCGCCGGTGATATCCCCGATCCTGTTCAGCAGAGCCCCGCCGCGATGGGCCGCGGACAGTGTCGCGGTCACCAGGTCGCGCGCGCCCGGTGGCAAGTCCATGCGCTGCAGGCGCGACTGACTGCCCATGATGATCGTCAGCAGGTTCGAAAAGTCATGCGCCATGCCGCTGGTCAACTGGGCCGCCATTTCGCGCCGCCGCGTCTGTTGCAGGGCGCTGCGGGCCTGGCTTTCCTCGGTCACATCCATCGAAAGGATATAGACACCATTGATCTGGCCATCCGGCGCACGGTCCGGCGTGAAGGCCGCGCGAATGCGGCGCGAGCTGTCCTCGTCATTGAATTCGAACACCGAAGCGGTGCCGAAAAACGCGGCATCCAGATGCGGCTGAATGGCGGCATAGGCTGATTCGCCAAGCGCCTTGTGAATGGACAGGCCCAGGATATTCGTCGGCCTGCCCGGCATGACGACACCCAGCTTGCGGTTCGAGAAGGTGTAGCAGCGGTCGCGCCCGACATGCGAGATGTGGGCGGGCATCATCTCGGTCGTCTGGCGGGTGCGCGCCTCGGTTTCGGTCAACTGGCGCTTGGCTTCCTCCAGCGCGGTGACGGTCGCCTCCAGCTTGCGGTTCGTGGCGCTCAGTTCCTCGGCATAGGCCAGCACCTTGTCGCTCAACTCTTCGGACCTTGCGCGCAACAAGGCTTCCTGCCGTTTGACTTGTGTGATCTCGGTATAGACCGTGACCCATCCCCCCTGCGGCAGCGGCGAGCCTTCGACGCTGATGCTGCGCCCGTCGGGACGCACCCTTTCCATGTAGTGCGGTTCGAAGGCGCGGGCCTGTTCGACGCGGATGCGCACGGCTTCGGCCAGATCGTGGATCGGTCCGTATTCACCCCGCTGCGCGAGAAAGCGGATCGTGTCCTCGAACCGCGCACCGGGTGTCGTCAACTCTGCCGGAAGGTCGAACATCTCGCGGAACGGGCGGTTGCAGATCACGAGGCGCAGATCGCTGTCATAGATCGACAGCGCCTGCTGGATCAGGTTCAACCCGGCCATGGTCATCGCGGCAGTGTCGATCGGTGCGCTTGTCATCGTCAGTCCTTTGGTCGGGTATGGCTAGCACCACAAGCCGCGCCCGCCTAGTGCCCGATCCGCGCCCGTGACTGTTACAATTCGTAACAATTGGGAAATCATCAGGAAAAAGTTGACGTAGAGCGTAGCAGGTGCACCATCGAAGATCGGTAAAGAATCGCCGATCAAGGTGGTCACCGGCCCGGAGGGAGAACGGGCGCAAGGGAGGAAAAGATTTGGCACAGTCGTCACAGGCGACCGGTGGACTCGTGTCCATACCGGCGCTGTTGCAGCGCAACGCCCAGAAGTTCGCGGACAAGCCCGCGTTTCGCGAAAAAGAATTCGGCATCTGGCAGACATGGACGTGGAAGGAAGTTCAGCGCGAAGTGGACAGCTTCGCCCTGGGGCTGATCAACCTTGGCGTCAATGAAGGCGATTTCATCGCCATCATCGGCAGCAACCGTCCGCAATTGTACTGGTCGATGGTCGCAGCGCAGTCCGTGGGCGCGGTGCCTGTGCCGCTTTACCAGGATTCCGCAGCCGAAGAGATGGCATATGTCCTGGACCATTGCGGCGCGCGCTTCATCATCGTCGAGGACCAGGAACAGGTCGACAAGGTGATCGAGGTGCAGGATCGCCTGCATCAGTTCGAACACATGATCTACCTCGATCCGCGGGGCCTCCGGAAATACGACCATTCGCGGCTGCATGAATTCAGCCATGTGCAGGAGCAGGGCCACGCCGCCCGTGACGAGTTCACGCCCGAACTGGAAAAGCGCCGGGCCAAGCTGGACATGTCCTCGACCTGCGTGATGCTTTACACCTCGGGCACGACCGGCAAGCCCAAGGGTGTGGTGCTGAGCAACCGCAACATCATCGAAAGCGCGCATAACTCGTCGGATTTCGACAAGCTGGGTCCGGACGAGGAAATCCTCGCCTATCTGCCGATGGCCTGGGTGGGCGATTTCATCTTCTCGGTCGGGCAGGCCTATTGGGCCGGGTTCTGCGTGAACTGCCCCGAAAGCCCCGAGACGATGGTCACCGACCTGCGCGAAATCGGTCCCACGTATTACTTTGCCCCGCCCCGCGTCTTCGAGACCCAGCTGACCAACGTCATGATCCGCATGGAAGACGCCAGCCGGATGAAGAAATGGCTGTTCGACACCTTCATGGCCCACGCCCGCAAGGTCGGTCCCGCCATCCTGGACGGCAAGCCCGTCAGCTTCATGGACCGGTTGAAATACAAGCTGGGTGATCTGTTCGTTTACGGACCGCTGAAGAACACCCTTGGCTTCAGCCGCGTGCGCATCGGCTATACCGCAGGCGAGGCGATCGGCCCCGAGATCTTCGATTTCTATCGCAGCCTGGGGATCAACCTGAAACAGCTCTACGGCCAGACCGAGGCGACGGTGTTCATCACCATGCAGCCCGATGGCGAAGTGCGCTCGGATACCGTGGGCGTGCCGGCACCGGGGGTCGAGCTGAAGATCGGCGACAATGGCGAGGTCTATTACCGCAGCCCCGGTGTGTTCGAATACTACTACAAGAACCCCGAAAGCACCGCCGACACCAAGGATCCCGAAGGCTGGGTCGCCACTGGCGACGCAGGCTTCATCGAGGAAGGGTCCGGGCATCTGCGGATCATCGACCGCGCCAAGGACGTGGGCAAGATGGCTGATGGCAGCCTGTTCGCGCCCAAGTATGTCGAGAACAAGCTGAAGTTCTACCCGAACATCCTGGAAGCGGTGGTTTTCGGCAATGGCCGCGACCGTTGCATGGCTTTCATCAACATCGACCTCAGCGCGGTGGGCAACTGGGCCGAACGCAACAATATCGCCTATTCCTCCTATCAGGAACTGGCCGGGCATCCCAAGGTGCTGGCCCAGGTGCAGGCGCATGTCGAGGAAGTGAACCGGTCGATCGCGGATGACCCGATGCTGTCGGGCTGCCAGATCCATCGCTTCCTGATCCTGCACAAGGAACTGGATGCCGATGACGGCGAAATGACCCGTACCCGCAAGGTCCGCCGCCGCATCGTCGAGGACAAGTTCCACGATCTGATCACCGCGCTGTACGACGGGTCCGACAAGATCAGCACCCGCACGGAAGTGACCTATGAGGACGGGCGCAAGGGATACATCAGTGCAACGCTCGAGATCCGGGACGCCAAGGTGCAGCCCGTCACGACGCAGAAGATGGCAGCAGAATGAACCAGATGAGCACAGAAGGTTACACCACCGCTGACGGTCGCAAGATCGGCGGCGTGATGATGGAGATGAAGAACATCACGCTGCGCTTCGGTGGGGTGAAAGCGATCACCGACATCAGCTTTGACATCCGCGAGGGCGAGATCCGCGCGATCATCGGACCGAACGGCGCGGGCAAGTCATCCATGCTGAACGTCATCTCGGGCTTCTATGTCCCGCAGGAGGGTGAAGTCTGGTTCCGCGGGGCCAAGCGTCCGCCGATGAAGCCCTATCAGGTGGCCCAGCAGGGCATTGCCCGCACCTTCCAGAACATCGCCCTTTTCGAAGGCATGAGCGTTCTGGACAACGTGATGACCGGACGCCTGACGCATATGAAAAGCGGCATGCTGGAGCAGGCCATCTGGAAGGGCAAGGCCGAGCGTGAAGAGGTCGAGAACCGCGAAGTCGTGGAAAAGATCATCGACTTCCTTGAGATCCAGGCCATCCGCAAGACGCCGGTCGCGCGTCTGCCCTATGGTCTGAAAAAGCGTGTGGAACTGGCCCGCGCGCTGGCGGCAGAACCCAAGCTCTTGCTGCTGGACGAACCCATGGCCGGCATGAACGTCGAGGAAAAAGAGGACATGAGCCGCTTCATCCTGGATGTGAACGACGAATTCGGCACCACCATCGCGCTGATCGAACATGACATGGGCGTGGTGATGGACCTGTCCGACCGCGTGGTCGTGATGGATTACGGCAAGAAGATCGGCGACGGCACGCCCGACGAGGTGCGCAGCAACCAGGCGGTGATCGACGCCTACCTGGGTGTCGCCCATGATTGATCCGTCGCACGCACGCCGTCCTTTCAACCGTTTCGCAGGGAGTGCACCGCATGCCTGACCAACTTCTCTATGCCATCGAGGTGACGCTGAACGGGCTGATGGCAGGCGTCCTTTATGCGCTGGTCGCCCTTGGTTTCGTGCTGATCTACAAGGCCAGCGGCATCTTCAACTATGCTCAGGGCGTCATGGCGCTGTTCTCGGCGGCGACGCTGGTGGGCATCATGAATGGCGATGTGCCCTTCAGCCACCTGATCAACGCCATCCTCGGCACCGATATCCACCATTTCGGTTGGCACGTGCCCGCGATTCTGGCGATCCTGCTGACAATGGGCGTGATGATCTTCCTGGCCTGGGCGGTGAACCGGTTCGTGTTCAAGCACCTGGTGAACCAGGAACCGATCATCCTGTTCATGGCTACCATCGGGCTTGCCTATTTCCTCGAAGGCCTCAGCGACATGATGTGGGGTGGCGACATCAAGAAACTGGATGTCGGCCTGCCGCAGGGCATCAACGAGACGATCGACGAGGTGACCTTCAACCTGTTCGGTTATGGCTTCTTCATCGACAACCTGGATATCGTGGCCGCCGTGGTCGCCGTGATCCTGGTGATCGCGCTCACGCTCTACAGCCAGTATTCCAAGCAGGGCCGCGCGCTGCGCGCCGTGGCCGATGACCACCAGGCGGCGCTGTCGGTTGGCATCTCGCTGAACTACATCTGGATCCTCGTCTGGTCGATCGCGGGTTTCGTGGCGCTGGTTGCCGGCATCATGTGGGGTGCCAAATCGGGCGTACAGTTCTCGCTGTCGCTGATCGCGCTCAAGGCGCTGCCGGTTCTGATGCTGGGCGGCTTCACCTCGATCCCCGGCGCCATCGTGGGCGGGCTGATCATCGGCGTGGGTGAAAAGCTGTTCGAATTCACCCTGGGCGGCATGATGGGCGGCGCGACCGAGAACTGGTTCGCCTATGTGCTGGCGCTGATCTTCCTTGTGTTCCGGCCGCAGGGCCTGTTCGGCGAGAAGATCATCGAGAGGGTGTGATCATGAGAAAACTGATCGCCATCATCAATGTTGTCGCCTGGTCCGGCTTCTGGGCCTTCGGCTACCTGGCGCTGACCGCCGGAGACCTGTCGCAGCACCAGATCACGATTGCCAGCCTTCTGGCCGGTCTGGGCTTCGTCACCGGCGTGGTCGCCTATCTGAAACTGTCGCATGGAACGCCCGGAGTGCGCCACATGTCGAAAATCCGCGAAGAGGGGTAAGGGCTGATGTTCTACCGTGAGGCAGGCGATTTCAAGACATCCTACGTGGATGACAACCAGACCTTCCCGATCAAGTTCGACCGCTACCGTTACTACGCGGTTCTGTTCGTGGCTTTCGCGATCATCCCCTTCGTGATCAACGATTACTGGGTCAACGCGGTCTTCATGCCGTTTCTGATCTATTCGATCGCGGCCATCGGCCTGAACATCCTGATCGGGTATTGCGGTCAGGTCTCGCTGGGGACGGGCGGTTTCATGGCGGTGGGCGCCTATGCCTGCTACAAGTTCATGACCGGCATCGATATCTGGTGGGGTGGCGAGCTGCTGTTCCGGCTGCCCGAGTTCAACATCTTCTTCAGCGTGTTGATGGGTGGCCTGACCACGGCGCTTGTGGGCGTGCTGTTCGGCCTTCCCAGCCTTCGGATCAAGGGTTTCTACCTGGCGGTGGCGACGCTGGCCGCGCAGTTCTTCCTGGTCTGGGTGTTCAACCGCGTGTCCTGGTTCTACAACTACTCGGCCTCGGGCCAGATTTCGGCGCCCGAGCATCACATCGCCGGGGTCGCGATCACGGGTCCCAACGCGGACGCCTGGGCAATGTATCTGTTCTGCCTGGTCTTCGTGGCCGCCAGTGCAATCGTCGCACGCAACCTGACGCGTGGCTCGTTCGGGCGCAAATGGATGGCGATCCGTGACATGGACATCGCAGCCGAGATCATCGGCGTGGACCCTCTGCGCGCCAAGCTCAGCGCTTTTGCGGTATCGTCCTTCTTCGTCGGTATCTCGGGCGCATTGTTCTTCGCGGTCTACCTGGGCGCGGTCGAGGTCGGCGAAGCCTTCGGTATCCAGAAATCGTTCCTGGTGCTGTTCATGGTCATCATCGGCGGCCTGGGGTCGATCTTCGGCTCCTTCGCCGGGGCTGCCTTCCTGGTGCTGCTGCCCGTGTTCCTGAAGAACACGCTTGTTGGCGCCCTGGGCTGGCCCACGGACCTTGCCGCGCATCTGGAGTTCATGATCGTCGGCGCATTGATCATCATCTTTCTGATCGCCGAGCCGCACGGTCTTGCGCAGCTCTGGCGCGTCACCAAGGAAAAATTGCGGCTTTGGCCCTTCCCGCACTAGGGCGGGGGCAAGGCGACCTTTTCGGAGGCTTGCTTCCGGAGATCACCATCGGAAAAACCAAGGGAGGATAACCCGATGAAACTGAAACTGATTACAGCGGTGACCGCAGCCATCGTGGCGGCAGCACCTGCAATGGCAGAGCTGACCTTCACGGCGCTCAGCTATCGGACCGGACCCTACGCGGCGAACGGGATTCCCTTCGCGGACGGGTACCAGGACTACTTTACCCTGCTCAACGAGCGTGATGGCGGCATCGGCGGCGAGCCGGTCAACCTGATCGAGTGCGAAACCGGCTACAACACCGAAAAAGGTGTGGAATGCTACGAATCCACCAAAGGTTCGGGCGCGCTGGTCTATCAGCCGCTGTCGACTGGCATCACCTATCAGCTGATCCCCAAGGCAACGGCAGACGGCATCCCGGTCCACTCGATGGGCTATGGCCGGACCTCGGCCAAGAACGGTGAAGTGTTCCGCAACATCTTCAACTATCCCGCCAACTACTGGGATGGCGCATCCGTCGGCATCAAGCACCTGCTGGACATCAACGGCGGCGACATCAGCGGCAAGAAGGTCGCGCTGGTCTATCACAACTCCGCCTATGGCAAGGAACCGATCCGCACCCTGGAAGAGCTGGCCAAGAAGCACGGTTACGAGCTGACCCTGCTGCCGGTCGATCACCCCGGTCAGGAGCAGAAGTCGCAGTGGCTGCAGATCCGCCGCGACAAGCCTGACTATGTCCTGATGTGGGGCTGGGGCGTGATGAACCAGGTCGCCATCCAGGAAGCCGTGAACATCCGTTATCCGATGGAAAACTTCATCGGTATCTGGTGGTCGGGTTCGGAAAATGACGTGCTGCCCGCAGGCGATGGCGCCAACGGCTACAAGGCACTGACCTTCCATGCCACGGGCGCGAACTATCCGCTGTTCGACGACATCAAGACGCATGTCGTGGACAAGGGCAAAGCGGCCGGTGCAGGCGACCAGATCGGCACCGCGCTTTATAACCGCGGTCTCTATGCGGCCATGCTGGCAGCCGAAGCGGCGAAAACCGCACAGGGGATCCACAACACCACGGCCCTGACCCCCGCGCAGATGCGCGACGGGATGGAGAACCTGGAAATCACCGAAGCCAAGATGACCGAACTGGGTCTGCCGGGCTTTGGTCCCTCGTTCAAGGTGAGCTGCCAGAACCACGGTGGTGACGGCCTGGTGGCGGTTGTGCAGTGGGATTATGCATCCAAGTCGTGGAACATGATCTCTGACTTCCAGCAGTCGGATCAGGACATCCTGAACCCGCTGATCGCGGAAGATTCGGCAGCCTATGCGGCCGAAGCCAACATCACGCCGGGTTGCAACTGATCCAGACCCGCTGCGGGCAGTCCATGTGGCTGCCCGCGCATTTCGGATATTTTTGGCAAGAAGAAGACTGGACGTTGCCCCTCCCCGCAGGAGGGCGCGTTAACCTTAACGGAGCGTGAGACATGCTGGACGCAGGCCGGACCGAAGAAAACCTTCTTGAGGTCAACAACATCGAGGTGATCTACAACCACGTGATCCTCGTGCTCAAGGGCGTGTCGCTCAAGGTGCCCAAGGGCGGGATCACCGCGCTGCTGGGGGGCAATGGCGCGGGCAAGACCACCACGCTCAAGGCAATTTCGAACCTGCTGCATTCCGAACGCGGCGAGGTGACCAAGGGCAACATCCTTTATCGCGGCGAGCGGGTCCAGGACCTGAGCCCGAACGACCTGGTGCAGAAAGGCGTCATCCAGGTGATGGAAGGCCGCCACTGTTTCGAACACCTGACCGTCGAGGAAAACCTGCTGACCGGCGCCTATACGCGCAAGGACGGCAAGGGCGCCATCGAGGCCGACCTCCAGATGGTCTACAATTATTTCCCGCGGCTGAAAGAACGCCGCAAGAGCCAGGCGGGCTATACCTCGGGCGGTGAGCAGCAGATGGTCGCGATCGGCCGCGCGCTGATGAGCCGGCCCGAGACGATCCTTCTGGACGAACCCAGCATGGGGCTTGCGCCGCAGCTTGTGGAAGAGATCTTCACCATCGTGAAGAACCTCAACGAGAAGGAGGGCAACACCTTTCTTCTGGCCGAGCAGAATACGAACGTCGCTCTGCGTTTCGCGCATTACGGCTATATCCTGGAATCAGGCCGCGTCGTGATGGACGGTCCGGCCGCCGATCTGCGCGAAAACCCCGATGTGAAGGAATTCTACCTTGGGGTTTCGGAAGAGGGGCGCAAGTCGTTCCGTGATGTGCGGTCCTATCGGCGTCGCAAGCGCTGGCTCAGCTGATCCGACCCAAGTCAATTTTTCTGCCCGGTTTTGCGAAAGGTCTCCCATGACCCGCTTTTTTGATGAACTCGAAACACGCAGCGCGGCACAGCGTGCGGCACATCTGGCAAAGGCGCTGCCGGACCAGATCGCGCGCGCCAAGGCGCTGCCGGGATATGCCGGCATGCTGGACGGTGTGAACCCCGCCAGCGTCACCACGCTTGATGCGCTGGCAAGGCTGCCCGTTCTGCGCAAGTCGGATCTGGGGCGCGCGCAGGCGGCCAGCGGGCCGTTCGGCGGGCTGACGACACGCCCGGCGCATGGCTTTGCGCATATCTTCCAATCGCCCGGTCCGATCTATGAACCGGGCGGAACCGAACATGACTGGTGGCGCATGGGGCGGTTCCTGAACGCCTGCGGAATCGGGCGCGGCGACATCGTGCAGAACTGCTTTGGCTACCACCTGACACCCGCTGGCATGATCTTTGAATCCGGCGCGCGCGCCGTGGGGGCGGCCGTTCTGCCTGCAGGTACTGGCCAGACGGAGCTGCAGGTCGCTGCCAGCCGTGATGTCGGCGTGACCGCCTATGCGGGCACACCGGATTACCTGAAGGTGATCCTCGACAAGGCCGACGAGATGGGCGTGACGCTGGGCATCACCCGCGCCGCCGTGGGCGGGGGCGCCTTGTTCCCGTCGCTGCGCAAGGAATACGCCGATCGGGGCATCCTGTGCCTGCAATGCTATGCCACTGCCGATCTGGGCAACATCGCCTATGAAAGCGAGGCGCAGGAAGGCATGATCGTGGATGAGGGCGTGATCGTCGAGATCGTGACCCCCGGCACCGGCGATCCCGTCGCACCCGGTCAGGTGGGCGAAGTGGTCGTGACGACGCTCAACCCCGATTATCCGCTGATACGCTTTGCCACCGGCGATCTGAGTGCTGTTCTGGAGGGGGTCAGCCCCTGCGGGCGCACCAACATGCGCATCAAGGGCTGGATGGGCCGGGCCGATCAGACCACCAAGATCAAGGGCATGTTCGTGCGCCCCGAACAGGTGGCGCAGCTTGTCGCCAAACATGCCGAGATCAGCCGCGCCCGCGTCATTGCCAGCCGTGAAGGCGAGATGGACGTGATGACGGTGCAGATCGAGTCCGCGGGCGGCAATGCGGATGCCTATGCCAGCACGGTGGCCGAGGTGTTGAAGCTGAAAGGCAAGATCGAACTGCTCAGCCCCGGCAGCCTGCCCAATGATGGCAAGGTGATCGAGGATCAGCGCGTCTACGACTGACCCGCGCGCGACCCACATCGGCCAAAACAAAAAGACCGCCCCGAGGGGCGGTCTTTTCGTTCAGCGATCGCGTGTCGATCAGCCCTGGCGGGCTTTGAACCGACGCTGCGTCTTGTTGATCACGTAGACGCGGCCTTTGCGGCGCACGACACGGCAGTCGCGATGCCGGTTCTTGAGCGAGCGGAGCGAGTTCTTGACCTTCATGGTCTTCTCCTATCAGTCGCGGCGCGGGCCTTGCGCCTTGTGGTTGACATGTCCCGGGACCGGGACGGTGAAATGGCCCCCGAAGGGGCCAGAGGTACATCCCGTTACCGGAATGGAGAAATCATGGTGGGCGATACAAGGTTCGAACTTGTGACCCCTTCGATGTCAACGAAGTGCTCTACCACTGAGCTAATCACCCATGATACCGGTCGGAAGCACGCCCTCTGAAACGAAGAGGGGCGCGGGATTCCGCGCCGGTTCGTGGTCTATAAAAGGAGTCGGAAGCAGGATCAAGGGCTTTTGGCAAAGCGATTTATCGCGCTATGATAGGTTTATAGCGAGGACGACACATGCCATCGGTAGCCTACCACTTGATCCGGCCGGAAGAAACACGCACCAGCGTGATATTCGCGTCGCCCCACAGCGGCCGCGACTACCCCTGGAGCTTTCTGCGGCGCACCGTGCTGGACGAGCATTCGATCCGCACGTCGGAAGACGCTTTTGTCGACAGGCTCTACGAAGCAGCGCCCGGTCTTGGCGCGCCCCTGCTTCTGGCAGGTGCGCCGCGCGCCTATATCGACCTGAACCGCAGCGCGGATGAGCTGGACCCTGCCCTGATCGACGGGGTGCGTGGGCTGACGCATAACCCGCGCATCGCGTCGGGCTTGGGGGTTGTGCCCCGCGTGGTGGCCGGCGGCCGGGCGATCTATCGCGGCAAGCTGCAGCTGGACGAGGTGCAGGGCCGGATCACAGGCCTTTGGCGACCCTATCATGCCATGCTTCAACGGCTGCTGGACGAGGCACATGGGCAATTCGGTGAAGCGATCCTGATCGACTGCCATTCCATGCCGCATGAGGCCATGGACGGAATCGCAAGGTCCGGGGTGCGGCGGCCTGACATCGTGCTGGGGGACAGGTTCGGCGCATCAGCAGCCCCATGGGTGGTGGACCAGATCGAGGCGGCCTTTGAAGGAACCGGACTTGTCGTGGCGCGCAATGCGCCATTTGCGGGGGCCTATACGACACAGCATTACGGCCGCCCGGCCCGCAACCAGCATGTCGTGCAGATCGAGGTCGATCGCGCGCTTTACATGAACGAGCAGCTGATCCGCCCCAACGGCAATTTCACCAATTTCCAGAAGACCCTGACCGGCGTGATCGGGCGCATCATCGACATGGGGCTACGCAAACAAAGGCTGGCGGCGGAATGACCGCGCCTATCTGAGGGCGCGCCCCTTGAGGATCGCATCCTCGCCGAACCGCGCCCTGATCGAATCGGTTGCGCGTTCCGCCCGCTGGCGGGCCGCGGCCTGCGGGTCCAGCAGATCCTGTGACAGATCGGCCGCGTTTTCGGGAACCAGATCCGACAGGCCCACGCCGATCAGGCGATAGGGGCCGGCGTTCGGTCCCTGGTCGAACAGCGCGCGCGCTTCGCGGTACAGCCTGTCCGCCAGTTGCGTGGCATCGCGCAAGGCGTGGCGGCGGGTCAGGATCCGGTGATCCGCGCGCTTGAGTTTCAGCGTCACCACCCGGCCTGCAAGCGCCTTGGCCTTGGCGCGGTCGGCCACCTTCTCGGCCAGCCGCCAGATATGTCCGTCAAGGATGTCGGGGTCTGATGTATCCTCGGAAAAGGTCGTCTCGTTCGAGATGGATTTCATCGGGCTGTCACGCGAAACGCGCCGCGTGTCCTGCCCGCGCGCCAGGTGCCACAGCCGGTCCCCCATGCTGCCGAAACGCGCGGTCAGGTCGCGCGCCTCCCAGCGCAGCAGATCGTCGAAACTGCGAATCCCCGCCGCTTCCAGCGCCGCCTGTGTGGCCTGTCCGACGCCCCAGATCATCCGTACCGGCTTGCCGCGCAGAAAGTCGGCGGTATCGGCGCGCCCGATGACCGAGAACCCGTGTGGCTTGTTCATGTCCGATGCGACCTTGGCCAGAAACTTGTTATGGCTCAGGCCGATCGACCCTGTCAGGCCCAGCTCTGTCTTCATGCGTCGCACCAGCCGCGCCAGCATCACCGCCGGCGGCGCGCCATGCAGGCGTTCGGTGCCGGTCAGATCCAGAAATGCCTCGTCCAGCGACAGCGGCTCGATCGCGGGTGTCAGTTCCTCCATCATGGCGCGGATCGCGCGCGACGCCTCGACATAGGCTTCCATGCGCGGCTTGATCACCACCGCCTCGGGGCACAGCTTCAGGGCCTGGAACATCGGCATGGCGGATCGGACACCCTTGATGCGGGCGATGTAGCAGGCCGTCGATACCACCCCGCGCCGCCCCCCGCCGATGATCACCGGCTTGTCCACAAGCGCCGGGTTGTCGCGCTTCTCGACCGAGGCATAGAAGGCATCGCAATCCATATGCGCGATGGTCAGGCTTTCCAGCTCGGGATGGCTGACGATGCGCGGTCGTCCGCAGGACGGACAGCGGGCGGCTGCGTCGAAGCGGGTCAGGCAGTCGCGGCACAGGCTGGGCATCGGGGGAAATCCGGGCGCATGGTATCGGTATGGCTGGCTTTCAGCATATATGAGGGGGATGACACAGGAAACCGCTATCACCGGGCAGAACTTCATCGGGGCCAAGCTGGCCCTGTTCCTGGGCGACAGTCTTGTCACCATCCTGCGCGACGATACCCCCGGTATTCCCTGGCCCGGCCGTCTGGACCTGCCTGGGGGCGGGCGCGAGGGACAGGAATCCCCGCAAGACTGCGTGTTGCGCGAAACCCGCGAGGAGCTGGGCTTGACCGTGGGCCTGCATGAACTGCGCTGGGGGCAAAGGTTCATCGGCAGCGCGGGACCGGTCTGGTTCTTTGCCGCGCACTTGCACGAGACGCGCGCGCATGACGTTGTTTTCGGAAACGAGGGGCAAGGCTGGAGCCTGATGACACCCGCGGCATACCTGGCCGATCCACTGGCGATCCCGCATTTTCAGGACAGGCTGCGTCTGTACCTTCGGTCGATGTGATCGCCCTGCGACGGCATGCAATTCGCCGATTCCCTTGAGCCGCACATCAGGCTATCTTCGGCCCTGCATTAAGGAGTGAATTTGAATGGACGATAGTCTTACGGATATTTTCGGAGGAAACGCCGTTTCGCTGGCGATTGCCCTGCTGGTGATCGTGACGCTCTACAAGGCCGTCAAGATCGTCCCACAGTCTGAAAAGCATGTGGTCGAGCGCTTTGGCCGTCTGCGCACCGTGCTGGGGCCGGGGATCAATTTCATCATCCCCTTCCTCGATATCGTGGCGCACCGCATTTCGGTGCTGGAACGGCAGTTGCCCAACGCCGAACAGGACGCGATCACCTCGGACAACGTGCTGGTGAAGGTCGAAACATCGGTCTTCTACCGCATCACCGAACCGGAAAAGACCGTGTACCGGATCCGCGATGTGGACGGCGCGATCGCGACGACCGTTGCGGGGATCGTGCGCTCCGAGATCGGCAAGATCGAACTGGACCAGGTGCAGTCGAACCGCGCCGATCTGATCACCAAGATCCGCGAGCAGGTCGTGGCCATGGTCGACGATTGGGGGATCGAGGTGACGCGCGCCGAGATCCTGGACGTGAACCTTGATGCGGCCACGCGTTCCGCCATGCTGCAGCAGCTCAATGCCGAACGTGCCCGCCGCGCCCAGGTGACCGAGGCCGAAGGCCGCAAGCGCGCCGTGGAACTGGCCGCCGATGCGGATCTCTATGCAGCCGAACAGATGGCCAAGGCCCGCCGCGTCGAAGCGGATGCCGAAGCCTATGCAACCGGCGTCGTGGCTGCGGCGATCAAGGAAAACGGGCTTGAGGCCGCGCAATATCAGGTTGCGTTGAAACAGGTCGAGGCCTTGCAAGCGGTTGCGACGGGCGACGGCAAGCAGACGATCCTGCTGCCCGCCGCCGCGCTCGAGGCCTTTGGCAATGCCTTCGGTCTACTGAAAGGAAAAGGCTGATGGTACTCTGGCAGGAATGGTGGGTCTGGGTCGTCGTCGGCGTGACCCTCGCCGTGGCCGAGGTGATCTTGCCCGGCTTCATCCTTCTGGGCTTCGCCATCGGCGCGGCCCTGGTCGGTCTTTTGCTGCTGATCGGGGTGCTGGGTGGCAACCTTTTCGCACTGATCCTGGTCTTTGCCATCGCCTCGCTGGTGGCCTGGATCGCGCTGCGCCGACTGGTCGGCATCCGCAAGGGTCAGGTCAAGATCTGGGACCGCGACATCAACGAGAACTGATTGCTGCGCAGGGCGTGATCACGCCCCGCGCAATTCGTCCAGAATGTCCAGCGCCGCCTGACGCGGATCGGTTGCCTGCCAGATCGGGCGACCGACCACGATATGATCGGCCCCGTCCCTGACTGCCTGCGCGGGCGTGGCGATCCGCTTCTGATCACCCTTGTCGGCCCCTGTGGGCCTGACACCCGGCGTCACGATCAGTCGACCCTTGGCCTGCGGCAAGGCGCGGATCAGCGCCGCCTCCTGCGGCGAGGCGATGACGCCATCGGCCCCCGCCTCGAAGGCCAGGGCCGCGCGTTCCAGCACCAGATCGGTGACATCGCCGGGCTTGATCAGCGCTGCATCCAGATCGCCACGGTCCAGCGAGGTCAGGATCGTCACCGCAAGGATTTTCATGTCCTTGCCGCCGACCCCGTTGCGCGCCGCACGCACCACATGCGGATCGCCATGCACCGTCAGGAAATCCAGATCATACTGCGCCAGCCCCCGCACAGCCGCCTCGACCGTGGCGCCGATATCAAACAGCTTCATGTCCAGAAAAATGCGCTTGCCGTGTTCCTGCTTCAACTCATTGGCCAGGGCCAGCCCGCCGCCCGTCAGCATCCCCAGGCCGATCTTGTAGAAGCTGACCGCATCGCCCAGCTTTTCGGCCAGGGCCAGCCCTTCCAGTGCGTTGGGCACATCAAGGGCAACGATCAGGCGGTCATCGGCGGCTGTCATGGCAGGATCCTTCGGGCTGGGGCGTATCCGGGTTCGGGCGGTGTTAGCGGCATGCCTGCCCGCGGGCAAGACTCGAGATTGACCGTGCTGTCGCGTCGCATCATCATTGCACAACAGGTGTAAGAGGTATCATGCGTTTTTCAGTGACATACGACCGCGACGACGACAGGCCGGGATCAGGCCCGATCATGGTGGGCTGGTTTCTGACCAGCGACAAGGGTGCGGTTCTTTATGACCCCCCCGAAAGGCTGACGTCCCGGCAGACGCACAAGGCGCACGCCAAGTCTGCCGCGCGCTGCCCCGCCGTGGTGCAGATGGAAAGCCGCTACTTCGTGGTCAAATGCCCCTTTGACCTGAATATCGGTTTCAAGCGTGATGATCAGGGCAAGGCGGTGCTGGTCAACCTGGCGGGTGGCGCCTCGCCCGTCCGGGGCAGCAAGCTGGGCCAGATCCTGACCCTCGTGAACGAGGGCGAGTGGCGTTACCCGGATCGTCCCACCGTGCAGATGGCGCTGCCCTATTGCTTCATCGCGGATGAAGTCCTTTACCTGACGCAGTTGGGCACTTTCGCCCATTACCGGGCGGATCCGCTGCCGGGCACGATTTTCGGCGGGCGCTTTCCCATCAATATCTGGCCGCGCCCCCTGATGTGGGCCTTCGAATGGCATGATACGCAAAAGCCGCTTGTCCTGCGCCGGGGCGAGCCCTTGTTCTATTGCCAGTTCGAAGCAAGCGCCCCTGACCGTGCGATTCAGCTGGTCGAGGCCGAGCGTACGCCGGAACTTGATGCCTATATGGAAAAGCTGTCGGGCGTGGTGAACTACGTGAACCAGACGTTCAGCCTTTTCCAGACCGCACAATCCATGCGCCCGACGTCACTGCTTACGCCAAAAAAACGCTAGGCCCACAGGCAGGGATCAGGCAAGCAACCCGTCCGCGACGCGGATTTCGCGCTTGCCGCTGCGAAACTCCGGCATGCGCCGAAGCTGCCGGATGGCTTCGTGCAGAACGGCCGATCTGCGGGTTTCCGGTTCCATGTCGTTCATGGGAACCCGGCAGTCCACAAGAATGCGGCCCATGTCGGACATGACGGCCACATGCGCACGCATGTCGTTGTCATGGTGTTCGATATGCAGGCCTGCGATGTCGATTTGCGTGATAAACATGAACGATGACCTTACTGCTCCTGTGCTATGGATAGGCGAAGCAGGCGTCAAAAATATGTTCGGTCAGGGTCTTTTTCTGGTAAATTATGGGCATCTCCAATCATATGGCGCAGCAGGGTCTTGAACAGGTTGCGGCACGCAACCATCTTGGATGCGAGGCCCGGAAAAGGGTGTGCCGCAGAGCGGGCACCACGATACGCGGGCGCTTGGACAAAGGAGAAAGACCATGGACTTGAGCAAGTTCACGGAGCGGTCGCGCGGCTTCATTCAGGCCGCCCAGACCATCGCCATGCGCGACAATCATCAGCGACTGGCACCTGAACACATTCTGAAAGCATTGATGGACGACGATCAGGGGCTTGCCAGCAACCTGATCAAGCGCGCGGGGGGTGATCCCGTCCGCGTGGCCGAGGCAACGGCGCTTGCGCTGGGCAAGATCCCGAAAGTCTCGGGCGATGCGGGGCAGGTCTATCTGGACAATGTCACCGTCAAGGTTCTGGACGAGGCAGGCAAGCTGTCCACCAAGGCTGGTGACAGTTTCGTGCCGGTCGAACGCGTCCTGATGGCGCTGTGCATGGTCAAGTCGCCCGCCAAGGATGCGCTGGATGCGGGTGCTGTCACCGCGCAGAAGCTGAACGAGGCGATCAACGATATCCGCAAGGGGCGCACCGCCGATACGGCCAGTGCCGAAGAAGGCTATGACGCGCTGAAGAAATACGCCCGCGACCTGACCGAAGCCGCCGAGGCAGGCAAGATCGACCCGATCATCGGCCGGGACGAGGAAATTCGCCGCGCGATGCAGGTCCTCAGCCGCCGCACCAAGAACAACCCGGTGCTGATCGGGGAACCCGGCGTCGGCAAGACCGCCATCGCCGAGGGTCTGGCGCTGCGGATCGTCAACGGCGATGTGCCGGAATCCCTGCGCAACAAGCGGCTGATGGCGCTGGATATGGGCGCGCTGATTGCGGGCGCGAAATATCGCGGTGAATTCGAGGAACGCCTGAAAGCTGTCCTGAACGAGGTGACGGCGGCGGCCGGCGAGATCATCCTCTTCATCGACGAGATGCACACGCTGGTCGGTGCCGGCAAATCGGACGGGGCCATGGATGCGGCCAACCTGATCAAGCCCGCCCTGGCGCGGGGCGAGTTGCACTGCGTCGGTGCCACCACGCTGGATGAATACCGCAAATACGTGGAAAAGGACGCGGCCCTGGCCCGGCGGTTCCAGCCGGTGATGGTGTCCGAGCCCACGGTCGAGGATACGATCTCGATCCTGCGGGGCATCAAGGAAAAGTATGAACTTCACCACGGTGTGCGGATCAGCGACTCGGCTCTGGTGGCGGCGGCGACCCTGTCGCACCGCTATATCACCGACCGTTTCCTGCCCGACAAGGCGATCGACCTCATGGACGAGGCCGCCAGCCGTCTGCGCATGGAAGTGGACAGCAAGCCCGAGGAACTTGACGCGCTGGACCGCGAGATTCTGCAAAAGCAGATCGAAGCCGAGGCTCTGCGCCTCGAGGATGATGCCGCCTCAAAGGATCGTCTGGGCACGCTGGAAAAGGATCTGGCCGAGCTTATGGAACGCTCTGCCGAGATGACCGCCAAATGGCAGGCCGAGCGTGACAAGCTGGCCGGTGCGCGTGACCTGAAGGAGCAGCTTGACCGTGCCCGCGCCGAGCTGGACATCGCCAAACGCGAGGGCAATCTGGCCAAGGCCGGAGAGCTGTCCTATGGCGTGATCCCGCAGCTTGAAAAGAAGCTGGCCGCGGCCGAGGAAACCGGTGCCGATGGCGTGATGGTCGAAGAGGCCGTGCGCCCCGAACAGATCGCGCAGGTCGTCGAGCGCTGGACCGGCATTCCCACCACCAAGATGCTGGAAGGCGAGCGTGAAAAGCTGCTGCGCATGGAAGAGGAACTGGGCCGCCGCGTGATCGGACAGAATACCGCCGTCAAGGCCGTCGCCAATGCTGTGCGTCGGGCGCGCGCGGGTCTGAACGACGAGAACCGCCCGCTGGGGTCCTTCCTGTTCCTGGGGCCGACGGGCGTTGGCAAGACCGAACTGACCAAGGCCGTGGCCGAGTACCTGTTTGACGACGAGAACGCGATGGTGCGGATCGACATGTCGGAATTCATGGAGAAACACTCGGTCAGCCGCCTGATCGGCGCGCCTCCGGGCTATGTCGGCTATGACGAGGGCGGTGTCCTGACCGAGGCCGTGCGGCGCAGGCCTTATCAGGTGGTGCTGTTCGACGAGGTCGAGAAGGCGCATCCCGATGTCTTCAACGTGCTCTTGCAGGTGCTGGATGATGGTGTGCTGACCGATGGTCAGGGCCACCGTGTCGATTTCAAGCAGACCCTGATCGTGCTGACCTCGAACCTTGGCGCGCAGGCACTCAGCCAACTGCCCGACGGATCGGATGCCTCGGACGCCAAGCGCGACGTGATGGACGCGGTGCGGGCGCATTTCCGGCCTGAGTTCCTGAACCGTCTGGACGAGACGATCATCTTCGACCGTCTGTCCCGTCAGGATATGGACGGTATCGTGGATATCCAGCTGCGCCGCCTGCTCAAGCGGCTGGCAGGGCGCAAGATCGTGCTGGAGCTGGACGCCAGCGCCAAGACCTGGCTGGCCGATGAAGGCTATGACCCGGTGTTCGGGGCGCGGCCCCTCAAGCGGGTGATCCAGCGCGCGCTGCAGGACCCGCTGGCCGAGATGCTGCTGGCAGGCGACATCAAGGACGGCACCATCGTGCCGGTGTCGGCCGGGGCGGATGGCCTGATCATCGGCGACCGCATCGCCGCATCGAACCGGCCCAAGCCGGACGGTGCCGTGGTGCATTGACAAGGGAACGGATCGGCAGATCCCTGACCTCGACAAAAAAGGCGGGCCAAGTGCCCGCCTTTTCCGTAACCAGTTGTCCGGTCTGCGATCACTCGGGCAGGATCACCGCGTCGATGACGTGGATCACGCCGTTCGAGGCTTCGATATCGGCGGTCACGACATTCGCGCCGTTCACGGTCACGCCGCCTTCGGTCATGATCTTCACATCGCCACCCTGCACGGTGGTGGCGGACATGTCGTTGGACAGGTCGCCCGACATGACTTTGCCGGCCACGACGTGATAGGTCAGGATCGCAACCAGCGTATCCTTGTTCTCGGGCTTCAGCAGATCTTCCACGGTGCCTGCGGGCAGGGCTGCGAATGCTTCATCCGTGGGGGCGAAAACGGTGAAGGGGCCTTCGCCCTTCAGGGTGTCGACCAGACCCGCGGCCTGCACGGCGGCGACCAGCGTGTTGAAGCTGCCGGCACCTACGGCGGTGTCGACGATATCCTTGGACATGCCACCGGCAAAGGCGGGGCCAGCCATCAGGGCGGCTGCGGTCATGGCGAGGTAGGTTCTGCGGAACATCTTTTTCTCCCAGTTTGTGAATCAGGACGCCGTCAGTGGCATCACGACGGTTACGCATCGTCCCTGCCGCTGGTTCACCGGGGATTTCCGCCTGTGCGGCTTGACGAAAAAGGGCGCTGACCTAAGCCGCCCCCTTTTCCTGTTTCCAATGATAATCATGTGATCCGGCGCGAGTGTGCCGTGATCTTGTCAGCTTTTGCTGGCGACGCCTTACTGGCCGATCGCGGCGCGCGCGATCGTGTCCAGCAGCGCCTCGACCTCTTTCATTGCGCCTTCGGGATAGCTGCGAAAGCCGATCATGGTCTGGTCCGGCGCATCGGGCGATACGGCGACAAAGATGTCATAAGGGCAGAAGACGATGTTCATCGGGTCGGCCTCCATCACCTTGCGCGACACTGCGGCCGAGCAGAAGCTGTAGACATCCGCCTTGAGAAAGATCGTCACATCCGATCCCACATCGGCCTTGGTGCGTTCCAGCATGTCGCCCACATGCGAGGTGCCATCGATCACCAGGCCCTGATCGATGATGGCGTTCTCCAGCCCGAAGATCACATCCTCGAAGGGTTGATCGGTTGTATATGTGATCATGTCCTGCGCCGATGCCGCGGTCGCGAGGCAGGCGGCAAGGCCTGCTGTCATCAACAGAGTTCTCATGCTTGGTTCCTCCTTGGAGTGCATTGGCCGTCGGGCCATCTGATCACGCAATCGCGTTGCGATCACGTCTTTCCGATGCCCGAACACGCCTTGTCGCAACGTCTTGAATTTCGCACTGTAGAGCGATGGTCAAGCGTTGCATTGATACAAATCAAAAGGGTTGAATGTATGGATTTCGCGATGAACGCGCTTTTGTTCCTGGCGCTGCTTTTTGTCATGGTTCTGGGGATCAGTGTCCTTGTCGCACTTCTGTTTTTCATCGTGGACAAGACCCAGACCGGCGATGCGGTGCGGCGCAACTATCCGGTGATCGGGCGGTTCCGGCATCTGTTCACCGCGCTGGGCGAATTTTTCCGCCAGTATTTCTTTGCCATGGACCGCGAGGAGATGCCCTTCAACCGCGCGCAGCGGGACTGGGTCTATCATTCCACCAAGGGGCAGGGGAATACTGTCGCCTTCGGATCGACACGCAACCTGTCGATCCCCGGCACGCCGATTTTCGTGAACGCGGTCTTTCCGCCGCTGGATGATCAGTTTTCCGTCACGCAGCCGATGATCATCGGGCCGACGGCGGCCATTCCCTATCGGGCGAAGTCGATCTTCAACATCTCCGGCATGAGCTATGGCGCGATTTCCCGCCCGGCGGTCGAGGCGCTGAGCCGTGGTGCCGCCAAGGCGGGCATCTGGCTGAACACCGGGGAAGGCGGGCTGTCGCCCTTCCACCTGAGCGGGGCCTGCGACATCGTCTATCAGATCGGCACGGCGAAATACGGTGTGCGCGATGAACATGGCAACCTGAGCGACGACAAGTTGCGCGCGGTGTCGGACAATCCGCAGGTGCGGATGTTCGAGTTGAAGCTGGCGCAGGGCGCGAAACCCGGCAAGGGCGGCATCCTGCCCGGTGAAAAGGTCAATGAAGAGATCGCGGCGATCCGGGGCATTCCGGTGGGGCGCGACAGTGTCTCGCCCAATCGTCACCCCGAGATCGACAGCTTTGAAGACCTGCTGGACGTGATCGGACATATCCGCCGGGTCACGGGCAAGCCGGTGGGCTTCAAGACCGTGATCGGATCGTCGGATGCATGGGAGGATCTGTTCACCCTGATCAATGCGCGCGGGCCGGATTGCGCGCCCGATTTCATCACCGTCGACGGTGGCGAAGGGGGAACCGGGGCCGCCCCCATGCCCCTGATCGATCTTGTCGGCATGCCCCTGCGCGAGGCGCTGGTCAGGATGGTCGATCTGCGGGATCGTCACGGCCTCAAGGACAGGATCCGCATCATCGCCAGCGGCAAGCTGGTCAATCCCGGCGATGTGGCATGGGCGATCTGCGCGGGTGCGGATTTCGTCGCCTCGGCGCGCGGCTTCATGTTCAGCCTTGGCTGCATCCAGGCGCTGAAGTGCAACAAGAATACCTGCCCCACGGGCATCACGACGCATGATCCCAAGCTGCAACGCGGTCTGGTGGTCGAGGACAAGTATGAAAAGGTGGCGAATTACGCCAAGTCCATCATCAAGGAGGTCGAAACCATCGCCCATTCGGTCGGCGTGGCCGAGCCGCGCCTGATGCGGCGGCGCCATGTCAGGCTGGTGCAGGCCAATGGCGAGTCGATCCCCCTCAACAAGATTCGCCCAAGTTACAATCCGACCACGTCAATGTGAGAAGACTTGCTTTTGAAAAGTCGCGGCTTCGCGATAGATCTTGCGAGCACAACACAGAGGAGAGGCGCATGGCGAACCGTTGGAAACCCGATCTGACCGAACAGGACGTGACGCCCGAAAGCGTCTACCTGAACCGCCGCGCACTGCTGTCCGGTGTGGCTGGTCTGGGCTTGGTCGGGCTGGCGGGGCAGGGCCACGCGCAGGCTGATGGCCTCAAGCCGAATACCTGGGAAGAGATCACCAGCTACAACAACTTCTACGAGTTCGGTACGGACAAGGGCGATCCGGTGAAATACGCCGGGCAGATGACCACCTCGCCCTGGACAGTCAGGATCGACGGAATGGTGGATCGCCCGGCCGATTACACATTCGAAGACATCATGGCCCGCATGACGGTGGAAGAACGCATCTACCGTTTCCGCTGCGTCGAGGCCTGGTCGATGGTGATCCCCTGGAACGGTTTCGAACTGGCCGACCTTCTGAACATGGCGGGCGTGCAGTCGGGCGCGAAATACGTGGCCTTCGAGACCCTCCTGCGTCCCGAGGAAATGCCCGGCGTGCGCTTCCCGGTGCTGGACTGGCCCTATGTCGAAGGTCTGCGCCTGGACGAGGCGATGCATCCGCTGACGATCATGGCGACGGGCATCTATGGTCGCGACATCCCAAATCAGAACGGCGCGCCCCTGCGTCTGGTGGTGCCATGGAAATATGGCTTCAAGTCGATCAAGTCGATCGTCCGGATTACCCTGACCGACACGCAGCCGCCGACCAGCTGGAACAAGGCCGCGCCGCGCGAATATGGCTTCTACAGCAATGTGAACCCCGAGGTGGATCACCCGCGCTGGAGCCAGGCCAGCGAGCGGCGCATCGGCGCGGGGCTGTTTGCCCGTAACGAGCCGACCTTGATGATGAACGGTTATGCCGATGAGGTCGCAAGCCTCTATGCCGGCATGGACCTGTCAAAGTTCTTCTGACCCATGCTGGCGGAGCAGGTAAATACCGCGGTACGCCGCATTCCTGTATGGCTTGTCTATACGCTTGGCCTCTTGCCCGCGCCATGGTTCCTCTATCTGGGGCTGACCGGCGGGCTTGGGGTCGAGCCGATCAAGGCGCTGGAGCATGAGCTGGGCCTGCTGGCCTTGCAGATCATGGTGGCGGGGCTGTGCATCACGCCCTTGCGCCGCTACGCCGGGTTGAACCTTCTGCGATTCCGGCGCGCCTTGGGTATTCTGTGCTTTACCTATGTGGCGCTGCATCTGCTGGTCTGGCTGGTGCTGGATGTGCAAAGCCTTGCACGGGTCTGGGCGGACATCGTGAAACGTCCTTATATAACGATCGGCATGTCGGCCTTCGTGCTGATGATCCCGCTGGCCCTGACATCCAACGATCTGTCGGTGCGCAAGCTGGGCCCGCTCTGGCGCCGCCTGCACAAGCTGACCTATGTCGTGGTGCCGTTGGGGGCGATCCATTTCGTCATGCTGCGCAAGGGATTCCAGCTGGAACCGCTGGCCTACCTTCTGGCGATTGCCCTGCTGCTGATGCTTCGCCTGCCGGTCTTGGCACGGCCCCGGCGGACCAGCAGGGCCTGAGAGGCGATTCCATTATGCCCGCATACCGGGCAATGCTCTGCTGAATCGGCGCAATTCACAGGCAGTTTGGGAATGGCTGCCCTGTCATGGGCCGACAAAACCCTGTGTGACACCCTTTCCATTGCCTGTGCCGCGCTTCGGGGCGCAGATCCGGGCAGGGATAAGGGCCATCTTCCGCATCGGCCTTTGGTCGACTCGCGGCCACTTTCAGCCCTTCTTGGGGATAGGTCTGTGGGTAACGCTAGATGTAGTTCCCTTGCCTTGCTGACCGGGGTCATTTTCTTGCGCTGAACCTGGGCCTGGCGAAACTAGATTGCCGTAACCCCTTAAATTCCAATGAAAAATCAGATTTCCAAAAAAAATGTGACGTTTGTGAAAAAAGCCCTTGCGGGTTCCTGCGGCAAACCGTAGAACCCCCCTCACGGCGACGCAGAGACGCGGCGCTGGGGACCGGACGGAACGATGGAGCG
>JANREX010000059.1 GCA_030758115.1 Paracoccaceae bacterium | reverse complement strand
TTGGCCTTCATCGGATCGCCCGCGCGGCAGGTCTGCAGCAGTTCCGGCGCGAAGGACGGAATGCCCGTGACGCGCAGCGCCTCGCCCTCGGTCAGCGTGTCGCCGATGCGCAGCTGCCCGTGGTTGGGGATGCCGATGATGTCACCGGCCCATGCCTCTTCCGCCAGTTCACGGTCCGAGGCCAGGAACATCACCGGGTTGGTGATCGTCATCGGTTTCTTGCTGCGCACATGGGTCAGTTTCATGCCGCGGATGAAATGCCCCGAGGCCAGCCGCACGAAGGCCACCCGGTCGCGATGCTTGGGGTCCATGTTCGCCTGAACCTTGAAGACAAAGCCGGAAACCTTTGTTTCTTCAGGCATGATCACGCGCGGCTCGGCGCGCTGGGGCTGCGGCTCGGGTCCAAGGGTGCCGATGCCCTCCATCAGTTCCTTCACCCCGAAGGAGTTGATGGCAGAGCCGAACCAGATCGGCGTCATGCTGCCGTCCTGCACGGCCTTGATATCCAGCGCGGGCAGCAGCTCGCGCGCCATCTCGACCTCTTCGCGCAGCTTGTCCAGCAAGGCGGCGGGCACGTGATCGGCCAGGCGCGGATCGTCCAGCCCGTTGATCTCGATCGATTCCGCCACCACGTTCCGGTCGGCGCGGTCCATCAGCTCCAGCCGGTCGCGCAGCATGTCATAGCAGCCGATGAAGTCGCGCCCCGTGCCGATGGGCCAGCTGGCTGGCGTCACGTCGATCGCCAGATTCTCCTGGATCTCGTCGATGATGTCGAATGTGTCGCGGCTTTCGCGGTCCATCTTGTTGCAGAAGGTCAGGATCGGCAGGTCGCGCAGGCGGCAGACCTCGAACAGTTTGCGGGTCTGGCTTTCCACACCCTTGGCCCCGTCGATCACCATGACGGCCGCATCCACCGCCGTCAGCGTGCGATAGGTATCCTCGGAAAAGTCGCTGTGGCCGGGCGTATCCACCAGGTTGAAGCGGAAGGTCTTGAAATCGAAGGACATCGCCGAAGCGGATACCGAGATGCCCCGGTCCTTTTCCATCTGCATGAAGTCCGACCGCGTCCGCCGCGCCTCGCCCTTGGCGCGCACCTGTCCGGCCATCTGGATCGCGCCGCCGAACAGCAGGAACTTTTCGGTCAGCGTGGTCTTGCCGGCGTCGGGATGCGAGATGATCGCAAAGGTCCGGCGACGGGCGATTTCGGGCGGCAGGGCGGGGCGGTTCGAGGCGGTGTCCAACATGAGCGCAGCTTTAGGCAGGCGCGCGCGCAAAGGCAAGGAAATCAGCCGCGTGTCAGCCCAGCGAGGCGCGGCGCAGTGCCTCGGCCGCATCGGGCAGGTCCAGCATCTTCTTGGACACTTCGAAACCCTCGATCCCGCCGGAATGACCGCCGCCCAGCTTCTGTGCCAGCGCCTCGGCCAGGTCCGCGGGCAGGGCGGGCTGCGTGCGCTTGTCCAGCAGCAGGGTTTCGGCGGCGATCCCCTCGGCATAGATGATCTGGTGCCGGTCGAACAGGATCTGGAAATAGTCGATGAACCCGCCTTCCTGGGAATAGACGGTGACCCCGTTGACCAGGTGGCGCGCGCGCACCAGCACCTCGGCGCGGCCGGCCCCCAGGATATCCGCGCGCTGATAGATGAACAGACGGTGATCGGGGCTGACCAGAAGGTCATTGGCATTGTGCAGCGTGCCCGCCTTGATCACGATGGGCGCCTGTTCGCCGCTGGCGCGCAGCGTTGTCTGGCCGATCCAGCGGATTTCCTGCGGACCGTCGTCGCGGGTCAGAATGCGGTCGCCGGGGCGCAGGTCCTCGATCAGGCGCTGTTCGCCCGAGGCCATCGTGATATGCGTGCCGCGCGCGAAAGAGACGCAGGCGATTTCGGCCAGGCGGGTGATGACATTGCGCGTGTCGATGGTGACCAGCATATAGCGGGTCTTGGGGCGCAGCGGGACCAGTGGCAGGGCATGCACCTCGGTCACGTCGCCCGCGGCATCGACTTCGACCAGGACAAGGATTTCAGCCGTCTCGCCATCGGGCGACATGAAGGTCAGGCTGCTGTCCAGATGCACCAGCGCGCCGGGCTGTCCGGCCACCGAATCCGTGGCCACGCGGAAGCGCCCGGGGCCTTCGGGCACAAGCGACAGGCGGCGTGTGGCGGCGTTGCGCCCCAGCTCATAGGTGTCGTCATGGATCAGATCGTCGGCAAAGGACAGCGGATCACCCAGATTCGCGCCCGTCACGACCCGAAACGCGGTCGCCGCCAGCACGGGCAGCGCGAAAGCGGTTTCGGAAAGGGCGGCTGGTGGATGTGTTTCCGTCATGGTCCGGGCAATCTGTTGGCTATCTACTGGTCAGTGTCGTCATACGTGTGAACGGGGCCTGTGCCCGGAGCCTTCGCAACCGGCACCTGCGTCGGCCGTTCCGGGGTCTCTGGACCATTAGGATAGGAATGTGTCACCACGCGGTCAACGCTCTGGCCTTTTGCTGGCAATCTCTTGCCGGGCAATGCTAATCAGGGCGCACAGGGTCGGCCGGACGCGGATCCGGACGGTGATCATAGGGAGAAAGACATGGATCTGGGGATCAAGGGAAAAACTGCGCTGGTCTGCGCATCGAGCAAGGGGCTGGGTCTTGGCTGCGCCCGCGCCCTGGCCGAGGCGGGCGTGAACCTGGTGATGAACGCGCGCGGCGTCGAGGCGCTTGAAGCGGCCGCCGCGGCGATCCGCGACGACTTCGGCGTCGAGGTTGCGACCGTCGCCGCCGATGTGACCACCGAAAACGGCCGCACCGCCGTGATCGAGGCCGCATCGGGCGCGGATATCCTTGTGACCAATGCGGGCGGCCCCCCGCCGGGCCTGTGGTCGGACTGGGACCGCGATGATTTCATCCGCGCGCTCGATTCCAACATGCTCACGCCGATCGCGCTGATGAAGGCGCTGATGCCCGGCATGATCGATCGCGGCTGGGGCAGGGTCGTCAACATCACCTCGCAATCGGTCAAGGCCCCGATTCCGCAACTGGGCCTGAGCAACGCAGCCCGCACCGGGCTGACCGGCTATGTCGCGGGCACCGCGCGCCAGGTTGCGGGCAAGGGTGTCATCATCAACAACCTGCTGCCGGGCATCCATGCCACCGACCGCGCCGATGCGCTGGATGGCGGCGTGGCCAAGGCGCAGGGCATCTCCCTGGACGAGGCGCGCACGCGCCGCGCGGCCACGATCCCTGCGGGCCGCTATGGAACGGCTGCGGAATTCGGCGCGGCTTGCGCCTTTCTCTGCTCGGTCCATGCGGGCTTCATCGTGGGGCAGAACATCCTGCTCGATGGTGGCGCGACCAACGCCACGATCTGATCGCGCCCGGGGGCCGGCCGTTTCTTCTTGCCGGAAATATCCTCGGGGGGCGTTGAACGCAGTTCAACGGTGGGGGGCAGACAGCCCCCCATTTCGCGGGGATGGATGCGCTGCAGGCTTGCGGCGTGGCGCGGCCCCTGTTAATGCCCTTTCCCGACTGTATTGATCGGAAATAGCCGCTTGCCCGAGACACCGACACAGACCGCCCCGCGCGCCGCAGCCCCCGTGCCGCGGCTCGAAATCCGCAACCTGCGCCGTCATTTCGACGGGGTGGCGGTGGTGGATGATGTCTCGCTCAAGGTGATGCCGGGGCAGGTGACCTGCCTGCTGGGGCCGTCAGGTTGCGGCAAGTCCACGACGCTGCGGATGATCGCCGGGGTCGAGATGCAGGACCAGGGCGAGATCTGGGTGGATGGCAAGCTGATCTGCGACACGGTGTTCCGGGTGCCGCCGGAACGCCGCGCGATCGGGCTGATGTTTCAGGATTTCGCGCTGTTCCCGCATCTGAGCGTGGCCGAGAACGTGGCCTTCGGCCTGAGTGGCCCGCAGGAGGCGCGCCGCGCCCGGGTCGAGGAACTTCTGGGCCGGGTCGGACTGCGCCGCTTCATCGACGCCTATCCGCATTCGCTGTCGGGGGGCGAGCAGCAGCGCGTCGCACTGGCGCGCGCACTGGCGCCACGCCCGCGCATCATGCTGATGGACGAGCCGTTTTCGGGCCTCGACAACCGTCTGCGCGACGATATCCGCGACCAGACCCTCGAGATCCTCAAGCAGGAGGATGCCGCCGTCCTGCTGGTCACGCATGAGCCCGACGAGGCGATGCGCATGGCCGACGAGATCGCGCTGATGCGCGCGGGCCGCATCGTGCAGCAGGGCGCGCCCTACAATATCTACAATGCGCCGAAAGACCGTAACGCGGTTGCATTTTTCAGCGATATCAACGTGATACGCGGCACTGTTCGCGGGGCTTTGACCGATACGCCCTTCGGTCAATTCCTCGCGCCCGGCGTGCCCGATGGCGCGGAGGTCGAGATCGTGATCCGCCCGCAGCACATCAAGATCGACCTCGATCGTGGCGGGCGCGGGCCCAATCCCACGGTGCAGGACGGTGTTGCCGCGCGCGGCGAGGTGATGCGCGCGCGTTTCATGGGCAGTGAAAGCCTGGTCGAGATCCGCATGGATCACGACGGCTCGATCCTGAAGGCGACAGTGCCCAATGTCTTTTTGCCCAGCCCCGGCAAGCCGCTGTGGCTGATGATCCGGCGGGATCGCTGTTTCGTCTTTCCGGTGCGTTGATCCGGGCTGTCTGCCCCCTGCATCACGGGCGGATGCCTCCGGCGGGGATATTTGCGGCAAGAAGAATCAACGTGGCGGGGAATAGGCGGAACATGGCCAGCGTTATACACGTGAGGGGACAAAAACCCTGCAAGAGCGCCGCTTTGGTCCTTCCAACCGGCGCGGTTCGTCATTAGATGTGTTGGGTGATGGTTCCTGCCGCGCAGACGGGATGGGACCAAGCTAGGGAGAAATGCTATGCTGAACAATATCGGACTTCCGGGTCTTCTGCTGATCGCGGTGGTCGTGCTGGTGCTTTTCGGGCGCGGCAAGATCAGCTCGCTCATGGGCGAGGTCGGCAAGGGGATCACCGCCTTCAAGAAGGGCGTGAGCGACAGTTCCAAGGAACTGGAGGATGGCACGGGCGAGGTTGCGCGCGATGTCACCCCCGAGAAAGAGAAAGACAAGGTCTGATCCATGTTCGACCTTGGCTGGACCGAGCTTCTGCTCATTGGCATCGTCGCGTTGATCGTGGTGGGGCCGAAAGACCTGCCGATGCTGTTCCGCAACGTGGGGCGCTTCGTCGGCAAGGCGAGGGGCATGG
The DNA here is from genome assembly GCA_030758115.1 of Paracoccaceae bacterium. Lineage (GTDB taxonomy): Bacteria > Pseudomonadota > Alphaproteobacteria > Rhodobacterales > Rhodobacteraceae > Seohaeicola. The sequence goes on along the minus strand of JANREX010000059.1, from coordinate 299 downwards.
CGCGGGAGTTCAGCCGGGCGATGGAGGATGCCGCCGATGAGACCGGCGTGCGGGATGTGGCCAAAAGCCTCAAGACCGTGGCCGATCCCAAGAAGATGGGTCTGGACAAGATCCGCGAGGCGACCGACGAGCTGAAAGCCTGGAAACCCGGGTCGGAGACTGCCAAGCTTGCCGCAGAGCGGGCCGAGGCCGCGGCGAAACTGCGCGAGCAGACCAGCGCGGGCGCCGTGTCGGCCAAGGCCGAAGCCGCCGGCAAGGCCGCCGAAGCCGCACAGCAAGCCGCGCAGGCGGCATCCGTG
>JANREX010000058.1 GCA_030758115.1 Paracoccaceae bacterium | reverse complement strand
GCGCCGCCGAAAAGCTGATCCTGTCCCGGCCCGCCGATCAGCCGGTCATCCCCGGCAAGCCCCGTCAGCGTATCGTTGCCTGCCGCGCCATTCAGCGTGTCAGCGCCATTTCCACCCGTCAGCCTGTCATTGCCTGTGCCGCCCAGCCGGGACATCCCGAGGGGTGGCAGCGGCGGTGCGGGCTGCGTGCCTCCGCCACTGTCGGCCAGTGATCCTACAGGCGCGCGGGTCAGGTTCAGGATCGAGGTCCACAGAACCTCGGACCGGGACAGGCCACCGCCCGAGGCGCTGCGCAGTTCGAGTGTTTCGGCGCGAAACCCCAGTTCCGCCCCCCAGCTGCGCGTGTCGATCCGCAACTGATCGGCCGAGGACAACCCGACCCAGGCGCTGAGGTCCAGACGATCCTGTCCGGGCTGAAAATCGGTGATCACGTCAGGCGTGCCATCTGCGGCCAGGATGAACATGTCCGAGCCGGGACCACCTGTCATGCGATCGTTGCCCGCGCCATCCATGACGATGTCATGTCCCGCGCCACCGTCGATCGTATCCGCAGCTGCACCGCCTGCCAGGATGTCATCCAGTGAACCGCCCGTGATGGCGTCCGCAGACGCCGTGCCGATCTGGGTCAGGCCGCGGTTCGGCGTATCGACGGCCAGCCGGGTAATGCCGGGTTCGGTTTCACTTGTCGCAAAGATCCGCAGACCCTGCCCGCTATCGAATCCGGCGATGTTGGAGGCATTGGCAAGGGTCGCGGCGACCGTGTCGGCCATGCTGTCCATGTGAAGCAGCCGCCCCCCGGGCAGCAGCAGGAACGCGGACAGACCGTCATCCGCCCCGCCTGCGAGGATGAAACTGCGGTCTCCGGCGGTGACTGCCTCAAGCGCTGTCACGCGATGGAAGCGGGTCGCCAGGTCGTCCAGAACGTGATCGACCGGGGTCAGCGCGCCGTCTGCGCCAACAGAGAAGACGCTGAGCGAGGAGCTGAGGGTCGATGCCAGCACGACATATTGCCCATCGCCAAGCTGCACCGATGCCATGGCTGACGGCGCATCGATACCAAGGCCCTGTGCGGCGCCGAATTCGGAAACATGCTGCAGGGCGCCGCCCTGATCGACCCGGTGGACGGCCACGGCATCTGCCGTTGCATGGGTGGTCACAAGGTAATCCTGTCCCTGCAGGGTGATCGCCAGGATGTCGCTGACCCTGTGACTGGCACCAGCCCCTGTCAGGGGCACCGGTTGGGCCGTGAACTGCAGCCCGTTCTGCGGGTCCAGCCGCATCAGCCCTGTGCTGGCGAGGCTTGCGAAAACATAAGGAACCTCGCCGAAGCGGGCCTGGGCGAGGCCGGTGATCTGCCCGAGGTTCTGGCCCGTGGCACCGATGGTGGTCATGGTGCCCAAGTCGCCAGAGGGCAGGATCGGAATGGCCGGCAGACCCGTGTCGCGCAGGCCGAGCGTGGCCAGAACGGTCTGGCCGCCCGCTTGCAACAGCGCCAGGTCCGGCGCGATCAGTTGCGCCATGTCGGCCGCGGTCCCCTGGGTCCTGATGAGGCCGCCCGAAGTCGCATCGAAGGCGGCAAGACCGCCCCCTGCCCGCGTCGTCGAAACCAGAACAGGACCAGCGGACCCCGCCAGAATTTCCAGATCCGTGATCCCTGTGACAAATCGCGATGTGCCACTGCCCAGCACACCGTCGAACGTGATCCGATACAGACCCATCCCACACTCCCCCGGCCCCCCGGCCGTTTACTCACCACGGTCAGGATTGGGGATCGGGGGTTAAGGCGGGCTTGCGGGACTGTGGCCAAAGCGGGGCATTTGGACAGGATTTTACCGGATCGCCCCGGCTTCCGCACGGCCCTTTGCGTCCGGGTCCGAGAGGGTGGTTCAGGCGATTCGCGAGGGGTCGGCGTTTTCTGCGATATGCAGGGTGTCGCCGCCGTTTTCGGCACGCTCGACCCAGCGCTTGAGCAAGGCTTTCATGCCATCCATGTCGCGCGTTTCGATCCCCAGCCGCAGCGACTGCATCAAGGACGCCATTTCGATCTCGGACAGGTGGGCTTCCTGGGCGCGCATGATCTTGGGGTGCGGTGTCGTCAGCATGTCGGAGCCGATCAACAGCTCTTCGTGCAGTTTCTCGCCGGGGCGCAGGCCGGTCACCACGATTTCGATGTCGCCGTTCGGATTGCCGGCATCCCGCACCGTTTGGCCCGAGGCTTCGATCATCTGCCGGGCGACCTTGCGGATCGGAACCGGTGTGCCCATGTCGAGAACGAAGACATCCCCCCCGCGCGAGAATGCGCCCGCGACAAGCACCAGCCGCACAGCCTCGGACAGGGTCATGAAGTAGCGCGTCACATCGTCATGGGTCAGGGTCACCGGGCCGCCCCGCGCGATCTGTTCCTGGAACAGCGGGATGACGGACCCGGATGATCCCATGACATTGCCAAAACGGACGATCGAGAACCGCGTCGTCGTGGAACGTGTCGCCAGATCCTGCAGGATCAGTTCGGCAAGCCGCTTGGAACAGCCCATCAGGCCCACGGGTCTGACCGCCTTGTCGGTCGAAATCAGCGTGAAGCGTTCCACATGTGCAGCGCGCGCGGCATCGGCCAGCACCTTCGTGCCAAGGACGTTGTTGCGCAGGCCTTCGATGCCGTTGGCTTCTACCAGCGGCACATGTTTGTAGGCCGCCGCGTGCAGGATCACCTCGATATCGTGGGCGGCAAGGGTATGGCGCACCAATGACGCCTCGCAGACCGAGCCGAGGACGGGCACGATGTCGACGGGTCCGCAAATGTCGGCCAGTTCCCGCGTGATCCGGTAGAGCGACAGTTCGCAGTGATCCAGCAGGACCAGCCGCGCCGGTCTGGCCTGCAGCAGTTGGCGGCAGAGTTCCGATCCGATGGACCCGCCGGCCCCGGTGATCAGGATATTGCGCCCGGTGTAGGTATCGCGCACGCCGGGCAGTTCATCTTCCATGCGGCTGCGGCCAAGCAGGTCGGACAATCTGAGCGGTGGGATCTGGCGGGCCAGCGCGCCAGGGCGCACAAGGTCGGCGAAGGATGGCAGGATGTGCACATCGCAGCCGGTGGTTTTCAGACGGCTGGCTATTCGGCCCTGTATGGACTGGCTGACCGAGGGCATGGCCAGAACGATGGTGTCGATCGCCTTGCTGCGCAGCAGATGGTCCATGTCAGCCGGGGGATGAACCGTCAGCCCGCCGATCTTGAGGCTTTGCAAGGCGGGATTGTCATCGACGAAAGCGACCGTCTGCACCTCGATATCGGTGGCAAGTGCCGCGGCCAACTGCTGACCTGTCTGGCCCGCACCGTAGATCAGCACGCGCTTGCGCATCTTCTGCTGCTTGTAGATCTGCATCAGCACGGCCTTCAGGATCAGCCGCGACCCGACGGTCATGATCAGGAAAACCATCGACAGCACCGGAAAGACGCCAAAGGGCAGAAGCCCGCCGGCCAGCTTGTCGACCAGCATCGTCGCGGCGCCCAGCGCCATCCCGATGGACGAAGAATTCAGCAGGCTCGACAGTTGATAGGCGTTCAGCTTGACCCGGTCGAGGCCGAGGTAGACGGTCATGACGCAGGTCAAACCCGTCGCCACGACCAGATGCGGCGCAAGACCGCCCGTGCCATAGGGATGTGTCAGTTCGCCCGTCACAAGAAGGATGGCCAGCAAGAGACCAAGCGCTGCGCCCGCTGCATCCAGACATAGCAGTATGAACCGCTTCTGCTGCCTGGTGAGGGATATGCAGAATTTCAGTATTTCTTGACGCACGTGCCGATCCAATCAAAACGCGGATCAACGAAGTATTGCCCATCTTGTGCGGCAACCGGCCCCAACACGCCGGTTCACAAGGTGGACCTTCCTGATCCAGAACTCATCAAAACAACTGGACTGCCAAACCCGGAAAAAACGCATGGCCGGCAGTCTTTGTCAGGCCCTCACATCACATCTACCTCACATGTTCCATATCAAATGTGACACCATATGGCGCCTTCAAGGTAAAAAGAATCTGAAGGCGGTCGCCAGAATTAGCCGGAAATCCAGACAGATGCCTCTTTTTTCGGCGTAGATCAGATCCAGCCGTGCCTTTCTGGGAACGCAGCGGCGGGTATAGACCTCTTCCGTCTCCTGTGGGGTGGCACAGTTCTTCAGCAGCCGTTCCTCGGTCCGGTGATAGACGAGGGTGGCAAGGCCGGTCAGGCCGGGGCGCTGTTTCAGGACCTCGGTGTAGAGAGCGGGAAACAGTTCGACGTAGCGGCGCAACGGGGGTCTGGGGCCGACAAGGCTGATGTCGCCCCGCAGGATATTGATCAGTTGCGGGATCTCGTCCAGCCGGGTCCGGCGCAGGATATGGCCCATCCGCGTGATCCTGTCCGACTTGTCACCGCCCGACACGCCCGCATCACCGGCAACAGGGCGCATGGTGCGGAATTTCCACAGGCGAAAGCTGATGTCAGGTGTCTTCATGCGTTCGGAGACGTGAAACACGGGCCGCCCGTCGACCAGCAGGATCACCAGGGCGATCCCAAGTGCCACCGGCCAGAGAACCAGCGCCAGAAGTCCTGCGACCAGAAGGTCAAAGCCGCGTTTTGCGGGGGTCATTGCGACACCCCCCGGGCTGGCGACCATCCTGCCATCAAATCCGGGGCTGCGGCGCTGATGTCGGTCTGCCCGATGCAACCGCGCAGGCGGGATGTATCCAGTTCGACCAGTGGCACGGCGTCAACCGGTGCTGGACGCCAGGCCAGATCAAGCCCGGCATGACGCACAAGGTCGGCCATCTCTGTTGCGCCCGTGGCCGCAAGGTTGATCACGCAAGGCAGCGCGTTCAAAGGGCAGTCGACAAGCCAGGTGATGGATCGCGCCAGGTCTGCCCCGGACAGAAAGCTGCGTCGCGGCCCTGTTCCGTTCGCGAATCGGTCAAGCGTGACCGCGGTGCCGTCACGGCTGGCCTGCACCATCGCGCGTGACAGGCTGTCGGCGCCGATGACATTGCCGATGCGCATGACGATGTTTTTTGGACCCAATGCATCGCGGCGCTGGTCCGCGGCGATGGCCTGTTCCATGTCCAGTTTCGCCTGACCATAAGCGTTGATCGGTGCGGGGATGACGGTTTCGGCCAGAGGCTCGGGTCCGGGGCGATAAACGGCGGCGCTGGAGCAGTGAAGAACCCGATCGGCACCTGTAGCGCGGGCAATCCCGATGGCGCGCAGGGCCAGTTCCGTGTTGTCGCCAAGTGTGCCCGCTGATCCTGCCACGACCCCCCAGAGCGCCACGACGGCGCGGGTGCGCGGAAGCCTGCGGGTCAGGTCTGACAGATCGTCATGGGCAGACCAGTCAAGCACCGGGGCCGCGCTGCGGTTTCGGGCCTGCCAGGTCACATCCTGCCTGTCGCGCCAATGGTGGCGCAGCAGCGATCCCAATCGTCCGGTGCTGCCCAGCACAAGAACCGGTGCATCGTGTCTTTGATGCGTCATCACCCATACTCAAGGCACACTCGTTACATTAGGCCTGTCTAACATCTGCCGGTGGCTATAGAAAGCGTGTTGAAGTTC
>JANREX010000057.1 GCA_030758115.1 Paracoccaceae bacterium | reverse complement strand
CGTCGAACTGCTTGGGCCAGCGGGTCAGCTGCATCGCGCCAGCATCGGCATACATGTGGCTGAGTTCCACATCGGGATATTCGGTGTCGCCGATGCGCTGCACGACTTCGCGCCACAGCACGCCCGATTCCATGACGTTGGCCTTTTCCATCGAGCACAGCTTGTTGCCGCGCTTGCGGGCCAGTTCAAAGGCGGAACGGGCGACGCGCTCGATCTCGGACTCGGTGTAGCGCTGGGTGTTGATGCCCACACGCTCGTTGCCCTCCTTGAAGATCCCGCGCGGTTCGCCGAAATAGACGCCGCTGGTCAGTTCGCGCACGATCATGATGTCGAGGCCCGCGACCACATCCTTTTTCAGGGAAGAGAAATCGGCCAGCGCGTCAAAGCACTGCGCCGGGCGCAGGTTGGCGTAAAGGTCCATTTCCTTGCGCAGGCGCAGCAGGCCGCGCTCGGGCTTCACGCTGAAATCAAGGCTGTCGTATTTCGGCCCACCCACGGCGCCCAGCAGAACGGCGTCGACGTCCTGTGCCTTGGCCATCGTGTCGTCATGCAGCGGGGTGCCGTGCTTGTCATAGGCACAGCCACCCACCAGGTCCTCGGACACATCGAAGGTGACGCCGCGCTTGGCGCCGTACCAGTCGATGATCTTGCGCACTTCGGCCATGACTTCGGGGCCGATTCCGTCACCGGCGAGGATAAGAAGCGAGGGGTTGGTCATTGCGGTCTGTCCCTTGTGACATTTGTTCGGCACTGGCCTAGCGATTGCGCGGCGAAGGGTCAAGAAAGCACGCAGTGCGACGCGGTTCAGGTCTTGGGATGGTCATGCGAAAGGCGGGGGGCAAGGCCACCGGCCAGAAGGTCCCAGACACGGGCGATCCGGGGGGTGTTGCGCATCGCCTGGGGGGCGGCCAGCCAGACCGGCAGATGGGGCAGGTCAAGGCCAAGGTCCAACTCGACCATGTCGGGTATTCCGCCCAAGATGCCGACCTGCGCAAAACCGATGCCGCAGCCTGCCTGGATCAGCGCCAGGTAGGCCGTCTGGCTGTCGCAGCGGATCGCGAACATCTCGGGCGTGGCGGGCCAGCCAAGGGCACGCATGTGGCGCAGGATCATGTCATTGCGGTCATAGCCGATCAGGTCGTGATCCATCAGATCCGTTGCCTGCCGGGGCCAGCCGCGCCTGTCCAGATAGGCCCGGCTGGCAAAGACACCAAGCCGCAGATCGCCCAGATGCCGGGTGATGATGTCAAGCTGCGTGCTGCGATACATGCGCACGGCGATATCCGCCTCGCGGAACAGCAGGTTGTCGCTGCTGTCGCTTGCGACCAGTTCGATCTGGATCAGCGGTTCGGCGCGCCTGATGTCCGCGATGATGGGTGGCAGGACATATTGGGCGACGACGGTGCTTGCCGTCAGACGTACGGTGCCGCGCAGATCCTCGGTCTGGCCGGCCGCGGTCAGCGCGAAGGCGTTCATCGCCTCGGCCATCCGGCGGGCATGGGGCAGAAGTGCCGCGCCGCTGTCGGTCAGGTCCAGACCGCGCGGGCGGCGCAGGAACAGCGGCAGGTCAAGCGCGGCCTCGATCTGCCGGATCTGGCGGCCCAGCGTGGGCTGGCTGGTGCCCAGCCGGCGCGCGGCGGCGGACAGGCTGCCGGTATCCGCCACCGCCAGAAAGGCGCGGATCAGGGACCAGTCCAGCCTGTCGATGCTGTTTGCCATTCAATATTGAATACATGATCTGCAAATTCAGGCAATTTCTATTCGCATCCGTTCGGGCGATCCTGTGATCACGGGTCTGACACAGGAGGACAACATGACCGGGACGGTTCTGATTCTGGGATCCAATGGCAAGATCGGCCATCACTGCGCCAGGGCTTTTGCCGCGGCGGGCTGGGTGGTGCGCATCTATCGCCGTGGTACGGACATGACGGCGGCGGCGATGGGGGTTGATGTGATCGTCAACGGGCTGAACCCGCCCGCCTATCACAACTGGGCCAAGCTGATCCCCGAGATCACCGCGCAGGTGATCGCCGCCGCCAAGGCCAGCGGCGCGACCGTGATCCTGCCGGGCAATGTCTACAACTTCGGAGACATGGGCGGTGTTTGGTCCGAGACGACACCGCACCGGCCGGTCAGTCGCAAGGGCCATATCCGCGAGGCGATGGAGGCGCGGTATCGCGACAGCGGTGTGCAGACCATCATCTTGCGGGCGGGGAATTTCATCGACCCCGAGGGCAATGGCGACATCATGCAAGCCTTTGTGCTGCGCAGCATCGCGCAGGGGCGGATCACCAGCGGCGGCGCACCGGATGTGATGCAGGCCTATTGCTTTGTCCCTGACTGGGCCCGGGCCGCTGTTCAACTGGCCGACAAGCGCGCAGTGCTGTCCCGGTTCGAGGACATCCCCTTTCCGGGCCATGCTTTCACGGCAAACGCCCTTCGCGACCAGCTGCAGGCGCATCTTGGGCGTCCGCTGAAGGTCACGCGCTTTCCCTGGTGGATGATGCGCCTTGCGGCCCCATTCTGGGAACTTGCGCGCGAGTTGAACGAGATGCGGTATCTGTGGAATACGCCGCACCAGCTTTGCGCTGACAAGTTCACGCGCCTCTTGCCGGATTTCGTGCCGACGCCGATGGATCGGGTCATGCTGGCGGGTCTGCCTGCCAGCATGACAGAGGCCAAGCTGGCCGGGGCGGTCTGAAGGCTTTCGTCAGGGCCAATCCAGCGTGACCCGGACCAGTCTGTGGTGGCTGGCGGCCTGCACCGTATCCGCAAGGGGGCTGCCCGGTTCGGGCCAAAGCACTGCGGCGGACAGCACCTTCAGATCGGCGGATGGCAGAACCATGTCGACCCGCAGCCCGGAGGGCCCCGGCGGTGGCCAGCTTGCGGTATGCAGGGCCGGATCGCCGCGACCGTCGCCGCCCGCGCGCCGCCCGCCCGCGCTTTTCGGCTGGGGGTCCTGCAGGCGCGGATCAGCCAGAAGGGCCTGCATCGCATCCGGGCGGCCTTCGCTGTCGGCGGGGTCCATGTTGCTGTCACCGATCAGCACGAAGCGACCCTGCGGAGGCGGGGCGAGGCGCCCATCCAGATAAACGCTCCAGAATCGGGTCTCATCGTGATTGCGCCGGCCATTGCGGTCCTCGGGGCCGTCGAAGACCGGGGGCGTGGCGTGGAAGGCCAGAAGGTGAATATCCTGCCCGCGTATCGTGATGGGCACGGTCCAGTGACCGGTGGTCGACAGGCGCTGTACCGCAAGGGCCGGTGGCGCCAGCAGAGGCTGACCGTCCGGCAGCGTCAGCAGCGCCCCGGGCAGGTCGCGCCAGAGCAGGGCGCTGTGATCCTGCACCCTGTCCGCGCTGACCGGATATCTGGACAGGATCGCCATGCCCCCCTGCCCGGCAAATTCCGCATAGCCTTGGGCATCGCGCGCGCCGCCTTTGCGCCCGTCACCATCCAGATCAAGCCCGGTCGCCAATCCACGGTTCGGCGCCAGCGCAAAGATGTGGGGATAAAGAACACCGGTCCGCGCAACCGCATCGCGCAGCGCCCCGAGGGTGATCAGGTCATGGTCGTAATCCACGTCAAGCAGCAGCAGGATGTCCGGTGATGCATGGGCGATCACGGCCACGACCGCCTGTACCTGTGGGTCCCGGCCCCCCCTGATGTCACGCAACAGCAATCCCGGACCCTTGCGGGCAAGGTTGGTGTGAAAGACGGCGATATCAAGCGGTTCGGATCGAACAAGCCCCGGCTGAAGCGCTGCTGTCAGGCAGAAGAGCAGAAACAGAAGAAGGCGCGTCTTGGGGGGGCCTACCGGACGAGGCGCACCCGGAATTGTCCGCCTCAGATGACCTGCAGGCTTTCGGCTGCGGCATAGGTGCGGCGGCGCTTGTTCTCGATCATGGAGGCGATCCGCCCCATGGCAATGCCGCGCATCATCAGGCTGGCAGGCAGGAAAGCCCATAGGCACATCGTCCAGATCAGGGTTTGTGGCCGTGCAAGCGCCGCGACATTCACATAGCCCGAAGCGGCAACAACCAATGCTGGCAGCAAGAATGGCAGCAAGAATCCTAAGATCAGGTTAAGGCGTGCATGTCCCCTGAGGCGTGTGACCACATCGCCGCCCGAGGTTGCATCGAACATGGGCAGGTTGATCCAGACATTGAAGGCGCCATTGCGGGCGGGCCAGCCGTAGACATGCACCAAGGTCAGGAAGATGAGGACCATCACCATCGACAATGTATAGCAGACCCCCGCGGCCATCCGGAGCGCATTTACAACCGCATCGGGCATGTCCGCAGGCAGCATCAGAACGGCCAGGCGCACCGGCGAATAGGGGAAATCCGAAATGTTGCCCAGGATCACGCTGATCGAGGTCATGATATGGGTCATCGTGCCGGGATCGCTTTTTCCGCGAAACAGCATCGCCAGGATCAGGACAGCGGTGAAGATCATGCCAAAGCGCAGACGGTTGTAGGGAGGCGCGTGCCGGAACGCCACGAGGCTTGGGTATTCCGAGTTGTATTCGATCAACACCAGCCCGGCCGCGATCAGCGCCAGCAGCATGACGAATTGCGACCCGTCAATGCCCACGCCTGAAATCAGCATAGACGGCATGGCCACCAGCAACGCCATGAAAAAGGCGCGCAAGACCGCGCCGGTGAGTTGTCCGATCACTGTTCATCCCTTTCAAACTGGCTGGTCCCGATACGTTGCCGGGGCCTTTTTCCAACTTGAATCCACCAATTCTGGCGGCTTGCCTCAATCTTGCCCAATTTTTGCCTTCTTTCATCAAGGGCCTCAACCCATGGATGGATTTCAACTTAAATTTGAGGCGATTTGATGGTCGAACTGGTGCCGAAATGTACCATCAGGGGAAGAAATTTCGGCCATTTTTCGGGCATTTACAACATCTTGTGGCTGTTGGTGCCATGCACACAAACGAAACAGGCCGCCCGTAAGGCGGCCTGTCATCACCGATTGCGGTATTGCCTGAAGCTGGCCCCGGCTCAGACCCAGGGGCGCTGTGCTGCCATCTTTGACTCGAAGGACTCGATCGATGTGGCCTTTTCAAGCGTCAGGCCGATGTCGTCGAGACCGTTCAGCAGGCAATGCTTCTTGAAGGCATCCACCTCGAACGAGAAAACCTCTCCATCCGACGAGGTCACCGTCTGCGACTCCAGGTCCACTTCGATCCGGGCATTCGCGCCCTTCTCGGCATCCTTCATCAGGATGTCGACCTGCTCTTGCGGCAGTGCGATCGGAAGGATGCCGTTCTTGAAGCAGTTGTTGAAGAAGATATCGGCAAAGCTGGTCGAGATCACGCAGCGAATGCCGAAATCCAGCAGCGCCCAGGGCGCGTGCTCACGCGAGGAGCCGCAGCCGAAGTTGTCGCCCGCGACAAGTATCTGCGCATCGCGATATTGCGGCTTGTTCAGCACGAAATCGGGGATTTCCTTGCCTTCGCCGTCATAACGCATCTCGTCGAACAGGTTCACGCCAAGACCGGACCGCTTGATCGTCTTGAGGAACTGCTTGGGGATGATCATGTCGGTGTCGATGTTGACCAGTGGCATCGGTGCGGCGATGCCGCTGAGCTTGGTGAATTTTTCCAT
>JANREX010000056.1 GCA_030758115.1 Paracoccaceae bacterium | reverse complement strand
CCCATCGTCGGCGAGGGCGAGATCCTGGTCGAGATGGGCCCCGGTGTGGCGCGTCTGGTGCGTGTCGAGCGGATTCACCTTGAACAGGACGCAGGCAAGTCGATCCATGACATGGACCCCAACATGTCCTTCGTGGATTTGAACCGCACCGGTGTGGCGCTGATGGAAATCGTCAGCCGCCCCGACATTCGCGGCCCCGAAGAGGCCGCCGCCTATGTCACCAAGCTGCGCCAGATCCTGCGCTACCTGGGCACCTGCGACGGCAACATGCAGAACGGCAACCTGCGCGCCGATGTGAACGTGTCGATCTGCGCCCCCGGCCAGTATGAGAAATATCAGGCCACCGGCGATTTCAGCCATCTGGGCACGCGCTGCGAGATCAAGAACATGAACTCGATGCGCTTCATCCAGATGGCGATCGAGGTCGAGGCGCGCCGCCAGATCGCGATCGTCGAAGCGGGCGGCGAAGTGGTGCAGGAAACGCGCCTCTATGACGTCGAGAAGAACGAAACCCGGTCCATGCGCTCCAAGGAAGAGGCGCATGATTACCGCTATTTCCCCGATCCCGACCTGCTGCCGCTGGAAATCGAACAGGCCTGGGTCGATGACATCAAGGCGCGTCTGCCCGAACTGCCCGACGCCAAGAAGGCGCGGTTCATGGGCGATTTCGGCCTGACCGATTATGACGCGAGCGTTCTGACCGCCGAGCTGGACGCGGCCAGCTATTTCGAAGCCGTGGCCCAGGGGCGCGACGGCAAGATGGCGGCGAACTGGGTGATCAACGAACTCTTTGGCCGCCTGAAGAAAGACAGCCTGGACATCGCCGACAGCCCGGTGTCCCCCGCGCAGCTGGGCGGGATCATCGACCTGATCGCATCAGGCGACATTTCGGGCAAGATCGCCAAGGACCTGTTCGAGATCGTCTATACCGAGGGCGGCGAGCCTGCGCAGATCGTGGAATCGCGCGGCATGAAGCAGGTGACCGATACCGGCGCCATCGAGACGGCCGTGGACCAGATCATCGCGGACAACCCCGCGCAGGTGGAAAAGGCCAAGCAGAACCCGAAACTGGCGGGCTGGTTCGTGGGCCAGGTGATGAAGGCCACGGGCGGCAAGGCCAACCCGGCGGTCGTGAACCAGCTGGTGATGGAAAAGCTGGGGCTGTGACGCCCGCCCCGCCCTCTGACAGCGACAGGAGACGCCGATGACCATTCCCGCGCCCTTCACATCCTCGGTGATGGAGGTCGAGCCGCAGTGGATCGATCACAACGGCCATATGAACATGGCCTATTACAACGTGCTGTTCGATCGCTGCGCGGATGAGGCTTATGCGCTGATGGGGTTCGGCCTGGACTATATCGAGACGCGCGGACATTCGACCTTCACGGCCGAATTCCACATCTGCTATGTGCGCGAGCTGCATCTGGGCGCGAAAGTCCGCTGCACCTTCCAGCTGATCGCGCATGACGAAAAGCGGTTCCACACCTATCAGGAGCTCTGGCACGAGGATGGCTGGCTGGCCGCCACGGGCGAGGCGCTGGGGCTGCATATCGACATGTCCGGCCCCCGCGTGGCGCCGATGCCCGACGATATCCGCGCCAAGCTGGCCGCCTTGCAGGCCGCCCATGACGTGCTGCCGCGCCCCGAACGGGTGGGCCGGTCCATCGCGCTCAAACGCCGCTAAGCGCAGCAGCGCGACCCGGCGCGCAAACCGCCGCCTATGGTGGGGCCGCCGTCCGGTTTGACTGGTACAGGGGCCGCTGTCCTGCTAGAACCACGCGACCCGGCAAACAGGACAGGTGCATGAGTTACGAATATCGCGTCATTCCCGCGCCCGTGAAGGGCACCAAGGCCAAGGGTGTCAAGACCACCCAGGACCGTTTTGCCCTGTCATTGCAGGAAACCATGAATGCCATGGCGGCGGATGGCTGGGAATTCCAGCGCGCCGAAACACTGCCGTCGGAAGAACGGTCCGGCCTGACCGGCACCAAGACCGTCTATAACAACCTGCTGGTGTTCCGCCGTGCGCGCGAGGCGGAACTGGCCGCTTTCCGTCCGCGTCTGCTGGAGGCGCCGACTGAGGCCGCGCCGGAAGCGACACCCGTGTTTCGCCCGGTGCTGAGTGCGCATGCGGCCCCCTCGGACAAGGCGCCCGCCGTCCCCTCGCCGCGCGCCCTGTCCGGCAGCCTTGCGCGCAGCGATGACGATACGCCCGAACCAAAGGCCTGATCAGCCCGACACATCCAGCGCAAGCGCGTGAATTCGGCCGATCAGCGTGGGCCCAAGTGCCGCATGGATGGCGCGATGGCGCGCGATCCGGTTCATCGGGGCAAAGGCAGGCGCGCGGATGACGACACGAAAATGGCTCTCGCCGCCTTCGGCATAGCCGGAATGACCGCGATGCGCCTCACTTTCGTCAATGACTTCAATATGTTGGGGTGAAAACGCCGCATCCAGCGCTGTTCTGATCTCGTCTGCCCTGCTCATAATTTTACCTGCTTGCCCCCTTCAATCCTTGTGCAAACAGTCTAAACTCTGTGCTCCGAGTCGAAAAGGTGAACCTATGACAAAGCCAGATCCCTTCGGGTTCGACATGTCCGTGTCGTCGGCCAAGAAGAAAAACCCACGCGGTCGGCGGGGCATGTCGGGTGCTGTCGAAACCTCGAGCCGCAACTGTGATCACGAGGGGTGTCAGGAGGCTGGCAAGTTCCGCGCGCCCAAGGCGCCGGACGTGCTGGATGACTATTTCTGGTTCTGCAAGGACCATGTGCGCGAATATAACCTCAAGTGGAACTTCTTCGACGGCACCACCGAGGCAGAGATCAACGCGCAGATGTCCAAGGACAAGGTCTGGGAACGGGCCACGAAACCCATGGGCGACCCCGAGGCGCGCGCCTGGGCGCGGCTGGGGATCGAAGACCCGCATCAGGTTCTGGGCAGCAATGCCACGCGCAATCCCGGCAAGTCGATCACCGGCGGCACCCGCAAGCTGCCGCCCACGGAACGCCGCGCGATCGAGATCCTCGAGGCCAAGGACCACTGGACCAAGGCCGAGGTGCGCAAGTCCTACAAGGCGCTGATCAAGGTGCTGCACCCTGACATGAATGGCGGCGACCGCAGCCAGGAAGAACAGCTGCAAGAGGTCGTCTGGGCCTGGGACCAGATCAAGGACAGCCGCAACTTCAAATAGGACAGGCGCGCGCGGGCGGGATCAGGCGCGGCTGATGCCGGGGCTCAGGTCGCCATCCTGGTCGGCCAGCCTTGCACGCAGATCGCGCATCATCGCGGCACCCTGCCGCACCTCGCCCATGTCCAGCCCCAGTTCGGCGAGGATCAGCGCGGGGATCTCGGCGCAGCGCGCCGCCACATCACGGCCCGCATCGGTCAGGAACAGGTCCACCCGGCGTTCATCCGCGGCGCTGCGCGCGCGGCTGACCAGCCCCATCGCCTCGATCCGCTTGAGCAGCGGCGACAGCGTGTTCGTCTCGAGGCAGAGGTCGCGCGCCAGGCTGCCCACATGCTGCCCATCGGCGTCATGCAGGCGCAGCATCACCAGATATTGCGGATAGGTCAGCCCCAAAGGCGTCAGAAGCCGCTTGTAATAGCGGGTGAAGGCGTGGCTGGCCGCATAGAGATTGAAGCACAGCATCGCATCGGGTTGCGGGCTTTTCGCCATTGTCGCCGCTCCGGTCTGGCAGGGCCGAGTTGGGTCTGGGTCATGTCGGTATGATAACGGTCCGCCGACTATACTGTCAGGGTCTTTTTCCACAAGCCAAAGTCGCGCGGCCCGCAGGTGGTGAAAATCGCGGCATCGGATCACGATGGCGGTCGGCGCGACGGAAAGCGGCGGAACGGAAAACCGCAGCCCCCCTTGCCCTTGCCCGGATTATGTTGCACCAAACCTGAAAGCGACACCAAGCGATGCATGCGGGCCAGCAGCCCGTGACGGGAAGGACAGGTCCATGGCCGACGGTATGATCGACATCAATGCAAAACCCACTGAAGACATCTCGGTCCGCGAGGTCTTCGGGATCGACACCGATATGGTCGTCAAGGGATTCCCCGAACGGACCTCGCGCGTTCCAGAGGAAGACAGCACCTACAAGTTCGACCCGGACACGACGCTGGCGATCCTTGCAGGCTTCAGCCACAACCGCCGCGTGATGATCCAGGGCTATCACGGCACAGGCAAATCCACGCATATCGAACAGGTCGCCAGCCGCCTGAACTGGCCCTGCGTGCGCGTCAACCTTGACAGCCACATCAGCCGGATCGACCTGATCGGCAAGGATGCGATCAAGCTGAAGGACGGCGTGCAGGTCACCGAATTCCAGGAAGGCATCCTGCCCTGGGCGCTGCGCAACCCCACCGCGATCGTGTTCGACGAATATGACGCGGGCCGCGCCGACGTGATGTTCGTGATCCAGCGCGTGCTGGAAGTGGACGGCAAGCTGACGCTGCTGGACCAGAACGAGGTGATCACCCCGCACAAGTATTTCCGCCTGTTCGCCACCGCGAACACCGTGGGCCTGGGCGATACCACCGGGCTTTATCACGGCACCCAGCAGATCAACCAGGGCCAGATGGACCGCTGGAGCCTGGTGGCGACGCTGAACTATCTCAGCATCGAGGCCGAGACGAATATCGTGCTGGCGAAAAACCCGCATTACAACACCGACAAGGGCCGCAAGACCATCAAGCAGATGGTCACCGTGGCGGACCTGACGCGGACCGCCTTCATGAACGGGGATCTGTCCACCGTCATGAGCCCGCGCACGGTGATCGCATGGGCCCAGAACGCCGAGATTTTCCGCAACGTGGGCTATGCCTTCCGGCTGACCTTCCTGAACAAATGCGACGAGCTGGAGCGCCAGACCGTGGCCGAGTTCTACCAGCGCCTGTTCGACGAGGAACTGCCGGAATCGGCGGCCAGCATGGCGATGAAGTGATCGGACGGCGCGCGGCCCATCCTGGCGGGATGTCCCTGGGACGCCCGCCCTCAGGGTGGCGTCGCGCCTGTCCAGGCCCAGGCGGCCGCAGTGCGACCGGAGAGGTGAGATGAGCAAACCGACTGACAACCCCGCCGATCCGTTCAAGAAGGCCCTGGCCGAGGCCACCAAGGTCATGGCCCATGACCCGGATCTGACGATCAGCTATTCGGTCGATCCCTCGGGCCTGTCGGGCGATGCGATGCGCCTGCCCCAGGTCAGCCGCCGCATGACCCGCGACGAGGTGCTGCTGGCGCGCGGCACAGCCGATGCGCTGGCGCTGCACCGCCGTTATCACAACGACGCCACCCATGCGCGCTATGCCCCGCCGGGCCAGATGGCGCGCGACCTCTACGAGGCGATGGAGACGGCGCGGTGCGAGGCGATGGGCGCGCGCGACATGCCCGGCACCGCCGGCAATATCGACGCCAAGATCGCCCATGAGGCGGCACGCGCGGGCTATGACCAGATCACGCAGGCCTCGGACGCGCCGCTGGCGACCGCTGCGGGCTACATGATCCGGCACCTCGCCACCGGGCGCCCCCTGCCCGCCGGTGCGCAGAACGTCATGGAACTGTGGCGCGGCTTCATCGAGGATCAGGCCGGCGGCACGCTGGACGCCTTGCAGGACAAGCTGTCGGATCAGGCGGCCTTTGCCAAATTCGCGCGCAAGGTGATCGAGGATCTGGGCTACGGCGATCAGCTGGGCGATGACCCGGATCAGCCCGACGACGATCAGGACGACGCCGAGGACAGCGCCGAGCAGCAGGAAGACCCCGACAGCAGCGGTCAGGACGACCAGCAGCAGGAAGAGGCCGAAGCCAGCCCCGAGCAGTCACAGGACGACAGCCAGGACGCAAGCCAGGCCCAGGTCAGCATGGACGAACTGGCCGATCAGGAGATGGGCGAGGATACGGAACTGCCCGATGGCGAGGCCCCGCTGGAGCCGCCCGCGCCGCAGCCCGTGTCCGACGCCGACCCGAACTATGCCGTCTATGTCACGGATTACGATGAGGAAATCCTGGCCGAAGATCTGGCCGATCCGGTCGAGCTGGAACGCCTTCGTGCCTATCTGGACCAACAGCTTGAGCCGCTCAAAGGGGCCGTGGGCCGTCTGGCCAACAAGTTGCAGCGCCGCCTGCAGGCCCAGCAGAACCGGTCCTGGCTGTTCGACATGGAAGAAGGCATCCTGGATGCGGGCCGTCTGGCGCGGGTTGTCGCCAACCCCACCACGCCCCTGTCCTTCAAGGTCGAAAAGGATACCGAATTCCGCGACACGGTGGTGACGCTGCTTCTGGACAACTCTGGCTCGATGCGGGGTCGCCCCATTTCCATCGCCGCGATCTGCGCCGATGTTCTGGCGCGCACGCTGGAACGCTGCTCGGTCAAGGTCGAGATCCTCGGCTTTACCACCCGCGCGTGGAAAGGCGGGCAAAGCCGCGAGAAATGGCTGGCCGAAGGCCGCCCGCAGCAACCCGGCCGCCTGAACGACCTGCGCCACATCATCTACAAATCCGCCGATGCGCCCTGGCGGCGGACCCGCTCCAACCTGGGTCTGATGATGAAGGAAGGCCTGCTGAAGGAAAACATCGACGGCGAGGCGCTGGAATGGGCGCACCGCCGCATGGTCAGCCGCCCCGAGGCGCGCAAGATCATGATGGTGATCTCGGACGGGGCACCCGTCGACGATTCCACCCTGTCGGTGAACCCCGCCAATTACCTTGAAAAGCACCTGCGCGACGTGATCGCCATGGTGGAAAAACGCAAGGCGGTGGAACTGATCGCCATCGGCATCGGCCATGACGTGACGCGCTATTACCAGCATGCGGTGACCATCACCGATGTGGATCAGCTGGCCGGCGCCATGACCGAACAGCTGGCGGGCCTGTTCGACCGCGACCCGCGCGCCCGTGCCCGGTTGCTTGGCATGAAAAGGGCCATGTGAGATGTTCCAGACCTTCGAGGAAAGCGCCCGCCCCGAGCAGGGCCCACCCCGGCTGGCCGCACTGCGCGACCATCTTGCGCGCACGGGGCTGACAGGGTTCCTGGTGCCCCGCGCCGATGCCCATCAGGGCGAATATGTCGCCCCGCATGATGCGCGGCTGGCCTGGCTGAGCGGCTTTACCGGATCTGCGGGCTTTGCCTGCGTGCTGCCGCATGTGGCCGGCGTCTTCATCGACGGGCGCTATCGCACCCAGGTGAAAGGCCAGGTGGACCTTGCCCATTTCACCCCCGTGCCCTGGCCCGAGACCGGGCTGGCCGACTGGCTGCGCGCGCAATTGCCCAATGGCGGCGTGATCGGCTTCGATCCCTGGCTGCACACCGCCGAAGAGATCGGCAAGCTGGAAGAGGCGCTGTCGGCCAGCGCGATCACCCTGAAGCCTGTCGCCAATGCGGTGGACAGTATCTGGCCCGATCAACCCGCACCGCCGACAGGCCCGATCACCCCCTACCCCGACGATCTGGCCGGCGAGACGAGTGCGTCCAAACGCGCGCGCCTGGCCGAGGTGCTGCGCGCGGCGGGACAAGGCGCGGCGGTGATCACGCTGGCCGATTCCCTGGCCTGGCTGCTGAACGTGCGGGGCAGCGATATCCCGCGCAACCCGGTGCCGCATGGCTTTGCCCTGCTGCATGACAACGGGCACCTGACCCTCTACACCGATCCGGTGAAATGCGACGACGCCTTGCGCGAACATCTGGGGCCGCAAGTGACGCTGCGCCCGGTCACCGCCTTCGGCCCCGGCCTGCGCAGCCTGTCCGGCCCCGTGCGGGTGGACCGCGCCACGGCGCCGCTTTGGGTCTCGATGGAACTGGCCGAAGCGGGCGTCGCCTGCGCCTGGGGCCAGGATCCCTGCATCATGCCCAAGGCCACCAAGACCGGCGCCGAGATCGCCGCCACCACCGAGGCGCATCTGCGCGATGCCGCCGCCATGGTGGAATTCCTGTGCTGGTTCGATGCGCAGGCGCCCGGCAGCCTGACCGAGATCGACGTCGCCACCGCCCTTGAAGGATTCCGCCGCGCCACCAACGCCCTGCGCGACATCAGCTTCGAGACGATCGCCGGCACCGGCCCCAATGGCGCGATCATGCATTACCGCGTCTCGCGCAGCAGCAACGCGCGGCTGGAACCGGGCCATCTGATCGTGGTGGACAGCGGCGGGCAATATCTGGACGGCACCACCGACATCACCCGCACCCTGCCGGTCGGAGAGGTGGGTGACCTGGAAAAGGCCTGCTTTACCCGCGTGTTGCAGGGCATGATCGGCATTTCGCAACTGCGCTTTCCCAAGGGGCTGGCCGGGCGCGACATCGACGCCATCGCCCGCGCGCCGCTGTGGTCCGCGGGGCTGGATTTCAACCATGGCACCGGGCATGGCGTTGGGGTCTATCTGTGCGTCCATGAGGGCCCCCAGCGGATCAGCCGCGTGTCCGAGGTGCCGCTGCAACCCGGCATGATCCTGTCCAACGAGCCGGGATACTACCGCGAGGGCGCTTTCGGCATCCGCATCGAGAACCTGATCGTGGTGCGCGAGGCCCCTGCCCTTGCCGGCGCCGATGATCGCGCCATGTTCAGCTTCGACACGCTGACATGGGTGCCGATCGACCGCCGCCTGATCCTGCCCGGCCTCATGACCGCGCAGGATCGTGCCTGGCTGAACAGCTACCATGCCGCGTGTCTCGACAAGATCGGCCCTCGGATATCGGATGCGGCACGGGTATGGTTGACACAGGCAACCGCCCCGCTGTGACACGCGCCTGTCATATCCGAAGGGCAAGACATACCGAAACGGGGGAAAACGATGGCTGACCATATCAAGATTACGAAAGCCGATGGCACATGGGTGGTCCGCGCCGGCGGTGCCGTGCTGGGGGAATCAAACGATGCGCTGGAACTGACGGAAGGGGCGATGCCCTTCGTGATCTACTTCCCGCGCAAGGATATCGCGATGGCCTTTCTGGACCGGACCGATCACGGCACCCATTGCCCCCACAAGGGCGATGCGAGCTATTTCTCGATCGTGACAAAAAGCACGACGCTGAAGAATGCCGCATGGTCCTATGAGGATCCCAAACCGGGGATGGAGCGGATCAAGGATCACATCGCCTTCTACGCCTCGGACAGCGTGGCCGTGGAGCAGGTCTGATCCTGACGCCGCACATGGCGAGGCGACCGTTTCGCATGGATATTTGAAGCAAGAAGAAACAGGGCGCGTCGCACGGAAGCGGCGCGTCTAGCTATGTTCCTCTTCGGCCGTGGCGGCGAGGGCGCTGTTATAGGTCTTGAGCGCGTCCACATGGAACAAAGCCCCCCAGAGCTGCGGCGCCTCATCCCCCGTCGCGGGGGTGATCACCGGCAGGAAGGGCACGCCCGCGCGGTCGAACAGCGGCAAGGCCGCCTCGAGCGTGGCGGTCGCATCGACGAAGATGCCATCCTCGATCATCTCGAGGCAGGCGGTCTCATCTGCCATGCCGGGATCGCCCACCTTGCGCATCACCGCAGCGACCCGGAACATCGACAGAAGATAGGCCTGTGGCCCTGCCGCCAGATGCACCCCCCGTCGTTCCAGCTGCGTCAGGAAAAAGGAGCGATCGACAAGGCGCGAGGCCAGCACCGTCGACAGCGACACCGCCGTCAGGACCGCGATCCCGATCTGCCAGTCGCCGGTCATCTCGAACACGATCAGCGTGGTCGAGATCGGCGCGCCCAGCACCGCCGCCGACACCGCCCCCATGCCGGCCAGCGCATAGATGGTGCTGGCACCCGACACCTCGGGGAAGATCGAGGTGGCAATCATGCCGAAGGCCAGCCCGGTCAGCGCGCCCACCATCAGCGAGGGCGAGAACACGCCGCCCCCCATGCGCCCGCCCATGGTGATGGCCACGGCCAGCACCTTGAGCGCGCAGAACACAACCGCCTCGTGCAGCAGAAGCTGGCCGGTCAGGGCATCCGATGTCGTCTCGTAGCCCACGCCGATGATATGGGGAAACCAGATCGCCAGCCCGCCCAGCATGGCCCCCGCCACCGCCGGGCGCAGCCAGCGCGGCAGGCCGGTCATCTCCTGGATGCGGTTGCCCACATCCTCGGCCAGGAAGATCGATCGCATCAGCGCCGTCGCCACCAGCCCGCAGACCAGCCCGAGGATCAGGAAGGCGGGCAATTCGCCGTAGAATTCCAGCGTGCTGAACCCCGGCAAGGAGAACTCGGTCACGCCGCCATATTCGATGCGGTTGATCACCGTGCCCGCCACCGCGGCGATGGCGATGGGGGCGAAGGCATGGACCGCGAAATGCCGCAACACCACCTCGAGCGCGAAAAGCGCACCGGCAATGGGCGCGTTGAAACTGGCCGAGACCGCCGCCGCCACCGCGCAGCCCAGAAGGTCGCGCCCGGTGATGCCATCGGCGCGGATGCGTTCGCTGACCCAGCTGGAAATCACCGCCGCCACATGCACGACCGGCCCTTCCCGCCCGCTGGATCCGCCCGTCGACAGCGTGATCAGCGACGCCGCCGCCGAGGCGATGCCCGCGCGATGCTCCACCCGCCCGTTCTGCAGCGCCGCCCCCTCGATCACATCGGCCACGGCGCGCACGCGCCCATCCGGGGTGAACCGGTGCAGGATCAGCCCCACGACAAGCCCGCCCGCAATGGGCAGGATCAGGATCCAGTACCAGGGCATGGTCTCGGCGAAGCTGTGCAGCTTTGCCACGTCATCGGTTCCGTACAGAAAGGCCTGCAGCGTTTCGATCCCCTTGCGGAACAGCAGGGCCGCGAAACCGGCGGCGATCCCGATGATCAGGGCGATCAGCCAGAACTGGAACTGGCTGGGGCCACGCTTGCGCAGCAGGCGCAGGGTCTCGGCCAGCCATTTCAAGGCCTGGCGCGCCAGGTGCAACGCATGGGCCGCGATGGCCTGACGCATCAGACCGATCCCTTGATCGGGAGGGGCACCTGCTGCCGCGCTGCTCTGTCCATGCTCTTGCCCCTTCCCCGTCCTGCCCGCTTGGCCTAGGCTTTGTCCATCCGCATTGCTGGGAGAACCGGATGACCCGCCAGACAGCTCTTGACGATCTGACCACCTTGTTAGGACAACGCGCCAGTCGGTCCAAGTCCGAACTCGACCAGCACGGTCGCTCCGAGACGCATTTCCCGTTGATGCCGCCCGAGATCGTCGTCTACCCCGAATCCACCGCCGAGGTATCCGCCATCCTGCGCCTTTGCGCGGCCCATGGCATTCCCGTGGTGGGCTATGGCGCCGGCACCTCGCTCGAGGGGCAGGCCCAGTCGCCGCATGGCGGGGTCTGCGTGGATTTCCGCCTGATGAACCGGGTGTTGCAGATCAATGCCGCGGATATGGACGTGGTCGTGCAACCCGGCCTGACCCGCGAGGGGCTGAACGAGGCGCTGCGCGCCACGGGCCTGTTCTTTCCGGTCGATCCGGGGGCCAATGCCTCGCTGGGGGGCATGGCCTCGACCCGGGCCAGCGGCACCACGGCTGTGCGCTATGGCACGATGCGCGACAATGTCCTTGGGCTCGAGGTGGTGCTGGCCGATGGCCGGATCATCCGCACGGGCACGCGGGCGCGCAAGACCGCGGCGGGCTATGACCTGACCGGGCTTTTCGTCGGCGCCGAGGGCACCCTTGGCCTGATCACCGAGATGACCCTGCGCCTGCATGGCCAGCCCGAGGCGACAGCGGCGGCGATCTGCGGCTTTTCCCAGATGAGCGATGCGGTGGCGGCCGTGATCGACACGATCCAGCTGGGCCTGCCCATGGCGCGGATCGAATTCATCGACCAGGCCAGCGTGGCCGCCGTCAATGCCTGGTCCGGCACCGACATTCCGCTGCAACCGCATCTGATGGTGGAATTCCACGGCTCGGACGGGGGCGTGCGCGAACAGGTCGACACCTTCGGCGAGATCGTCGCGGATCATGGCGGCACCGGCTTTGACTGGGCCACCCGGCCCGAGGATCGCCGCGCGCTCTGGTCCATGCGCCACAACGCCTATTACGCGATCAAGGCCTCGCGCCCCGGCGCCATGGCCATTGTCACCGATATCTGCGTGCCGATCTCGCGCCTGGCCGAAGCGGTGACGCTGACCCAGGCGGATATCGCAGCCTCGGGGATCGCGGGACCGATCCTGGGCCATGTGGGTGACGGGAATTTCCACGCCATCCTGCTCTATGACGACAGCGATCCGGCGCAGGAGAAGACCGCCAAGGCGCTGGCGCATCGCATGGTGACGCGCGCCCTGGAGATGGGCGGCACGGCCACGGGCGAGCATGGCATCGGGCTGGGCAAGCTGGATTACATGCAGGCCGAACACGGGCAGGCCTGGGACGTGATGCAGACCCTGAAAATGGCACTGGACCCGGCCAATATCATGAACCCGGGCAAGATGCTGCGTCAGGACAATTGACCTTCGCGCGGCATGCTTCTTCTTGCTTCAAATATCCACATGCAACCGATGCACCGGGCCTGACCTGCGAAAGGTTCAGACCGTCCCGGCCAGCAGCGCCCGCGCGGCGCCGCGCGCCTCGTCGGTGATCGTGTCGCCCGCCACCATCCGGGCGATCTCATCGACCCGCGCGGCGGCATCCAGCGGCACGACGGTGGTCGTGGTCATGTCCGACTGCACGCGCTTTTCCACCCGCCAGTGATGCGCGCCAAGGGCCGCCACCTGCGGCGAATGGGTCACGACCAGAACCTGCCCGCCTGTCGCCAGCGCCGCCAGCCTGCGCCCGACGGCATCCGCTGTCGCCCCGCCCACGCCACGGTCGATTTCGTCGAAGATCATCGTGATGCCCGCGTCGCGATCGCTCAGGCAGACCTTGAGCGCCAGCAGGAACCGGCTGAGTTCGCCGCCCGATGCGATCCGGCCCAGGGGTCCCGCCGGCGCGCCGGGGTTGGTCGCCACGCTGAAGGCCACGCTGTCGCGCCCCTCGGGGCCGGGCTCCGATGGCTCGATCACGGTACGAAACACCGCGCGCTCCATCTTCAGCGGCGCCAGTTCCGCCGTGACCGCCTGATCAAGACGCGACGCGGCCTCGGTCCGCTCGGCCGTCAGCGCCGCCGCCGCCACGTCATAGGCCGCATCCGCGCGGCCCAGTTCCGCCTTGAGCAGCTTGAGGTCCGCATCACCGCGATCCAGCGCCGCCAGCCTGTCGCGCAGCCCTTCGGCGAAGCTGCCCAGCTCATCGGCCAGCACATCATGCTTGCGCGCCAGCGCCCGGATCGCGAACAGCCGCTCCTCCACCGTTTCAAGCTCATGGGGATCAAAGCTCATCACATCCTGCGCGCGCTCGATGCCCTGCACGGCCTCGGCCAGTTCGTTCAAGGCGCGCCCCAGCGCCTCCAGCGGCGCATCCAGCATCCCATCGGCCCGGTCCGCGATCCCGTCCAGCCAGCGCAGACCGTCGCTCATCGCGCCCTCGGCCCCTTGCGGGCCCAGGATCGCATGGGCGCGGGCCATGTCCTCGCGGATCCGTTCGGCCCCCTGCATCACGCGGCGGCGGGTATCAAGCTCGGCCTCCTCGCCGGGCTGGGGATCCATTGCGTCCAGTTCGGCCACGGCATGGCGCAGGAATTCCTCCTCGGCGCGCACGGCGTCAAGGGCGGCCTGTGCCTCGGCCAGTTGGCGCATCAGGCGGGCGCGGTGGCGCCATGCGGCGCGCACCGTGTCCAGTTGCGCGGCCACCCCCGCGAAGGCATCCAGCAGGTTGCGGTGGCCCTTGGGGTCCAGCAGGCCGCGATCGTCATGCTGGCCGTGCAATTCGACCAGCGTATCGGACAGCGCGCGCAGCACCTCGCCGGAACAGCGCCGGTCGTTGATCCAGGATGTCTTGCGCCCGTCGCGGGTGTTGATGCGCCGCAGGATCAGCTCGGGTCCCGCAGGCAGCCCCGCCTCTTCCAGCACCGCATGGGCAGCATGGCCCCGGGGCAAATCGAAGACGGCGACCACCTCGCCCTGCTCCGCACCCTGCCGGACCAGTTCGGCACGCCCGCGCCAGCCCAGCACAAAGCCGAGGCTGTCCAGCAGGATCGACTTGCCCGCCCCGGTCTCGCCGGTCAGCACGTTCAGTCCCGGCTGGAAGGCAAGATCCAGCCGGTCGATGATCAGCATGTCGCGAATTTCAAGCGCGCGCAGCATTCCCGGCCTGCCCCCGGCTCATGCCTGTGCGCCAGAGGCACAAGGCATGGCCATCACAGCCACTGTCCGCGGATCGTCTGGCGATAGATCTGCGCAAGCCAGCTGTCGCCCGCGGCTTCCAGTTCCAGGCCGCGGCCGTTCAACAGCTTGAAGCTGTCCTCGTACCAGGTGGTTGAACGGAAGTTGTGACCAAGGATCGCACCGGCGGTCTGCGCCTCTTCGGTCAGGCCAAGCGACAGATAGGCCTCGACCAGGCGATGCAGCGCCTCGGCGGTATGGCTTGTGGTCTGGAAATCCTGCACCACAACGCGGAAACGGTTGATCGCGGCGGTATAGTGATTGCCTTTCAGGTAGTAGCGCCCGATTTCCATCTCCTTGCCGGCCAGATGGTCGAACGCCAGGTCGAACTTCAGGATGGCCGAGCTGGCATATTCGCTGTCGGGATAAACCTCGATCACCGTGCGCAGGGCCTGCAGCGCCTGGAAGGTCAGGCCCTGGTCGCGGCCCACATCGTCGATCTGGTCGTAATAGGACAAGGCCAGCAGATACTGGGCATAGGCCGCATCCTCGTCAGCCGGGTAGAAATCGATATAGCGTTGCGCCGCGGCGCGGCTGTTTTCGTAATCGCGCGCCGAGTGATAGGAATAGGCCTGCATGATCAGGCCGCGCTTGGCCCATTCCGAATAGGGATAAAGGCGCTCGATCTCCGAGAAATAGAAGGCGGCATCCTCGGGCCGGTTGCGGTCGATCTCGAACTCGGCGCGCTCGTAGATCTGTTCGGCCGTGAAACTGTCGAGGGGAATCGATCCCCGCCCGGCACGTTCCGCCGTACTGTCACATCCTGCCAGCAAAACAGCCAGTAGAACGCCACCGATCATACTTGCCCGGGACCCGCCTGTCATGCTTGCTCTCACCCTTGTCTGGTCTTGTCCGCAGGGATTGACCCCGCCGTTAAGGACGGTCCTAGCACAGAAAATTCCGGTGCAAAACGTCTTTGGCGCAAATAGACCGACAGAGATTTACCGCCCCGCCTGCGCCTGCCCTATGCCACGGCCGGAATTTCATCCATGTGCACGCCCACACCGGGAAGCCGCGCGGTCATCGCCGGGTCGCAGACCACCATCCGATAGGCCGAAGGACGCGCAAAGAGGGCGCGCAACAGATCGTTGGTCAGGGCATGGCCCGCCCGATGCCCGGTATAGGCACCCAGCAGGGGCGCGCCCGCCAGCGACAGATCACCCAGCGCATCCAGCATCTTGTGGCGCACGGCCTCATCACGGTGACGCAGGCCACCGGGGCTGAGCACGCGGTCGCCGTCAACGACCACGGCATTCTCCAGCGTGCCGCCCAGGGCCAGCCCGCAAGCATGCATCGCCTCGACATCGGCTTGCCGGCAGAAGGTGCGGCTGTCGCACAATTCGCGCACGAATGTGCCATTGGACATGACCAGCCGCTTGGACTGCGCACCGATCGCCGCATCATCGAATTCGATGTGGAAATCAATCTCGAGGGTGTCGGAGGGCACCAGCCGCGCCCAGGCATCGCCGCGCCGCACCTCGACCGTTTCCAGAACGCGCAGCGCCCGCACCGGGGCGGCCTGCGCCCGCAGACCGCGCTGCATGATGGCGCGCACGAAAGCGGCGGCGCTGCCATCCAGGATCGGCACTTCGGGTCCATCGAGTTCGATCAGCGCATTGTGCACGCCGCAGCCTGTCAGCGCGGCCATCACATGCTCGACCGTCGACACCGTGACACCCGAGGGGTTTTCCAGAAGCGTGCACAGCGGCGACTGGCGCACCGCATCCCAGCGGGCGGGAATCATCGCATCACCGAACAGCACGTCACTGCGGCGGAACCAGATCCCATGCTCAGCGGCCGCGGGATGGATGACCATCTGGGCGGGCTTGCCGGAATGCAGTCCCACGCCGTTGAAGCGAACCGCTGATTTCAAAGTATGCTGCACGTGGGGCCTCGGGTTGGGTCATGGCGATCTGCCATCTTGTCGAAAAAATAGGGTTGTGACGCTTTAGTAACAATTCAATCTTTGTAACCGTTTGAAACATCCCCGAAACCGATGGGCGGATATCTGCCATCCCGCCCGCTCTGCCTGAACAACCCCTTGAAGCGTAAAGCAAAAGACCGCCCGAGGGCGGTCTCTCACATGGGTTCGGATCAGCCGGATACGGCCGGTTTCAGTTCGCCTGACGGCGCAGGAAGGCCGGAATTTCGATCCGCTCCTGGTCAGGGTCCTGCGCATCGGTCGGCGCGGGGCGTGCCTGCTGGGCATAGCCTTGCGACGCCTGCGCGCGTACGGGCGGCTGCTGGCGCGCGGGCTGGGCCGGGGCGCGATCCTGCGCCTCGGGCGCATGGCCCGTCATGCGGTTGATCAGTGAGTTGATGCCGAAACGCGGGCGATTCTCGGGTTCCGGCTGCGGCTGGGGCTGCGGGCGCTGCACGCCGGGTGTTGCCTTGCTCACGGCCTGCTGCAGACGCGCCAGCGCCTCGGGCGTGGGGGTGCCCGGCGCAGGGGCGCGCGGTGCCACGAAAGCTGCGGCCTGCTCCTCTTCCTCTTCATAACGGGACTGAGGCTGCACCTGGCGCGGCTGGTAGGCCGGGGGCGGCAGGCTGTCGTCCTGATCCGCATCTTCTGCAAAGATGTCGTCCATCT
The DNA here is from genome assembly GCA_030758115.1 of Paracoccaceae bacterium. Taxonomy (GTDB): domain Bacteria; phylum Pseudomonadota; class Alphaproteobacteria; order Rhodobacterales; family Rhodobacteraceae; genus Seohaeicola. The sequence continues at coordinate 11,993 of JANREX010000056.1, read as the reverse complement.
GCTCGGAGGCGGCGGCGCGCTGCACGTCCAGATCCTCGAAGAAGGTCGGCTCGCTCGTGCGCTGCACCGGAGCCTGAACAGGTGCGGGTGCGGGTTCGGCCTGCTTTGCGGCAACCTGCGCCGACGCGGCGGCTGCCACGGCTGTTTCCTGGCTGACCTGCTGGGTCAGGGGCTGCGCCATGCCGCGGCGGGGGCGCGGGATATCGACCGCGGCCTCGACCACGTCGATGCCGGTCGCCACGACGCTGACGCGCATCATGCCTTCCATGTCGGTGTCCAGCGTGGAACCCACGATGATATTGGCATCGGCGTCCACTTCCTCGCGGATGCGGTTGGCGGCCTCGTCCAGTTCGAACAGGGTCAGGTCATGCCCGCCGGTAATGTTGATCAGAACGCCCTTGGCACCCTTGAGGCTGATTTCGTCCAGCAGCGGGTTGGCGATGGCCTTTTCGGCAGCCTGGATCGCGCGATCCTCGCCCGAGGCTTCGCCGGTGCCCATCATCGCCTTGCCCATCTCGTCCATCACGGCGCGGACATCGGCGAAATCAAGGTTGATCAGGCCGGGGCGCACCATCAGGTCGGTCACACCCTTGACGCCCTGGTAGAGCACGTCATCCGCCATCGAGAAGGCCTCGGTGAAGGTGGTCTTTTCATTGGCCAGGCGGAACAGGTTCTGGTTCGGGATGATGATCAGCGTATCGACCATCTTCTGCAGCGCCTCGACGCCCTCTTCGGCCTGGCGCATGCGCTTGGCGCCTTCGAACTGGAAGGGCTTGGTCACGACGCCGACAGTCAGCACGCCCAGCTCGCGCGCGGCTTGCGCGATGATCGGGGCCGCACCCGTTCCGGTGCCGCCGCCCATGCCTGCGGTGATGAAGCACATATGCGCGCCAGCCAGGTGATCCACGATCTGTTCGATCGATTCCTCGGCCGCGGCCGCACCGACAGCAGCGCGGGCCCCTGCCCCCAGACCTTCGGTGACCTTGACGCCAAGCTGGATGCGGCTGGGCGCGTTGCTTTGCTGCAGCGCCTGCGCATCGGTATTGGCCACGACGAATTCGACGCCCGTCAGCTTTTTCTCGATCATGTTGTTGACCGCGTTGCCGCCAGCGCCACCCACACCGAACACGGTGATACGGGGCTTGAGTTCTTCATGTCCGGGCATCGAAAGGTTCAATGTCATGATCTGTCCGCCTGAGGTTAAAGCCCGCATTTGCGGGCATTTTTCTGCCTGTTCGGTATTATTCTTAACCCGAACTACCGGGATCGTCACCAAAAAAACGCGAATTCACCACAAAATATGGCAATCGAACGCTTGTCTCACGCGGGATTTCGCCGAAGGGGCCATATCTAGCGGTCACCAGTTGTCCTTGAACCATTTCACGGCTCTTCTGAGGGACCGCGCCGGGTAGCGATCCACCGGAATCTCGAAGTCCCACCACTCGTCCTGCGGATGCGCCGCGAAAAGGCAAAGGCCCACTGCGCTGGCGAAACCGGGGCCGGTGGCCGATTGCGGCAAGCCATGCACGCGCAGCGGCCGCCCAAGACGGACCTGCTGGCCCAGGATGCGGCTGGCCAGCCCGTCCAGACCGGGGATCTGGCTGCCACCGCCGGTCAGCACGATCTGCTGGCTGGGCAGGTGTTCGAACCCGGCCGCGTCCAGACGTGCGCGGACCTCTTCGAGGATTTCCTCGACACGCGGGCGCATGATCCCGATCAGCTCGGCGCGGCTGACGGTGCGGCGGTCATGTTCCCAGTCGCCGGTATCGCCGCCGGTCTGGATCATTTCGCGATCATCCATGCCCGTGGCCACCACCCCGCCATAGAAGGTCTTGATCCGCTCGGCCGTGGCCGTCGGCACACCCAGCCCCATCGAGATGTCGCCGGTCACGTGATCGCCGCCCATCTTGACGCTGTCGGCGTAGATCATGTGCTTTTTCATGAAGATCGAGATGCCGGTCGTACCGCCACCCAGATCGATGCAGGCCCCGCCCAGTTCCTGCTCGTCCTCGACCATGGCCGAGATGCCCGACACATAGGAAGACGAGGCGACACCGGCCAGTTCCAGATCGCAGCGCTTGACGCAATGCGCGAGATTCTGGATCGCGGCGGCATCCACCGTCAGCATGTGCATGTCCGTGGCCAGGCGCATCCCCATCTGGCCGCGCGGATCGCCAAGACCCGAACGGTGATCCAGCGCGAAATTGACGGGCTGGGCATGCAGCACCTCGCGCCCCTCGCCGTATTCGGGAACATCGCAGGCGCTGAGGACGCGGCTGACATCCTGTTCGGTGACAACATGCCCTTCCAGGTCGATCGCCCCGGCCAGCCCATAGCTGCGCGGCGCCCCGCCCGAGAAACAGGCGATCACGTGATCGACCCGGATATTGGCCATCTTCTGCGCGGCCTGAACGGCGGTGCGGATCGCGCGCTCGGTCTCCTGCATGGACTGGATCTCGCCGAAGCGGACGCCGCGCGACCGCGTTGTCGCCGCCCCGATCACCCGGAACCCCGCCTGCCCCGCCATCGGCCCGACGCCTTCCACCTCGATCCCGCGATCGGCCCCGTCGAAGCGCAGAACCAGGCATCCGATCTTGGAGCTGCCCACGTCAAGAATGGCCACGACACCGCGCTGCATGGCGGCGCGGCGCATGTTCCGCATGGCGCGCTGGCTTTCATAAAGCTCGATCATTGTCTTGCAATCCCTGCATGAGTTGTCTGCAATTCGCGCCACTGTTCGACAGCGGCAGGGTTCATCCGGATGGTGGGCCGCTGGCTGAGGCGCATGTCGACCACGGAGAGGTCGCGCTCCAGCATCTCGTGGACCTGCCCCATGGCGATCACGCGCTCCAGCGCCTGCACCGGGCCTTCCTCGGGCAAAAGGATGCGCTGATCGCGATCCAGCACCACATCCCAGCGCCGGTCGCCCACACGCACAAGGCCGCGCATCCGCGCACCCAGCGGTCCGGCCGCGCGCACCAGGTCCAGCGCCTCGCTCACATGGCGATCCGCACCCTCGCCCGCGATCAGCGGCAAGGCGGCATGCGCCTCGCGCGAGGTGGCAGGCGCGATCACCGCGCCCGTGGCGTCCAGCACCTCAAGCCCCTGCGCCGTGCGCCAGACCACGGCCGGGCTGCGCTCGATCACATCGACCTGCAGGATTCCGCCCGACCGCACCCGCAGGCTGGCATCCTGCACCGGCGGCAGATCGCGGATCTGGGCCAGGATATCGTCAAGCTCCAGATCGAAACTGCTGATCGGGAAATCCAGCTGCAACACCTCGCGGATATCTTCGGCCACGCTGCTCGAGGCGCCGTCGATCGCCATCAGGTTGACCATGAATTCCGGCCGGGTCTGGAATTGCTCGCGCAGATCGACAACCCCCTGCACGACGGTCTCGCGGCGCTGATCGTCGGACATGTAAAGCGTGACCGACCCGAAGGCGATCGCGAAGGGCAGCCCGATGCGCAGCAGGTTGCGATAGAGCGGCGTCAGCATCAGCCGCTGCATCCGGTAGGACCAGCGCGAGGGCGCCGGATCAAGCCGCGGGTTCACCTGTTGCACGAGGCATCCTCCACCATCCAGGCACAGAACTGCCCGAAGCTCAGACCGATCAACCCGGCATGTTCGGGCGACAGCGATGTAGGCGTCATGCCCGGTTGCGTATTGGTTTCCAGCAGCACCAGCCCATCCCGGCCGCGCGCATCATCCCAGCGGAAATCGGTGCGCGTGACACCCCGGCAGCCCAGCGCGCGATGCGCGCGCAGCGCGTAATCCATGCAGGCTTCGGTGATGTCTTGGGGCAATTCCGCCGGGCAGACATGGCGCGACCCGCCGGGCTTGTATTTCGCGTCATAGTCATACCAGCCCTCGGTGATGATCTCGGTCACGCCCAAAGCGCGATCCCCCATCACGGTGACGGTCAGTTCGCGGCCCGGCGCATAGGCCTCGACCATCAGCACATCGGGCAGCCCTTCGGGCAGGCGCGGGGCGTTCATGCCCTCGCGCACGATCACCACGCCGACGGATGACCCTTCGTCGAAGGGTTTGACGACATAGGGCGGCGGCATCAGATGCGCGGCGGCAATCTGGCTCTGGGTGGCCAGCAGGCTGGGCACCACGGGCAGGCCTTCGGCGCGGTAGATATCCTTGGTGCGCTGCTTGTCCATCGCCAGCGCAGAGGCCAGCACACCCGAATGGGTATAGGGCAGACGCAGCCATTCCAGCAGGCCCTGGACGCAGCCATCCTCGCCCCAGCGGCCATGCAGCGCGTTGAACACGACATCGGGCGCGACCTCGGCCAGGCGCGCGGGCAGATCGGCGCCGGCATCCAGCGTGACCACCTCATAGCCTTCGGCCAGCAGCGCCGTGGCGCATTCACGCCCCGATGACAACGACACCTCGCGTTCGGCCGAAGCGCCGCCCATCAATACCGCAACCTTGGGGGGTGTCCTGCCCGACATACCCAATCCGTGCCTCGAATCCCGGGCCTTGAATGACCCTTTTGTTCAGGGGTCAGTGACCCTTATGTGTGATAGTGCCTGTCAACCGCTCGCAGGGGTCGTTTCGCCGACCCTCATGATTTCCCACTCTAGCGTGATCCCGGTTGAATCGTAAACCTTTTTTCGCACCAATTCGCCAAGGTTTTCCAGATCGGCGGCGCTGGCCCCACCCGCGTTGATCAGGAAATTGGCATGCATCTCGCTCATCTGCGCGCCGCCCAGCCGCGCGCCGCGCATGCCGGCATCCTCGATCAGCTTCCAGGCCTTCAGATCATGCACGTCATCGGCGCGCCCGGTGCTGGAAAATCCGGCCGGGTTGCGGAAGGTGCTGCCGGCGCTGCGGTCCTTGGTGGGCTGGCTGGCATCGCGGCGGGCGATCTGCTCGTCCATCCGCGCGGCCAGGGTGGCGGGATCGCCTGCGGGTGCCGCGAAAGTGGCGCGCGTCAGCACCCAGCCCTCGGGCAGGACGCTTTGCCGGTAGGACAGGCCCAAGGCGTCGCGGTCCAGCGTCACGATGCGCCCGTCGCGGGTGACCGCCTCGACCCCGCACAGCACATCGGCCACATAGGAGCCGTAGCAGCCCGCGTTCATCCGCACCGCCCCGCCGATGCTGCCGGGGATGGTGCGCAGAAAGGTCAGGTCCAGCCCGGCTTCGGCCGCGCGCCGTGCCACATGGGCATCCAGCGCCGCCGCCCCCGCGATGACGCGGTCGCCCGCGATCTCGATCCCGTTGAAGCCGCGCCCCAGACGGATCACCACCGCGCGCAGGCCGCCGTCGCGCACGATCAGGTTGCTGCCCACACCCATGGGAAAGACCGCGACATCCGCATCCAGCGCGCCCAGGAAATGGGCCAGATCCTCGGTGTCGGCGGGCTGGTAGATCCAGTCGGCCGGCCCGCCCACGCGCAGCCATGTCAGATCGGACAGCGGCTTGCCTGCGCTCAGGCTGCCGCGCAGCCCCTCGATCCGGTCGGGTCGGGCCATCTCACTTCTCCATCCGGCGGCGCATCCAGCGGCCAAGATAGATGACCGGCCAGCGCAGCATGCTCATGCCAGCCACCATGACCATGAGGCCGATGACTGGCCCGTTCTCATAGGTCACATAGCCCAGAAGGGGAATACCGAAGGCGATCAGCACATAGGCCCGCCGCCAGTGATTGTCGCGCGCGGGGAACATCGCGGCCATGTTGGCCGCCAGCGCCCAGAGACAGGCAAGGATCAGCGACAGGCTCATGACGCGCCCCCCATGAAAGACGCCATGAATGTCAGCACGCAGGTGATGATCCCCAGCACGGGCACGGCCATGGGCACCACGAAAGGCCCATCCGGCACGCGCCGCTTCAACCCGATCAGCGCCGCGTTGACGATGGCGAAGACGATCAGCAGGGCCTGGGTGGTGATCTCGGCCAGCACCGCCACCGGCAGGGTCAGCGCCGAGGCCGTGACCGCCGCGCCGATCACCACCGTGCCCAGCACCGGCGTGCCGAACCGCTTGTGCGCATGGCGAAAGACCGCGAAACCGGGCGAGCGTTTGCCAAGACCGAACAGCACCCGCGCCGCCATGACGATCTGCGCCAGCACCCCGTTCAGCGCCGCCGCCACCGCGATGGCCGCGAGGAAAGCGGCGGATGTTCCGACCCCCGCCTCCCAGACCAGCGCCAGCGGGCGTTCCGAGGCGCCCAGCACCTCGCGCGGCACGGCCCGGACCGCCGCCAGCGACACCAGCATGTACAAAAGCCCCGTGATCGCCAGCGCCCCCAGGATCGCGCGGGGCATTGTGTACCCGGGCGCATGGGTCTCCTCGGCGATGTTGACGATGTCGTCGAAACCGATGAAGGCGAAAAAGGCGAATATCGTCGCCGCCGCCACACCGGACCATTCCGGCGCGGGTGGGGCTGTCCATTCCGCGACAGGTGCCGCGGCAAAGCCCGCGCCGATCACCAGCGTCAGGCCGATCACCTCGATCACGGTCATGACGGCCGCGAATGTCAGGCTTTCCAGCACCCCCACCACGGCGATCACCGTCATCGCCGCCCCAAGACCGACAACGCCCCAGACAAAGGGAATATCGAGGATCGAGGTCAGGTAGCCCACACCGCCACGCAGCACCGCCGCCGCCGCCACGATGCCCGCGATCACATTGACCGCCCCCACCGCCATCGCCAGGGTGTGACGGCGCAGCCCGACCTCGACATAGGATGAATCCCCCGCCGCCTCGGGAATGCGCGCGGACAGTTCGGCAAAGCTCAGCGCGGTCGGCACCGCGACGATCGCCGCCAGCGCGAAGGACAGCGGCGCCCAGACGCCCGCCGCCCCGGCGGCGGCCCCGGTCAGCACGTAGATGCCCGCGCCCACCATGATGCCCACGCCATAGGCGGTCAGCAGCCCGGGCCCGATGCGTCGCTTCAGCGCCTCAGCCATGGCTTGCCCTCCCGCAGCATGCCCGCTGTTTCTTCTTGCTCCAAATATCCATCATGCAACCGTTCCGCGCGAACCAACGGGCGCGGACCGGGCGCACCCGCTCAGCCCTGCAGCCGCGCGGGCAGGTTGTTCGCCCAGGCGCTGATCGTGCCAGCGCCCAGGCAGACCACCATGTCGCCGGGCCGCGCCTGTTCGCGCACAAGGCGCAGCAGGTCATCCTCGTCCGTCACCGCCCGCGCATGGCGATGCCCGTGCCGGATCAGCCCCGCCACCAGGTCATCGCGGCTGGCGCCCGCGATGGGCGCCTCGCCTGCCGCGTAGACCTCGGCGATGGCCACGACATCGGCCTCGTTGAAGCAACCGCAGAAATCCTCGAACAATGCGGACAGCCGCGTATAGCGATGCGGCTGGTGCACCGCGATCACGCGGCCCTGCGTGGCCTGGCGCGCGGCTTTCAGCACCGCCGCGATCTCGACCGGGTGATGGCCGTAATCGTCGATGATGGTGACGCCACCCACCTCGCCCACCTTGGTGAAGCGGCGGTTCACGCCACCGAAGGCCGCCAGCGCGCCGCGGATCTCGTCGCCCTTCATGCCCAGGTGCCGCGCCACGGCCACCGCCGCCAGCGCGTTCGAGACGTTGTGATCGCCGGGCATCGGCAGCGAGCAGCCCTCGATCACGATATCCTCGGCCTGCAGGGCGATATCGAAATGCGCCACCCCGCCCTCATAGCGCAGGTTCAGCGCGCGCACATCGGCCTGCGCGTTGAAGCCATAGGTGATCACGCGCCGGTCGGTTATCCGCCCGACAAGGCTGCGCACCTCGGGATGATCGGTGCAGCAGACCGCCACGCCGTAGAAGGGGATGTTCGACACGAAATCGAGGAACCCCTGTTTCAGCCGCTCGAAATCGCCCCAGTGTTCCATGTGTTCGGGGTCGATATTGGTCACGATGGCGATGGTCGCGGGCAGCCGGTTGAAGGTGCCGTCGCTCTCGTCGGCCTCGACCACCATCCACTCGCCCTGCCCCATCCGGGCGTTCGAGCCATAGGCGTGGATGATCCCGCCATTGACGACCGTGGGGTCGATGCCACCGGCCACCAGCACCTCGGCCACCATCGTGGTGGTCGTGGTCTTGCCATGGGTGCCCGCGATGGCGATGTTGGATTTCAGCCGCATCAGTTCGGCCAGCATCTCGGCCCGGCGCACGACCGGCAGGCCCATGCGGCGCGCCTCATCCAGTTCGGGGTTGCCCGGCTTGATCGCGCTCGAGATCACGACGACCTGCGCGCCCGCCAGGTTCTCGGCCGCCTGCCCCTCGAAGATCGTGGCACCCAGCCCCGCCAGCCGGTCGGTGATCTTGGTGGTCTTCTGGTCCGATCCCTGCACGGTATAGCCGTGGTTCAGCAGCACCTCGGCGATGCCGGACATGCCGATGCCGCCGATGCCCACGAAATGGATGGGACCTACGTCGCCGGGAAGTTTGGTTGCCGCGTTCATCTTGCGCCTTTCGGGGTCTTGTGTGCCTGGGCCAGCGCCTCGACCATGTCGGCCAGGGTCTGCGCCGCATCGGGCCGCCCGCAGGACAGCGCCGCGCGGGCCATATCCTCGGCCCCTTGGGGATTGTCCAGCACCAGCATCATCTGTTCGGCCAGAATCTGCGCATCCAGCCGGCTTTCGGGGATCAGGATCGCGGCCCCCGCATCGACCAGCCCGCGCGCATTGGCGGTCTGATGATCGGCCGTCGCCGCGGCAAAGGGGATCAGGATCGAAGGCCGCCCGATCACGCTGAGGTCCGCCACGCTTGATGCACCGGCACGGCTGATCACCAGCTGCGCCTCGCTGATCCGGCGCGGCACGTCCTGAAAGAAGGGTTTCACCTCGGCAGCGATGCCCGCCTCGGCATAGGCCCCCTCGACCCGCTCGACATCCTCGGCGCGGGCCTGGTGGCTGACGCGCAGGTTGCGGCGCACCGCGTCCGGCAGGGCCGCCACCGCGGCGGGCACGACATCCGACAGGATGCGCGCCCCCTGGCTGCCACCGATCACCAGAAGCGACATCGGATAGTCGCCCGGCGCGATATATCCGGCCCCCGCCCGTTCCAGCACCGCCGCGCGCACAGGGTTGCCCACGTCCAGGCCCTCGACCCCGGCGGGCAGATCGGTGGGCCATGTCCCGCAGGCCACCTTGTGCACGCGCGGCGCAAACAGCCGGTTCACCCGGCCCAGCACGCCGTTCTGTTCATGGATCATGCGCGGCAGCCGCAAGAGCGTCGCTGCCGCCACGGCCGGAATCGCGGGGTATCCGCCAAAGCCCACCACCGCCGCGGGCCGGTCCCCCCGCATCCGCCAGAGCGCGCCAAGAACGCCGCCCAGCACGCGGAAGGGCACCATGGTCTTGGCCAGGATGCCGCCGCGCGCGAAAGTCGCGCTGGCGATCTGTTCGACCTCGACCGAATGGGGAAAGCCGCCCGTGTAGCGCGCGCCGCGCGCATCGGTGCTCAGCTTCACACGCCATCCACGCCGCAGCATCACCTCGGCCAGGGACTGGGCCGGGAACATGTGCCCGCCCGTGCCGCCTGCCGCGATGACCAGAAGGGGCGCGTCGCGGTTCATCTGATCCGCCCCCTCAGGATGTCTCCGATCTCGCCCTGCGGACGGGTGCGGGTGAAGGCCAGCAGCATGCCCACGGCGATACCCCCCGCGATCAGCGAGGAACCGCCATAGCTGACGAAGGGCAGCGTCATGCCCTTGGCGGGCAGCAGCCGCACGGCCACGCCCATGTTGATCAGCGCCTGCACGCCGAACATGCAGGCAAGACCGGTGCCCGCCAGACGGATGAAGGGATCGCGTTCGCGCATCAGCCGCAGCAGCGAGCGCACGACCACGCTTGCGTAAAGCGCGATGATGCAGAGCACCAGGATCAGGCCATATTCCTCGGCCGCGACCGCGATGATGAAATCGGTATGCGCATCCGGCAGCGACCATTTCACTTCGCCACCGCCGACGCCCACCCCGAAGAAGCCACCCTCCTGGATCGCGTTCGTGGCATAGCCCAGCTGCGTGCGCGGATCGACCTCGGGGGTCAGGAACCCGTCGATGCGGCGCGCGAAATGCTCGGAATTCTCATAGGCAAAGGTGCCGCCCAGCACGACAAGCCCGGCAATCGCCACCAGCAGGACCATCGGCGCGCCTGCCACGAAATACATCACGCCCCAGCCGAACAGGATCAGCGCGGCCTGCCCGAAATCGGGCTGGAACGCCAGAAGCAGCACGATGACCGCGGCCAGCATCAGCGACCACAGCCGCCCCGGCGGGCCGTTGATCTCTTGCCCCGCGGCCAGCATCCATGCCGCCACGACAATGAAGCCGGGCTTGAGGAATTCGGAAGGCTGCACGCTGGCGAAACCCAGCGAATACCACCGCATCGCGCCCTTGCCGAAATCGGTGCCAAAGAAGGGCAGACCGATCAACGAGATGAAGGCGACCAGAAAGCCGATGACCGCCAACCGGCGCACCAGCAGCGGCGACATCATCGAGGTCAGGAACATCGCGATCAGGGCCAGACCGCCGAACATCGCCTGGCGCTCGACATAGTGAAAGGGCGCCAGCCCGTTCTTGGAAGCCAGCGGCGGCGAGGCGGCGAAGCCCAGCAGCAACCCGATCCCGAACAGGATCAGGATGCATGACATCGACCAGCGATCGATGGTGCGCCACCATTTGGGAAGAACAGGCTCCGCGTTCCTGACCGGAACCGAGCCATAGACCATCTCTGTCATGGATTACCGCCGTACACTGCCTCGAACATCGCCCCTTTTCGGGGTCTGAGGGCCAGTGTAGCGCGAAAATATCCGCAATGAAAGCCTTATCCCCTTGCCTTGAAGGGCAAATCGCGCCACCTGCCCGTCCATGCAAGTTGACACGCTGATCCTTGGTGCCGGGGCCGCGGGGCTTATGGCGGCCGCCCATGCGGGGGGCCGCGTCCTTGTCGTGGATCACGCCAAGGCGCCGGGCGAGAAGATCCGCATCTCGGGCGGGGGGCGGTGCAACTTCACCAACATGCACGCAAGCCCCGCCAATTTCATCAGCCGCAACCCGCATTTCTGCAAATCGGCGCTGAAACGTTACACCCAGTGGGATTTTCTCGACCTCGTGGCCCGCCATGGCATCGCCTGGCACGAAAAGACGCTGGGGCAGCTGTTCTGCGACCGCTCGGCCAAGGATATCGTGGCGATGCTGCTGGCCGAGATGAAGACGGTCGGGGCTGATCTTTGGCTGTCGACCGCTGTGCTGTCGGTGACCCGCGATGGCGCGGGCTTCGGCGTGACGCTGGAGCGCGAGGGGCGGCAGGTCGTGGTGCAAGCCGCCAACCTGATCGTGGCCACGGGGGGCAAGTCGATCCCCAAGATGGGGGCGACGGGTCTGGCCTATGATATCGCGCGGCAATTCGGCCATGCGCTGACCGATATCCGCCCTGCCCTTGTGCCGCTGACCTTCCAGCCCGAGCGTTTCGCGCCGCTGGCGGGTGTCGCGACACCGGTGACCGCGGCCTGCGGTCACACCAGCTTTGCCGAGGCGATGCTGTTCACCCATCGCGGCCTGTCAGGCCCCGCGATCCTGCAGATCTCCAGCTACTGGGTCGAGGGCGAGAGCATCCGCGTCAACCTGCTGCCGGACGCCGATCCCTATGAGGTCCTGCGCACCCAGCGGCAGGCATCGGGCAAACGGCAGATGCAGACGGTGCTGGCACAGATGCTGCCGGGCAGGCTGGCGGATCACCTGGCCACGGAATGGGCGCTGGCGGGCAATCTGGCCGATCAGAACGACGCCAAGCTGCGCGCGCTGGCGGACCGGCTGACCGGATGGGCGCTGACCCCCACCGGATCCGAGGGCTACCGCACCGCCGAGGTGACGCTGGGCGGGGTCGATACCGACGGGCTGTCCTCGCAGAGCATGATGTCCAAGACCGTGCCGGGGCTATACTTCATCGGCGAGGCCGTGGACGTCACCGGCTGGCTGGGCGGCTACAATTTCCAATGGGCCTGGTCCAGCGGGGTGGCGGCAGGCCGGGA
>JANREX010000055.1 GCA_030758115.1 Paracoccaceae bacterium | reverse complement strand
GCTTGCTTTCGCAGCCATTGCGTCGGATGCTGGCGGTCACCTTGGCGATACAGAGCAGGAACCCTGATGTATCTCGCGCCCCTCTTCGCAGAGCTTGAGACCGTCTTTTCGGGATCGCAGGACATCGAAGCCCATGTGCGCGCGGCGCTGCGTGAGGCGCGGCTCGAGGGGCATCCTCCGGCAGCGCCCACCCCCCTGCCCCAACCCTTTCTGGATGTGATGACGCGCCCCGACGCGCTGCCGGTCTGCAGCCTGATCGCGGCGTTACCGTTCGACTGGGCGCCGCCGCAAACCTCAAGCACGCCGCTCTATGTCGAACACAGCCGCGCGAAGGTGCATGTGGAATTGCTGGGGCCGGACGGGCTGATCCGGTCGGATCGTGTGCGGCTGGGCCTTTACGGGATGACGCCCCATGCCGAATACGGCATTCGCACGCATCCGGCGGAAGAGATCTATATCATGCTGGCCGGTGAAGTGGACTGGATACGGGGCGACGCGCCCTATCAGCCACATCTACCCGGAGAGCGATCGCACCACCCTTCGATGATGCCCCATGCGTCGCGCACCCGCGATGCGGCGTTCATGTCGGTCTATGCCTGGCATGGCGACATCTCGACCAGTGACTATGTCTATACAGGGCTTCCGGCGCGATAGCGGCCACGCTACGCGGCGCAAATGGCGGCGCGTTTCGACACGGTTCTGACCCCTCGCAGGCCTTCGCGCAAAGTTGGCGGGCCGCCGCCAAACCAGCCCGCCTGCCCGGCCTTGTCATGCCGGACCAGGGCCTTGTGCAGATGTGTCGACGCATCCGGGGCCTTGGGACCCGCGACAGTGAACCGCGCGAATCTCATCAAGTGACAGTGCCGAACGGGTCGCCTTGGGATGGCGCGGCGCGGCAAAAACATTCCAAAATTGCGGTATACTTCGGGATGCAGAAAATTTTATATTTTACAAGAGCTTAATAAATATCGAAAAAATGGCTGCGTAAAAATATTTCAATACTTTACCTCTTGACGAAACAATCCTGCGCGTAATTTTCTTTCGCACCGCCTGCCGGATGAGCCCCGATGAAGGGTTCACCCCGTAAGAAAATGCCAAGACACGGCTGCGGAACACGACGCGGGGGAATAACACGATGTTGAAGTCAATTCTGGTTCCGGTGCGCGGCGATGGCATGGTCGCGACCGTGCTTGCGCATGCGGCGGAACTGGCCAAGCAGCACGATGCACAGGTCAATGTCGTGCATTGCCGTGTCCAGCCGAAGGACCTGATCCCGCAGGGCGTTCCGCTGAATGACTTTGCGCGCAAGGTGATGCTGGAGCAGGCCGTCGAACTGGCCAACCGGCAGGAGGACCATCTGCGCGGCATCCTGCATCGCCTGGCACGCGAATTCGGAATGAAGGAAGATGGCCACGCAGACGGCATGGCCACCTGCACCTTCACGGAAGAACCGGGGCGCATGGCCGATGTGGTCCGGCACGCGGGCCGCCTGTCCGATCTGATCGTGCTTCCAAAGCCGCAGCGGGAAAGCAACCTGGGACAGAGTTCCCTGAAATCAGCGCTCTACGGTGCAGGACGCCCGGTGCTGATCTGTCCGGGACAGCTGCACCCTGACGCAACCTTCGCGCAGCACGTGGCGGTGGGCTGGAACGGATCGCTGCCTGCCGCGCGTGCTGTCGCCTCGTCGCTGGACATCGTGCATGCGGCCAAGCGCGTGAGCATTCTGACCGGCGGCAAAATGCAGCCTCACGGGCCGACCGCCGAGGAACTGGCAGCCTATTATGCTCTTCGCGGGATCACCGCCGAGATCGTTCACTTTGACGGCAAGGACCCTGCGACCGAGCTTCTGGCCACCTGCAGGGATATCGGTGCCAGCCTGCTTGTGACAGGGGCCTACAGCCACAGCCATGAGACCGAGATGCTGTTCGGCGGCAACACCCAGCGCATCGTGGACAACACCGAGATGCCGGTTCTGATGGCGCATTGACGCATCATTTGGTCTGCGCAAACCGCCACGGCGCGGCACTTCGCGGGAATTCAGAAAGGGCCGCGCATGACGCGGGAAAATCACTCCGGGACGACCGGACATTCTAGGGAGGAACCCAACATGAAACTTACCAAGAGACTTTTCCTTGCTCTGGCAGCCAGCACCACGATCGCGACGCTGCCAATCGCGGCTTTCGCCGATGGCTGGCAGCCGAAACGCCCGATTGATTTCACCATCATGGCCGGCGCGGGCGGCGGCGCGGATCAGATCGCGCGTTTCATCCAGTCCGTGGTCGAGGCCAACGGCCTGACCAACCGCCCCTTGATCCCCACCAACCGGGGTGGCGGCTCAGGGGCCGAGTCGCTGCTGCACCTCAAGGACGCGCGCGATCCCGATCACACCCTGCTGGTCACGCTGAATTCCTTCTACACGACACCGATCCGTCAGGAGGCGCTTGGCGTCGACATCGAAACCTTCACCCCGATCATCATGATGGGCGTCGATCCGTTTGTGCTTTGGGTCCACAAGGACTCGGGCATCGCCACCTTCGAGGAATTCGTCGCCAAGGTGAAGGAAATGGATGGCGAGTTCGTCATGGGTGGAACCGGCACCGGCCAGGAAGACTCGATCGTCATCGCCTACATGTCCGGCGCCTATGACCTGAAGGTCAAGTACATCCCCTATGACGGCGGCGGTGCGGTGGCCAAGGATCTTGCGGGCAAGCAGATCATGGCGACGGTGAACAACCCGTCCGAGGCCAAAGGCTTTTACGAGGCTGGCGATTTCGTGCCGCTTCTTGCCTTCTCGGACGAACGGATGGAAGCCTATCCCGACGTGCCGACCCTGAAGGAAAAGGGCCACGATTTCTCGTATTACAACCAGCGTGCCATCGTCGGTGCACCTGGCATGTCGGATGAAGCCGCCGCCTATTACCGCGAGGTCTTCGGCAAGGTTTACGACAGCGAGAAGTGGCAGGGATATCTGGTTTCGGAAAGCCTGTCCCCGCTGATCATGGATGAGGCCGAAACCCGCGCCTACTGGTCCCGGCAGGTCCAGAACCATCGTCAGCTTCTGTCCGAAATGAGCAACTGAGACCAGAGTCAGGAAAGAGGGCAGTCATGCGCCAAGGTGAGATATCTCTTGTGGGGCTCCTTGCCCTCTTTTCCCTCTATCTGATGTGGAAGAGCACCGAACTTCCCATCGGCTACATTCGCGGACAGGGACCGGGTGGCGGGTTCTGGCCGTTCTGGCTTGCCCTCGGAATGCTGCTGAGTTGCCTTGCCAGTGCGTGGAACTGGTGGCGCGGCCTATCCCCTGCCTCACGGTCCGACGAACCCTTGATGGATGCCTTCGGCTGGCGGACGCTGCTGTATGTCGGCGGCAGCGTCGTGGTTTTTGTCGCGCTGATCTCGATCGTGTCCATGTATGGCGCGGTTGCTGCGTTCCTGTTCTACTACCTGCGCTTCCTCGGCCGGCATTCATGGTTTCTGACCCTGACGATCTCGATTCTGTTGCCGATCGGGCTCTTCTTCTTCTTCGAGGCGGTCATGCTGATTTCCATGCCTCAGGGGATGTCGTTTACCCAGCCCTTCTTCGACCTGATGTACGACATCATCTATTGAAATCCCCCCAGACCCGAGGTCTTCCATGGAAGTCATTTCCTTTCTTGCCGATGGTATCCTGTTGGCGCTTGAGCCAGTCAATTTCGCCCTGATCATCATTGGCGTCACAGTCGGGCTGTTCATCGGCGCCATGCCCGGACTGGGCTCGGTGAACGGTGTGGCGATCCTGCTGCCGATCACTTTCCTTGTGCCGCCCAATTCCGCCATCATCTTTCTTGCGGCGATCTATTATGGCGCGATGTACGGGGGGGCGATTTCATCCGTCACCCTTGGGATACCCGGCGCCTCGACGGCCGTGGCCACGACCTTCGACGGCCGTCCACTGGCCCTTCAGGGGCGGGCGAGCCTGGCGCTTGTCACCGCGGCGCTGGCCTCGTTCGTCGGCGGCACGGTCGCCAATGTCCTCTTCACGCTTTTCGCACCGGTTCTGGCATCGACGGCGCTGTCCTTCGGGCCGCCGGAAATCTTCGCGCTGATGCTGCTGGCCTTTGCCACTTTCGTGGGCCTTGGCGGTGACGACATCCCCAAGACGGTGTTTTCGATCTGCCTCGGGCTTGTGCTGGCCGCCGTCGGCTTTGACACGATCTCCGGCGAGCCGCGGCTGGTGCTTTTCGAAATCGACGGCTTCATGCGCGGGATCGGCTTCATCGTTCTGGCCATCGGCGTCTACGGCATCGGGGAAATGCTGTGGACGATCGAACAGACACGGGGCGAAGTGACCACGACAAACCCCAAGATGACGGTCAAAGGCATGGCGTCGGACGCCAAGGAGGCCATGCAGCGCGGCTGGAAAGGGACCTGGATCGGTTCTCTCATCGGGTTCTTCGTGGGCATCCTGCCGGCGGCGGGCGCGACCCCAGGTTCGCTGATGTCCTATGGCGTGGCCAAGATGCTGTCGAAGACACCCGAGGAATACGGCAATGGCTCGCCCGATGGTGTGGCGGCCCCCGAGGCGGCCAACAACTCGGCCTCGACCGGCTCGATGTTGCCGATGCTCACGCTGGGCATTCCCGGTTCGCCGACAACGGCGATCCTGCTGGGCGGCATGGTGATCTGGGGCCTCACACCGGGACCGCGACTGTTCCTTGATGAAACCGAATTCGTCTGGGGCCTGATCGGATCCTTCTACATCTCGAACATCGCGGCACTCGTGATCAACCTGGCCTTCATTCCGCTCTTTGTGTGGATGCTCAGGATGCCGTTCACGATCCTCGCGCCGCTGATCTTCGTGCTGTCCATCATCGGCGGCTTCGCGGCCTCGCGCAGCATGCATGACCTCTGGCTCATCGTGATTTTCGGGATGGCGGCATTCTTCCTGCGCAAGTTCGACTATCCGCTGGCCCCCGCCGTGCTGGCCATCGTGCTGGGCCCCATCGCCGAACCCACCCTGCGCCAGTCCCTGCTGCTGTCCTCGGGCGATCCGATGATCTTCTTCAACCGGCCGATCGCAGGGCCGATCACCATCATCGCGATCATCCTGATCCTTTTGCCGGGCATAAAGCTTCTGCGGCGCAAGCGGGCAATGGCGAAAAACTGACAATGCCCCGGCTGCGGCCAACGGGCCAGATCAACAAAAAGACGACCAAAAAGAGAGACAATTGATGCATACCCTCGCAGACCTTATCCAGCACCATCCTGAAACCGCCAATGCCATTGGCGCTCCGGGACGGGACTGGATGACCTATGGACAACTCAATGACCTGACACGAACAGTGCGGACATTTTTGCGCGGCGCAGGCGTGGGCGCGCAGGACCGCGTGGCCATTGTGCTGCCCAATGGGCCCGAGATGGCCGCGGCCTTCGTGACCGTGGCGCAATCCGCCACAACCTGCCCGCTGAATCCCGCGTACAAGGAAGACGAATTCGCCTTCTACCTGGAGGATCTCAAGGCCCGCGCAATCATCCTCGAGGCCGGCTATGACGGCCCTGCCCGCGCGGCGGCCAAGCGGTTCGGTCTGACCGTGCTCGAACTGACGCCGACCGAACCGGCAGGCAGCTTCACGCTTTCGACCGATGTGACCGGCGCGGCGGCCGACATCGCCCCCACAGCCGACGACGTGGCATTGATCCTGCATACCTCCGGGACGACGTCGCGGCCGAAGA